>CAZOLV010000005.1:34560-52373 GCA_964580725.1 uncultured Anaerolineae bacterium | reverse complement strand
GGCGACCGCGCCTTTCGACAGATTCGAGGCGCCACACATGCGCAGGGGCGTGACGTCGCATTTTGTCGGACTGTGCAATCGGCAGGCGCCGCCACACATGCGCAGGGGCGTGACGCCCAGCAAGGATGGTCGGATCGAACCGGAGATGGACAACGAATTCCTGAACACGCTGGCAGTGGTGCGGCGGCGCGCCTGGTTGATCGTGCTGCTGGTCGCCGTCACCGTCGGTGTGATCCTGTACCTCGGCCTCACCACCCCGCCCAGCTACCAGGCACGCGTTCGCCTGCGTGTCTTGACCGTCGAAACCGACACCGTCACCCTCTTCGCTCCCTCCTCCTACGTCCCCGGACGTGAGCAGATCATCGCCACACGCGAGGAGTTCTTCTCTTTCCTGCGCGGCCGTAACATCGCCTGGAAGACCATCGCCGACCTGGGCCTCAACCTGGACGCCGACGCCCTGCAACAGCGCCTCACCTTCGAAGAACAAGACGATTTCGTCACCGTCCTGGCGACCGCCGACCGCCCCGACCTGGCCGAGAAAATCGCCACCACTTATGTCAACCACGCTTTACAGGCCTACCGTGAATATCGCCTGGCCCCCGTCAGCCAGAGCGTGCAGTTCGTCGAAACGCAACTGGCCGCCGAACGGCAAAAGCTGGCCGCCGCCCAGGACGCCCTGCTCAAGTTCAAGCTCGCCAACGCCATCGAACTGCCTTCCGCTGAAATCGAGGCCCTGCAAGCCGAACTGCGTCGTCTGCGGCTCGACCGTGACCAGGCGGTCATCGAAGAACAACAGGCGCAAACGGCCCTGGAGCTGTATCAGGCCGCCGCCGCCCAAGCGCAAGCGCAGACCTTCGCCCTGCTGGCGCCTACCCCCACCCCAACCCCGCGCGTCGCCCGCCCCACTCCCACCCCCACCGCACCGGACGCGACCCCCACGCCCCCCCGTCTCGGCGACAGCTTGAGCGCCGACGCCCGCCAGCAGTGGGCGCGCACCTTCCAGGATGAAGCCCTGCGTTATGACAGTCTCATCGTCGGGCAGCGCGTCCAGATTCAGCAAGCGCGCGCCGCCCAGGCGCGCCTCGATCAGATGATCGCACAGCGCGAAGCCGAACTTTCCTCCCTGATCGGCCTGCGCAACGAAGCGGACATCCTCACAGCCAATGTCGCCTACGCTGCCGACGCCGTTGACTTCCTCGTCGGCAAAACATCCGAAGCCCGCCTCAAAGAAAACCAGGGCCTCGACTCCGGCTTCCTGCAGGTAATCGAGCCAGCGCGCATCCCCACCGACCCCGCCCCGGCCCAAACGGCGCGCCTGGCCCTGGTCGGCGCCATCGTGGCCCTCGCCGCCGGCGTCGTGCTCGCCTACCTGCTCGAATTCGTCTCCGCATCCTCCAGGCCATCGAACCCCCAATCCCAACAGTGACCAGGCCGGAATCGCCGCCGTGACCATCGCTCACACCACCGCCGTGCGCACCATCTCCTTCGTTGACCTGGCGCCGCGCCCGGGCGGCTCCATCGTCAGCCTGCAACTGCTGGCGCAGGGCCTGCCCGCCTCTCGCTATCGCCTGGCCGCCATCCTGAACGCCGCCAACCCGGCCGCCGCCCGCCTGCAGGAGGCCGGCGTCTTTCCCGCCGGCATCGCCCTCACCGGCTCGCGCCAGGGCCTGGGCGACCATTACCCCGCCTGGGTCGAACAGACCCGCAGCAGCACACCATTCGCACGTTTGCGCCGCTTCCCCCCCTTCGTCGCCGCCTGGCAAAGCGCCGGGCAGGTGCTGCGCATCGTGCGCGACATCCTGCCCCAGGCCCGTCGCCTGCACCGCCTTCTGCAACAGCAGCAGCCCGATCTCGTACATCTCAACGACATCGTGCCCGTCAGTCGCCCCGGCATTCTCGCCGCCTCCTGGCTGCGTCGCCCCATCGTTTGTCACGTGCGCGCCCTCGACCCGCTCACCTGGCTTGATCGCTGGCTCACGCAGCGCGTCGCCGGCTTCATCTACATCTCGCAAGCCGTCGCCGATCAACAGCGCCGGGCCGGCGCCCACGCCCGCCGCAGCCGCATCGTCCCCAACGCCATTAACCTGGCCGCCTTTCCCTCCACCCTGCGCGGCGCCGCCGTGCGCCAGGAACTGCACATCCCCCACGACGCCTTCCTCATTGGCAGCGTTGGCCGGCTCGTCGCCTGGAAAGGCCACCACATCGCCCTCCAGGCCTTCGCCGAGTTCGCCCAACACTGCCCAACCGCTCATCTTCTCATCGCCGGCGCCCCTGACGTCGCCGAACCAGAACTCGAACGCGACCTGCGCCAACTCGCCGCCCGTCTCGGCATCGCACAGCGCACGACCTTCGCCGGCCACCGTAACGACATCCCGCAGCTCCTCGCCGCCATTGACCTGCTCTGTCACTGCGCCGTCGAACCGGAACCTTTTGGGCGCATCATCATCGAAGGCATGGCCGCCTGCCGGCCCGTCATCGCCAGCGCCGACGGCGGCGTTCTGGAGATCATCGAGCCGGGCGTCAGTGGCCTGCTGACCCCTCCCGGCGATACCCTTGCCCTGGCCACCGCCCTCAGCGACCTCTGGCAGCACCCTCAGCGCGCCGCCGCCCTGGCCGCCGCCGGCAGAGAGCGCGTCGAACACTGCTTCACACAAGCCCAACACGTCGCCGGCGTCGAGGCGCTCTACGACGACATTCTCGGCAGCCAGGGGCCGGCATGAACCCAATGCGCCTTCTGCACGCCCGCTGGCTTCAGCAAACCGTTCTCATCTTCGGCATCGTTGCGCTCGGACTCCTCCTCGGCCGCTCGCTGTGGGATGCGCAGCGCCTGCCGCTGACCGTTGCGTTCATCATGAACGCCTTCGTCCTGCTGCTCGTCACTCGACACCCGCTGCTCGGAACCATCGCCTGGATCGTGCTCTACCCCTTCGCCCCCTTCTGGAACCTGGACATCCACCTGGGCGAGGGCGTCCCCGATCTCGGCATGGCGCGCCTGGCCGCCGGTTGGACGATCTTCCTGCTGCTCGTGCGCGCCGCACGTCGCCGCATCCGCCTAGCGCCTCCCATCTTCATCGAACTGATCCTGCTGTTGGTCGCCGTCGTCATACTGGCCAGCGGGCTGACCTCCGTCTACGGCCCCAGCGCCGGCATTCAGGCCGCCTTCGACGCCTATCTGCTACCCTTTCTCGCCTTCTTCCTGGCCCGTCAGATGACGCGCCGTCCCGCCGATCTGCGCCTGGTCTACATCGGCGTCCTCCTGATCGGCCTCTATCTCGCCTTCCTCATCCTACAGGAACAGGCGACCGGCCGCGTCCTCTTTGCCCTGGACACCGTGCAGTTTACCTATGGAACCGGCCTGCGCCGCGTCGTCAGTCTGCTCGGCAATCCCATCTTTTTCGGCGTCCCCCTCGCCTTCAGCATCGTCGCCGCCCTGCTCCTGCTGCCCCCCACCTCCCCGGCATCCCCCACGCGCACCTTTACGCTATTCATCGCCCTCATCATCTTCATCGTCTTCATCATCGCCGCCTACTACACCTACAACCGCGCCAGCTGGGCCGGCATCGTTCTGGGCGTTCTCATCGTGGCCCTCTTCGAGCCTCGTTGGCGTCGTTTCGTCGTTCCCACCCTCGTCGTCATCGCGGTCGCCGGCGCCCTGGCCTGGCCGGTTCTCAGCCAGCTCCCCGTCATTCAGGAGCGGCTCACCGACGAGGCCTCCGTGACCGACCGGCTCAACAACGTCACCGTCGCCCTCACCCTGTGGCGCCAATCCCCACTGTTTGGTCAAGGCTACGCCAGCTTCGGCCAGCTCGCCCTCGAACAGGGCCTGCTACCCCGCATCGCCAAATATATCCCCGCCCCCCACAACTCGTATCTCTTCGTCCTCGTCTCCGGCGGCCTCGTCGCCCTCGTCCCCTACACTCTCAGCTTTGTCATGATCGCCCTCGATCTCTGGCGCTTCACGCGGCGCATAGCGCACAGCGCCTCTGCGCAGCAGCGCCGCGCCGTCGCCGGCGGCTGGGCCATTCTCATCATCATGACCAGCACCGCCGTCACCTACGACGTCGCCACCGCCGCCCTCACCAGCCTGATGTTCTACTTCTTCATGGGAGCCGTCTATGGCATCGCCGCACAGTCCACAGCCGCCGCCTGACCAAACCAGGCCCCATCGTTCGGATCTACCGCCGGCGCCGAGCCGCATCGCCCTCTTGGGTCTCTATCCCGCCGACCCAACCCGCATCACCGGCGGCGTCGAAGCCGTCGTCTACATTCTGGCCCACGCCCTGGCCGCCCTGCCCGGCCTCGAAGTACACGTCATCAGCGGCAGCCCGGCCGTGCGGCGCATCAGCGTCGAAACCGATGGCCCCGTCGTCGTTCATCGCGTTCCCGAACTTCCGCTCGGTCGCCTTTTCCTGCTGCGCACCGACTGGTACTGGCTGCGCCGCGCCCTGCGCAGCGTGCGCTCTGATGTCGTGCACGCCCACGGCGCCGGAACCTACGCCGACGCCGCCATTTCCAGCGGTCTACCCGCCGTCGTCACCCTGCACGGCGTCGTGGCTCAGGAAGCGCGCCTGGCCATGCCGCGCGGCGGTTGGGGCGCCCGTCTGCGCTGGCAGTTCGACCTGCTCTACGAACGCTACTGCCTGGCCCGCACCCGCAATCTGATCATCATCAGTCCCTACCTGTTGCGCCAATTTCCCTGGCTGGCCCGGCGCGCCCATCTCAGCGCCATCGAAAACCCCATCGCCGCCCCCTTCTTCGACCTTGCCCGCATCCCCCCCGCCGATGGCGCCGCCAACATCCTGTGCCCGGCCCGCATCATCGCCCGCAAAGGCATCATTGACCTCATCGAGGCCTTCGCCCATCTGGCCTCCGACTTTCCGCAAGCCCATCTGCGCCTGGCCGGCGAATTCGCTTCCGAACCGGCCTACGTCGCCGATTGCCAGCGCGCCATCGCCGCCCACGGCCTGGCGCATCGCATCCATCTACTAGGCGGCCTCACCGTCGCCCAACTGCAACAGGAACTGGCCGCCTGCGCCGTGCTGGCCCTGGCCGCCCATCAAGAGACAGCGCCCGTCACCCTGGCTGAAGGCATGGCCGCCGGCTGCCCCATCGTCGCTGCCAGCGTTGGCGGCGTCCCCGATCTGATCGAAGATGGCCAGACAGGGCTTCTCGTCCCCCCTGGCGCCAGCGACCTGCTCACCGCCCAACTGCGCCGCCTGCTGGCCGATCCCGCCCTTGCCCAACGCCTGGGCGCCGCCGCACACCAGGCCGCCCAAACGCGTTTTCACCCCCACGCCATCGCCCTGCGCACCCGCGCCGTCTACGACGAACTGTACCGGCGCGCCCATCATCCTGACCGGGGGCGCAGCGCATGAAACCGGCGCGCCTGCGCGTGGCGCTCGCAGCCTTCTACCCCCCACATCCCGACGAAGTCATCGGCGGCATTGACAGCGTCGCCGCCAATCTCGTACAGGCCCTGCGCGCCTACCCCGACCTGGAACTGCACGTCGTCTCCACGCGTCCCGAAACGCCCCACGACCTCGCCTTCCAGCGAGACGGCGTCGCCTTTCACGCCCTGGCCAGCCCGCCGCAGCGCCTCGCCCCCAACCTTCTGGCCAACATCGCACGGGTCAGCCGCACGCTGCGCCGCATCCAGCCCCATGTCGTCAACGCCCACATGGCCGACTATGCCCTGGCCGCCCTGCGCCTCGGTCTGCCCACCGTCTACACCGTACACGGTCTCGCCGGCCGCGAACTGCGCCAACCCGCCCCCCCCTCGCACCGTCTCGCCCTCACCCTGCTCCTGCTGCTCGAACGGCTCGCCCTGCGCCGCGCCCGTCACATCGTCGCCCTCAGCCCCTTCGGCGAAGCCTACCTGCGCCCCCACACCTCCGGTCACATCCACCGCCTCGACAATCCAGTCTCCCCGCTCTTCTTCCAACTGCCCCCCGCTCCCACCGCCAACCAACTGCTGGCCATCGGCAGCCTCGCCCCGCTGAAAGGGCAACTGCTCCTGCCCCCCGTCATCGCCCGCCTGCGCCAGCGTCACCCCAATGTTGTCCTGCGCTGCCTCGGCCCCAGCACCGACGCTGCCTATCACGCCCAGCTCCTGCAGAGCATCGCCGCTCACCGCCTGCAGGACGCCATCGAACTGGCCGGGCGCCTGCCGCCTGCCGGCGTCATCGAAGCCCTGGCCAGCAGCATCCTGCTGCTCCATCCCTCGCATCATGACCATGTGCCTATGGCCGTCACCGAAGCGATGGCCGCCGGCCGCCCTGTCGTCGCTTCCGCCGTTGGCGGCATCCCCTCCCTCGTCGCCGACGGCGTCACCGGCTTCCTCGCCCCGCCCGGCAACGCAGACGCCTTCGCCGCGCGCGCCCTCGCCATCCTCGACGACCCAGATCTGCGTCGTACCCTCGGCCAGCAGGCGCGCCAGAAAGCGCAGGCCCGTTTTTTGCCAGAAATCGTCGCCGCCAGGTATCATGCGCTCTACTGGCAGACATTCGAAGAAGCGAGAAAATCCTGAAGCCATGCGAGTCCTCGTCGTCACCAACATGTACCCATCCCCGCGCCGGCCTCACTTCGGCACCTTCGTGCGCGACGAAGTCGAAGCCCTGCGCCGGCTCGGCGTCGAAATCGAGGTACTCTTCGCCGACGGTCAACGCAGCACTTTCAACTACCTGCGCGGCGGCGCCAGGGTCTTCCAACGCAGCCTCACCCATCGCTATGACCTGGTACACGCCCACTACGTCCTCAGCGGCGTCATGGCGCGCTGCCAGTTGACCTGGCCCCTCGTCCTCACCCTGCATGGCAGCGAAGTCGCCATCGGCTGGACGCCTCCAATCTCACGCTGGCTCGCCCGTCTCTCTGCCTGGGTCATCGTCACCTCTCCCCGCGTGCTCGACGACCTGCGCACCCCCCTCTCGCACGTGTCCATCATTCCCTGCGGCGTAGACCTCGACCTCTTCCGCCCAGGCGATCGAAGCGCCGCCCGCACCGCGCTGGGTCTCCCGCACCACCGCCAGCTCGTCGTCTTCGTGGGCGAACCGCGCCCCGAAAAACAGGTCCATCTGCTGCAGCAGGCCGTCGCCCAACTGCAAGAGGCCGGCCGCCCTGTCGAACTGATCATCGCCAGCGGCCAGCCGCACGAACGCATCCCCCTCTTCATGCAAGCCGCCGATGTTCTTGGCCTGACCTCCAGTTACGAAGGCTCGCCCATGGTCATCAAAGAGGCGCTGGCCTGTAATCTCCCCATCGTCTCGACCGACGTCGGCGACGTGGCACAGCTCATCGGCCACGTTGCGGGCTGTCACATCTGCGCCCCCACCGTCGCCAGCATCGCCGATTGCCTGGCCCAGGCGCTCGACCTCGGCCAGCGCAGCAACGGCCGCGACCACATTCGACACCTCGACGGCGACGCCGTCGCCCGCCAGGTACTCTCCGTCTACGAACGCGTCGCCGGCGCCCGCCGCCCGGCGCAGGAGCAGGCTCATGACTGAACAGAGCGCCCCCACCATGCGCGTCCTCGTCATTCTGGGGCAGGGCGGTCATACCGCCGAGGTTTTGCGCCTGGTCGAGATGTTTGTCGCACGCCAGGCCCCCTTCAGCTACCAATACCTCATCACCCGCGAAGACAACGTTTCGGCGGCGCACATCCGCCACCCTGGCCCCATCTTCTGGATCAACCGCTCCCGCTACAAATCGTATGCCCTCTGGCAAGAGATCCTGCGCACGCTGCTCTCCTTCGTGCAATCCTTCTTCGTCGTGCTGCACGCCCGCCCCCATGCCGTCGTCACCTCCGGGCCGGCCCTGGCGGTTCCTGTCGCCCTGTGGGCCAGGCTGTTGGGCGCTCGCATCATCTTCATCGAGTGCGCCGCCCGCGTGACCCACCTCTCGCTCACCGGGCGCCTGATGAAACGCCTGGCGCATCTCTTCTTCATCCAGTGGCCAGAACTCCAGCACGAAGTCCCCCAGGCGATCTACGCGGGCAGGCTCGTATGATCTTTGCAACCGTTGGCGCCGGCGACTTCGACGCCCTCATCCAGGCTCTGGACAACCTCGCCCCGCAGTTTGCCGCGGCCGGCCATCCCATCCTTTTGCAGATTGGCCACGGTGCCTACGTCCCCACTCAGGCCGAATACTTTCGCTTCGCTCCCTCCCTGGAACCTTACTTCGACCAGGCCCGCCTCATCGTTTCACACGGCGGCATCGGCGTCGTCACCGAGGTGCTGCGCAAGGGCAAACGCCTGGTCGCCGTCAGCAATCACGACCGCTATGACGACCATCAGGATGACCTGCTGCGCGCCATGTCCATGCGCGGCCACCTCATCTGGTGCCAGGACCTGCGCCACCTGGCAGACGCCATCGCCCAGGCCCAATCCGCCGTCCTGACCCCGTATCAGGAAGAACCGGGCCAACTGGCCGACATCATCATGGACTTCATCTTGTATGGCCGTCGTCCAGGCTGAACTGCCAGCCTACTTGACCGATCTCACTTGCTGGCTATAATCGTTCCTCTATGAACGACACCAATCGGCAAACTTGGTCCTGGCGCCCACTGGCGGCGCTGCTCCTGGCCACCGGCGGCTTGATCTTTCTGTACGGACAGATCGAGTACCTTGTCGAACCTTACGCCAGTTGGGATCTCTATCATTACCGTCAGATCACCGCCGCGGCCCCGCAGTTGACCGGCGCCGTCCAACAGCCCTTCGCCTTTCGCCTGCTCGGCCCCTATCTGGCGGGCCTGCTCCCCCTGCCCGACGCCGCCGCCTATGGTCTGCTCACCGTCGTCGCCGCCCTGGCCCTGGCCGGCCTGACCTACCGCTTCTTCCTGGCCTCGAACCTGACGCCGACGGCGGCCGCCCTGGCCGTCTTCCTGTTCGTCTGCAACAAGCACCTCTTCGGTTTTCTGGTCTGGGACTTCTTTGCGCTCAATGATACCCTGACGCTGATCTTCCTGGTGATCCTGCTCTGGGCGCTGCAACAGCAGCGCTGGCCGCTGTTCGCTCTGGCATTTGCCCTGAGTCTGGCTGCCCGCGAAACCGCCTTGATCCTGCTACCCACCGCGCTCGTCTTCCTGCTCGAACGTCCGGCGCCGCAGCCGGCCCCTGGCCGGCTGTTCGCCATGCATGGGCGCGCTCTTGTGCTGGCCGCGCTGCCCGGTCTGCTCATCTTTGGCCTCATCCGCCTCTTCGTCGAGCATACCGGCGGCCTGGGCCTATTCGAGCAACTGGCGCGCACCGCCCCCAAGCTCCTGCTGCCCGAAACCTGGCTGCGCCTGCTCATCAACGCCTTCCTGCCGGTCAGCTTCCTGCCGCTCATCTATTGGCGTCAGGTCATTGCCTTCCTGCACAGCCGCCGTTACCTCCTGGTCTACCTGGCGCTCGTGTTGGCCAGCGCCGCGTTTGGCTACGACAACGAACGACTCATGGCCCCCGCCGCGCCCGTGTTTTACCTGATCATCGGCCTGATCCTCGACCACGCTCTGGCGCAGCAGCGCCAACAGCGTTGGCTGTTCGCCGTCGCCGGGATCGCCGCCAGCTTCCAACACCTCATCGGACGTTTTCCGCTCCCCTCCTCGGCCTGGACAATGATCCTCTCCCTCGGCGCAACCCTGTTCGTCACCCTGCTGGCGCTGCGCAGCCAGCGTTCGTCCCCCGCACGGCTCTTGCTTCACCCCGGACTGTGAAAAGGCGGCTGCATCGTTGGACGCTCGCATCCTGACCCATCTACTTCGTTCCAAAGGCCTCTGGCATCTTCCGCGGCGCCTGTTCAGCCTCACGCGCCGCCTGGGCATCACCACGGCGCGCTTCGAAACATCGCTCGACGCCATCGCCGCCGTCCTGGCGCATCATCAGGTTGCGGCCGCCTTTCCCACCACCGCCGCCGCCCTGGAGCGTCACCCGGCGCCTTTGCAGCGCCTGGCCGCCCGCGGCATCGAACTGGCCATTCACAGCTATCATCACATTGACCTCAGCCTGCAACCCCCCGCCGCCCAACGCGACCAGTTGCTGCGGGCGCGGCGCGCCTTCGAACAATGCCAGATCCCCGTCGCCGGCTTTCGCGCACCCTACCTGCGTTGGAACAACGACCTGCGGCGGCTGCTCTTTGCGCAAGGGTTCAGCTACGACAGCAGCGCATGTGCGCTCTGGCCCGTGCTCTCGGCGTCGCAAGCCGCCGTCCCCACGATCCAAACCGCACTGGCCTTCTACCGCCCGCTCGACGCCGGTCACGCCCCGGTGTTGCCCAGACTGCTGCCCGAAGGTCTGGTCGAAATCCCCGTTTCCCTGCCCGACGACGAAATGCTGGTGGATCGCCTCAACCTGCCCGTGGAGCAGATCGCCGCCATCTGGACCGACATGCTGCGCGCCAGCCATCAGGCCGGTGAGCTGCTCACCCTGCAACTGCACCCCGAACGTGGCAGCGTCTGCGCCCCGGCCCTGGATGCCCTGCTCAGCGCCGCGCGCGCCCTCCAACCTCACGTCTGGATCGCTACCCTCGCCCAGACAGCAGAATGGTGGAGGATTCGACCGCAGTGCCAGATTCGTCTGCAGGAAGCGGGCGTTGATCGCTGGCAGGTGCAGGTCGAAGCGCCCGCCGCCGCCCGCGTCATCGCACAAGGGTCGCTGCACATCGAACCGGCGGAGGCGGCGCCGTCCGGCGCATTGTCCGCCTGGCCCTTCGCCACTCCGGTGCAGGCCAGCCAATTCACCGTGCACAGCCCGCAGCGCCCCTTCGTGGGGATTGCACCGGGCAGCGCACCCGAACTGCTCGGCTTTCTGCGCCAACAGGGCTACATCGTCGAAATCAGCGCCAACGCCGCCAGCTATCCCGTTCATTTCGATTGGCCCGCCTTCGACCCTGCCGCCCAGGGGCGCGCCGTCGTCGCCGCCGTCGAAGCGCCTACCGCCCCGCTCCTGCGTTTCAGCCGCTGGCCCCATGCCGCCCGCAGCGCCCTCGTCATCAGCGGCGACATTGACGCCCTGACCCTGTGGGATTACCTGCGGCGGCCGTTCGAGGCGTAGCGATATGACCATCATCATCACCGACCGCCCCCCGCGCGACGCCTGGCAAGCCCTGGTCGAGAGTCACCCCAATAGCAACATCTACCAGACCCCCACCTTCGCCGCCGTCGTGCAGGCGACTCACGGCTGGAGCCTGCGCCCGCTGGCTGCCGTAGATACCCAATCTGGCGCCATTCTTGCCCTCTGGCCAGCCGTCCTCACCGCCCCGCTGGCGCCCACGGCGCAATCATCGGCGCGCTGGCTGCGCACGGCGTTGGCGCGCGTGGCGCTGCCGTTTGCCTCCCGCGCCGTTCTCTTTGGCGGGCCGCTGGCCGTCCCCGGCCCCGCCGGCCTCGACGCCGCAGCGCAACTGATCCTGGCCGCCAACCGGCGCGCCTGGGGACGTTTCCTGTTCAGTGAACTGCGCCATCAGCAGGACGAGACCGCCTGGCGCCCCCTGCTGGCCGCCGCCGGGTTCGCATGGGAACCGCATCTCAACTTCCTGATTGACTTGCACCAGCCGCTCGACGTTCTTTGGAACAACCTGAGCAGCAGCGCCCGGCGCAACGTGCGCAGCGCGCAGAAGAAAGGGCTGGTTGCTCAAACCGTCACCGATCTGGCTGGCGTACGCGTCTTCTACGATCTGTTGTGCGCTGTCTACGCCCATGCCCGCGTGCCGCTGACCGACATCTCCCTGTTCGAGCAGGCCTTCTTGCAACTTGGCCCCCCCGGCCAGTTTCGCATCACGCTGGCGTTGGCCGACGGCGTGGCGATTGGCGGACGCGCCTCCCTGCTCTATAAGGACTGCCTGCTCGACTGGTACGCCGGCGCCGATCGCGCCGCCGCCCGCTGCTACCCCAACGATTTCCTTGTCTGGCATCTTCTGCAGTGGGGTCATGCGCAGGGCTACGCCGTCTTCGACTTCGGCGGCGCCGGCCACCCGGACAAACCGTATGGGGTGCGCGACTTCAAGGAGCGGTTCGGCGGGCGCACGATCAATCCGGGGCGCAGCGTCAAAATCCACGCGCCCTGGTACGGCCTGGCGGTCAAAGCTTACGATCTCTACCGCAAGAGGTTCATGCGTCTATGACACACGACACGAGCGACAAGAACGCGTTCGCCGCAGCCAAACCGCCGGCGGTCTTCGTGCACCCCACCGCCGAAGTCTCGCCGCAGGCTCATTTGGGCACCGGCGTCAGTGTTTGGAACTGGGCGCAAATCCGTGAGGGCGCTCAGGTGGGCGAGCAGTGCATCATTGGCAAGGGCGTTTACATCGACGCCGGGGTGCAGATCGGCCGGCGCGTCAAGATTCAGAATCACGCCTCGCTCTTCCACGGCGTCACGTTGGAGGATGGCGTCTTCGTCGGGCCGCACGTCTGCTTTACGAACGATCGGCTGCCGCGCGCCATCAACCCGGACGGCACGCGCAAGAGCGATAGCGACTGGACCGTCACGCCGACGCTGGTGCGGGCGGGCGCGGCCCTGGGCGCAAACAGCGTCATCCTGCCGGGCGTCGTCATTGGCCGTTGGGCGCTCGTCGGCGCCGGCGCCGTGGTCACGCATGACGTGCCGGCGCATGGCCTGGTGACAGGCAACCCGGCCCGCCTGGTGGGCTACGTCTGCTGCTGCGGGGCGCGGCTACAAACGGCGGATGGCGTTGGCCTGTGCACGGCCTGCGGCCGGCAGATCGAACTGGAAGAGGAGAACCGATGCTAAAAGTTGCCGTTGTCGGCGTGGGCGCGATGGGCCGCAATCACGCACGTATCTTTGCCGAAATGCCCGAAACCCACCTGGCGGCCGTGTGCGATCTGGACGTCGAAGCCGCGGCCCAGGTGGCGCGCACCTACAAGGCGGAGGCCTACGCCGATTTCGAGGCCATGCTGGTCAAGGAGCGACCCGACGTGTTGTCGGTTGCCGTGCCGACGCGGCTGCACCGGGCGGCGGCCGTCGCTGCACTTGGCGCAGGTTGCCATGTCTTCGTCGAAAAGCCGCTGGCGCTTTCGGTGACCGATGGCCAGGCGATTCTGGACGCCGCCCTGCGCAGCGGGCGCAAATTGGCGGTGGGCCACATCGAGCGTTTCAACCCGGCGGTGATCGAGTTGAAGCGACGGCTCGACGATGGGCAGATCGGGCGCATCTTTCAACTGCACTCGCGGCGCGTCGGCCCCTTTCCGCCGCGCGTGGAGGATGTGGGCGTCGTCTTCGACCTGGCCACGCACGAGGTGAACATCCTGGAGTATCTGACGCAGGCGCACATCACATCGTTGTATGCCGAGACGGAGCGCGAGATTCACGCCGCACACGAAGACCTGCTGTCGGGCGTACTCAAGTTCAGCAACGGGACCGTTGGCGTGTTGGACATCAACTGGCTGACGCCCAAGAAGTTTCGCGAGCTGACCATCATCGGCGAAGGCGGCATGTTCGCTGTCAACTACCTGACGCAGGAGCTTCAGTTCTTCGAGAACAGCAGCGCCAGCAACGGTCAGTGGGAAGGGCTGACGGCGTTGATGGGCGTGAGCGAGGGGCGCGTCGTCAAATATGAGGTCAAACGCAAGGAGCCGCTGCGGGCGGAGCTGGAATCGTTCATTGGCGCCGTGCTCGAAGATCGAGCGCCGCTGGTGGATGGCGCCGAAGGGCTGCGCGCCGTCCTGCTGGCCGAAAAGATCGTCGAATCGGGGCAGACGCATTGCATCATTCGGCTGGCGTGAAATTGCCAAAGATGTGCTGCTGTGCTAACATGGCCCACCCTGACTGCCTGATACATCGTTGTCCCAACCGGCCGAACCAGTTCGCACGTAAAAACCAGCTTCCTCGCATTCAAGCGTGATTGCCGCGACGGCGGCTTTTCCGCTTCACCACAGGGAGGGAATCCGTTTGCGCCAAAACCCAGGCGCCGCCGTAGACTCTGGCACGTGCAGCATTGGCGTTGGCTTGGTGAACAAAATGTCATCATTGGCCTGTCCGATGTTCATCTGGATTTTATCTGGCTGTCTTAGGATAGACTTGGTCATGGTGCAATCAATTGACCAGATCAAGTCCGAAGAAGATCGAATCAGATCGAAATGGGGTCGAAGAACGCTTGCTCGCAACCAAGATAGATCATGAATATCATCCCGATTGGCTGAATGCGGTGGCGCTGGGCCAGTATCTCGATTCAGTCGAGCGTCAATTCATCGTTACGACGCTGACGCAAGACCCCTCGGTGCGCCGCCTGGTGGATCTATCGGGCGGGTCAGGGCGCATTGCCGTCCCCCTGGCGCAGCAGGGTTACGATGTCACGGTGACAGACGTTTCCATCGTGCCCCTGCGTCGCTTACGCCAGAAGAATCGTTCGCTCAACGTCGAACTGACAGACCCCACAGCGCCCGTCATTCCGTTCGCTGACGCCAGTTTTGACGCTGCCTTGTGCATTCAGGTTCCGTTTTTCGTGGAGGATGGAAGAAACTGGTTCTTTCGTGAAGCGCAACGCATCGTGCGGCCGGGCGGCTGGCTGATCGTCACTTCGACCAACCGCCTGTCCTACAAGGGGCTGCTGCGCCGCCTGCTGCTCGTCACCGGGCGTATGGAGCCGCAATCCTGGCATCGCTTCGAATACGTTTCGACGCCGGATGAGTTGGAGATGCGCTTGCAACGGGCCGGTTTCATCGTCAAACAACACATGGGCTACAACTGGGCGCCGACCCTGCGCTTTTCGGACACCGGTCTGTTGCCCTTGTACACAGCGATCGAGAAATTTGCGCGACTCGATCGTCTGCCGGCGCTCAGCCCCTGGATCATCACGAGCGCACAACGCACAACACGTGCCGCCTGACCGCCCAAGGGCGCACGCGAGAAGGAACGAAACTTGGACGGTACGCTTTGCTTCGACTCAGAATTGCTGCCCACTGCCAGTTGCCGTTCGATCAGGCTGCCTGTGGGAGAAATTGCATCATGAAGAATTCGATTGGGGTGTTTCGCTGGTTCCTGGCTATGATGTGCCTGCTGACGCTGTTGGTGGCGCCGGCCAGCACTGCTTCTGTGCAAGCGGCGCCGGCGGCTGTGCACCGCTTCGATGCGGCGCCTCCGGCCGCGCCCGGCCCGCCGGCGTCGCGCCCTGGCATCTACTTCAAGGACGACACCTCGTTTTGGTACGGTACGGCCGACGCCAATCGCTATCACATTGATGGCACGGTGATGAACTGGTCGTGGGCCTATCTGGAAAGCGGCTACGGCAGCTATCGCCCGGATCGCGTCAATGCCCTGCTGACCAACTCTGCGTCCAAGGGTAAGAAGGGCGCCTTTGCCATCAGCCCCTACGGCGGCGGTCGCAGCTACGAAACCGGCGTGCGCGACCTGCCTCCTTACATGTGGGATACCACGAGCTATCCGGCCAGCGAGGTGGATCAGTACACCTTCGAGATCTGCAAGTTCAGCGGGCCGGCCTGCGCCGATCCAAACGCCGATCACCGCCGCCTGCCAATGTACTGGCGCCCGGCCTTCATTCAACGCTATGCCGCCCTGGCCGACTACTACGGCGATCGCTACATGAACGACGCGCGGCTGGAGTTCATCGCCATGGGCTTTGGCACCTACGGCGAAGGCCACATGGTCAATTCCAGCGAAGACCGTTACGTGATGGAACTGGCCATGCACGCCGATGGCATCACCAATTACACCGAGGCCTGGCGCGACTACACCGGCGAAGTTGTGCAAGCGTTCTACGACGCCTTTAGCGTCTATGATCCCAACGTGCAAACGCGCGTCCTCAAAAAACAACTGTTGGTGCAAATCGCTTCCTTCACCTACCAGGTGAGCGAACGTCGCGACATGGGCGATTGGGCCTCCAGCCTGGGCATCGGCATCTCGCTCAATGGCCTGACGCCAGACTTCAACTTTGCCGAGGTCGGCGATTGGCTCTCCGGTTGTCAAAACTGCGGCATGTACGATGTGCTCAATCTGCACTACAACCAGGTGCCGACGGTCTTCGAAACCTACTGGTACATGCTGCAATCGCCGCGCGCCTTCTACTGGGGTCTGCTGAGCGGTCTCGACAAGCACGCCTATTATCTGCGGCTCGATCAGTCGCTCTTCGTCGAAGACGGCTCCAACCCCTATCCCGGCCCGGCCCCCAATCGGGATCGCACCGACTATCTGAACATTCTACAGCGTTGGCGGCCCTATGTCGGCGCCAACCTGAGCAACACGCCGAGCGTCTGGGTGGTGATGCGCGAACACCGCAACCCCATCTACTACGACTACGCCTTCGAGGAGTCTTCGTTCTTCCCGCAACTCGGCAATTTCGAATTCTGGCTCTATCAGAACGACAACATCCTGGGCGGTCGCACCGTCCCCGAATCGAACGACCCGTATGTCAGCTCCGATCCCAACGTCAATCCGGCGGCCAGTTGGCCGAATAGCTGCGGGGGCATCCCCTGCTTCTCGACATCGTATGTCTACGGCTTGGGTAACTGCGGCGCGCCGGCCGGCGCCGGTCCTGCTTACTGCAACACCAACGCCCACAACCCCGACCTGCCCACCGGCATGGAAGGTTGGGTCGTGCGGCGCACGGCGCAGGAATCGAACAACCCCTACATGTGGTTCCGCGTTCATCCCGACTACATCACCGTCGGCAAGAACACGGTGGACATCAAGGTCACTTACGCCGACATTGGCACCGACACCTGGGCGTTGGAATACGAGGCAATCGGCGGCGTGACGCGGGCCGCGACGCCAACAGGCGGCAGCAACGCTTATGTCGCCAAGACCAACAGCCGCACCTGGAAAACGGTCACCTTCCGCATCAACGATGCACGCATGGGCAAGGGGATGCGCGCCGACGACGGCAGTCTGGCCGAAAGCGATTTTCGCATCAACGCCCGCGGCGATGGCAACGAATGGATTCACCTGGTGGATGTCAAGCTCCTGCAGCACGAAGTCGAGCCAACGCCCACCGTCACCCCGACCGCCACGCGTACTCCGACGCCGACCCCAACGCTGACGCCCACGCCCACCGTCACCCCGACGGCCACGCGCACCCCCACGCGCACGCCGACGCCCACCATCACCCCGACCGCGACACCGAGCGTCGGCTCGATTCAGGGCGTGGTGTTCGAGGATACCAACCAAAACTGGACGCGCGATGCGGGCGAGCAGACGTTGGCCGGCGCCGTCATCACCCTGCGGCGCGGCGCAAGCGATGTGGGTCAGGTCACGACGGGGGTCAATGGCGCTTTTGCCTTCACGGCGCTGGTCCCGGCGCAGTACCAGTTGATCGAAACCGATCCCGCCGGTTATATCTCGACCAGCCCCAACAGTTGGCTGCTGGTGGTGCAGGCCGGTTCGACCATCAATCAGGACTTCGGCGACATTGCCAAGGCCCGCATCCAGGGAACGTCATTCCTGGATCTGAACCGCAACGGCCAGATCAACGCCGGAGAGCCTGGCCTGTCGAGCGCCGCCATTCGGCTCTATCGTGACGCCAACCAGAATGCCGAACTCGACGCATCCGATGAACTGATGGCCTCTACAACAACCAACAACAGCGGGCAGTACGTCTTCCTGTCGCTGGACCCTGGCGCGTACCTGGTGCAAGAGGCCACGACGCCAGACGGTTACGCTGTGATCGGTAGTGCGGTCGCGGCGCTGAACATTACCAATACCGAAACAATCACGGTCAATTTCGCTCATGCGCGCTTCATGCAGTGGTTCTTCCCGCGGATAGGCCGTTGACGATGACCGGCGCAGAACGACGCCGTTGGGGCGTCTGTGGTCTGTGCGCGTTTGGCCTTGTCGTGTTGACCCTGGGACTGCTGCCGTCGCTGTACCGCGATC
>CAZOLV010000005.1:11367-34460 GCA_964580725.1 uncultured Anaerolineae bacterium | reverse complement strand
TTCAGATCGCCCCCCCGTACCGCGATCTTCAGATCGCCCCCCCGTACCGCGATCTTCAGATCGCCCCCCCGTACCGCGATCTGCTGACCCCGGTTCCCACCGTGGACGCCAGCCAGGCCCTCGATGTCTTCTGCGGCAGCAGCCTGACCGGCGATACGCGGGGGCAACCCTCGCATGTGGCGACCTACGCCTGTCGCAGCGACTGGGACGAGAGCGGACCGGAGACAGCGTTCTGGTTCCACTTCCTGGAAACGCAGCCGTTGACCATCAGTCTGGTGACGTTGCTACCCGCCGTGGACCTGGACATGTTTCTGCTGACTTCCAGCGACCCCGCCTCGTGTCTGGCGGCCGGCGACGCCGGGCTGGCGCTGTCAGACCTGCCGGCGGGTCAGGACTACTTGCTGGTGGTGGACGGCTATCAGGGGAACGCCGGGCCATTCGGCCTGACGATTCAGTGCCCACTGGGGCCGCAGGCCACCGCGACGCCGACCGCGACCGCCACTGCGACACCGACGCCAACCCACACCCCCACGCCGACGGCGACGCCCACACCGACGCCAACGGCCACGGCAACCCCCGGCCCGCGCCGCCTGCCCCTGATCGGCTGGCGCATGGCCCCCACACCGACGCCGCCGGTGCGCACCTTGATGCTGCAAGTGGGGCTGAACGACTATCGCGATCAGCTTGACACAACGCTCGACAGTTGGAACCCGACGACGGCGCAAGGCGCGGCGCAAACGCTGCTGGCGCGTTGGAGTCGCAGCGCTCAGGCCGACGAAAAGACGCCGCTGCTGCGCTTCAGCCTGGCGCCCCTGCCCACAGCCGCTCATGTAGTCTCCGCCAGTCTGTCGGTCTACGTGGTCGAGCGCAGCCTGCCGACCGACCTGGTCATGCAAGTCTACGGCTTGCAGCGGGCCTGGTCAGAGAGTGAAGCGACGTGGGAAAGAGCGACTGGCTCCGTCCTGTGGGCGGCGCCGGGCGCCAACGCTCCCGGATCGGACCGTGATTATGGCGCCCTGAGCGCCGCGTCCGTGGCGGCGGTTGGGCGCTGGTATACGCTCGACGTGACGCATCTGCTGCGCCGGTGGCAGGCCAACCGTCAAACCAATCTGGGCCTGGCCCTGAAAACGGGCGCCGGCAGCGAAAACGCCAACGTCGAGATAGCGCTGGCAAGCGCCCAATTTGCCGAGGCCGCCCAGCGGCCGAAACTAATGATCGAGTACTGGGAAGATTGAATCGCCTATCAATCAATCAATGCCCTGGCTAGAGGAGGAATGTTCATGATCGAGGGAGGAATTCGAAGAAGAGGGAACCAGCGTGTCAGTTGGCTGGAACTGCTCGATCTGACAGACGATGAGCAGGCCGTACAGCGGAGGCAACTGCAAAGAATGATGAACGAACGAGTCTATTTGATCGTCAAACGTCTGTTCGACGTGATCGTGGCCTCGTTGCTGCTGCTTGCCCTGCTGCCGCTCTTTGTTGTCATCGCGCTGGCCATCAAGCTGGACTCATCCGGTCCGGTGATTTTCGTCAGTCCGCGCGCGGGCAAGAACGGCCGGCCGTTTCCTTTCTTCAAGTTTCGCTCGATGTACAACGGCGTCAACCACCTGGCTGCTCATCAGGAATTCGTCAAGCAGTACCTGAATGGCGACACTGTGGATGGCGCCCCTGCGCACAACGGCCGGCAGATCTACAAACCGGCGGTCATCAAGCAAGGGGTCACGCCTGTCGGACGCTTCCTCCGTAAGACGAGCCTGGATGAACTGCCGCAGTTGTTCAACATCCTGCGCGGCGAGATGTCGTTGGTTGGGCCGCGGCCGCCCATGCCCTACGAACTGGCCTACTACAAGGATTGGCACATGCGCCGCCTCGATGTGACACCTGGACTGACCAGCCTGGCCCAGGTCAATGGCCGTAGCAGCCTGCCTTTCGACAAGAGCGCCAGTCTCGACATCGAATACATCGAGAATCGCACCTTCTGGCTCGACCTGCGCATCCTGGTCGCCACCATTCCTGTCATCCTGACGATGCGAGACGCCGGTTGAATCCCCTTCGAGGCCGCCGGCCCCCCTGTCCCCCAATTTGGGGAGAATTGAGGGGAGGCGCCGGCTGAGCCTGTCGAAGCCGGCGGGCGCCGGCTGAGCCTGTCGAAGCCGGCGGGCGCCGGATTTTTTGACAGGATGAACAGGATTGACAGGATGGGAATCGGGGCGGGAGTTTCTGTAGGCTGAGCCTGAGATTTCCGTTTCCTCGATTCTCTGCCCCCTTGCGCCCTGGCCGACTGGCGCCTTTGTGTTGAAATCCTCGCCCGCGACCGCACATCACTTTCCGCGTCCCGCCTTCATCCCCGCGCCTGCGTGATCTCCTTGCGCTCCCCTCATCTCCGTGCTAAAATGAACACGGAGACAGTCTTCATGACCCAACTCAAATGGATCGAACCTGCGCCCGTTGCTGTGACTCCCGCGCTGGCCGCGGCTGTCGGCGGACACCCCCTCGTCGCCAGCATCCTGGCTCGCCGCGGCTTTGACGATCCGGCGCAGGCAGTCGCCTTCCTCGACTGGCAACGCTACGTCCCGGCCCCACCAGAAGACCTGCCTGGTGTTGCGCCCGCCGCCGATCTCCTCTGGCAGGCCATTTGCCAACGCAAGCGCCTGGCCGTGTGGGGCGATTTCGATGTGGACGGGCAGACCGCTACGGCGCTGCTGGTGGATGGCTTGCGCATATTGGGCGCACAGCCGCTTTACGTCATTCCCAACCGCTTGACCGAGGGTCATGGCATCAAACAGCCAGCGTTGGAAAAGCTGTTGGCCCAGGGCGTCGCCGTCCTGCTGACCTGCGACACCGGCGTGGCTGAACACGACGCCATCGCCTGGGCGCGTGCACGGGGCGTTCAGGTCATCGTGACCGATCACCACGACCTGCCCGCCGAACTGCCCCGCGTCGATGCGCTCGTCGAGCCAAAACTGCTGCCGCGCCAGCACCCCTTACGCGAACTGCCTGGCGTCGGCGTCGCCTTCATCCTCATGCAGGCCATCTTCCAGCGCGCCGGCCGCACCGGCGCCGAGACCGGCCTGCTCGATCTGGCGGCGCTCGGCATCGTCGCCGATGTCGCACGCCAGGTGGGCGACACCCGCTACCTCCTGCAACGTGGACTGCTGCAGTTGCGCCAATCGCAACGCGCCGGCCTGCAGGCGCTCATGGCCCAGGCCAACCTCGATCCGGCGCGCGTCGACGCCGAAACGATCGGTTTTCAGCTTGGCCCGCGGCTCAATGCCCTGGGACGCCTCGCCGACGCCACGCAAGCCGTCGAACTGCTGACCACCGGCGACGCCTCCGCGGCGCGCATCCTCGCCGCACAGTTGGAGGGACTGAACAACGAACGCAAACTGCTGTGTGATCAGGTCGAGGCGGCGGCGCAGGAGATGCTGGCGCGCGACCCATCCCTGCTCGATACAGAGGTTCTCCTGCTGCTCAATCGTCACTGGCACCCCGGCGTTTTGGGCATCGTCGCCAATCGCCTGGTCGAGCAGTACCGGCGCCCCACCCTGTTGCTGACAGAGACGCCCGATGGCTTTGCGCGCGGTTCTGGGCGCAGCACGCCGGGCGTTGATTTTGGCGCCGCTGTAGCCACCAACGCCCATCTGCTCGAACGCTTCGGCGGACACGCCGGCGCCGCCGGCCTGACCGTGCGACTGGACCGTGTGCTGGAACTGCGCCGGGCGCTGTCGAACACCATCGCCGCCACGCGCACAACCCCGGCAGACGACCATGCCCTGCCCCTCGATGCGATCCTGTCGCTGCCGGAACTGTCGCTCTCCCTGGTCAAAGAGATCAACCGCCTGGCGCCCTTTGGCGAAGGCAACCCGCCCGTAATCCTGGCAACCTACGGCGTCGAGGTGCGCAATCACCGTTTGATCGGGCGCAATCGGCGGCATCGCAAGCTCACCGTGGCCGATGAGCAAAACCGCCTACAAGACCTGGTTTGGTGGGGCGGCGCCGACGCCGAACTGCCCGAAGGCGCGCTCGACGTGGCCTACTCACTGGCGCAAAACGAATACCGCGGCGACACCACCCTGCAGTTGGTGGTGCGCGCCGTGCGCCTGCACCGTTCCGACCTGATCGAAGTCAAAGCGCCGTCGTCGCCGCTCGTCGTGACCGATCTGCGCAACGCACCCGACCCGGCGCTGGCCGTGCGTCGCCTGTTGCAAGAGGATGAACGCTGGCAAATTTGGGGCGAAGGGCATGTGGTGTTCGAGGGACAGGTGCGCAATCGCCGCAACTTGGAGCCGGGCAGACCGCTGGTGATCTGGAGCGCGCCGCCAGGCCGCGCCGAGTTTGACCGCGTGCTGGAACGAGTCTCGCCGCCGCGCCTGGCGCTGGTCAACCTGACGACCGCCGAAGATCGCCTCGACCCGTTCTTGCGCAACGTGCTCGGCATGGCCAAATTCGCCCTGGCCCGTCGCCGCGGCGAACTGCACATACCGGCGGTGGCGGCCAGCCTGGGACAGCGTGAACTGGCGGTGCGCCGGGCGCTGGCCTGGTTGGAGTTGTCCGGGCGTATCCAGACGACGGCCTGGCTGAACGGCGATCTGGCGCGCCTGGCCCCAGGCGCCGGCGGCGTTCAACAGTCAGGCCTGGAGGCGGCGCCCGGCCCCGCGCCGGCCGAGACCAGGGCCGAAACCCTGCGCCAGGGCGTCCAGGCGGAGCTGCAGGCGCTGCTGGCCGAAGCAGCCGCCTTCCGTGCATTCTGCCGGCGAGCGCCCAGCGAGGCATGGGTCAAAGAGTAGGTGCGAGAAGGTCAGACAATGTTGAAGGCGCTACCAGATCTATTGACTGCCAGCCGCCTGGTGTTGGCTACGCTGGTCGTTGCGCTTGGCGTGATCGAGGGACGCCGGGCCACGCCCACGGTGGTCATCCTGGCGATGGTCGCCTGGACGAGCGACAATCTCGACGGCTTCATCGCCCGGCGCATCCCCAACCGCCAGCCTTCCTGGTGGGGGCGCAACGATTTTCCGATTGACGTCATCTTCACGGCGGCCACCCTGATCTTCCTGACGCTGGCCGGTTTCATACCGCCGTGGCTTGGCGCGGGCTATGCGGCGCTGGCGGCGCTCGTTGCAGCGCTGGCGCGCCGCAAGCCGGTGACGATCATTTTCCTGCGCATCACCGATGTCACCGCCGGTCTGTTGGTGCTCAAGCACTATCCAGCCCTGGGACTGACGCTGGTCGTCTTCCTGTTGACGCTGGCCACGTTGCAATGGCCACGCTTCAAGCGCGACAGCGTGGCCTGGGCCAAAACGGTCTGGGGCATGGCGCGGGATGGGTTCAGAGCAATAGCTCGGCCAATGTCCGCAACGCCTCGACGCCGGAACGGTCCTCGATGATGTTCAGATTGAGCGTGGTGATCGGGCTGTCGCGCCAGATGGAGAGGCGTTCGGCAATGCGTTCACGCGGGCCGCACAGCGCGACATCATCCACCAGGCCATCCGGCACCGCCGCCAGGGCCTCCCACTTCTTGCCTTCCAGGTAGAGCGCCTGAATCTGATCGGCCGCCTCAGCATAGCCGTAGCGGCAGGCCAGGTCATAGTAGAAGTTCTTCCCTTTGGCGCCCATCCCGCCAATGTACAGAGCCAGGAACGGCTTGACCATGTGCCGCGCCTGGGCGGCGTCCTTGTGCACGACGACCGGCACAGAAGGCGCGATGTCGAAGTTGGCCAGGCTCTTGCCCCCGCCCGCTTTGGCAAAACCGGCCTCGACCACCGGCTGGTAGGTTTGCGCATAATGGCGCGGCGAAAAGAAGATGGGCAGCCAGCCGTCGGCGATTTCAGCCGCCAGCTCGACGTTCTTGGGGCCGATGGCGGCCAGATAGATCGGCAGATCGGCGCGGCCGTGCAGGATGCTCTTCAGCGGTTTGCCCAACCCGCTGGCGTCTGGGCCTTGATACGGAATCTGGTAATAGTCGCCCTGATGTGTCAACGGCGCCTGGCGGTTGAAGATGGCGCGGACGATGCTGACATACTCTCGCGTCTTGGGCAGCGGTTTGCCATACGGCTGGCCATGCCACCCCTCCACCACCTGCGGCCCGGACAGACCAAGACCAAGCAGGAACCGTCCGCCGCTCAACTGGTCGAGGGTCATGGCGGTCATGGCGGTGTTGGCGGGCGTGCGGGCCGGCATCTGCATGATGGCCGTTCCCAGATGGATGCGCTGCGTCAGCGCGCCGATCCAGGCCAGCGGCGTGGCGGCGTCGGAGCCGTAGGATTCCGCCGTCCAGGCGACAAAGGCGCCCAGGCGGTCAGCTTCTTGAATCGTTGCCATCGGTAGCTGGAGTTTGGCCCCGGAATAGCCGATGTTGATACCAAGTCGAATTGATGGCATAGTGTCCTTCCGATAGAGATGTTCGGCGGGGACGGGCTGCGGAGGGAAGCTGCGGAGGTGGTTTAGCGGGATCACCAATGGGCTGGTCTACGGGGGTGAATTGCGGCGGCGTGGGCGTGCACGGCCGGCCTGCCATTTCGTTTTACTTGCCGCCCTTCTCGAACTTGCGAATCTTCTCCCACAGGGGCGTATCGTCCATCGTTTCGATGACGCGCCGCAGTTCGATGATCTGATCGCGCAGTTGGGCGGCCTTTTCGTACTCCAGGTTTTGCGCCGCGGTCTTCATCTCTTTTTCGAGCTGCTTGATGATGCGCGCCGCTTCGTCCATCGGCAGCGCCGCCAGCGGCAGCGCCTGTCCCGGCGCACCCACCTCGCCGCCCACCGTGTAGACAGGGCGTTCTTCCGCCACGGCGCGGCCCGCGGCCACACGCTGAGTCAAATCGCGCACCGACTTGGCGATACCGCGCGGCTCGATGCCGTGCTCCTTGTTGTAGGCCAGTTGCAGATCGCGCCGCCGGCTGGTTTCATCCATCGCCCGCTGCATCGAGTCGGTCACTTTGTCGGCGTAGAAGATGGCCGTCCCGTTGATGTGACGAGCGGCGCGCCCCACGGTTTGGATCAGCGCCGCTTCCGAGCGCAAGAAACCCTCTTTGTCGGCGTCCAGCACGGCAACCAACGAAACCTCCGGCAGATCGAGACCTTCACGCAGCAGGTTGATGCCCACGACCACATCGTACACCCCAAGCCGCAGATCGCGCAAAATCTCGACACGTTCCAGGGTGTCTATGTCGGAGTGCAGGTAGTGCACCTTGACAGCGATTTCGCGCAGATAGCCGGCCAGGTCCTCGGCCATGCGCTTGGTCAAGGTTGTCACCAGGGCGCGTTCGCCGCGCGCGGTGCGTTGACGAATCTCACGGATCAGATCGTCAATCTGCCCCTTGGTGGGACGCACGAGCACCTGCGGGTCAACCAGGCCGGTGGGGCGAATGATCTGTTCGACGATCTGTTCAGAATGGCGGCGTTCGTAGGGGCCGGGCGTGGCGCTGGTGTAAATGGCCTGATTGAGCAGCGACTCGAATTCCTCGAAGGTGAGCGGGCGGTTGTCGAGGGCGCTTGGCAGGCGAAAGCCGTACTGCACCAGCACTTCCTTGCGACTGCGGTCGCCGCGGTACATGCCGCCGATCTGGGGGATGGTCATGTGACTTTCGTCCACGAACAACAGCCAGTCAGTGGGGAAGTAATCGAGCAGCGTCCAGGGGCGCGAACCGGATGGACGACGCGCCAGCGGCCGGCTGTAGTTTTCGATGCCGGAACAGTAGCCAACCTCGCGCATCATCTCCAGGTCGTAGCGAGTGCGCTGTTCCAGGCGCTGCGCCTCCAACAGCTTGCCTTCATCGCGAAACTGCTTGAGCTGCGCTTCCATCTCCGCCTCGATCTCCTCGATCGCTTCGGTCAGCTTGTCCTGCGGCGTGATGAAGTGCTTGGCCGGGTAGATGTCCACCGAGGCATGTTCCTGCAGCACCTCGCCGGTCAAGGCATCCACTTCGGTGATGCGTTCGATTTCATCGCCCCAAAACTCGATGCGGAAGGCCTGCTCGCCATAGGCGGGCAGCACCTCCAATGTGTCGCCGCGCACGCGGAACTTGCCGCGCTGCAATGTTCCGTCGTTGCGGTCGTAGTAGATACTGACCAGTTCGCGCAGCACACGGTCACGGCGCATGGTGGCGCCGACGCGCAGATTGACCACAGCGCGGCCGTAGTCCTCTGGGCTGCCCAGGCCGTAGATGGCCGAAACCGAGGCGACGATTACCACATCGCGGCGACTGAGCAGGGCCGATGTGGCCGCCAGGCGCAAGCGGTCAATTTCCTCATTGATCTGCGAATCCTTTTCGATGTACGTATCGGTCTTGGGCGCATAGGCCTCTGGCTGATAGTAGTCGTAGTAGGAGACGAAGTATTCGACGGCGTTTTGCGGCAACAGCTCCTTGAATTCACTGTAGAGTTGGGCCGCCAGTGTCTTGTTGTGCGCCATCACCAGCGCGGGGCGCTGCATCTGCTCGATGACCCACGCCATGACGGCCGTCTTGCCGGTACCGGTCGCGCCGAGCAGTGTCTGATGCTTGTGGTTGTCCCGCAGGCCCTTGACCAGGCTTTCGATCGCCTTCGGCTGGTCGCCCATCGGTCGGAACTCGGAAATGACTCGGAATTCAGGCATTGTGGTCCCCGATCGCAAAGTGATTCAGGACGCCAGGAGTACACGACGTCCCCGCCGTCTGGCGCGCAATCTGTTCGTTCGTATAGATAGAATGATACTGCGCAAACAGCGGCTTGTCCAGTTGGAACCCATGACCGGAAAACCTGTCAGGTCTTGGAGACCTGTCAGGTCTTGGAGACCGGAAAACCTGACAGGTCTTGGAGACCTGTCAGGTTTTGGAAAACGGAAAACCTGACAGGTCTTGGAGACCTGTCAGGTTTTGGAAAACCGGAAACCTGACAGGTCTTGGAGACCTGTCAGGTTTTGGAGACCTGTCAGGTTTTGGGGTCTTTGTCGTGCGCGGCGCGCGGCGGTCAGGAGGATGGGCAGACAGGTCTGCGCCACGCGCGGCCCGAATTCACGCTGCGGCGGGCGGCCACGCGCCATGCCGGTGGCGTAGTTGGTGACGAAACAGAGCGAGGCGTAACGCAGGCCCAGTTCGCGCGCCAGCCACACCTCCGGCGCCAGGGTCATGCCAACGACATCGGCGCCCGCCTGGGCAAACAGAGCGATTTCGGCCTGGGTTTCGAGGCGCGGACCTTCGGTGCAGACGTAGAGCAACGGGGCGGTGTGATAGCTCAGCGGCGCGCCGCCGGCGGCGGGCGCTGCGGCCACTGCGTCGAGAATGGCCTGGCGCAAGGTTGGGTCGAAGGGCGGGCCGGCGGCCGGTTGGCGCCAGCGATCGAAGGTGTTGGCGCGCTGTGCGCCGGTCCAGTCGAGCAGGTCGCCGGGCGCCACCAGATCGCCCACGTCGAGCGCCGGGTTGATGGCGCCCACGCCGTTCCAACTCAAGATGGCGTCGAAGCCCAGGCTGTGCGCGGCCCACAGGTTGGCGCGATGATTGACGAAACCGGCCGAACGCTGCAACTCGCCCACGCCGTGACGTGAACTGAAGCCAACGGTCATCCCGTCGTCCAGCGTCAGCCGGGTCACCGGCGCAGCCGCGCCGAAGGGCGTTTCGACGGTTGCCGTCTCGCCCACGGTTCCGAACTGGGCCAGATCGAGCCAATAGGCCGCCGTGCCGCCATAGATGAGCGTGCTAGAACGCGTCGTCATGTTGATTTGCCGTCACTACTCCCAATAGCGACCAACCAGCGCCGGCGGGAAGATGCCGCGGTCGGTCACGATGGCGGCGATCAGGTGCGGCGGGGTGATGTCGAAGGCGGGGTAGTCGCCGCCGATGCCTTCGACCGCCGTGCGCACGCTACCCTCGCGCCCGCGCGCATAGAACACCTCGCGCGGGTCGCGCTGCTCGATGACGATGGCGCCGGCGCCAGGCGCTTGCGGGTCAGGCCCATCGTAGCCCAAAACGTAGAAGGGAATGCCGTAGTAGTGGGCGGCGATGGCGTTGTGCAGCGTGCCCACCTTGTTGGTGATGTGCCCGTCCAGGGTGATGCGGTCGGCGGCGCAGATGAACTTGTCAATCTGACCCTGACTCATCAGATGGGCGGGCATTCCGTCGGTAATCAACCGGACAGGGATGCCCATCTCGACGGCGCACTGGGCGGTCAAACGGGCGCCTTGCAGATAGGGGCGCGTTTCGGTGGGGATCAGGGTGATCTGTTTGCGCTGCTGTTTGGCAATCCAGAGCATCCAGCAGAGCGCCGCGCCGGCCAGGCAGTGGGTCAAAATGCGGTCGCCGTCGCTCAGAAGACCGGCGGCATGGGCGCCGCACAACTGGCTGACGCGGTTGCCGCGCAAGATTTCACCGTTCACGTAGTCCAGGATGGCGCTGCGCACATCGTGTCCGGCCAGCAGCGCCGCTTCGGCCCGCTGTAGCGCCTGCGGCGCCAGGGCGTGCAGGTCGTCGGCCGTCGGCCGGGTCGCCAGCAGGCGTTGGGCTGACCGGCGCAGATCGGCCAGGTCTGGCCTGGACAACGCCAGCCCAAGCCCGGCCGCATAGGCCAGCGGCGGCCCGCCCTGCACCACCATCTGCTCGATGGCGTGCGCCGTCTCCTCGACGCTGCGGCAGACGACGTACTCCGTGCGAAAGGGGTAGACGCGCCGATCCAGAAGAATCACCGCCTGCTGTTCGGCGTCGAAACGCAGGGTGTTGAAGCGATCGGCCAGCACGGCCGGACAGGGGGGCAGCGCGCTCAGATCAGGCAAACGGTTCATTTTGATTCTCTCAACGTTGGGGGCGCCGGCCCGCGTCAGGCCAGCGCCGGCGTCCGTGCGGCGTCGAACAGGGGAGCCAGCATGCCGGCATCGTCCTGCCAGGCCAGCAGCGCATCGGGCGCCTGGTCCGGCAAGACCAGGCGCAGGAAACGATCCAGGCCCGCCAGGTCCCACCCGTTCAGGTCGTAGCGCAGGTCACGCAGATACTTGGTGAGGACGCCCACCGGCAAGTCGAGGCGAGGCGCATAGGCCTGGGCGATCACGTCCAGGTGCCGCAGGCCATCCGTCTTGGCCTCCAACAGCGCCGTGGCGACGCCGCTGGCCGCCAGTTCTTGCAGGCGATCACGCCGCACCGACCACAGGGCAAAGACGAAGGGCTGGCCCGTCCATTTGAGCCATTCGTCGCCCAGATCGAAGACGTGCGGCACGCCGCGGCGCGCCACCGAACGGTGCAGCGAGCCTTCGATCAACGCCTCGTCGCCGATGAGCAACGCGCCAGAGGCCCGGCTGAGCATCTCTTCCAGATTCTGTGGCGTGACCCGCCAGCGCGGCGCGATGTCATAACGCTGGCGGCAGAGCGCCTTGAGCAGTTCGACGCTGGTGGCGGAGTGATCGGTCAGTGCAATCGTGCAGCCATCCAGCTCGGCTGGATCGGGCATCCAACTGAAGAGCAGCACCGTCTTGACGGCCCCAAGCGTGGCGATGCCCAAACCGGGAATCACCGCCAGTTGATCGGCATGGCGCGCCGTTTCGATGGCCGAAATGGGCGCCAGGTCAATTTCACCTTCGATCAACATACGGTTGAGCGTCGTCGGCACGCCATAGACGAAGCGAACCGGGCGTCCCGCCAACCGCTCCTGCAGACGATAGTAGACCGGCTGCACGTTCAAATAGTCAATGACGCCAATGGTCAAAGTCATCGTTGTCCTCTTCGCATTGCATTGTGTGATTTGCGATATGTGATATGTGATTTGTGATCTGTAATTTGCGGTTTGCGTTTGCACGTGGCTGTTGCCCGCTGTCGTTCGGGCGACCGGCCTTATTGCTCGCTCAGCGCAAGCGAGGCGGCCGGCTGCGCCTGTGCGCCATTGGTGCGCCGCGCCTGCTTGGCGGCCAGGCGCGCCTGCTTGCGCCGGGCGACAAGTTCGGCTTCGAGCTGCGCCAGCGGCTGATCGTACACCTTGAGCACATTGTAGAGGGTGTCGCGCTCCGCCGGCACGCGACCCGCGGCCGTGATCAGGCGAATCAACTCCAGCTTGTCGAGTTGTTCATCGGTCGTCGCGCCCGCCTCGTGATAGATCTTCTCCTCGACCACCGTGCCGTCAATGTCGTCGGCGCCAAAGTGCAGCGCCAACTGCGCAATCGGCGGCGTCAGCATGACCCAGTAGGCCTTGATGTGCGGGAAGTTGTCCAACAGCAGCCGGCTGACGGCCAGCGTTTTCAGGGTGTCATGGGCGGTGGTCCAGTTGGCGCGCTGCCCCAGAGCGTTGTTGTCGGCGTGAAAGCGCAGCGGGATGAAGGTTTGGAAACCGCCCGTTTCATCTTGCAGCGCCCGCAGCCGCAGCAGATGATCCACCCGATGCTCGGCCTGCTCGATGTGACCGTAGAGCATGGTGGCGTTGGTGCGCAGCCCCAGGCGATGCGCGGTGCGATGAATGGCCAGCCAGACGTCGCCGTCGGCCTTTTCCGGGCAGATTTTGCGCCGAATCTCTGGATGGAAGATCTCAGCGCCGCCGCCAGGCATCGAATCGAGGCCGGCGGCGATCAACCGGCGCAACACCTGCTCATGACTCATGCCGGTCATTTGCGCAAAGAAGTCAATCTCGACGGCTGTGAAGGCCTTCAGATGAATCCAGGGATAGGCCTGCTTGAGCGCCCGCAGAAAGTCCTCGTAGTATTCGAACGGCTCGCTGGTGTGCAAACCGCCGACGATGTGAAACTCGCTGACGTTGGGCTGCGCATCGTCCCGTACCCGTTCGACGATCTCAGCGGCGTGCCAGGTGTAAGCGCCCGCTTCGCCTTCATCGCGCCGGAAGGAACAGAAATTGCAGTGAAACGCACAGATGTTGGTTGGGTTGATGTGACGATTCTGATTGAAGAAGACATAGCGCCCGCCGTTCATGCGCGTATTGACCAGATCGGCCATCTGCCCGATGGTCAGCAGATCGTGCGATTCGAACAGGCGCACGCCATCCTCGAAACTCAGGCGCTCTCCCGCCTGCACTTTTTGCACCAGGTCGGCTAACCCGGCGTTCTTTTCGATCACAAGCATGTGTTGACTCCGTGTTTATGTTGATTGATTGATTGCGTTGATTTTGTTGGAGCGGCTGGACGTTCAGATGCCGCCTGGGTGCGCCAGCGTCACCTGCTGGCGTAGTTCGCTCTGCGCCTCGGCCAGCACCTCTTTCACCTGAAAGAAGACCGCCTCGCTCAGGTCGAGCTGGTTGGTCTCCAGGATCGTCTGCAAGGCGCCGACGACTTGCAGCAGTTTGCCTTCGATCTGTTCGACGCTGGCGCCGTAGCGGGCGGGCGGAATCAGCCAAAGGCCCAAGGCCGCCAGCGGCCAGATGACGGCGTAAGCGATCGTGGCGCTACGGCTGAGCAAGGGCGCCAGCAGCAGGCTCGACAGCAGGCTGAGCAGCAGGAAGGCGCCCATCACCATCCGGCGCGTCAGCGGCCGCGCCGGGCGCAAAGACGCCAGCGCGCCGCGCAGCAAATCGAACTGCTGTACGTGCGCCTGGAACTCGTTCCACTCCAGGCACAACTGCCGATCCACCTTCTGCTGATCGTGCAGCGCCAGCCGCTGCGCATAGGCGCGGCAGGCATGGCTCAATTTGTAGAACTCATTGCGCGTCAGCTCACTCATGAGTTCCCTCCCAAAATCCTCTGGCAATCGCTGCGCACGCGGCCTTGTCAGCGCAACAACAGGGCCGCAAGGGTGGCGACGAAGACGATGATGCTGATATAGCCGTTGACGGTAAAGAACGCCAGATTGACCTTGCTCAAGTCGTCCGGCTTGACCAGGCTGTGCTCGTAGGCCAGCAGCACACAGACCAACGCCAGTCCAAGCCAGTAGGGCCAGCCGAGCGACGCCATCAGACCGAGCAGGAGCAGCGCCAGGACGGTGAACAGGTGGCTCAACTGCGCCAGGCGCAGCGCCAGCGCCACGCCAAAGATGGCCGGGATCGAATAAAGCCCCTCGCGCCGGTCAAACTCGACATCCTGGCAGGCGTAGATCAGATCGAAGCCGCCGATCCAGACGGCGACGGCAAACCAGAGCAGCCAGGGGATGGGGCCGGCCAGGTCGCCGGTCACGGCGGCCCAGGCGCCGGCCGCCGCCGCGCCGTCGGTGATACCCAACACGTAGTGACTGAGCCAGGTAAACCGCTTGGTGAAGCTGTAGCCGACCAGCGCCGCCACCGCCAGGGGCAGCAGGCGCACCACGAACGCATTGAGCATCCAGGCGGCCAGTGTCAGAACGGCCAGCGAAAGACCGGCGAAAAGCCACGTCTGCTGCAGCGAGAATTCGCCGCGGGGGATGGGCCGGCCGGCTGTGCGCGGATTGCGGGCGTCGAATGCGGCGTCCACGGCGCGATTGACCGCCATGGCCAGTGTGCGCGCCGCCGCCATCGCCACCGTGATCCAGATGAACTGCCGCCATGTGGGCCACCCGTCCGCCGCCAACACCATGCCGAGATAGGCAAAGGGCAGCGCAAAGATGGTATGCTCGAACTTGATCATCTCCAGGAAGGTGCGCACTCGTTTCATGTGGGTTCCTCAATCATCACGACCTCAGCTTTTGCAACCCATGCAATCATTTCATGTTCGTCGCTCATACAACACCTTTCCGCGCGTTGATATCTCTTGCATGAAACGATCGCCGCGAGCCGGTGCACCATCCATTTCCTGCGCTGTACGCACCAGAATATCCGAGGGAAATGGACGAGGATCAAGAATCTGAGATACAGCTACTTGTGGTATCACAGAAGTTCCTTTTGCAGCTACGCTGCGATCCGAACGGCTTGCGGAAATCGCGTCACGCGTGGTTTGGGCGCCAGCTCGGCCTCACTGTAGGCGCGCTCGAACGTGCGCACCAGGCGATAACGGCTGTCGCGCTGCGCCGGTACGAACCCGGCCTGTCGAATCTGCCTGTGCAGGTCGTAGACCGTCATGCGTGGGTTTTGTTCGGTGTAGGCGTTGGCCGCGCTGACGACGTTTTCCTCCAGCATCGTGCTGCCGAAGTCGTTGGCGCCCGCAAAGAGCGCGCGGCGCGCCGTCTCCAGCCCCTGAGTTGGCCAACTGGCCTGCAGGTTCTGAAAATTGTCGAGATAGATGCGCGCCAGGGCGTTGGTGTGCAGGTATTCGTCATAGTTCGCACCGTACTTCGGGCGATGACGGCTGCGCCCCATGCTGTTGGTCTCGCTCAACTGCGCCGTCCACATGATGAAAGCGGTGAAACCGTTGCCATGCGCCGCCAGGCTCTCGTCCTGCAGATTGCGCAGATTGGTCAACGAAACGATGCGCTGTTGCAGCGTTTCGCCAAAACCGATCACCATCGTGGCCGAGGTGGTCATGCCCAGGCGTTGGGCAATCCGCATCGCCTCCAGCCAGGCCGCCGTGCGGGTCTTCTTCGGCGTGATGCGCCGGCGCACCTCATCGTCCAAAATCTCGCCGCCGCCGCCTGGCAGACCGTCCAGCCCGGCCGCTTGCAGGCGTCGCAACACCTCCTCCATCGTCAGCCCTTCCAGTTTGGCAATCGCTTCGATCTCCGACGGGCTGAAGCAGTCGAGCTCGATTTCGGGGTAGGTTGACTTGAGCCAGCGCAGCATCTCCTCGTACCACTCGATGCGCAGGTCTGGGTTGTGGCCGCCCTGCATCAGGATGCGCGTGCCGCCCCAGGCGATCAGTTCTTCCACTTTGGCCCCGATCTCGGCCTGGGTGCGCACGTAGACTTCGGGATGTCCGGGCACCCGGTAGAACGAGCAAAACTGGCAGTCGGTGGTGCAGGCGTTGGTGTAGTTGATGTTGCGATCCACCAGGTAGGTCACCAGGCCGGGCGTCGTGCGCGCCAGGCGCAGGCGATGCGCCGTCGCCAGGGTCGCATCGGGGTCGCCGTCCTGGTACAAAATCAGCCCTTCCTCCGGCGTCAAACGTTCGCCGTCGGCGGCTTTGCGCAGAATATCTTCGACAGTCATCATTGATCCAAATTCCTGTTGTGACGACGGCTCCAGCGCCGCGCCAATGCGGCGGGCGGGCCGAATGGACGACGCCCGGCGACCGCCGGCGTCGCCGCCGGTTGCGCTGCGTCGAAACCGTACTCCAGCCAGCGGGCTGTCACCTGCTGTTTGATCGGTTCGCTCATTGCGATCAGTTCGGGCCACACGCGCGTGTAGCCTTCGCCTGGCCATTTGCGCGTGGCGTCGATGCCGATCTTGCCCCCCAAGGCAAAGCGATAGCTGGCATGATCGAGCGCATCCACCGGCCCGTCCTGCACGATGATGTCGCGGCTCCAGTCTACGTTGTTCAGGGCGTGAAACATCGCCTGATCGAGATTCTGCACGTTGACCTCTTCATCCACGACGATGATGCACTTGGTGAGCATCATCAGCCCCAGGCCCCATAGCCCGTTGATGACCTTGCGCGCATGGCCAGGAAAACGCTTGCGAATGCTGACCACGATCAGGTTGTGAAAGACGCCCGCCGCCGGCATGTTGACATCCACAATTTCGCTGAGGAAGAGCCGCATGAGGGGCAGGAAGAGGCGCTCGGTCGCCTTACCCATCCAGTAGTCCTCCATGGGCGGCAGGCCGACGATCGTGGTCGGGTAGATCGGCTGGCGGCGCCTGCTGATGGCGGTGACGTGCATCACCGGGTAGTCGTCCACCGGGGTGTAGTAGCCGGTGTGATCGCCGAACGGTCCTTCGGGCCGTTTCTCGCTTGGGTCAACGTACCCCTCGATCACGATCTCGGCTTCGGCGGGAACCTCCAGCGGCTGCGTGACGCAGCGCACCAGTTCCACCGGCTTGCCGCGCAGCCACCCGGCCAGTAGAAATTCGTCAATGTCGGGCGGCAGCGGCGCCGAGCCGCTCCAGATGACCGCCGGATCGCCGCCCAGGCTCACCGCCACAGGGATGCGGTCAATGCCGGCCTGCCGCGCCTTGCGTTCATGCTCGGCGCCCCCCTTGTGCATCTGCCAGTGCATCCCCAGGGTATGGCTGTCATGCACCTGACAGCGGTACATGCCAACGTTGCGAATCCCCTTGACAGGATCGCGGCTGATGACGGTGGTCAACGTGATGTAGCGGCCGCCGTCCTGCGGCCAGCAGGTCAAAATGGGCAGGCGGTCGAGGTTGGCGTCGCTGCCCAACAACACCACTTCCTGCACTGGCGCTTTCTTGACGATCGCCGGCCCCAGGCCAATGCTCCTGAGCGCCTCGCAGTAATCGCCGGCGCGATTCATCATCTGCCCCAGGCCCTTGGGCAGCTCCGGTTTGATGAGCGCGCCCAGGTTGGTCGTCAGGGCGTCGAGATGTTCGACCCCCAATGCCAGCGCCATGCGCCGCGCAGAGCCAAAGAGATTGATGAGCACCGGCGCATCGTAGCCCTTGACCTGCTCGAACAGGAGCGCCTTGTTTTGGGCCGCCGGCCCTTTGCACACCCGATCTGTGATCTCGGTGATCTCCAGCTCGGCGCTGACCGGCGCCTGGATGCGCTGCAGCTCGCCGATTGCTTCAAGTTCTTGCATACACGCGCGTAAATCTCGCCACGCCATAATCGTCCTCATTCCTCACTTCAGCGCCGGGCGCTTGCCGCCCGCCCGGCGTCTACAGACATTGTACTTCAGCGTTGGGGGTTCGTCAAAGGACTTTCGACTATGCTTTTGACGGAAAAAGTGCTGATGAAGTCAACTTGTGCGCGGACGGGCGGCGTTTGCGCGAAATGGCTTCTTGGCCTAAAATCTGCCCGCCATCCAAAGATCAAGAAGAGGCGAATCATGTGGCAATATGCGATGGGCTGGCGCGAGATCTTTACGCGCATCCTGGGTGAATTCAATGTGCAGGAGAACGTGACGCCCGCCTGGCTGCGTAACCCCGGCACCAAACGGTTGCTCAAACTCGACCTGTACTATCCAGAATTGGGGGTCGCCATGCGTCTGCAGGGACTCCAGGGCCAGCGCAAGGTGCGCAAGAGCGACGCAGAAGAGATGGAAGAGGCGCAGCGCGAGACGCTGCGGGCCGAACTCTGTCGCCAGAACGGCGTGCGCCTGATCCAGATTGACCTGGGCGTCTCCGAGCCGCGCACTGTCTTCGATGAGTTGAGCCGCGCTCTGTCCACGGCGTCACGCGTGGTGGCCCAGAGCAGCGATCAGGCTGTGGACAAGGGGCGTCTGATGCCTAACCTGGCGCAGGCCCGACACAACCTGGAGCGGGTGCGTGTGCAGGTGCGTCGTGTCGAGGATGTGGCGCAGTACGCCGACGCCTGGCGTGACCGGGAAATGGCGGCCATCGTGTCGGCGCAGACAGCCGCTCCGCTGGGGCCTGCCGGCGTGGCCGTGAAGCCGGGGCGCATCATCTCGACGATCTACAAGCCCGGCGTCGAAGTTGAACATGAACGTTTTGGTCGCGGCGTCGTCACCGCCGCACAGCCCGACGGCAACGATATGGCGATCATCATCTCGTTCGTGCAGGCGGGCGAGCGCCGCTTCCTGGCCAGCCTGGTGCAAAACAAGCTGACGCTGGTCTAGCCTGGCTATTGGCCGATCGGCGCCAGCGGAATCGGCGTGAAGACCAACACGAAGATCAGGATGAGTACGGCGCCCAACACACGGCGAGGGCGGTCGAGCGTGGTAATTTCGTCGAGCGGCGCGGGGTGATCCAGCCCGGTGACGAAGTAGATGAGGCCGGCCCAGACGAACCAGCCGCTCCAGGCCACAGCGCCCAAGACGATCAGAACGGCCAACACGGCGTAGCCAAGCGGCCGCCGTCCCCAACCGAGGGCGTAGAGAATGTGCCCGCCGTCGAGCTGGCCAACCGGCAGCAGGTTGAAGGCTGTAACCAGCAGGCCAAACCAGGCGGCAAACGCCATCGAGCTGAGCATGACATCCTGGCCGTTGCCGGGCAGCCACTGGCCATGAATCAGCAGCTTGAGCAGGGCATAGAGCAGTGAATTGCCCTCCTGCAACCCCTCGACGCCCACTGGCGCCGCCTGGACAGGAGAGCCGGCCAGACCGATGATCAAGAGCGGCAGCGCCACGATCAGCCCTGCCAACGGTCCCGCCGCCGCCACGTCGAACAGCGCCCGCCGGTTCTCCACCGGCGACTTCATCTTGATGAACGCTCCCAGCGTGCCCACGCCCAGTGGAAAGGGGATGAAGTAGGGCAGCGTCACGGCGACCTTGTGCCTGCGGGCGGCAAAGTAATGCCCCAGTTCGTGCGTTCCCAGAATGGCGAGCAACGTGAAAGAGAACGGAATCCCGCGCAGCCAATCGGCCAACGTGCGCGGCAGGGCCCCAAGTTCGCTGCTGGCGCCGGACAGCAGTGTCATCAGCACGGTCAGCACGAACAACCCCGCGTTGACCCACACCCGCGACGGCTGCACATGCACGACACCCGGCGTCGCCAGCACCACGTCTTCCTCGCCGGCGCGGCGCAACCCGAGCGTGAAGCCAAGACGGCGAAAACGCTGCGCAAGCAGCGGGTAGGCCTGATCGGCGGGCATGCGCAACCGTCCGCCAAAGCAAATTGGCTCCTGCGCAGAGGCCGGATAGGTCACCTGCCAGATTTCGAACTGGTCTTCGATCGCTCTGCGCAAGTCCCAAACCGTCTGGTCCATGGATTCGATGGGGAGATCGGGCGGGCGGGCAGGCCCGCCGGCGGCTTCGGATGGGTTCATGTGCGGCCTCAGTTTCCAGGGTTTGCAGGGCACAGATCGCCCCAGTGCAGTGCCGTTTCCTGCACGTCGAGCACGTCGAGCGCCCCGTCGAAGTTATTGTCCATCTCGATGCTGTAGCCTGCGTCTGTCCAGGCGGCGCCCCACAGGTCTGCCGCCTGCTGCACATCGAGCACATCCACCACCTGGTTGTGGTCGTAGTCCCAGGGCAGCAGGCAGCCGTGCTGCTGGAGCACGCGCACATCGCCAAACTCCAGGTAGTACAGACGGCCGTCGGGACCGACGCCCAGGGCGGTGGGACACACGACGCCATCCACCGCTTGGGCGCTGCCCGGCGCCAGCGAGTCGAACTGTGCGTCGGCAAAAGGGGCGTGATACATCGTGTAGGTGCGATTGGCGCACCAGATCAGATGATGGCGCCATTCGGGAATGGTCGTGCTGTTGAAGATCGTCACCCCGGCGATGCCGATTGGCTCCGGATAAACATAGATCGGCTCGGTGTAGGGGGGCGGCAGTGCCACGCAGTCGTAGTAGCCGGTGGCGCTGTAGGGCCAGCCATAGTTGTAACCGGGCAACATCCAGTCAATTTCATCGTTGCAGCCGGGGCCGTTCTCGGTGGCAAAGCTGAAGCTGCTGACGCTGTCGAAGGTCAGGTCCCAACTGTTGCGCAGCCCGCAGGCCCATACGCGCTGATCGGGTGTGCCGTTGTCTTGCGCCGCCGTGCAGGGCGGGTTGGGCGCCGCGCGGGCGGCATTCGGTTCGTTCAGGAAGGGGGGACGCACGTCCAGGCGCAGCACCTTGCCTTTGGGCGTCGCTCGATTCTGGCTGTTGCCGCCGTTACAGCCGTAGTCGCCAATGGTGACGTAGAGATAGCCATCGGGGCCAAAGCGCAGGTTGCCGCCGTTGTGCCAGGGGCAGTTCAGCTCGGCGCTGACGCGCGGCACGTCGAGCAACACGAAGGGATCGCCCGGTTGCCCACCGCTTTCGGTGTAGCGCACCAGGCGATTGCTGACGATGCCTTCGATTTCGACCGTGTAGTAGAGGTAGACGAACGGCTGGCTGGCAAACAGCGGGTCGAAGGCGATGCCGATCAAACCATGTTCGACCGAATCGAGCACCGTGGCCGAGAGGTCGAGCCACATCACAGCGGCGCCACCCTGCGGGCCAAACTGGTAGATGTAGCCCTCTTTGGTGTTGACCAGCAGCCGGCCATCTGGCGCCCAGGCCAGCGCCGTCGGGTAGCCGGCGGGCCATGTTCCAAAGGTCTCGACTGTGACATGCGGAGGAAGTGGTTCTGCCAGGGCAGGGGGCGCAGCCAGCAGAAACAGTTGTCCCGCCAGCCACAGCGCCAACGCAGCCCTGAGTAATCTGCGCAGCGCCGGCGCCTCGATCATCGTCTCGATTGTCATCGTTCTACGCCATCCAGATGTGCACGCCGCCCGGTCTGACGCACAGAGCGGGCAATCTCGTGCGGCTTTGTACGATCATTCTAACACAGGCGACGCCAGGCGTGAAATTGGCGGTGAAACCGCGTCCGCATCCGCATCCGCTCACCGGCGGGCGCCGGGCGATCAAGCGCCCGGCTATCCAACAGCGCCCCTGCGACGGGGCTTGCCGCCGAATCTGGTGCGTGCCAAGCACTTTTGTGTATCGCCAAAGCATGGTATGATAGGCCCCGACCTGGCAACGACCCGGCCCTGAGGCCAGTCCCCCGGCGCCTGAGGAGCTACGTGAAAGGAGCGACATGTTCGACGCCGGATACTATCGTTTTCCCACGATCCATCGAGAGACCGTCGTTTTCGTGTGCGAGGATGACCTGTGGACCGCCCCTGTGAGCGGGGGCACGGCGCGCCGTCTCAGTGCCAGCCCTGGCCAGATCACCGCGGCGGCGCTGGCGCCTGACGGGGCCTGGCTGGCCTACACCGGCCGTGACGAAGGCTTCCCCGAGGTCTACGTGATGCCGGCCAGCGGCGGCCCGTCCAAAAGGCTGACTTACCTGGGCGCCACGACCAACGTCGTTGGCTGGACGCCCGACGGCGCGGCGATCATCTTCGCCAGCAATAGCGGGCAGCCCTTTGGGCGCCCTTCGTTCCTCTACACGGTGACGCCGCAGGGCGGCGAGCCGCAGCGGCTGCCGGTCGGAGCGGCGGTCAGCGTCAGCTATGGCCCGCAGGGCGGCCTGGTAGTTGGGCGCAACACGACCGACCTGGCGCTCTGGAAACGCTATCGCGGCGGCCGCGCCGGCCATCTGTGGATTGACCCCACCGGTCAGGGCGAATGGCGGCGCCTGCTTTACCTGGCCGGCAACGTGGCGGTCCCGCTGTGGGTGGACGAACGCATCTATTTCGTGTCGGATCACGACGGCGTGGGCAACCTCTATTCGTGTCTGCCCAACGGTGACGACGTGCGCCAGCACACGCGGCATCAGGAATACTACGTGCGCTACCCCTCGACCGATGGCCGGCGTATCGTCTATCACGCCGGCGCCGATCTATTCGTCTTCGACCCGGCCAGCGACCAGGCGCAACGCATCGAGATCGTATTTCACAGCGTGCGTGTGCAGCGCAATCGCAAATTCGTGCACGCCGCCAGCTACTTGCATCACTACGACCTGCATCCGAGCGGTGCGGGTGTGGCCATCGTTGCGCGCGGCAAGGTCTTCAGTATGGCCAACTGGGAACAGGCCGTCGTGCAGTATGGCCCCACCAACGGCGCCCGCTGCCGGCTGGCCGCCTGGCTGGCCGATGAGGAGCGGCTGCTCGTCGTCAGCGACGCCGCCGGCGAAGAGACGCTGGAAATCTATCAGGCCGAAGCCGCCGAAGAACCGCAGGTGCGGCTGGATGGGCTGGACATCGGACGCCCGCTCGATCTGGCGGCCGCGCCGCACGGCAACCTGGTCGCCCTGACCAACCATCGCCATGAAGTGCTGGTGGTTGACCTCGACCAGCGTTCCCTGCGCGTGCTCGACCGCAGCCCATATCGCTCGATTCGTGGGCTGGCCTGGTCGCCCGATGGGCGCTGGCTGGCCTATGGGTTTGCCGTCACACAGCAGACCTCGGTCATCAAGCTGGCGCTGCTCGAAACCGGCGAAACCTGGCAGATCACCCGGCCGGTGTTGCGCGACATCGCGCCCGCTTTCGATCCCGATGGGCGCTATCTCTATTTTCTCTCTTACCGTGAGTTCGATCCTGTCGAAGACAACCTCCATTTCGATCTGAATTTTACCTGGGGCATGCGCCCCTACCTGATCACGCTGCGCGCCGACCTGCCATCGCCCTTCGTGCCCGACCCCCGGGCGCCTGGCGAAAAGGCGTCTCATGCCAGCGAGCCAGAATCTGCGCCGCCTGCGGCCCCATCAGCGCCGGCCGGCGAAACAGCCGCAGCCGAAGCAACGCCGCAGCCGGCCGGCGAAACAGCCGCAGCCGAAGCAACGCCGCAGCCGGCCGGCGAAACA
>CAZOLV010000005.1:0-11267 GCA_964580725.1 uncultured Anaerolineae bacterium | reverse complement strand
GCCGCCGCCGAACCAGCGCCGCAGCCGGCCGGCGAAACAGCCGCCGCCGAAGCAGCGCCGCAGCCGGCCGGCGAAACAGCCGCCGCCGAAGCATCCCAACAGGCGAACCAGCAGCCGCCCCGACTGCAGATAGACCTGGAAGGGATTACCGAGCGCGTGATCGCTTTTCCTGTCGAAGTCAAGCGGTATGGCCAGATCAGGGGGATCAAGGGCAAGGTGCTCTTTTCTTCCTTCCCGGCCGAGGGCGCATTGGGCATCGGCGTGAGCGATCAGGACGAAGACGGCAAAGGGCTGCTGGAGATGTACGACCTGGAGGAGTTGCGCCTGGAGACGCTGTTCAATGGCCTGACCAATTTCGAGGTCTCGTCCAACGGCAAGACGCTGATCTACCGGGCAGGCAACCAGTTGCGCGTGGTCAAGGCCGGCGAGAAGGCCGATTCCAACGCCGCCGCCCCCTCGCGCCGCAGCGGTTGGCTCGATCTCGGCCGCATCCGCCTGTCGGTGAATCCGCACGCCGAATGGAGACAGATGTATCGTGAGGCCTGGCGCTTGCAGCGCGATCACTTCTGGACAGAGGATATGTCCGGGGTGGACTGGCGCGCCGTCTACGAGCGTTACCTCCCCCTGCTGGAACGGGTGGCGACGCGCAGCGAATTCTCCGACCTGATGTGGGAAATGCAGGGAGAGTTGGGCACCTCTCACGCCTACGAATATGGCGGCGACTATCCGCCGCGGCCCTCCTACGACCAGGGCTTCCTGGGCGCCGATTTCCGCTACGATGAAGCCGCCGACAATTACGAACTGCTGCGCATCGTGCCAGGCGATGTCTGGGACCCCGAACGCGCCGCCCCGCTGCACCGCTTGGGCCTGAACCTCAAACCGGGCGACCGGCTGACCGCCGTCAACGGGCGCAAGGTGGGACGGCGCCGCACCCTGGGCGAAGCGTTGGTCTGCCAGGCGAACAACGAGGTCTACGTGACGTTCGTGCGCCAGGGCAGCGAGACGCCAGAGACGTTTTCGGTCAAAACGCTCGGCTCGGAGTTCATGCTGCGCTATCGCGCCTGGGTCGAGCGAAATCGGCAGCGCGTGCACGAGGCGACGGAGGGTCAGGTGGGCTATGTGCACATTCCAGACATGGGGTCGCATGGTTTTGCCGAATTTCACCGCGGCTATCTGGCCGAGGTTGACCGCCCCGGCCTGATCGTGGATGTACGCTTCAACGGCGGCGGTCATGTGTCGCAGTTGATCCTGGAAAAGCTGGCGCGGCGCCGTCTCGGCTACGATGTCTCGCGCTGGGGTGCGCCAACCCCCTACCCGCTCGAATCGGTGCTCGGTCCGATGGCGGCGCTGGCCAACGAACAGACAGGCTCGGATGGCGACATGTTTTGTCACGCCTTCAAGCTGATGAAGCTCGGCCCTCTCGTGGGCAAACGCACCTGGGGCGGCGTGATCGGGCTGGCCTACCGTGACTCGCTGGTGGACGGCGGCGTCACAACACAGCCCGAATTCTCGTTTTGGTTCGAGGATGTGCACTGGGGCGTCGAAAACTACGGCGCCGAACCGGACATCGAGGTCGAAATGCGGCCGCAGGATTACCTGACAGACGCAGACCCGCAATTGGAGCGGGCGCTGGCAGAGATCATGCGCCTGTTGCGCACAAACCCGCCAACCCTTCCCGATTTCAGCCAACGCCCTCGCCTGTCGCTGCCCACACTCTCACCGACAGAAACAGCGACGTGAAGGTGCAAACCGTTCTGACATTGGCGACCCCCTCCCTGCACGAACATTATACAAAGATTTGACAAGATGCGCAATCCGTGCTATCATGCCGTCACCGTGTCACATGCTACGGGATTGGTGAGGTGAGGACATGACAGAGATTTTTCGGGTTGACGACTATCAGGACCGTCCTGTGTACAACATCAGGGCGGTGGAACAGGCGACAGGATTGACGGCGCCGACGCTGCGGGCTTGGGAGCGACGCTATGGCGTGTGCGAGCCGCAGCGCACCGACAGCGGCTACCGGCTCTATTCCGAACGCGATGTGGCCATGCTGCGCTGGCTGAAGCGTCGTGTGGACGAAGGCATGGCCATCAGCCAGGCCGTGGCGCTGCTGCAACTGCGCCAGAAGTCGAGCGGGGAGGCGGAAGTCACCGCAGCGCCTGTCGAACGTAGCGCTCATGCCGAACTGCGCCGCCGCTTATTTGAGGCGTTGCTCGACTTCGACGAGAGCGGTGCCGATCGCATCATGAGCGAATCGTTCGCCCTGCACGGCGTCGAGTCCTCATGCGAGTGGGTGCTGGCCCCGGCGATGGTCGAAATTGGCGAACGCTGGCACCGCGGTGAGGTGTCGGTCGTCGCCGAACATTTCGCCTCGCACTACGTGCGCCGTAAGCTCGAATCCATGGTCAACGTGACGCCGGTGCATCAGGACGAACCGGCCATCGTGTTGGGCTGTGCGCCCGGCGACTGGCACGAGGTGGGGCTGGTGCTGCTGAGCTTCTTTCTGCGCCGCCAGGGGCACCACGTCATCTACCTGGGGCAAAACGTGCCCGAAGACCATCTGCTGGCCGAGATGCAGCGCCTGCGCCCGGCCATGGTCATCCTCTCCGCCGCCACCGCAGAAACCGCCGTAAATCTGGCGCATGTGGCCGCAGTGACAGCCGGCATGTCGCCGCCGCGCCCCATCTTTGGTTTTGGCGGGCGCGCCTTCAACCGTCACCCTGAGTTACGCGCCGATGTCGCCGGTCATTTCCTGGGCGAAAGCACCGTCAGCGCCGTCAGTCAAGTGCAGGCGCTGCTCAGGCAAGCGGCCTGAACCGCCGGCAGTCTACGACCATGAAAGAACGGCGCATCATCGTGATCGGCGCGGGCATCGGCGGGTTGACCACCGCCGCCATGCTGGCCAGGAGTGGTCATGACGTGACGGTGCTCGAAGCGCACGTCAGCCCTGGCGGCTGCGCGGCCACCTTCTTTCACAAGGGCTATCGCTTCGACGCCGGCGCGACGTTGGTGGGCGGTTTCCAGCCGGGCGGTCCCCATTGGCTGGCTGGGCAGGCACTCGGCATCGAGTGGCCGGTGCAACGCACTGACCCCGCCATGCAGTTTTGGTTGCCAGAACGAATGATCGTTCGTTTTGGCGATCCGCTGCGCTGGCAAGATGAACGGCGTCGCGCCTTTCCCGGCGCGGCCGCCGAACGCTTCTGGCAGGCGCAAGAACGCGCCGCCGATCAGGTCTGGCAGTTTGCGGCTTCTGCGCCGCCCTTTCCCCCCACCGATCTGCGCGAGGCGCTGCGCCTGGCGGTCCATCTGCGTCCCGCCTACGCCCGTCTGCTGCCGCTGGTCGGGCAGACGGTGGCGGGTTGGGCAGATCGGCTGGGCGCCAGCGATCCGGCTTTGCGCACTTTCCTCGACGCCCAACTGCTCATCAGCGCACAGACGACGGCGGCGGGCGCCAATGCGCTCTACGGCGCCACGGCGCTCGATCTGGCGCGCCAGGGGGTTTTTCACGTGCGCGGCGGGGTGGGCGCAATTGCCGAGGAACTGGCCGCGGCGCTGCAGCGGCATGGCGGCAAGATCGCCTATCGCCAGGAGGTTGATCAGATCGAGGTGCAGGGCGGTCGCGCCGCGGCCGTGCACACCCGCAAGGGCGGGCGTTGGGATGCTGATGCAATCGTGGCCAATCTGACGCCCTGGAACCTGGCCAAACTGCTGGCTCCATCGCAAACGGATGGTGCGCCGGCCCCGCGCCTGCCGGCAATGTGGGGCGCCTTCATGCTCTACCTGGGCGTCGCCGCCGACGCCATCCCGCCCACACTGGCCAGCGATCATCATCAGATCGTGCTCGATCCCACGCAGCCGTTGGGCGAAGGCAACAGCGTGTTCGTCTCGCTGGCCCCGGCCTGGGATGCGACGCGTGCGCCCGCCGGCCAGCGGGCAATGACCGTTTCGACGCACACCGCGATTGCGCCCTGGTGGGCCTTGCGCAACGATCCTTCCGCCGAGAGAGTTTACGAAGCGCGCCGTGAGGAATACACCGATCGGTTGTTGCGCGGCGTCGAGCGCGTGCTGCCCACCGTGCGCAGTCATTTGGCGTTCAAGATGGCCGGAACCCCCGTTACTTTCCAGGATTTCACTCGTCGCCATTTAGGAATGGTTGGTGGTTTTGCCCAACACAGCCTGTTTGCTGCGCGCGGCCCTGCGACGCATCTTCCCAACGTTTGGTTGGTGGGAGACAGCATCTTTCCGGGTCAAAGCACCGCTGGCGTCACACTCGGCGGGCTGCGCGTCAGTACAACCGTCCAGGCGCACTGGGGACGACCGCAATCACTCTTGACTTCCTGGGAAGGAACTGGCAAACGCCATGCGCGACCTGATGCTGCAAATTCTGCTCGACAACGCCCCCTGGCTGCCCCCTGACGAAAATCAGACGGACCGCCCGGGGATGCCTTCCTGGATGACGCCCAACGGCCTGTTGATCTGCCATCCAGACGGCGGTTGGATCTTCTTGCCGGCGGCAGAGCTAATGCAAATGTGGCACGACGATTCGTCCCTGGTCCCGGCATCTGTCCCAATCGTGTGACGGCGCGTTGACCGGCAATGGGAGTGTGTCTGACATTAGGATTCGATGAGAGTTCTGCCGGAATGGCCGGTCGAGGCGTTCTTTCTTTCGTAAACAGCGCAAAAACGACCAGAAACCCCCTTGTGGGGTCAGGCGCCAGTGCGCGAATTTGGCGAGGTGATGTATAATAGCGTCCAAAGATGTATTTGGGAATACAAAAACAGGCCGCTTGGCAGTCACAGCGCAGATGGCTGGCGCTAATCGAACAGGTGCATCATGATCAAAAACGTCAAACAACCGCCTTTGGAGCAGATTCTGGCCCATCTTCCGAACGAAGACCCGGCGTTCGGCCAGGTCATTTCGATCATCCATCGCCGGCGCCATGAAATCATTGCCACGCCCGATGAGCTGGGTCAAAAACTGCACATCCTGATGAACGGGCAGGCGCAGCTTGTCTCCACCAACCTGGAGGGGCGCCGCCTGGTGTTGGCCACCCTCGGAGCCGGCTCGATCTTTGGCGAAGGGGCGCTGCTTGACGGCAGTGCGCCCGGCGCCTTTGCCGAAGCCCTGAGCGATTGCACGCTCTGGGTTTTGTCACGCGCCGACGCCCGCACGATGACGGAACGCTACCCGATCCTGGGTTGGGGATTGCTGCAAACCTTTGGCAAGCGTCTCAGTCAGGTCGAATCCCGCCTGGAAGATGTCGCCTACAAGAAGCTGCCCGAACGTCTGGCAGCATTGCTTCTGCAACTGGCCGACAGGAACCACCTCATTAGCGGCACCAGCCACCAGGCCCTGGCCGATCACCTCGGCACTTACCGCGAGACGGTCAGTGCCATCCTGCGCACCTTCAAGCGCGAAGGATGGGTTGACTTGGGCTACCGCCGCATCCGCCTGCTCGATGTGACTGCGCTGGAAATGGCAGCCAACACCTTCTGAACAGGCGCTCGCCGTTCTCAACCGTCACAATTTTTCTGTGCAGGCGTGCGCCACGCCGCAACTGCGGCAGCGCGCCGGCTCGTCGTGCGACCGACCAACCTCGTCGGCGTCGCGCGCCGCGCGCATTTGGTCCAACAGATCAAGCAGACGGGAGCGTAGGGCGGGCGTGTACTGGATGCGGAGAGTGACGGCATCGGCGTCGGCGCCGCCGGTGTAGTGAAGCAGACCATTGGGCGGCGCGCTGTGCCACGTTTCTTCGATCAACAGGCAGTAGGCCGCCAGTTGCATGATGTGACCCTGGTGCGGCTGCGCTGGCCGCCGCCCCGTTTTGACCTCGATGGGGATCGGCGCCTGGCTGGCGGGCGTGGCGACCAGATAATCGGGCTTGCCCACCAGTTCGTAGCGACGGCTGATGAACGATTGTGTGGGGCGCTGCCAGGCGCCCACGTCGCTGAAGATCACCTCGCCCGCCGGTAAGCCGCTGGCTGCCCGTCCCTGGTTGCCCAAACGCAGCAGTTGCCAGCCCAACAGCAGCGCCGCGGCGATCAGGATCAGCAGAACGGTCACGCCGTCAGAACTCCAAACCGCCGTCGCCAAAGGGCAAGATGGCGATTGGCGTCCCCTCTGGTCCCCAGGCGCTGAACCAGGCGCTGTCGTCCGGCTTCAGGCGGATGCAGCCGCGCGAGGCCGGGTAGGCGCCGATCGAGTCAACCTGCTGATAGACCTTGCCGCCCTGGCCGTCGGGCACATAGGGCGCGCCGTGGATCAAAATCGAACCGCCGTGACGGAACAGAAACCAGCCCTCGTCTGCAAACACCCCAAATGAGGAGAAAGTGCCCCAGTACGCGCCGACGCGCCCGCTCCAGGCCGGGGTCAGCGTGCGCTTTTCAGGATCACCGGTGCTGACGGGCATGATGCGCAGTGCGCCCGGCTCGGCCACGATCATCTGCTGCAAATCCTGGTCCACGATGATGAAACGTTGTGCCGGGTCGAAGCCGTAGCTGTGCGCCAGTTCGAGCAGCGCCGGAGGCAGCAGCGCTGGGGTTGGCGTGGCGGGGGGCGGCGTGGGCGAAGGAACAGCCAGCGGCGTATCGGTGGGCAGGGGGGCCAGCGGCGTCGGCGTGACGGTGAAGGTCGGCGCCAACGTGGGGGTCTTGGTTGGGGTGGGCGGCAGCGCCGTTGCGTGGGATAAGAGCGCGCTCAACAATCCCCGCTTCGGCCCGGCGGCGTCGCTCGACGCCGCGCTGACAGCCAGCGCGCCCAGAGAGATGATCGCCAACAAGGCGCTGGCCAGGAGGATGGTCAGGATCAAGGGCCAGGCATGGCGCGGCGTTGTCGTCGCTGGAACCTGGCGACCGTCGTTTTTCATGAGCCTCCCAAAACAGCGAGCAGATAGAGGCCAAGCAGCCCAAAACCGGCGATGAGGAGGATGAAGCCGGCGCGGCGCGCCCGCAGTGCCCAGGCCAGACGCCGGCCATGCTGCTGATGCGCCCAGGCGCCGGCCGTCATCTGGGGCAGGTTGGTGGAGGCGACGCCCTGCACCTGCGCCAGCCACCAGGCGCGCTGGCAAAAGAGATACTGGCCAATTTCACTGGCTCGAATCAGCCTGGTTTGATTCATACGTCTCCGCTTCCTCGGCGGCGCCATCGCCTGCCAATGTCACGTCGGCGCCGGTGAAGGCGGCGGCCAGGTTGGTCAGCCCCAGGCGCTGTTCGAAGTCATGCAGCGCCGCCCGCATCTGATCCTGGCGCACGGCCACGGTCAGGTCGCCGCGGGTGCGTTCCAGCACGCCGCGCACCGCATCGGTGTGACGCCGCAAGCCGCCGGTGATGGCGTCTGGATAGTCGAGCGCAATCAGATGCGAGTAGACCTCATCCATGCTGTCGAGGTACCGTTCGGCCTCTGCCACGTTGCCGCGCCGGATCAGGTCGAGCGCAAAGCGGCGCAGTTCGGTGGTGGCTTCGGCCAGTCCGCGCAAATAGGTGGCGCCGCAAACGTCGAAGTCCTGCGGCCCCGGCAGCGGCGCGCCTGTGACGAAGGCGAGGACCAGCCCGGCCTCGACCATCTCTTTGAGCGCATCCTGGGTATAACCGGCGAAGTAGAGATCCTGGTGCGGGGCCAGATCGGCGACCATTGCGGCGACGGCGGCGCGCGCCGTTTGCAGCAGGCGCTCGCTCTCCGCAAATTCGTGACGGTGTGCGGCGCGAATGGCATGGGCGCAGAAGCGCACCAACTCGCGCGAGCGCCGCAGCGTCAGGTCGCGCACATCGTTCTTGAGCGTCAATTCGGCTTCGATTGCCGCAATCGTTTCGGCCAACATGGTGGAAGATTATAGCGGCAGGCGCGGTCTTGCGCAAACTGGCGGGCCGGCGCGTTCAGGGGCCGAGTAGTGGGGCAGCGGTGGTTGACCTGGCCGCCGGGCGGGTGGTCATGACGGCCAGGAAGCCGGCAAACATGATCACGGCGCCCAACAGTTCGCTGAGGTAGAGGAAATCTGGGTAGCCCAGGCGCAGGAATGTTCCGCCCAGGGCCGGAAAGAAGGCGCCGGCGGCGATCAGGATGTTGCCGATGACGCGGTTGCGCAGCACTCGCTTGCGCCAGAAGAGCCAGGCCGAGTAGAGCGCGCCGCCAATCAGGCAAATGGAGCCGTAGATGTTGAAGGGGATCGTCAGCAGGCGCACGCCGCCCGGCGGCATGATCGTCTTGTACTGAACGCTGATCGGGAGGGCGGGCGAGAAGGCGCTGCTGTCCAGCGGCGTCGCCAGGGCGCGCCAGATGGCGTAGAACGAGCCAAGCAGCAGCAGCGCCAGCAGAGCGTGCGGCAGCCAGGCGGGTCGTCGCACCAGCAGGTAGACCGAACCTTGCCCAAGCCAGGCGGCGGTGAGCAAGGCGCCGCCGATGTACCAGAGGTGCAGCCAGACGGCGCTCCAGCGCAGCGAGAGGTAGAATTCAGCATAGACGCCGATGGCATAGAAGATCAAGCCGACGCCCCAGACCAGCAGATGCGCTCCGCCGCGGTGATAGAAACGGTAGAGCACGAAGCCCGCAAACAGCAGGGTGACGATCGTCGAAAGCAGTGAAATCGAGTTCATGGCAGCGTGATTCTTTCTGGCGGTGGGCGATGATGCGCCATCAGGCGGGCGCCAGCATGCGGCGCACTTCGTTGATCTGCTGGCGGGCGCTTTCGTCGGCGCTCATCTGTCGCGATACTTTTTCTACCCCGTGCATGACGGTGGTGTGATCGCGCCCGCCCAGGGTTTGGCCAATCTGCGGCAACGAGAGGTCCAACTCGGCGCGCAGGAGGTACATGGCGACCTGACGCGGCCAGGCGAGGTCACGGCGACGCGATGCGCTGAGCAGGGCGTTGAGTTCCAGGCGATAGTGCGCACATATGGCCCGCAGAATGCCGTCGGCGGTTGGTTTCGGGCGTGCGGGGGCCAATTCGTCCAGGACATGAGCAGCCAGATCGAGCGTGATCGGTTTGTGCAGTGCGCGCGCCTGGGCAATGACGCGGGTGAAGGCGCCTTCCAGTTCACGAATGTTGGTTTGCACACGTTGGGCGATCAGCATCAGCACATCGGCTGGTATCGGCGCCGGCTGGCTGTTGGCGCGATGCTGCAAGATGGCCACACGCGTCTCCAGATCGGGCGGCTTGAGGTCGGCGGTCAGGCCGCCCTCGAAGCGCGAGCGCAGGCGGTCTTCCAACAGGGAGATCGAGCGCGGCGGACGGTCGCTGGAGACGACGACCTGGCGGTTGTTGGCGTGCAGCGTGTTGAAGGTGTGGAAGAATTCTTCCTGGGTGCGTTCCTTGTCGGCGATGAACTGGATGTCGTCAATCAACAGGGCGTCGCACGTGCGGTACTTCTCGCGGAAGGCTTCGGTGCCTTGTGTGCGCAGCGCGCCGATCAGATCGTTGGTGAAGGCCTCCGATGAGACGTAGACCACGCGCAGATCGCGCAGTTGCAGTTCACGGGCAATCGCCTGTAACAGGTGGGTCTTGCCAAGCCCTACTTCGCCGTACAGGAACAACGGGTTGTAGGCCTCGCCCGGATGTTCGGCCACGGAGCGAGCAACGGCGTGCGCCACGCGGTTCGCTGAGCCGACGATGAACGAATCGAACGTGTGGCGCGGACTGAGTGTCGGCGCCAGGAACGATTCGGGGATGCCGTTGAGCGGTTGCCGCCGCGCCTGAACACTGCGATGGCCCTGGCCATTGCTGGCGCCGTTGCCGTTGTGTCGAGTCGCCACCGAGGCCGGCTCAAGCTCGTCAGGCACCGGTCTGACGTTGAGCAGGGGCGCCGGCGCGGCCGCGGCGGCCGGCGGCGGGTCGCCCTGCGCCGGTTCTGCCGCTTCACGTGTGCGCACGACGAAACGCACTTCGACGCCGCGACCAACGACCGTAGACAAGATACGGCGCATGGTCGGGCCAAGCCGGTTCTCCAGCCAGTCATTGACGAAGGCGTTGGGCGTCCCGATGACATACGAATCCTGTTCGCAACCGAGAACGATGGTATCCTTGACCCATGTATCGAATGTGCCGCGCGGCATCTGGAGCTTGAGCTCGCTCAGCGCCGCCTGCCATTGAGACGCAAACAGCGTCTGATTGTTTTGATAGACCATTCCCGACGTTGTCATTGTTCTTTTTCCCTCACATGGTCGCGGTTCAGCCTGCGTACGAACGGTGGGCGCGGTTCGGATGAGACGCAAGGATCAACGCCGATCACGCAATGCCGATACGGAACGATTCCAGGTCTATTTTCCGTTCGTCACAACAAACAAGCTGAATGATCTTTCTTCTCTATTCCCGTCTCTATTCCCTGTTGGCGCCCTGCCGTGCCAGGTTTCAAGACTCTATCGTTCACGGCCGAATCACATGGGGGGGACAGCAAAGCACGGGGGTGTCATTCCAGCCGGCTCGAAGGGAAAGAATCCCTGTCTGTTATTGACTCATGACCGTCAATGCCGAAGAGGCGAGCTCGAATAAGGCCTACGTGGACTGGTCTTCGATGAAACAGTTGTCATTATTCAGCACGGGCTACACATCGGGAGTCAGCAGCGGTTGGACAGCACCTGGTTACGATGAAACAACAATGAACGATGACTGGTCCTTCCTGCACTTTAACGGTCGTTAAGATTCTACCACGCGCGGCAGGCGAATGCAACCGGTCGTTTTCTCGGCTTGCAGTCATTCTTGAATCTCTTACGTCAAATCGTCTTGTGCGAACACCTGTACTACACAACATCTGGCATCCCGTCAATATCCCAACCCAATATAACTGCGATTTTTGCCTTGAATTGGCAAAAACGCTACTTCTGTCGTGTTGATAATTTTAAGGTACGATTGAGTGTTGATAATTTCAAGGTAACGATTGAGTGTTGATGATTTTAAGATACGATTGAGTGTTGATAATTTCAAGGTACGATTGAGTGTTGATAATTTCAAGATACGATTGAGTGTTGATAATTTCAAGGTACGATTGAGTGTTGATGATTTCAAGGTAACGATTGAGTGTTGATAATTTCAAGGTACGATTGGGAGGGTTGGACGAGTCCTGACTGATTACGCACTGATTACGCACTGAATGCGAAAAAACGTAATCAGTGAAGGTGACTGATTACGCTTTTTCGAGCCGAAGGCTGAGAATTGAGAAGGAAGGCTGTAACCGCCGTGACTGATTACGTTGTGATGGCGAAAAGCGTAATCAGTGCAGATGACTGATTACGCTTTTTCGAGCCGAGGGCTGAGAATTGAGAAGGAAGGCTGTAA
>CAZOLV010000004.1:75407-102302 GCA_964580725.1 uncultured Anaerolineae bacterium | reverse complement strand
GGTCAATTGCACCGTGCGCCGATTGGCCAAAACCGCTCACACGTCGTAGTACAGCGCAATCTCGGTCGGATGGGGACGGTTGCGCACGTTGTAGTATTCTTCGAATTTGGCCTTGATCCAATCGGCGATCTGTCCGGCGTCGAAGACATCCGCCGCCAGCAGGAAATCGTGATCGCTCGCCAGCGCATCGAGCGCCTCGCGCAGCGATGACGGCAGCGGCTTGATCGCCCGGCGTTGTTCTTCGTTCCAGTTGAAGATGTTCTCGTCAATCGGCCCAAAGCCGAGCGCACGGGGATCGACCTGACGGCGGATGCCGTCCAGGCCCGCCATCAACTGGGCGGCCAGCGCCAGGTAGACGTTACAGGCGGCATCGGGCGGGCGAAACTCGAAACGCGCCGTCTCCGGTTGGTCTGCGTACTTGGGCACCCGGACCGCCGCGCTGCGGTTGCCCAGGCTGAAGAACGCATTGACCGGCGCTTCGTAGCCGGGCACCAGGCGCCGGTAGGAGTTGGTGGAGGGGTTGGTGAAGGCCAGGACGGCCGGGCCATGCTGCAGCAGACCGCCGATGTACCACAGCGCCGTTCGACTCATCTTGCCGTAGCCGCCGGCGTCGTAGAATACGTTGCGCTCCTGCTCGAACAGTTGCTGATGAAAGTGCATCCCGTTGCCCGCCTCACCATAGAGCGGCTTTGGCATGAATGTGACCGTTTGACCGCGCCGCTGCGCCGTCATTTTGGTGACGTACTTGACGATCTGGGTCACGTCGCCGCTGCGCACCAGGCCCATCATCGGCGTCTCGATTTCGCATTGCCCCGGCCCGCCCACTTCGTGATGGTGATACTTGACCTCGATCCCCATCTTTTCCAGCTCCATCACCATCTCGCTGCGCAAATTGTAGAGCTGATCCTTGGGCGGGATGGCGTGATAGCCGCCGTGCAGCGGAATCAGATGCCCGTGACCCCCGCGCCCACTCTGCCAATCGGCCTCCCTGCTCTCCACGCGGTAGGAGGCCGTATTGACGCCATTCTCGAAGGTCACGTTGTCGAAGACGTAGAACTCGTACTCAGGCCCCCAACGGCTTTCGCTGCCGATGCCCCAGGCGCGCAAGGCCGCTTCGGCGCGCTGAGCAATGTGACGCGGATCGCGCGCAAAGGGCTGTTTCGTGTCTGCCTCGTAGGCCGAGCAGATGAAGCTGAGGGTCGGAATGTCCCAGAAAGGGTCTGCGAACGCCGTCGTCAGGTCGGGCATGAGCACCATGTCGCCCGACTTGACCGAACGCAGCCCCACCGAGGAGCCGTCGAAACCGACGCCGTCGCGTAGCAGGCGCTCGTCGAATTGGCTGGCCGGCACCGTGACATGACGCCAACGCCCGGCCAGATCGGTAAACTTCAGGTCAATCATCTCGAAGCGCTGCTGACGTACGAACGCCTGCGCTTCTGCAAAGGCGGTGAACTCCATTGTTTCCTCCCTTTCATGTTCTGTTACATGCCAACACGCTTACAGGCCAACCGGCCTGCATGGACAAGATGTGCGACTTCGCCAGGAAGCCGCACATCATGTTGGCGGGGGTTCAACTTCGAGCTGAAGCCGAATCCCTGCTGCATGTGTTGCGCCAGCATACCCCAGACGTCCGGACCTCGCAATGGCCCAAATCATACCTGTGCGTTCGCCTTTGGCTTCTTGCCCGTTCGGATGGTATAATGCGCACCTGAGAGGGATCGAGTCGAGCTTTCTTGCACCGTGTGACCCATGCGCTCGTCCCAGGCAAGACGAGTCGAAGGGCAACCTGAGTCAATGAAACTTTTGCGATATTCACGATCAACCGGCGCAGCGGTCTCCATGACCGCGCGTTCGACATGTGGAGAGACCAACACAGCCGTTCAGCTCCACACAAGCCGCCGAATCATCTCCGAGATTATCTTGCGCTTCAGCCGCCTTCTTCGCATCGAAGGGAGAGGTTGGGGGCTGCTTGGCGCGCTCCTGTTCCTGATCGTCAGCGGCGCCAGCGGCTGGAGCCTGGCGCGGGCGACGCAGGCGCCCCAGGCGCTTGCTGTCACCCTGCTCAGCCCCAACGGCGGCGAGGCCTGGCCCGGCGGCCAGACGCAGCAAATCCTCTGGACGACCACCGGCCTTGTCACCGCCACCAATCCCATCACCCTCTTCGTCTCTTGGAACGACGGCGGTCTCTGGACCGCCATCGCCGCTGGCCTACCCGATACCGGCAGCTATGCCTGGCCCGTTCCTCTGCAAGATTCGTCCGATGTCCGCCTGCGCGTGCTTCTCGTCGAAGCAGATGGTTCCAATGCCAGCGACGACAGCGACGCCACTTTCATCGTTGACAGCCAGATTCAAGTCCCCGGCGGTCTTGGCGCCTCCCCCTATCGCACCTGGACGAACAGCAACGCCTTCACGCTGACCTGGACGACACCCCCCGATCTCTCTGGCATCGTCGGCGCCTACTACAAGCTCGACGCCGAACCGCAAAGCGCAACCGACGGGGTGTATGTCCCCACCACGCAGCCCATCATCCCCAACCTGGCCATGCCCGGCGATGGTCGGCACAGCATCTACCTCTGGCTGCAAGACCGCGCCGGCAACGTCAACGCCGCGCAACGCAACGCCCTTTTCGACGCCTTCTGGTACGACGGCAACGCCCCCCTCAGCCGCGTTGACCTGACCGGCCTGCAGGGTCAAAACGGTTGGTATCGCAGCAGCGTGGAAGGCAGCCTCAGCGCCCTCGATCCTGACCCTGGTTCGGGCGTGCAGGCCATCTTTCACCAGATCGGCAATCAGCCGGTGCAAACCTCCACCACGTTCAGCATCGGCGCTTCGGGCATCTACGACCTGCGTTACGCTGCCCTCGACCGGGCAGGCAACCGTGAAATCACGCGTACCGCCACGATTCGGCTTGACAACCTGGCTCCCACCACCCAGGCGGTCGTCTCTGGTCCGCCTGCAGCAAGCGGTTGGTATCTGCAGCCCATCGGCGTCGAATTCATCGCCGACGACGACCTCAGCGGCGTCGTCGGCGTCCGCTACCGGCTCGACAGCGGCGCCTGGATCACCGGAACCGAGGTGACCATCCAGACCGACGGCGATCATCGTCTCGACTTTCAGGCCGTGGATCTGGCTGGCAATGTCGAAGCTGCTCAGACCCTGCGCCTGCCCCTGGATCAGACGCCCCCCTCCACCGCCTACCAACCTGATCCCAACGCTCTGATTGGCGACAACGGCTGGTACCGCTCCTTCATCACCATCACCCTCGTCCCGCTCGATCTGGGGTCTGGCGTCGCCGGCACCTTCTACCGCATTGATGGCGGCCCAGAGAACAGCGGCGCTCAGTTCGTTCTGAATCAAGAGGGCGAACACACCATCGAGTTCTACTCGGTGGACGAGGCAGGCAACGTCGAAACCCCCTTCCCCGTCACGCTCAAGATTGACACCCAGGCCCCGCCCATTCCGGCGCCGCCGCAGACCGCGCCCGCGTTTTGGACCAATCTCAACAGCTTCAGCTTCATCTGGAGCAAGCCCAACGATCGCTCCGGCATCGCCGGCGCCTATTATCGGCTTGGCGCACCCCCCACCGCCAACCATGACGGCCTCTTCACCGAACTACAGATCGTCGAAAACCTCACCCTCTCCGCCCCAGGCAGCGTTGACCTCTACCTTTGGCTGCGCGACGGCGCTGGCAACATTGACTATCGCCGCGCCGTGCAGGTCGCTGGCGCTTTTCGTTTCGACCCTATTCCCCCCGTCACCCAGGCCGCCTTGAGCGGCCCGCTCGGAGAAAACAACTGGTACGTCGGCCCCGTCAGCGTCACCCTAACCGCCAGCGACACACTCGCCGGCGTCGCCGAGACCAAATACCGCATCGACACCGGCGTCTGGCAAACCGGCGCCACCGTCCTCATCAACGGCCCCGACAAACACACCTTCGGCTTCCTTTCGACCGATTTCGCCAACAACGTCGAAACCCCGCAGATCACGACGGTGCGCATAGACCCCACCCCGCCCGACCCTCCGCAGCAGGCTTCCGTCACGCCTGCCGGTTGGAGTCGCCTCAACAGCTTCGATCTTTCCTGGGTCAGCCCACTCGATCTTTCGGGCATTGCCGGCCTACACTATAAATTCGACCAGCCCCCCCTCGGCCCCTCGGACGGACTCTACCTGACCGGCGCCGGCGCAGTCGCTGGTTTGCAGGCGCCCGGCGAAGGCCAGCACACTCTTTACATCTGGCTGCAAGACCTCGCCGGCAACGCCGATCACACCCAGGCCCTGCACCTCGAAAACGCGGTTCGTTACGATGAAACGTCCCCCGCCACCGCCTTTCAGGCCAGCGGCGTCGCCGGTAGCAATGGCTGGTACATCAGCCCTGTCATCGTCAACCTGACCTCCGCCGACGCCGGTTCCGGGGTCGCCCTCACCCAGTATCGCATCGGCGGCGGCGACTGGATCACAGGCACGCAGTTCGTTCTTGGTCACGATGGCCAGCACCTCGTCGAATTTCGTTCGCACGATGTTGCCGGCAACGTCGAAGCCACTCATCAGCGCACCATTTCCATCGATGTGACGGCGCCCACGGCGCGTATCGAGAGCCTGGCCCCCTTCCAGGTCACGCCGGCGTTCACACTGCGCTGGAGCGGGCGCGACCGCCCTGGCTCCGGCGTCGTCGGTTATGATGTGCAAACGCGCCTCGGTCATGCCGGCGCCTGGACCACCGTCGCCGCCAACGCCCAAAACACCTCCATGCAGATCACCGGCCAGGTCGGGCAGACCATCTTCGTGCGCGTGCGCGCCCGTGACGGCGCCGGCAACCTGGGCGCTTTCAGCGGCGGCAATGGCGACAGCGCCACCTACATCAACGGCGTCGCCAATGGCGAATTCGAAACCGGGGCGCTGGGCGGCTGGCGCAGCGGCGGCGCACTGCCCGCCAGCCTGGCTCCTCCGCCCACCCCGCCGCCCACCGGCGCCGGAACTTACAGCGCCCTGCTCGGCAGCCCCGCCTACGGGCGCGGCTACCCCACTCCGGTCGTCCCAGTCGGCAGCGGCCACATCAGCCAGACCATCACCGTCCCCTCCACGGTTGACTGGCCCTGGGCGCGTCTCTCCTTCTGGTATCGGGTTTTCACCTATGATGTCGTCTATCACCCGACGCGACAGAAGTTCTACGACTCCTTCGAAGTCTACCTGCTCAGCAGCAGCGGCGTCACCGTCACCCGCCTGCTGCAGGACGGCAATTTCAACCTCGATCTGGTCGGGCCGGACAAACCGATCATTGACCTCGGCTGGAAATACGTCTCCTTCGACCTGACGCCCTACGCCGGACAGACCCTGCAACTCTGGTTTGGCAGTTTCAACCGGCAAGACGGCTACTACAACACCTACACCTACCTGGACAGCGTCCGGGTGACCACCCCCGTGCGGCGGACGCTCTATCTTCCCGTCGCCCTGACACCATAGAGACAACGATGGCCGCATCATCTACAGAACTCGAACAACTGTATGCCCAGGGCATGGAATACTACCGCCGTCGCGAATGGCGGCAGGCGCTCGACTTCTTCACGCGTCTCAAAGCGGCGCAACCCAAACGCCAGGGCCTCGACGAACTGTTGGACGAAGTGCGCTGGTTCCTCGAACTTGAATCCATGACCCCCGGCCCCGCCGGTGCGTCTGCGCCATCCGCACCCGTCATGCCGCCGGCCGCCGATCAACGCCGGCGGCGCTGGCTGCTCGCTGCCGTTGCGCTTGTCCTTCTAGCCCTGATCGCCGGCTTCTTTGCGCCCGGCGGCCTACGCCAACGTTGGTTCGACGGCGCACAGGAGCGCATGGCCGAACTCTACAATCGCGGGCTGGCCCTGCTCAGTGCCGGCGACTATGACGGCGCCATTCGCGACTTCGAATCCATCCTGCAGATCGAACCGGACAACGTGCAAGCCCAATCCGAACGCGATCGCGCCGTGCGTTTGCGTTCGCTCGCTCAACTCTACGCTCAGGCCAAAACCGCCATTGCGGGCGAACAGTGGGACGCCGCCGCCGCCCTGCTCGACCAACTACTGGCCCTCGATCCCACCTACGCCCCTGACTTGCAGAGCCTGGCCGCACAGGTGCAGCGTCAGCGTTCGCTCCTGGCCCTTTTCGACGCCGGCCAGCGTTTCTATGACCAGGGCCAGTGCCCGCAGGCGCTGGAACAGTTCGAACAGGTGCGCGCGCTCGACCCCACCTTCCGTAGCGAAGGGGTGCAGGAATACCTCTTCAACTGCTATCTCAACGAGGGCCGCACGCGCATGGCCGTTGCCGGGGTCTCCGAGCAGAACATCGAGGCTGCCAGCGAGAGCTTTAGCCGCGCCCTATCGCTGCGTCCCAAGAACGTGCAAGCGACCGCCGAACGCCAGATGGCCAGCTATTATCTCGAAGGCGTCCGCTCCTACAACCTGGGCGACTGGAATCAAGCCGAAGGGCGCCTGCGCACCGTCTACGACGCCCAAAACGATTACGCCGGCGGGCAGGTCGCACAACTCCTCTATCTGATCTATCTGCGACGCGCCGATCAGAACATGGCCCTGCGCCAGTTCCAGCCGGCCCTGGCAGACTACCGGCTTGCCCTGGCGCTCGAAGTCAAAGACAAAACCACAGCGCTCGCCGGCGAAGCCGCCGCCCTGCAGGCGTTGGCCACCGCCACCCCCACGCTCACCCCGACCAACACCCCCACGCACACCCCGACTCCCACCCGCACCTTCACCCCGTCACCCATCCCGCCAACGCACACGCCCACCCCCACGTCACCCCCCACCAATACGCCGCCGGTTCCGCCCACCGATACCCCGATCCCCCCAACGGCGACGCCAATTCCGCCCACCGACACCCCCGTCCCCCCGACGCCAACGCCAATTCGTTGAGAACGGGGAGATCTCCTGTGCACACCGATCGCCCCACTGCCGAGGATGTCCTGGCGCCCTCTCCGGTCCCCTGGCCTCAGTTGGCGCTTGGCTCGCTCATCTGCCTGCTTCCTCTGCTGCTCTTGCTGCGTCCCGCGCCGCAAACCGCCGCGTGGGAGGCGGTCGGCCTGCCGGGACGCCGTGTGATGCACCTGGCCGCCGGCTCGGCTGGCGGCGTTCCGCTCTTCTACGCCTGGACGCCAACCGGCGGCCTGTTGCAAGGCAGCCTGACCTCCGTCGGCGGCCAGCCCGAACGCAGCCTTTGGCGTCCCGTTGGCCGTGATCTGCCTGGTGGCTCGCTGTGGGGCGCCCCCGAACTGCGCCGGCTCCTCGTCGCACCCAACAATGGCCGTCTGCTCCTCGCCGTTATGACCGCCAACGACCGCTCCGATCTCTACCGTTCTACCGACGGCGGCGGCGCCTGGCAGCTCCTGCGCAGTCTGGTCAACAGCCCGCACGATCCTGTGCTTGCCTTTGGCCCCCACGGCGAGGTCTACCTGGCCGACGGCAACCGCCTGCTGTGGGAAAGCGGCGGCCTATGGCTTGAAACGCCCCCCTGGCCCGCCGAGGCCGGCGCTGCCGTCACCCTGATCGTCCATGACAGATCACAACCCGGTTTACAGAGCGGCAGCGCGCCGCCGCTGCTGGTCGGCGCCGAACGCGGCGTCATTCTGCGCCTGCAAACGCCGTCGCCGGCCGCCTGGGAAACGATCACGCTGCCCACGCCCGCTCCGGTCAGCCTGCTGGCGGTGGCCGATTCCCTGTTTGCCTGGAGCGCCGGAACCCTCTTTGCCAGCGCCGATGCGGGCGTCACCTGGCAAGGCATCTCTCAACCGTTCGACGGCGTCGCCGCCCCGATCCTGCTGACCGGTTACGGTGAGCCAGCGGCGCTCTATCTTGCCGCCGGCCAGGGCCTCTTTGCCAGCGCCGACGGCGGGCGTTCCTGGCGTGCGCTCGACGGCTCGCCGCACAGCCGGCCATTTCGGCACATCTACGCCCTGGCGCTCGATCCTCGCCCTGGCAACCGGCTGCTCGTCGCCGGCGATCAAGGCATCTGGCGCCTGAACGACGCCCCTGCACAGACACCGCGGTGAGCACATGACAGCGCCCAACACCTTCACACCGGCCAGCCTGGCCGACGCCTATCGCCATGAACGCCTCATCGGACTCCCCCTGCGATGGGTGATCGTCGCCCTGGGCGCCGCCGTCATCCTGACCGCCGATTCCGCCCCCTTTGGCGGTGGGCTTTCAGCGCCCTGGGTTCTCTATGCGCTCTTTGCGCTCATCTCCACCCTGCTCGTCTGGCTCGTCGAAATCCCCCCCCTCTCCTGGCTCCTGTGGCTTGCCTTCGCCGGGGATCTCGCCTTCAGCAGCTATCTCATCGTTGCCGACGGCGGCGTCGCCAGCGACCTCTACCTGCTCTACGGCCTGTTGGCTCTCAAGGCGATCCTGCTCCTCCCAACCTTCCCGCAAAGAAACGCCCGTTCTCCGCTTCTCCTGTTTTCCCCCTTGATCTTGCCCTTCGTGCTTGGCCCTCTCTACATTCTCTTGCTGTGGAACACCCACGGCGACCTCGGCTTTCTGCGCGAGCGCGGCTTCCTACTGCGCTACCTGCTCTTGTGGGCCTGGATTCTGGCCGCCTGCCTGGCCGCCTGGTTCGTCGCCCGTTGGCAGCGTGCGGCGCACGATCTCAGCCGCGCCTTTACCCAACAAGAGAGCGATCTGGCTCAAAAAACCGCCATCCTGCAGCGCACCGCCAGCGACCTCGGACAGCGCGTTCTCGAACTGCGCACTCTACAGGAGGTCATGCAGGCGCTCGCCTCGACCCTGCGCATGGAAGAGGTCTCCCGCGTCATCGTCGCCCGCCTGGCCAATCTGCTCGGCGTCAGCCACTGCGCCGTCGCCGTACTCGATCAGGAAGGGCTGCGGCTGCTCGGTAGCATCGCCGCCGGGCAGGCTCCGCCCAGCCCTGCTACCCCCCACCCCCATGCTCCCATGCCCCCCTATCCCCCCAAAATTGGGGGGCAGGGGGGCGGGGCGCCAGGCGCAGCGACTGACCCTGGCGCTCTGCACGCCTTCAGCGTCGAACTCGCCGGCGAACCGGCCGCCGCCACCGCCCTGTCCAGCGAACAACCGGTCATCGTCAGTGACGCCGCCGCCAGCGCCAGCCCCGATCAGCGCGCCCTGTTTCAACGTTGGGGCATGCGCTCCTACCTGGTCATCCCCCTGATCGCCCGCCAACGCCCCGTCGGCGCACTCTATTTGGGTGACAGCCGCGCCGGTCTGCCCTTTGGCGAAGCAGAGCAGCAGTTGGGACTCTCCTTTGCCTACTTCGCCGCCACCGCCGTCGAAAACGCCCGCCTGTATCAAGAAGCGTGGGACAAAAGCAGCGAACTCGAAGCCGTCGTCGTCGGCATTGGCGACGCCGTGCTCGTCACCGATCCGCAGGCCCGCCTGCTCCTGATGAACCCCGTTGCCATGCGCATTTTCGGCGCCGCACAGATGCTCACCGGCGCACCGCTGGCCGAACTCGCCCCGCAAAGTCCGCTGCTGCCGCTGATCGCAGAGGCCTCCACCGCCGCCCAACTGCCCGTCGTGCGCGAGCTTGACCTGATGACCGCCCACGATCGCCGGCTTCACACCTACCAGGCCCTGGCCTCCCCCATGTCCAGCGTCGAAGGCGCACAGCGCGGCGTCGTCACCGTTCTACGTGACATCACCGCTCGCGTCGAACTCGAACGCATGAAAACAAACTTTCTCAGCGTCGTCTCCCACGAACTGCGCACACCCCTCCATTCGATCAAGGGCTTCGTCGAAATCATTCTGATGGGTAAGACCGGCCCCATCAACGAGCTGCAGCGCGACTTCCTGGGCGTCGTCAAAGAACAGACGCAGCAGTTGCAGCGACTCATCAGCGACTTGCTCGAATTCAACCGCATGGAGGCCGGCCAGATCAAGCTGCGCATCGAAACGCTCGATCTCGGCCAACTCGTCGCCGCCGTCGTCGCCAAGATGGCCCCACAGGCCGCCAACGGCAAAGTCGCCATTGCCAACCATCTCAGCCCTGATTTTCCCGTCATCGAAGCCGACCCCCTCCGCATCGAACAGGTATTGACCAACCTTGTAGACAATGCCATCAAATTCACTCCCGCCGGCGGCGTCGTCACAATCAATGGCCGCGCCGAAACCCCAGCCAACCAGGACGACGACATCGAACTCTGCGTCAGCGACACCGGCATCGGCATTCCGCCCACCGAACAGCAGCGCATCTTCGACCGCTTCTACCAGGTGGACGGCAGTTCCAGCCGTCTCTACAAAGGCGCCGGCCTCGGCCTTTCCATCTGCAAACATATCGTCGAATACCACGGCGGCCGCATCTGGGTGGCAAGTCCGCTCGACGAGGGCCGCGGCGCTGCTTTTCACATCCGCCTGCCGCGCCGCCGCGCCGGCCCCGAAGCGCCTCTCGACTTCACCAACCTTCCCCCCACTGCGTCCGAAGAGGCCTCGCATGTCGCTTGATGTCGCGTTGTCCACCATGTCCGTGCGCCACTCACGCCGCGCCCTGGCCTGCATCATCTTCGTCGTCGCCCTGTTCGTGCGTCTGCCTGCCGTCGTTGCCTCTCCCGTCGTGCTCACCGAAGGAACAACCTACATCACGCTCGCCCGCAACCTGCTCGCCGGACGCGGCTACATCGGCATCCTCGGCGACATCGAACCCTTCGTCCCCCCGCTCTACCCCCTCCTGACCGCCCTGCTCACCCCTCTCGCCGGCGACGCCATTCTCAGCGCCCGGCTCATCTCGCTGCTGACCGGCGCTGCCCTGGCCCCCGCACTCTATCTCGTCTCTCCCTGGTTCTTTCCGCAGCGTTCCGGCCTGCCCGCCGCGCTGCTCGCCCTCGCCGCCCCCATTTTGGTCGAATACAGCAGCTTCGAATCGAGCGAAACCCTCTACACCCTGCTGACCATGCTCGGCCTGGCCTGGGGCTGGCGCGCCGCCCATACCCCCACCGCCGGCCCGGCCCTGGTGACCGGCCTGCTGCTCGGCGCCGCCTATCTGACGCGCATCGAAGGGGCATTTGCCCTGCTTCCCGTCATCGTCGCCTTTCTGCTACGCCCTTGGCTGGCGCCGGCGCTCGCCCTATCGCGCCGCGCCGCCGCCAGCCGGCTCATCGCCCTGCTCGGCGCTTTCGCCCTGCTCGCCCTGCCCTACATCCTCTGGCTCAGCCTGACCCTCGATCGGGTCGCATTCGAAAGCAAGAGCGCCCTGAACTTCATCATCGCCACACGCATGGCCGCCGGGAGCGCCTACGTTGACGCCGCCTACGGCCTCGACGACGCCGGGCAGCCCTGGGGGGTCTTTCTGCAGCGCACCGCCCAACTCAACCAACCCCTGCCTGCCGATCTCCCGCCCATCTGGTCGGCCGAGCGGTTGCCGCTGCTTTGGCAAGGGCTGCGCAGTGTGCGTCAGGAACTTGCCCTTCATTTTTTGCCCCCCCTGGCCCTGCTGGCCATCATCGCCGGCATTGCAAGCAGCTTCGGCGCCTGGCCAGGCGCCCGCCCTCGCCCGCCCACCTTGGCCGCCGTTGCCTACGTGACCTTGTTTTGCGGCCTGGCGCTGCTCACCGTCGCCCTTGCCCCTCTGGTCTACACGCGCTATCTGCTGCCGATCTTGCCGTTCTGCTGGCTGGCGGCCGGGGCCGGTCTTGCCCTGGTCGCCGCGCCGCCGGCCCGGCCGTATCGCCTGGCCCTCATGCTGGCCCTGACGGTCGCCATCCTGGTGACCCTGCCGCGGGGCAGTTCCATCAGCAGCCGCCGCGCCGTCGAAGAAGATCAGCGGCGCGCCGGTCAATGGCTGGCACAGCGCACCCCACCCGGCCCGCTGCGCATCCTTGCGGTGCACAGTCAAATTCCCTTCTACACCGCCGATCCTGGCAGCGCACATGCCGGCAGCGTCCATCTACCCATGCCCAACGGCACGCCGGCTCGAACCGTCGCCTACGCCGCTGCACTGCGAGCCGACATCATCGTTGTCTCACCCCGCAAACTGGCCGGGCGTCCCGCCCTCACCGCCTGGCAAACTGGCGCCGCCCTACCCCCGCCCTGGCAGCTCATCTACCGTGACCCCCAGGCCGTCGGCGGCGATCTACTCATCTGGCAGCGCACGCCGGCCCCCTGAACGGGGCTGCGCCGCCGCCGGACAGATGACCAATCGAGGATTCGAATGACCAACCAAACCAAACCAACCAAATCGGTCAGCCGGCGCGTGTTCCTCAAACGCGCCGCGGTGGCCGGCGGAGCTGTCGCCGGGTTGGCCGTGGCCGGCGCCGGCGGCAAAGCAGCCCTCGATCACCAGCAGCGCGGCGCAATTCTGACCGCCCGCCAGCAGCAACGTCCTACCGGCGCCATCGCCTGGCTGACCCATCAGGAGTACATCCTACTCGGCGCGCTGCTCGCTCACCTGATCCCCTCGGACGCTTTCGGCCCTGGCGCGCCGGAAGCGCAGCTCGTGGATGTCATGGACCGGCTGATCGCCACCTCGGCGGCCCGCCGCGACCTCTACGCCCCCGGCCTGCTCGCCTTCGATGAGCTTGCGCAGCGCACGCACGGCGCCCTCTTCGCCGAATTGCCGCCCGACCAACAGCTCGCCCTGCTCGACGCCGTGGATGCCATGCACCAGCGTACCGAACGCACCGCCGACAATCTGCCGGAACGGGCGCTGCTCGCCGTCGAGCGGCGGGCGCGCAACCTCTATCACGACTGGGAAGGTCTTGGCCCAGCGCTCGATCTCTTCCCACAGCTCGTGCGCGACGCCATGCAGGCCTTCTACACCAGCCAGGTCGCCTGGGACTGGCTTGGCTACGTCGGCCCTCCGCAGCCGCGCGGCTTCGTCAATGACCTGGGGAGCTGCGCCTCATGACCGGCTCGATTTCACTCACCGTCCCACGCCTGCAACCGACGCGCGAAACGACCGATGTCGTCGTGATCGGCTGCGGCGCCGGCGGCGGCGTCATCGCCAAAGAACTGGGCGCAGCCGGCCTGCGCGTCGTCGTGATCGAAGCTGGCAAGCGTTTCAACCCCTACGTAGACTACCGCACCACCGAGCGCGATTTCGAGGTCAGCGCGGCGCGCGTCTTTGCGCCTGACGACCCGCGCCGCGACCTCTACACCTCTGGCGGCCCGGACTGGTTCAACTACAGCCGCGCCAAAGGCGTGGGCGGTTCGACGCTCGTCTACGTGGGCGTGTCGCCTCGCTTTCATCCTTCCGATTTCCGCGTCTATAGCGAAGATGGCGTCGCCGCCGATTGGCCCATCTCCTACGCTGACCTGGAGCCATACTACACCCGCGTCGAGTACGAAATCGGCATCTCCGGGCCTTCGGGCGCCGAGGCCAACCCGTTCGATCCCCCGCGCAGCCGACCTTTCCCCTTGCCGCCCTTCCCCTTCAACTGCGCCAGCCTGGCCATCAAGCGCGGCGCCGACCGCCTGGGCTTCCATCTCGTGCATTCGCCCCTGGCCTTGCCCAGCCAGCCCTGGAATGGCCGTCCCGCATCCATCCAGTGCGGCGCTTGTCGCCTCGGCTGCAAAATCGCCGCCAAGGGCAGCAGCGACGTCACCTACGTGCGCAAAGCCGAAGCGACCGGACGCGTCGAAATCCGCCCGCAGTGCATGGCGCGCGAGATCACCGTCACCCCGGAGGGGCGCGCCCGCAGCGTCATCTACTTCGACGCCAACCGCCAGGAACACGAAATCGCCGCCCGCGCCATCGTCGTGGCCGGCAACGCCGTCGAAACCCCGCGCCTGCTGCTGCTCAGCCGCTCAACCCTCTTTCCCAACGGGCTTGCCAACTCCAGCGGCCTCGTCGGCAAGTATTTCACCGAACACCTCGCCCTCTTCAGCTACGGCTTCAGCGAGGAACGGCTCGACGCCTGGCGCGGTGTTCCCGCCGGCGGCATGATTCAGGATTTCTACGCCACCGACCCACACAACAGCTTCGTCCGCGGCTTCACCCTGGAGGTCAACAACGGCTGGCAATGGCCCCTCACCGTCGCCCAGCGCGTGCCCGGTTGGGGCGCCCAACACAAGCAGCGCATGAGCGAGATCTTCAGCCACATCGTCGGCCTGGCCTCCGTCGGTGATCAACTACCCGATGTGCGCAACAGCGTCAGTCTGAACTCCGATGTGCAGGATCTCTACGGCCTGCCCGTCCCCCACATCGTCAATCAGCCGTATGCCAACGATCAGGCCATGCTCACCGCCATCCGCCAGCGTTCGCTCGAAATTCTGGATGCCGCCAATGCCCGTCCGCTCGACGGTTGGGAGCCGGAATTCAGACCCGGCGGCTCGTCCCACTATCTCGGAACCTGCCGCATGGGCGCTGACCCCCGCGCCTCCGTCGTGGACGCCTGGTGCCGCACCCACGATGTGCCCAATCTGTTCATCGGCGACAGCTCGCCTTTCGTCACCGGCGCGGGCGTCAACCCGGCGCTGACCATCTCCGCCCTCGCCGCCCGCACCGCCGATGGCATCATCGCCGCCTTCAAGCGCAACGAACTATGACCGTCGCTGCTGCACGTCACTCTGTCCACTCAACGAGCCTGGCGCAGGCCCCTCCTGCGCCCAAGCGTCTCGCCGGCCTCCTGCCCGCCTCCTGGTTCGGCTGGCCCAATGCCGCCATCCTTCTGCTCGCCCTTGTTCTGCGCATCGTCGGGTTGACGTGGGGCTTCCCACATAGCTTTCACGTGGACGAAGCGCATGTCATCTACCTCACCGACCAACTGGCGCAGCGTTTTCTGGACAACGGCTCTCTGCACCCGCAGGCCTCGTCCTACGGTGCACTGCCGTTCTACCTGCTGGCCCTGGCCGCCGCCGCTGCCGAACAACTGCTGGCCTGGCTCGAACTGCTGCTTCCCCTCCCCTTCGACTCGGCCCCCATCCTCTACGTCGCCCGTCTCGGCGCTGCTCTGGCCAGCGCCGCCACTGTCGGCCTGACCATGCAGCTCACGACGCGTCTTTTCGACGCACACGCCGCCCGTTGGGCCGGCCTGCTGTTGGCCGTCAGCCTGCTGCCGGTGCGCGAGGCCCATTTCGGCGCCGTTGATTCGCTGCAAGTTGCGTTCATCCTCATCACCCTGCTGCTTGCCGCCCGCCCCGGCCCGCCGACCTATCACAATTTCATCTTGATCGGACTGGCCGCTGCCCTGGCCCTTTCGGTCAAGGTTGGGGCCTTCCTCGTCGTCTTTCCCATTCTTTGCGCCTTCCTGGCGCGCCTGCCTGCACCCGCCGCGCCAATCACGCGTGTGCGGCGCCTGGCGACCATCGTCGCCCACAGCGGCCCGCTGCTCGCCGGCGGGCTGACCGCCGTCCTCGTCTGGCTGGCCATCAACCCCTACGCCGTACTCGATCCCGCAGCCTACTTCGATCTCGACCGCAACGACTCCCTGCGCACGCAGAGCCTGGTCGTCTCCGGCAGCTTACGCGTCCTCTACACCCTGCAGTTCGAAGGCACGCCGGCGTTCCTCTACGTCGTCACCAACTGGCTGCGCTATGGCCTGGGCCTGCCGCTGACCGCTCTGACTCTGGCCGGCGTGGGCTACAGCGCCTGGCGCTTGTGGACACAGCGATCAAGCGGCGCGCGCGCCGGCCAGCCGCGAGCCTGGTTTGCGGATGCCTTTGTGTTGACGTGGCTGCTCGCCTTTGGCCTGTTCGCCGGCGGCTCTTTTGCCAAATTCATCCGCTACGGCTTGCCCATCATCCCGCCGCTTTGCATCCTGGGCGGTCGTTTGCTGGCTCGCCTTTGGTCTGGCAGGCTATCGCCTGCCTGGCCGGCATCGCCCAGGGCCTGGTTGCGCCCCGCAACGCGCCTGCTGCTCGGCGGCCTGGTGGGCGCGGCGCTCCTGCACACACTGGCCTTCCTCTCCATCTACCTCCAGCCCGACACGCGACTGCGCGCCGCGGCCTGGATTCAGCAGAACATCCGGCCGGGCGCCTCGATTCTGGTGGAAAAGGATGAAGGGCTGCTGCTGCACAAGGCTGAACTGGAGTATGGGCTGACCGGCTTCGACTGGCGCATTTGGAGTCCCTACGAGGTGGACGGCGTAGACAGCGTGCGCTATCAAGCGCCCATCGTGTCCGCCGCACGCACGCAAGATTATCTCGACCGGCTGCTCACCAGCGATTACATCATCATCGGCGATAGCTGGGCCGATCGTTTTGCGGCGGCCGCGGCGCAATATCCCGCTCAGGCCGCTTTCTACGCACGCCTGTTCGACGGTCGCGCCGGTTATCGCCTGACCGAGACGATTCGCCCAATCCCGCAGTTTGGCCCGTTTACCTGGGACGACCGCGGCGCCGAGCTGACCTTCCGCCTGTTCGATCATCCGGCGGTGTATGTGTTCGAGAGGGAGTAGAGGGAAGAATTCTGATTCAGTTCACCTGCGTGGACGCGTGTGGCGGGGCGAATCACGCCCCACCCGATACCGGCCGGCGCAGGCTGAAGAATACCGACATTTGTGACAATTTCTGTCACGAACGCCGTGATTTCTAAGAAGAGGTCGTCGGAGGCTGATCCGGCGGAGAGCAGTTAGCCCGCCGGATCAAATCAGATAGCTGAGCGCATACCAGGAATTTTGACAGGTGTCACCCCAAGAGTTACAATCAATATATGAGTATAGCCGATGGATGACATTCAGGTGCCGGGCATTTACGACCATCCGCGAAGCGCTGCGAACAGGTGACTCTAGATGATCAAGTCGTTTCGTCACAAAGGTCTCGAGGATTTTTACTATGATGGGACGAAGAAGGGCATACAACCCAAGCAGGCCAATCGCCTTGCAGATATCCTGGACGTGCTTGACGCGGCCACGTCGATCCAAGACGTGAACTTTCCAGGATCTGGATTGCATCTGTTGCAGCCGAAAGCAGAAAACAGATGGGCAGTCAAAGTCTCCGGAAACTGGCGAATCACTTTCCGGTTCGACAATGGAGACGCCTATCAGCTAGATTATGAGGATTATCATTGACCATGAGCACCAGAAACAGACCGCCGGCTCATCCCGGCCGTATTTTGAAGAACTTGTATCTCGAGCCCTTGGGCATAACGAATACCCAATTGGCTGAGGCGCTCGGTGTATCACGCAAGGCGATTTCGGCCATCGTCAATGAGCACAAGTCGGTCACTCCCGAGATGGCTCTGCGCCTTCAGTGCGCTTTCCCCAACACTTCGCCGGAGTTCTGGCTGAATCTGCAGCGGTCATACGACCTGTGGCACGCAAGCCAGAGGTCGCAGGATTGGAAGCAGGTCAGGTCGCTGATGGGGCCGTTGGCTGATTCACCTGCGTAGACGAATTTCTAAAGCGGTTGAAACCGCGCCTGAAGGGCCTGCGGCCGGGCGTCCACCTGCGTGGACGCGTGTGGCGGGGCGAATCACGCCCCACCCGATACCGGCCGGCGCAGGCTGAGCCTGTCGAAGCCTCGCCAAGGTCCCTCAGCCCCGAATTCATTCGGGAGTATGGGCGGCGACGAAGTCCATGACTCGGCGGAAAACCAGATGTGTGGCTTCGGTGGGATTCTGGGCGTCGAGGTAGTGCGTGGTGTCGTGATAGAGCAGCGTCTCGTGGGGCGCGGCGCGGGCGGTCAGGGCCGCATCGAGCACTTCAGACTGATTGTAAGGGATGACCTCGTCGCCGTAAGAATGGACGATGAATATGGGGGGCAGATGTTCGACATAATACAGCGGTGAGTAGCGAAAGAAGAAGGCAGGGTCGCGGTCGGGCCGGCCGAGTGCGGCGACATAGCTATCATAGGGCGGAGGAATCTTCAGTTCGCTGCTGTAGAGCGACCGCACACCCAAAAAGGCGTCGCTGATGCCGCCCACGCTGACGATGGCCGGCGCCGGCGGCAAATCGCGCAGCGCGCGAAAGAGCATCAACGAACCAAAACTACCCGACATCACCAGCCAGCGCGCCGAATCGAGCACCACATCCGGCGCCGCCTCAGCAAAACGTCCCTCCTGCCACAGCCCAAACACGGCGCGCACATCGCGCACGTGCCCCTCGATGTCCAACCCGCGCTCGCCATCCGGCCCCACCGCAATGACCGCAAAGCCTCGATCCGCCATCGCGGCCGAAGCGCCGTCCCAATTGATGGCAGGACTTGGATAGACGACGAACAGCGTGGGCAGCGCACCGGTGACGGTCAACGGCCGGTAGAACTGACCGCCCTCGATCGTCAGCCCATCCAGCGTGAAGGTGAACGGCGTGCGTGCGGCGGTCAGCGGACTGGGAAAGGTCGAAGCGGCGATGACCGATGCGCCAAAGACAAGATCACGCGGCTCGACCGGCGCTGGCTGATAGGGCGCCAGCGTGAAATCTACCCCTGTCTGGGTCTGTCCGGCGACGATGCTAACCGGCGGGCCGTTCGTCTCCACGAAACCCCAGGCCCCGCTCATCGGCGTATAGCGTCCCGGCGGCGCCCCCGTGATGCGATATGCGCCGTCAGCGTCGCTATGCGCCTCGAAGACCTCGCCGCGCACCGTAGCGACCAACGCAACGGCGTTGGCCAACGGTTCGCCGGCCTCCGTGCGGATGACGCCTGCCAGGCTGCCGGTGCGAGCCGGATCGTAGCTCGGCTGGCCCATCACCGACCACCACCAGGCGCGCACGCGATATTCAATCACATTGAACAATGCCGCGCCCGCCGGCGTGCGCACCGCCCACAGCGCAGCAATGACGATCAGGCACAACAGGCCAAAACCCAGATGAACAAACAATCGGCGCTTCATTGAATGGAATGAGAATGGATCAATTTTTAGGACTCCTCATGAGCGCCGATTATAGCACAATCCATAAAAAACGGCAGCCAGGCAAGCGCCCGGCTGCCGCTTTCCTCTGCGTTCAGGCGGGCAGCGCGTCGAGCAGCATTTCGCCCTGCTCAGGGGTGATTTTGCCCTGCTCGATCATTTGCAGCACCAGCAGCCGTTCCTGGCTGATGCTGCCGTTGGCGGCGGCGGGGGACGTTACCGCGGCGGGCGCGCTGGCCATCTCCGGCGTCGGGGGCGGATGGACGGTCACCTTCACTTCGGGCCGCTGCGCCTGGCGCCGTTCAGCCTGACGGGCCACGCGCTCCGCCTGCTGTTGGGTGCGTTCGGCGGCGCGCACGCTGCGCTTGATCCCGCTCCAATCCACATCCGCCATCGCGTCCCGAATCTGCCGGCCAACGCCCTCGAAATCGGCGGCGGCCAGGCTGCTGCGCACCTGCTCGACAATCATCGTCCCCAGGCCGCTCAACTGCGCACCTAGCTGGCTCAAGCTCTCGCTCAGATCACCCGGATCGAAGTCGTAACTGGCCGCCGTCACCTGACGGCCGGCGGCGATGAGCGCCTCGGCGCCCTCGGCCTGCGCCGGATTGGGCGCCTGGCTCTTGATCTCCTTCCAGGTTGGCAGGGCGCTCCAGGCGCCGCGCCCCTCCATCCGGCGCAGCATCAGCGGGCCGCTGAGCACCAACGCCACCTCACCCCAGGCGCGCACACTGATCTGCTGTCCGGCCAGCGCCCGGCCGCGCACCACGGCGTCGCGACCAACGCTTTCGACCTGCACATGGCCCTCGACGTTGTTGACCGCCAGATTCTTGCCGACGCGCCCGACCGTGACCGGCCCGTGTACGTTGCTCAGCGCCAGATCTTCCTCGACACTCTCGATGCGTACCTGGCCGCACTGGCTCACCGACAGATCGCCGCCGACCGGCCCCATCGCCAGGCTCTGCACCGCCCTCAGGCTGGCGTCGTCGTCCAGGCTCTCCACCTCGAGCTGTTCCACCTCGTGCGCCGACAAATCGCCCTGCACACGTCCCAACGTCACGCGGCTGCAAAGCTTGATGTTGACATCGTCCGGCGCCGCACCCACTCGCACCTGCCCCTGCATGCTGCGCAGGTTCAGTGCATCGCCCAACTGAGCGATCACAATGTCGAGCGCCGCCGGAATCTCGATGTCGGCGTCGTCCGACAAGCGCAGGAACGGCCCCCCTTCTCCGGTTTCCAACTGCGGCGACTCGTCGCAAGAAATGCTCACATCATAACGCTCGCTGCCGCGCAGACTCAAGGCATCGGCGGCAATGATCGTCAACCGACTGGTTCCCTCCGGCAAGGGAATTCGGAATCGTTCTGACATGGTTCGTCTCTCCTCATGAAACTGCTGGCGTGATCGCCAGACTCTGCCGTCGCGCACGGCGGACATCAAACGCGACCGATCTGTTGCAGCGCCTCTTCGCTGGTGATCTCGCCAGCCGCCAGCTTGCGCAGGATTTCCTGCCGCTCGGCCCTCGGCTCGCTGCGCGTCGCCGGCTTGACGCCAAGCGCCGTCACGATCTCCAACAGTTGGGCGCGGGCCGCCGGATAGTTGGACTTCAGCTCTTCGGCCACCCAGGTGATCTTGCCCTCATTGCGCAGGAACGCCTCGACGAAGCGAAGCTGCTCCTGGCTCAACCGTTCCAACGCGCTGCGCTGAAAGCGCCCCTCCACGGCCGTCCCGCATGTTGGACAGCTCAAGCGCACCGTTTCTAATTCCCCGTCACACACCGGGCAGGCATGGGGTGCTCGATACATCGTTGTCTCCTTTCTTCTGGCGATCATTCGTTTTCATTAGATTGTTCAATATTTCAATCTGATAAAATTATACAGTAAACAGATTCAATTGTCAAGAATAAATTGAAGGAAATTTCAATCAGATTTACGAATTGTTGAAATTGATTGTATAGCGCACACCGGCCGCCGGCGGCGCGGGGCACGGCGTTGCAGCAAAACCACATTCGCTCATTTGACGCGCGCCGCCGGCCAGAATAGAATGAATCAGGCGGCCCCTTCTCGTGCGAGAAAGGCCCGCCGTGCAATCATCAAATCATCAAGTCACTAAGTCATTGAGTCACTGAGTCACTGAGTCACTGAGTCATTGAGTCATTGAGTCATTGAGTCACTGAGTCACTGAGTCATTGAGTCATTGAGTCATTGAAGGAAAGCTGATCCAAGATGAAAATTCTCGTCGTGGACGACGAAATCAAAATCGTCAAACTGGTGCGGGCCTATCTGGAGCAGGCCGGCTTCAGCGTGGTCGAAGCCAACGACGGCCAGACAGCGCTGATTCAAGCGCGGCGCGAAAAGCCCGATCTGATCCTGCTCGATTTGGGCCTGCCGGGCCTGGATGGCCTGGACGTGACCCGCACCCTGCGGCGCGAGCGCGCCATCCCGATCATCATGCTGACCGCCCGCATCGAGGATGCCGATAAGATCGTCGGCCTGGAACTAGGCGCCGATGATTATGTCACCAAACCGTTCAACCCTCGTGAACTGGTGGCGCGCGTACGCGCTGTCCTGCGTCGCAGCACAGGCGCCGCCGCTCCATCTGCCCTCCTGCAGGTCGGCGCTTTGACGCTCGATCTCGAAGGTCACCAGACGCTCTTGGGCGACCATCCCCTCGACCTGACCCCAACCGAGTTCGACCTGCTGGCGATCTTCATGCAAAACCCCGGCCGCGCCTTTTCCCGGCTCGAACTGCTCGACCGCGTGCAGGGCGACGCCTACGAACCCTACGAACGCACCATAGACGCCCACATCAAGAACCTGCGCGCCAAACTTGGCGACGATCCGCGCCGCCCGCGCTTCATCCAAACAGTGTTCGGCGTCGGTTACAAACTGGGTGGCGACCTGTGAACCGTCTGTGGCTCAAGCTGAGCCTGGCCTTCCTTGCCATCTCACTGGCAGCCATCGCCCTGGTGGCTCTGCTGTCGGCGCGCACCACGCGCGAACAGTTCAATCAGTACGTCGTCGCCAGCGGTATGGGCAGCCAATCGCTCTGGGCGCGCACGCTCATCGAACACTACGCCGCACGTGGCAGTTGGGAGGGCGTAGACAGCGTTCTGGCGCAGCTTGGGCCTGGCAGCATGGGCATGGGACGCTGGCGCGGCGGCGCCGGCGCCCCCACCCTGGCTGTCGCCGACCAGCGCGGCGTCGTCATTGCCAGCACCACGGGCGAACTGGTGGGCCAGACCCTTGCCAGCGACCTGCTGACCCAAAGCGTCCCGCTGATCCTCGACGGTCAGACGATCGGCGCGCTCGTCCTGCTCCATCTTTCCGAAACGCTGCTCGACGCCCAGGGGCAGGAATTCCTGCGCCGGGTGCAAACCTCGCTGACCTGGGCCGCCCTGCTGGCCGTGGCCCTTTCCCTCGCCCTGGCAACGCTCGTCAGTCGCCTGCTGACGGCTCCCCTGGCGCGCCTGACCCAGGCCGCCCAGGCCATTGCCGCCGGCAACCTGACGCAGCGCGTGCCGGTGCAAAGCGGTGATGAGATCGGCGCCCTGGCCAACGCCTTCAACGAAATGAGCGCCAGCCTGGCCGCCTCCGAACAACTGCGCAAGAACCTGATTGCCGATGTCGCCCACGAACTGCGTACACCGCTGACCGTCGTGCAGGGCAATCTGCAGGCTATTCTGGATGGCGTCTACCCGCTCGACATGGCCCAGGTCAGCAGTCTCTATGATGAAACGCGTCTGCTCACCCGCCTGGTGGACGATCTGCACGATCTGGCCCTGGCCGACGCCGGGCAATTGCGCTTGGAGCGGCAGCCGGTCAGCATGGCGGCCCTGGCGCAGGCCGCGCTGGCTCAGTTCGGCCCGCTCGCCCAGGCCAGCGACGTTCACCTCGAACTCCACGCCGATCAATCCCTGCCCCCGGTGACGGGCGATCCTGGCCGCCTGGCGCAGGTGCTGCGCAATCTGCTCAGCAACGCCCTGCGCTACACACCGCCCGGCGGGCTGGTGACGATGCGCATCACCGCACCACCTGGCCTTGTCCAGCTTCAGGTGACCGACTCCGGGCCGGGCATTGCCGCCGGCGATCTGCCCCATGTTTTTGATCGCTTCTATCGCGGCGACAAGAGCCGCAGCCGCGCCGGCGGCGGAGCCGGCCTGGGCCTGGCCATCGTGCGGCAGTTGGCCAGGGCGCATGGCGGCGAAATCGAAGTCAGCAGCGCCGCCGGGCAGGGAGCGACATTTACCCTTGCGCTGCCCGCCTCCCCGCCTGCCCCCACCGCGCCACAGGATTAGCCCTGGCGAACCGTCACAGTTTCTGCGCCCCCCGCCTGACCACAACAAACAACGAGGCGATTTTGACATGCCAACCGATCTCTTTGCACACCCACACCGCCGTTTCAACCCGCTCATCCAGGAATGGATTCTCGTTTCGCCACAGCGCACGCAGCGCCCCTGGCAGGGCCAGGTCGAACGCCCCGCGCCCGACATGCGCCCCGCCTACGACCCCACCTGCTACCTCTGTCCTGGCAACGCGCGCGCCGGCTGCGCCCGTAACCCCTCCTACAGCGGCGTTTTCGTCTTCGAAAACGACTTCGCCGCGCTCAACCCAAACGTCCCTGTGCAGCAGACGAACGAACAAGACCTGCTGACAGCGCAAAGCGAACCGGGCGTCTGTCGCGTCGTCTGTTTCACCCCCCGCCATGACCTGACCGTCGCCCACATGGACACACCCACGCTGCGCCAGGTTGTGGATGTTTGGGCAGAACAGTATCTGGAACTGGGCGCACGGCCTGAGATCAATCACGTGCAAATCTTCGAGAACAAGGGCGCGGCCATGGGCGCCAGCAACCCCCATCCCCACGGCCAGATTTGGGCCAACGCCTCGATTCCCCAAGAGCCGACCAAAGAGCTGCGCGGCCTGCAAGCCTATGCCGATGCCCATCCCGCCCACTGTCTGCTGTGCGACTATGCCGCCCTGGAAGAAAGACAGCGCCAGCGCCTGGTCTGCGCCAACGACCATTTTCTGGTTGTCGTTCCTTTCTGGGCCGTGTGGCCCTTCGAGACGCTGCTCATCAGCCGCCACCACGTCGGCAGCCTGCCCGAACTGGACGCCGCCGGGCGCACTGCCCTGGCCGACATCATGCGACGTCTGACCGTCAGCTATGATCGCCTCTTCGACGTCTCGTTTCCCTACAGCATGGGCTTTCATCAGACGCCCACCGATCCCGACTTTGCGCCGCGCACGCTGTGCCATCTACACGCCCACTACTACCCGCCACTGCTGCGTTCGGCGACGGTGCGCAAGTTCATGGTGGGCTACGAGATGCTCGGCAACCCGCAGCGCGACATCACCGCCGAAACGGCAGCGGCGCGCCTGCGTGAACTGGCGGATGGCGTCGCCTGACGTGACAGTCACCCATGCCCTGCCGGGCGCCATTGCGGATGACGATGGCCGGCCCGGTCGGGGCAGCGATTTTCAGGCCGGCATCGCCCGATAGCACATCTGTTCTTGCCATCCGGGCGATTTTATGGCATACTCCCCCTGACATCCTGAAGACCAACGGAACTACTTATGACCATCGGTATCGTTCGACCCATAGACATTGACCAGGAGATGCAGAAGGCCTACCTGGATTATGCGATGAGCGTCATCGTGGCGCGGGCGCTGCCCGACGTACGCGATGGCCTCAAACCGGTCCACCGGCGCATCCTCTACGCCATGCACGACATGGGCTTGACCAGCGACAAGTCTTTCAAGAAGAGCGCTCGTATCGTCGGCGAGGTGTTGGGCAAATACCATCCACACGGCGACGCCGCCGTCTATGAGGCCATGGTGCGTATGGCGCAGGACTTCTCACTGCGCTACATGCTGGTGGATGGCCAGGGCAACTTTGGTTCGGTGGACGGCGACAACGCCGCCGCCATGCGCTACACCGAAGCGCGCCTGGCGCGCATCGCCGGCACCGTGTTGGCTGACATTGAAAAGGATACCGTGGCCTTCGGTCCAAACTTCGATGAATCGTTGCGCGAACCGACCATCTTGCCGGCCCTGCTGCCCAATCTACTCGTCAACGGCGCGACCGGCATTGCCGTGGGCATGTCAACCAACGTGCCGCCGCACAACCTGGGCGAAGTGTGCGATGCGCTCGTCTATCTGATTGACAACTACAAGCGCGTCGACGATGTCAGACCCGAAGACCTGATGCAGTTCATTCAAGGCCCCGATTTTCCCACCGGCGGCCTGGTCTTCCGCTATGGGCGAACGAGCACCGGCGAACAAGAAGATCTGATTGCGCAGAGCTACGCCGTCGGCAAGGGCCGTTTCGTCATCCAGGCCAAAGCGCACTTGGAGGAGATGAGCCGTAGCCGCCACCGCATCGTCGTCACCGAACTGCCCTACATGACCAACAAGACGCGTCTGCTCGAACGCATAGCCGAACTGGTGCGTGAGGGCCGGCTGGAGGGCATCGCCGATCTGCGCGATGAGTCGGATCGCACGGGGATGCGCGTCGTCATCGAACTGACGCGCACCGTTGACCCCCAGCAGGTACTCGACGAACTCCTGCGCCTGACCCCCATGCAGCAGACATTCGCCGTCTCGTTGTTGGCGCTGGTTGACGGCGAGCCGCGCCTGCTGTCGCTGAAGAAAATTCTGATCCACTACGTCGAGCACCGTCGCGAAATTGTGCGTCGCCGCGCCGAGTTCGACCTGGCCCGCGCCCGTGCCCGTGCGCACATTGTCGAAGGCCTGCTGATCGCGCTCAAGAATCTGGACGAGGTCATCCAGATCATTCGCAGTTCGCGCACCACCGACACAGCCCGCGCCAACCTGATGAAACGCTTTCAGTTGAGTGAAATCCAGGCGCAGGCCATCCTCGACATGCCTCTCAAGCGGCTGGCGCAGTTGGAGCGGCAGAAACTGGAACAGGAGTACAAGGACCTCGTGCGCCTCATCGCCAGCCTGGAGGCGCTGTTGGCGTCGCCGACCAAGATGTTGGCCCTGATTCAAGACGAGCTGCGCCAGCTCAAGGCGACCTATGGCGATGCGCGCCGCACGCAGATTGTGGAAGGCGCCAAGGGCAGGCTGAGCGTTCATGACCTGCTGCCCGATCAGGATGTCTTGCTGACGGCCAGCCGCGAGGGCGCTCTGACTCGTCGCCCGCTGGAAGAATTGACCGCCGATGCATTGCGCACGTTGGCGCCGAGCGCCGAAGGGGCGCTGTTACGGGCCAACACGCGGCACGCCCTGGCGCTGTTCAGCCGCGATGGGCGCGCCGTGCGCCTCGGTTTGCATCAGGTGGCCGAGGGAGCCGGCGCCCATTGGGCCGACCTGAGCGGTTTCACGCGGCGCGACCGCCTGGTCGCGGCGGTTGCCCTGGCGCCCAATCTGTCGGCCGACTCATTCCTGGTTTTTGTCTCGCGTCTCGGCAAGATCAAGCGTGTCGCGCTGAGCGATTTTGTGAACGTCGTCAACCAGGAGCCGGCGATGATCTTCAATCTCAGTCTGGAAGACAAGGACGAGTTGGGCTGGGCCTTCGTGGCGCAAGATGGTCAGGACCTGATGGTCGTCAGCCGTCAGGGGCAGGCCATTCGCTTCAAGGATGAGGAGGTGCGGCCGGTGGGGCTGGCGGCTGGCGGCGTCAACGCGATCAAGCTCGGCAGTCGCGATCAGGTCATCCATGCGGCGCCGGCGGCCGCCGAGTTGATCACCTGGAGCGAATTTGGTTTTGGCAAACGCAGCGCCCTGACCGATTTTCCCACGCAGGGGCGCGCCGGCGGCGGGGTCATTGCGCACAGCCTGAACGCCCGCACCGGCAACCTGGCCCAGGCTGTCATGGCGACGCCGGACAGTTTGCTCGCCGTCGAGAGTAGCCAGGCCGGATGGCGCATCCTGCCAGCGGCCAACCTCCCGTTGGCCGGTCGCAGCACCCAGGGCAAGGTTCTGCTGCCGTTGGCCGGCAGCGAGCGGATCACCGGATTGCTCGTCGCCGCTGGCGGGAGTGAGGACGGCGGGAGCGCCAGGGGCAATGGGGATCGCCGCACCGGACAAGAGATGCCCCCCTCGACGCCCGCCGCACCCAAGCAGGCTACTGCGCCCAAGCAGGCTGCTGCGCCCAAGCAGGCTACCGCTGCGCCCAAGCAGGCTACCGCTGCGCCCAAGCAG
>CAZOLV010000004.1:68491-75307 GCA_964580725.1 uncultured Anaerolineae bacterium | reverse complement strand
CGCCCAAGCAGGTCGCCGACGCTGCGCCCAAGCAGGTCGCCGACGCTGCGCCCAAGCAGGTCGCCGACGCTGCGCCCAAACAGACCGCTGCGCCCACACAAACGCCCAAAGTCACAAGCAGACGGAGTGACGCCGCGCCCCGCGCGGGCGGGGGGGCGAAGGCATAGACGCACACTTGAGCCTCACCACTCAGGCGCATCGAAAACAGGCAAACGGCGCCAGTGAGTGCGGCGCCAGTGATGCAGGCGCAAACACCGAGACTGACCAGGTATCCGGCGAGCGTTCACATCCTCGCGACCCCTTGCGCCCTGGCCGCCTGGCATCCTTGCGTTGAAAATCTCGCCCGCGGCCGCACATCACTCTCCCCGCCCCGCACTTCATCATCCTCGCGACCCCTTGCGTCCTGGCCGCCGGGCATCCTTGCGTTGAATTTCTCACCCGCAGTTGCACGCCGCCGCGATGGAAGCTATCCTGGCGGTGTGGGGATGGCGAGCCAGCGGGCGGCTTGGGGAGGAAGGAGGGCCAGCGGTCCCTTCACCAGGGTGCAGATGGGAAGCGATTCGATGAACTGTTGGCCGTATTGCTTGCTCAGCACCCGACGGTCGAGGATGACGCAGACGCCGCGATCGCTGCGCGTGCGAATCAGACGGCCAAAGCCCTGCATGAAGCGTAGAATGGCGTCGGGCACAGCATAGCGCAGAAACGAATCTTCGACTGCTTCGCTGCGAGCGGCGAAGATGGGGTCGCTGGGCACGGCAAAGGGCAGCCGTGTGATGACCAGGCAACTGAGGGCGTCGCCGGCGATGTCCACCCCTTCCCAAAAACTGCGCGTGCCGAACAGCACGGCGCGCTCGGTGTTCTTGAAATTTTCCATCAACTGGCGCCTCGACGTGCCCCCGCCCTGCTCGAAGATCACAATATGATCCAGGGCCAACAGCGGCGCCGTCGCCTCACGCGTGCGTTTGAGCTGGTTGTAGGCGGTGAAGAGCACTAGCATCCGTCCCTGCGTGGCGCGGGCAATCTCCACAATCGCCCGTTCGACCGCCGTCTGGTAGCCGGCGGCGTTCGGTTCGGGTATGTCGGTCGGCAGATAGAGCAAGGTGGAGGCGCGATAGTCGAACGGCGAGCCGACCGCCAATGTCGGCACGTCCCAGGCGTTCAGGCGTTCGGCCAGGTAGTCGAACGAGCCGTTGGTGCGCAGGGTGGCCGATGCCAGAATGACCGACTGCTTTTCGCGCAGCAGGTAACGTTCGACCAGCCCGCCGACGCGCAGCGGCGCGGCGCGCAACAACAGGCGCGCCAAGGGATCGTTGGCCGTACGTTCGTTCTCGGCTGCCAGTTCGAGCCAGTAGATGCCGTTGGCGTCCGGGTGCGAGACGAGCGCCGAAACCTGTTCGTCGAGCGTCTGCATGCGCAGCGTCGCGCTGGCCAGCTCGCCGGCCAGGGAATCGAAGACAGATGGATTTTCCTGCGCCAGGGCGGCCAGCGTCTGCCGCATGATTTCGATCTGCTCGCCAAGGGTGCGCCAGGCCTGCGCCAGGTTGTCCCACTGAATTTCGACGCGATCCCAGAGCGATTGGGCGCGGGCGCCAGGCGTCAGCCGCACCCGCTGATCGAAGGCTGTATTGCCCTGCCCCTGTTCGGCGATGAAAGCGAGGAGGGTGCGCATGAAGTCGGGCAAACGCTGCCGGCTGGCGTCGATGGCATCTTCGGCGCGGGCCAGCGCCGGCCAGAGTGTGGTGTGAGCGCCAAAGGCGGCCGGGCCGGCCTGCTGGCGCACGGCGGCCAGCAAGCCGCCGCTGCGACCGCCCCCTGGTTGCAGTTCGTTCAGCAGCAGCGCAAAGGAGATGGCCGTCACCTGAAAGCCCATCTGCTGTGTGATGGCCTGTTCCAGATGATGCGCCTCATCAATCACCAGATGGTTGTAGGGGGGCAGCAGGCGACTTTCGACAGCGGCATCGGCCAGCAGCAGGGCGTGATTGACCACGATCAGATGGGCGCTTTCCGCCCGGTTGCGCGCCTGTTGGAAGAAGCAGGGGCCGCCGGCCAGGGCCTGGCACTGCGCCGGGGTGCAGGAATCCCGCTCTGCGCAGACGCGCTGCCAGGCGGTCTGTTCGCTAAGACCGGTAAACATCACCTCGTCGCGGTCGCCGGTTTGCGTGTATTGCAGCCAAACCAGCAGCTTGACCATCAGGCGCACTTCGTCGGTGTCCAGATCGCTGCGTTTGCGCATGAAGTCGAAACGGCGCGGGCAAAGATAGTTGCTACGTCCCTTGATCAGGGCCACGCGCGCCGGCGTGGGCAGCGCCTTTTGTACGACAGGGATGTCCTTGCCGACGAGCTGATCCTGCAGGTTGATCGTGTTGGTGGAAATGACGACGCGGGCGTCGTTCTGAACGGCGAACAGGGCGGCCGGAAGCAGATAGGCAAACGACTTGCCGGCCCCGGCCCCCGCCTCGACCAACAGGTGCGACGGAGCCGAGAATGCCGCAGCCACCGAGCGCAGCATGTCCACCTGTTGTGGGCGGTGTTCGTAATCGGGCAGTGCCTGCGCCAGGCGCCCACCGGGCGACAGCATTTCACTCAGGGCTTCGATGTCGAGCGGCGCCGGCGTGGGGCGAGGGTGCAAAAGGGGCGCTGTTTCTGGTTGTGTCCAGCGCGTGCGGCCAGGGATGACCTGCGGCAGCGCCGGGCGCAGAGAGGGCGCCGGGCGGCTGGCGGCGGTGCGCGCCATTTCGTGAAAGAGCGGGCGCAAAGCCCAGTTGCTCTGACTGGCCAGACGGCCAATCTCGGCCAACAGGGCCGGCGGCAGGTTGCTGCCGTAGTCCATCAGCGCCTGGAGCAGGTGCAGGCTGGCGCGCGCGTCGTCGAGCGCACGATGGGCGTCGGTCAGTGGGATGTCGAAGCGTTTGGCCAGCGATCCCAGGTTATAGCGATCCTGGCGCGGCAGCAGGACTGTGGCCAGATCGAAGGTGTCAATGGCCAGGTTGGCGCGAAAGAGGTCGAACTGTGCCAAAAATCCCAGGTCGAAGCCAATGTTGTGACCGACGATGGGCAAGGTGCCGACGAAGCGCAACAGGATGGGGCCAACCAGCGCCAATGGCGGGGCCTGGGCCACATCTTCGTCACGCAGGCCGGTCAACTGCGTGATGCCCAGGGGGATGTGACGGCCAGGATTGACCAGTGTGCTCCATTCGGCGGCGATATGGCCATCTTCCAGTTTGACGCAGCCGATCTCGATGATCGCATCGCGTTCGGCGTCCAAACCGGTCGTTTCGAGATCGAGGGCAACGCAGGCAAAGGACATGATGAAACTCGTTTCCAGAGTGAGAGTGCGCAGCCAGATGATTTGGAAGCTGCGCAACCACGATACGGCCTATCGTAGCGCAAATTGCGCCGTTTGCCAAAATTCGCGCGGCGTCGTGCGTTGGGCGCGGGCCGCCGGCCCGTCCAATTGCGCATCTAGCCATTTTGCGCTATACTCCCCGTCATGACGGACAAGCGCAATCGTTCTGCGCACAGGAATTGGGGCGCAACGGCTTGGAAATGGCTGCCCGCAGCGATGGGCGAGAGCGGCCCGCTTTTCTGTCGCTCCAACAGGCAACCAGGCGGTGAGATGTGGATCGAGACACGGGGATCAAGCTCCGTGTCTCTTTTGTTTGGCATTGGATTGTTCGATTGGTGATTTGTTTTGATTCTTGGCGCCTTGTACGCCCACGTGGGAGGCAGACACTGGCGCCAGCAGGAGAGACCTCATGACTCATTATATTTTCGTCACGGGCGGCGTCGTCAGCTCGCTCGGCAAAGGAGTGACGGCGGCGGCTCTGGGGCGGTTGCTCAAGAGCCGCGGCGTCAGCGTTTCGATTCAGAAGCTCGATCCGTACTTGAACGTTGATCCCGGCACCATGTCTCCCTATCAGCATGGCGAAGTGTTCGTGACCGAAGACGGCGCCGAAACCGATCTCGACCTGGGACACTACGAGCGGTTCATCGATGAGAATCTGAGTCGGGCCAGCAACGTCACTTCGGGGCAGATCTATGCGGAAGTCATCGCACGCGAACGACGCGGCGATTATCTGGGCGGCACCATCCAGGTCATTCCGCATGTGACGAACGAGATCAAGCGGCGCATTGCGGCGGTGGCCAAGACGAGCGATGCGCAGGTGGTCATCGTGGAGGTGGGCGGCACGGTGGGCGACATCGAAGGGCTGCCTTTCTTGGAAGCAATCCGGCAGATGCGCAAGGACGTCGGGCGCGAAAAAACACTCTATCTGCACGTCACATGGCTGCCCTATGTGGCGGCGTCGGGCGAACTGAAAACCAAACCGACGCAGCACAGCGTGCGCGAACTGCGCAGCATCGGCATCCAGCCCGATGTGATTGTCTGCCGTTCGGATCATCCGGTGGAGCAGGGGCTGCGCGACAAAATTGCGCTTTTCTGCGATGTGGACGTGGAAGCAGTGGTGCCGTTGGCGACAGCCGACACGGTGTACGCCGTGCCGTTGGAGTTGGATGCGGCGGGATTGGATCGTTATGTTCTCGCCCGCCTCGGTTTCACATCAGAGGCGAACGGAGACGCGACAAACGAACACATGGCCGCCTGGCGCGCGTTGGTGGAACGGGCGCGGGCGCAAAAGCCGCTGCTCAAGATCGGCATCGTGGGCAAGTACGTCGAACTGGAAGACGCCTACATGAGCGTGCGCGAGGCGCTGCTGCATGCGGCCTGGGCGCTTGGCTACGATCTGCAGATCGTCTGGATCAGTTCGGAAGACCTGGAGAAAGGGCGCAGCGCCGATCTGTTGGAAACCGTCAGCGGCATCGTGGTGCCGGGCGGCTTTGGCTACCGCGGCATCGAGGGCAAGATCGTGGCGGCGCGCTTTGCGCGCCAACATCGCGTCCCCTACCTGGGCCTCTGTCTGGGGATGCAGGTGCTTTGCATCGAGTTTGCGCGTCATGTCTTCGACAGCGACGAGCCGAACAGCACAGAGTTCGACCCCACGACGCGCGTGCCGGTGATTGACCTGATGCCCGATCAGCGCGCCGTGGAGGACCTGGGCGGGACGATGCGGCTCGGCATCTATCCCTGCCAACTGCTGCCTGGCACGCGAGCGGCCCAGGCCTATCAGGCCGGCACGGTCATGGAGCGCCATCGCCACCGCTTCGAGTTCAACAACGCCTATCGCGCCATTCTTGAAAAGGCTGGCTTGACGTTCAGCGGCCTGTCGCCCGATGGGCGCCTGGTCGAGATTGCGGAGCTGCGCGATCATCCGTGGATGGTGGGCAGCCAGTTCCACCCAGAGTTCAAGTCGCGCCCGACGGCGCCGCGGCCGCTCTTTCTGGGTTTCATCGAGGCGGCGCAGAAATTTGCGCACAGTTGAAGACTGGCCGTTCTGTTTGGGTTTTGCGCGCCGTCTGCCAAAATCCAGTTTTCGCCCAATGTGTGCTATAATCAGGCGCAATTCGAACGAGCCGCTTCCCGCCAGGTTCGCAGAGGAATGGCTCACAAGCACGGGGGAGTGTCATGTCCGGTCACAGCAAATGGGCAACGATCAAACGCAAGAAAGGCGCGGCCGACGCCAAGCGCGGCGCGCTGTTCACCAAGCTGGCTCGCCAGATCACCATCGCGGCGCGCGAAGGCGGCGATCCTGAGTATAATTTCAAGCTGCGCCTGGCCGTGGAAAAGGCCAAGTCCAACGCCATGCCGCGCGACAACATCGAACGCGCCGTCAGACGCGGTGCGGGCGCCGATAAGGATAACGAGCTGGAAGAGATCATGTACGAGGGCTACGGGCCGCACGGCATCGCCCTGTTGTTACAGGTCGTCACCGACAACCGCAACCGCACGTTGAGCGATGTGCGCCGGCTCTTCACCCGCGCCAATGGCAACCTGGGCGAGGCGGGGTCGGTCGCCTGGCAGTTCGAGCCGCGCGGGCACATCATCATCGAGACGCAGGGACGCAGCGAAGATGCCCTCTTCGAGATTGCCCTGGAGGCGGGCGCCGACGATATTCAGTTCAGCGATGGCGAGGCGGAAATCTTCACCAATCCCGGCGATCTGCAGCTCGTGCGCGAGGCCCTGGTCGCCCGCAAATTGCACATCACCGAGTTCGAACTGGTCATGGTGCCCAAGAACACACTTGCTCTGGAACCGGAGGATGCCGTGCAAATCCTGCATCTGATGGAAAATCTCGAAGAGCTCGACGATGTAGACAAGGTCTACTCGAACCTGGAAGTGACCGATGAGGCGTTGGCGGCGCTGGAAGCGGCCGGCTAGGCAGATGATCGAACAGGTGTGCAGCGCAGCCCAGCAAGCGCAGTGGGGGGCGCATGTTGGTTCTTGGAATTGACCCGGGCACGGCCATCACCGGCTATGCCCTGGTGGACAATCCGGGCGACCAGCTCAACCTGGTCGAATGCGGCGTCATCCGCACGTCGCCCGATCAGCCGATGGCGCTGCGCCTGCGCATCATCTTTCGTGAACTGACGAGCCTGATTGTACGTTTTCATCCAGAGGCGGTGGCTGTCGAAGAACTATTCTTCAGCCGCAACGTCACGACGGCGCTGGCTGTGGGGCAGGCGCGCGGCGTGGTGCTGCTGACCGCCGCCGAAGCAGACCTCCCGGTGTTCGAATACAAACCGCAGGCGGTCAAACAGGCGATCGTTGGATATGGAGGAGCCGACAAGGCGCAGGTGCAGCAGATGGTACGCATCTTGTTGGGCCTGGAACAGATCCCACGTCCCGACGACGCCGCCGATGCCGTGGCAATTGCAGTCTGTCACCATCATACGGCGCGCTTCGATCTATTGCTGGCACGC
>CAZOLV010000004.1:0-68391 GCA_964580725.1 uncultured Anaerolineae bacterium | reverse complement strand
TCGATCTATTGCTGGCACGCCAGGGATGGACGGGCGCTACTGCTGGCACGCCAGGAATGGACGGGCACTACTGCTGGCACGCCAGGGATGGACGGGCGGCGCGCTTCGATCTATTGCTGGCACGCCAGGGATGGACGGGCGCTACTGCTGGCACGCCAGGGATGGACGGGCGCTGCGCAAGCCGCACAACTGCCGAGAGGGACAGCGCGTTTCAGTCGTTGCTCGCACGCTTGAAATGGGCGCTGCGCAAGCTGCACGCTTGCAGATAGGGAGGTGTACTTCATGGGATCACGGGCTGGGACAGAGGCCTTTCGGCGCTGCCGCATCTTGCTGGCAGAAGACGAAGCGCCTCTACGCAACCTCATTCGCCTTTCGCTCGAAACGCACGGTCACTCCGTCTTTCCCGCGGTAGATGGGGTCGAGGCGCTGCAAGTTTTCGAGAGGACGGCGCTCGATCTCGTCATTCTCGATGTGATGATGCCGCGCATGGACGGGTTTCGCACGTGTGAAGAAATCCGCCGGCGGTCGGACATTCCGATCATCATGCTGACGGCGCTCGGCAGCGTGGAAGACATCGTGCATGGCTTCGAGTTGGGCGCTGACGACTACATCACCAAGCCGTTTGCCTTCAAGGAAGTGGATGCGCGCATCCAGGCCGTCCTGCGGCGCGTCGAATGGTCGGAGCCGGAGTCATCGTCGGCGACGCTGCGCATCGGTCGCGTGGCGCTCGACACGACGCAGCATCAGGTCAAAGTCGCCGGGGAGTTGATCCACCTGACGCCCATCGAGTATCAACTGCTGGTGTACTTGATGCAGCGGGCAGGCCAGCCAACGACCAAAGAGCAGCTCTTCCGCGACGTCTGGGGCTACGATGTCGTAGGCGGCACCAACCTGGTCGAAGTGGGCGTCCGCCGTCTGCGCGAAAAGATCGAAGAACACCCCTCCAAACCGACCCACATCGTGACGGTGCGGGGCGCCGGCTACAAGTTCAGCGAAAGCCCTGGCGAGGATTGAGTGAGGATCCAATGATCGCTCGACTGCGCGGCAGCGTGATTGCGCGTGGCAAAGACTATCTGATCGTCGAAGCGAGCGGCGTCGGCTACAAAGTCTTCGTCCCTGCTGACGTTCTGGCCAGCACGCGCCTGGCGGAAGAGATCGTCTTGCAGACCCACCTGCAAGTGCGCGAGGACAACTTCAGCCTCTTCGGTTTCACCACGGACGATGCGCTCGACCTGTTCGAACAACTGCTCACCGTTTCAGGCGTGGGGCCAAAGAGCGCGTTGACCATCCTGTCGGCGATGTCGCCGGAGGCCATCCGGCTGGCCATTGGGCAGGAACAGCCAGGCGTCCTGGCGCGTGTGCCTGGCGTCGGCAAGAAAACCGCCGAAAAGATCGTCGTCACGCTCAAGGATCGCATCGGCGCAGTCACGGCGGGCGAAGAACTGCTGGCGCTCACCGCCGCCGACGCCGAAGTGATCGAAGCCTTGACCGCCCTCGGCTACAGCGTGGTGGAGGCGCAGCGCGCCCTGCAGAACATCCCACGCGACATCACCGGCGTCGAAGATCGTCTGCGCCGCGCCCTCTCGCAGTTCGCCGAACGCTGAGCCGGCCGCGCCAACAAGATCGAACTTGTCTTTGACAAAAGTGATGCCCTGTGTTACTATCGCCAGGCACGGGAGCTTAACGATCAACGCTGGCTCCCGCCGGCAACATAACAACTGAGAACTGGAAGCTCATCCAGAGGAGGGAAGGGACCGGCCCATTGAACCTCCGGCAACCTGTGAGTCGTCTCACTGGTGCCAATTCCGGCAGGGAGTGTTGGACGCTCGCCTGAAAGATGAGAGTGTGATCTCGCATCTTTTTGCGCCTGCTGGCCGTCGCTGCAGGCTTTTTTATTTGGATCGCCCCCGCTTTCGCACGTAAGGGGATCGCCATGCGCACGATTTGGTGGAATCACGAAAATCGAACCGTCCAGATGATTGATCAACGACTGCTGCCCCATCAACTGGAGCTGCCGCAGTTCGCTGACGTATCCGCTGTCGCCGAGGCAGTTCGTAACATGACCATCCGCGGCGCCCCGGCCATCGGCGCCGCCGGCGCCTACGGCATGGCGCTGGCCGCCCTGCACAGCGCCGCGCCCACCCACACCGCCCTGCTGCACGATCTGCAGACCGCCAAAACGCTTCTCGACGCCGCCCGCCCCACCGCAGTCAACCTGAGCTGGGCCACACAGCGTCTGCTGACCCTGGCGCAGCGCCTGGCGCACAACGATCCGGCCAGCGTGCGCGCCGCCCTGCTGGCCGAGGCCGAACGGCTGGCCAACGAAGATATCGAAATCAACCGGCGCATGGGCGCCAACGGCGCCGCCGTCATCCCGGACGGCGCCAACATCCTGCATCACTGCAACACCGGCTCGCTGGCCGCCGTGGACTTCGGCACCGCCCTGGGCGTGGTGCGCGCCGCCGTCGAGATGGGCAAGCGGGTGCATGTCTGGGTAGACGAAACCCGCCCCCGCCTGCAAGGCGCCCGTTTGACCGCCTGGGAACTGATGCAGGACAACATCCCGCTCACCCTGATTGCGGACAACGCCGCCGGCCACCTGATGCGCACCGGCCGGGTGGATGTAGTGCTCTTCGGCGCCGATCGTGTCGCCGCCAACGGCGACGTGGCCAACAAAGTCGGCAGCTACAAATTGGCGGTGTTGGCCAAAGAAAACGGCATCCCCTGTTACTCCGTCGTACCAACCTCCACCGTTGACCTCAACCTGCCCACCGGCGACCAGATTCCGATCGAGGAACGCGACGCCGAGGAAGTGACGCACATCGGCGGCGTGGCCGTCGCGCCGGCCGGCGTACCGGTCTTGAACATCGCCTTCGACGTGACGCCGCACCGCTATCTGACCGGCATCATCACCGAAGAAGGGATCTGTTACCCGCCCTATCGCGAGAGCCTGCGCCGGGCCAAGTTGGCCGCCGAAGCGCGCATTCAGGCCGCCCAATCCTGAACGCATCGTACCACCGGCGCCAGGCGCGCTGACCATGCAAGAGGAGCAGTCATAACCGATGTCCGTTATCGTCACAGGATCGCTGGCGTATGACTACATCATGTCCTTTCCGGGACGTTTCACCGACCATATCCTGCCCGACCAACTGCACACGCTGAGCGTTAGCTTCCTGGTTGACTCGATGCGCCGGCAGCGCGGGGGATGCGCCGCCAACATTGCCTACAACCTGCGCCTGCTGGGCGCCGACCCCTACCTGTTCTGCACCGCCGGTCAGGATTTCGGCGACTATCAGCAGTGGCTGCAGGCGCAAGGCATCGAAACCGGGGGAGTCGCCGTTTACCCGGAAGATTTCACCGCCTCTTTCTTCGTCAACACCGATCTCAGACAGAATCAGATCGCTTCATTCTATACCGGGGCCATGGCCCGCGCCGCCGAACTGTCGCTCTATGCGTTGCCGCGCAGCCGGGCCGAACTGCTCATCATTTCGCCCAACGACCCCACGGCCATGACCAAATATGCGCGCGAGGCAGCCGAACTGCACATTCCCTACATCTACGATCCGAGCCAACAGATCGTTCGTCTGTCCGGCGACGACCTGACGGCCGGCATTCGCCATGCGCGTATTCTGACCTGCAACGATTACGAGTTCGCCATGATCCAGAACAAAACCGGCCTGGACGAATGGGCGCTGCGCCAACTGGCCCCCACCATCGTGGTGACGCGCGGCGAGAACGGCTCGGTGATCTACGATCATGCCGATGAACAGTACGACATCCCGATTGCGCTGCCCGAAAAACCGGGCGAACCGACGGGCGTCGGCGACGCCTACCGCGCCGGCTTGATCGTCGGCTTCCAGAAGGGCCTTTCCTGGCCCACGACGGGGCGCATTGCCAGCCTGGCCGCCACCTACGTGCTCGAACAGCACGGCACCCAGGAGCACCGCTATTCGCTGGCCGAATTCCTCGCCCGCTACCAGCGCACCTTTGGCGAAACTCCCGAACTGCAGGCGCTAGAGGCGGCGACCGCCCCCGATCCCTCAGTGGCTGGTCATGTTGCGCGTTGAACAGACGACCGACGTCGAGGCTCTGTCTGCCTTCTTGCAGCAGGATCGCGCCTACGCAGCCTACGCCCTGGGCGACCTGGAGCCGCCCTATTGGCGCGACAGCGCCTGGTTCATCGCCCGGCGCAACGGCGAGATCGAGGCCCTGGCGCTGGTCTACAGTGGGTTGGAACCGCCCGCGCTGTTCACGATGGGCGCGCTGCAGGGCTTGCAGGTCATCATGATGCAGGCGCCGCTGCCTGCGCAGGCGGCCATCGTCAGCCGTTGGGAGCATCTGCCGGTCATGCAGGCGCGCTACAGCTTGCCGTCGCTGCACCCCATGCTGCGCATGGGGTTGGAACGGGCCGCTTTCCGGCCCGCGGCCGATCATCCGGCGCTGCGCCGGCTGCAGAGCGCCGACGTTCCTGCCCTGTTGGCGCTCTATGCCCAGGGCGGGGCACAGGCGCCCGATGCCTTCGATCCGTCGCAGGTGGAGAGAGGCGTTTTCTACGGCGCCGGCGAGGGCGCTGCACTGATCGCCGCCGGCGGCACGCACCTGGTCGCACCGGGGCGCGGCGTGGGCGCCATCGGCAATGTGTTTACGCATCCGGACCAGCGCAACCGCGGGTGGGCCGCCCGCATCGTCAGCAAGGTGGCCGCACACCTGCTGGACGCCGGCCTGACCGTGGTTCTGAACGTCGGCGCAGACAACGCGCCGGCGTTGACCGTCTATCATCAACTTGGCTTCCGGCCTGTCTGTCGCTTCGTCGAAGGGGTTGGACAACAGATCGAAAGTCACCAATCGTCAGTCAAGGAGTAGATTGTGACACGGAATTACGACATCAAAGACCTCGATCTGGCCGAGAAGGGCCGTTACCGGATGCAGTGGGCAGCCAAAGAGATGCCGGTGCTGGATCTGATCGAGGCGCGTTTTCGCCAGGAGCAACCGCTGCGCGGCCTGCGTATGGCGGCCTGTTTACACGTGACCTCCGAAACCGCCAACCTGATGCGTGTGCTGCAGGCTGGCGGCGCTGAGGTGACCCTCTGCGCTTCCAACCCGCTTTCGACGCAGGACGACGTGGCCGCTGCGCTGGTGGCCTACTACGAGATGCCGGTCTATGCCATCAAGGGGGAAGATCACGAGACCTATTACCAGCATCTCAACGCGGCGCTCGACATCGAGCCGCACATGACGATGGACGACGGCTGCGACCTGGTTTCGACGCTGCACAAATCGCGCACCGAACTGCTGCCGGGCGTTGTGGGCGGCACCGAAGAAACGACCACCGGCGTCATCCGCCTGCGCGCCATGGCCGCCGAAGGCGCGCTGCGCTTCCCGGTCATTGCGGTCAACGATGCCATGACCAAGCACTTCTTCGACAACCGCTACGGCACCGGTCAATCCACCATCGACGGGATCGTGCGCGCCACCAATGTGCTGTTGGCGGGCAAGAACTTCGTCGTGGCCGGCTACGGCTGGTGCAGCCGTGGCATCGCCAACCGCGCACGCGGTATGGGCGCCAACGTCATCGTGACCGAAGTGCAGCCGCTGCGCGCACTGGAAGCGGTGATGGACGGCTTCCGCGTGATGCCGATGCAGGAGGCCGCCGCTGTCGGCGACATCTTCTGCTCGGCCACCGGCGACATCCACGTCTTCGACAAGGCGCATTTCGAGGCAATGAAAGATGGCGCCATTCTGTCGAATTCGGGCCATTTCAACGTCGAGGTCAACATCCCCGCCCTGGAAGCGATGTCGAGCCAGGTGCGCCGCGTGCGCGAGTTCCTGGACGAGTACCACCTGGAAAATGGCCGTAAGATCTACCTGATCGGCGAGGGGCGACTGGTCAACCTGGCGGCGGCCGAGGGCCACCCAAGCGCCGTGATGGATATGAGCTTTGCCAATCAGGCGTTGGCCGCCGAATTCGTGATCAAGAACCGCCAGCAGTTGGAAAACCGGGTCTATTCCGTGCCGGAAGACATTGACCAGGAAATCGCCCGCCTCAAGCTGGCCGCCATGGGTGTGCGCATTGACACCCTGACCGCCGAGCAGCAGGGGTATCTGAACTCCTGGCAAGAAGGTACCTGAGCCGGCGAAGATTTGCTGGAGGTTGAGCCTGCTGCGCCGGGCCTCCAGCCAGTTGCACAGACCAAACGGCGGTGCAAGCGAGATGTTCGAGAATACAAGAGGAGTAGTTTACAAAGATGACGACGACATTCATGGGATCGCCCAAGCTGTTCTACACATCGGAATCGGTGACTGAGGGGCACCCGGACAAACTGTGCGATCAAATTTCGGATGCTGTGCTGGATGCAATCATCGGCGCAGACCCGATGGCCCGCGTGGCGTGCGAATGCGCAACGACCACAGGCCTGATCTGCGTGATGGGTGAGATCACCACCACCACCTACGTTGACATTCAGACGATTGCGCGCGAAACGCTGCGCAACATCGGCTATACCCGCGCCAAGTACGGGTTCGACTGCGACACCTGTGCCGTGCTCGTATCGATCAAGGAACAGTCGGCCGACATCGCGCTCGGCGTGGACAAGGCCTACGAGGCCAAGCATGGCGAAATGTCCGACGAGCAGATCGAGGCAATCGGCGCCGGCGACCAGGGCATGATGGTCGGTTTTGCCTGCAACGAAACAGAAGAACTGATGCCCATGTCCATCATGCTGGCGCACAAGCTGACGCGGCGTCTGACGCAGGCGCGCAAGGATGGCGAGTTGCTCTATCTGCGGCCCGATGGCAAGTCGCAGGTGACGGTGGAGTACCACTATGGCAAGCCGGTGCGGGTAGACACGATTGTCATCTCGACGCAGCACGCCCCAGACGTGACCCAGGACGAGATTCGCAGCGACATCATCGAGTATGTCATCAATCGTGTCATTCCCGTGCACATGATTGACGACCAGACCAGGATTTATGTCAACCCAACCGGGCGCTTCGTCACCGGCGGGCCGTTGGGCGACGCCGGCCTGACCGGACGCAAGATCATCGTGGACACCTACGGCGGCGTGGCGCGTCACGGCGGCGGGGCCTTCTCCGGCAAAGACCCGACAAAGGTTGACCGTTCTGGCGCTTACATGGCCCGCTACATCGCCAAGAATGTGGTGGCTGCCGGCCTGGCCGACCGCTGCGAACTGCAAATCTCCTACGCCATCGGCGTGGCGCGTCCGCTTTCGCTCAGCGTCGAGACCTTTGGCACCGGCCGCGTCTCCGACGACAAGATCGTGGCGCTCATTCAACAGCATTTCGACCTGCGCCCGGCCGCGATCATTCGCGACCTGAACCTGCGCCGGCCGATCTATCTGCAAACTGCCAGCTACGGCCACTTTGGCCGTCACGATCTCGATCTGCCCTGGGAACGCACCGACAAGGCGCCGACACTGCGGGCCGAGGCGGGATTCTGAACGAAGGCAAGCTGAATGCCGGCCCCCGTCAGGGCTGATTCAGCATGGCGTAGAGCCGGAGGACGTGCAGTTCATCGTAGGGGATGGCGCCGCCGAATGCCTCGAAGATGGGGCTGAGTCGCTCGATCCCAAACATTTGGAACTGCGCCAGAACCTCTTCCTGCACGGCAGTGGAGAGATTCGACAAGGCCCGCACACGGGCGCTGTCCAAGCGGCCGCCGGCGCGCGCGTAGTTGTACAAATTTGCGATGATGGTGGTCGGCTTGACGCCGTAAACCGCCGCCAGTTCGGTCAGCGTCTGACCAGCGACGAAGGCATCGCCGACCTCTTGCCAACGGCGCCGCGGCTCATCACCCGCCGGCGCCGTTGGCGCGTCTGGCGGCCGTGGGCGTTCGGCCAGTCCCCGCGACGTACAGTAGGCTCTGATGGCGTCCAGGAACTGGGCGCCATAGCTGGCCAACTTGCGCTGCCCCACGCCGTGCATGGTCAGCAGCGACGCCGGTGATTGCGGGTAGTAGGTGGCCATCTCGCTGAGCGTTCGATCCGAGAAAACCACGTAGGGCGGCAGGTCGGCGACCTCCGCCAGATCGCGGCGCAGGGCGCGCAGACGTTCGTACAGCTCCGTGTCGTGCTGCGCCGCGGTCAGTACGATGGGCGTCGCGCCCGGTTCTTGCAGCGTCGCCAACGCCACCTTGACGCTGGCGCCGCCCAGGGCGGCGCGGCCGGCGTCGGTCAGCCGCAACCCGCCGTGCGTCATGTCTTGTTCCACCAGCCCCTGGCGAATGAACGCCTCGACCAGGCGTCGCCACTGCGCCGGCGAAAAATCCCGGCCGGCGCCGTGGGTGGGCAAACTGTCATGACGATGGCCGAGCACGCGCTGGTTGCGCGAGCCGCGCAAGATGTCAATCAGATGAGCGGCGCCGAACATCTCGCCGGTGCGCTGCACGCTTGCGAGGAAATTGACCGCCGCCCCGGTGACGTCGGTTTGCGCTTGCTCGCTGTGATCTGTCAGGCAGACGTCGCAGAATCCGCACGCTTTGCTCTGCTCGCCGAAGTAGGCCAGCAGCAGTTGGCGGCGGCAGGTGTGCGCTTCGGCATAGCGCGCCATCGCCTGCAGGCGCGCCTGGCGGCCCGCCCGTTCCGACGGCGCCCCTTCCTCGATGAAGCGACTGATCACGATCAAATCCTGGCGGCTGTAGAGCAGCAGACAGTCTGCCTGCAGCCCATCCCGACCGGCGCGTCCAATTTCCTGGTAGTAGCTTTCCAAATCCTTGGGCAGGTTGTAGTGTACGACGAAACGCACGTTCGATTTGTTGATGCCCATGCCAAACGCGATCGTGGCGACGATGATCGGCGCACGGTCGCGTGAGAATTGCTCCTGATTGTAGCGGCGCACCTCGTTCTCCATGCCGGCATGGTAAGGCAGCGCCGCCCACTGGTGATCGGTGAGATACCGGCTGAGCTGTTCGACTTCCTTGCGTGTGCTGCAGTAGATGATGCCCGACTGGTCGCGACGTTCCTGCAAGAAAGAGGCGACCTGGGCATAGCCTCCGCTGCGCGGCTGCACGGTCAGCAGCAGGTTGGGCCGGTTGAAGCTGGCGACGAAGGCGCTGTCTTCCTGAAAACCGAGGCGGTCCTGAATATCGCGCCGCACGCGCGCGGTGGCGGTGGCGGTGAGGGCGATGCACACGGCGTCGGCGTAGCGGCGGCGCACCGGGAGGAGCTGCCGGTATTCGGGGCGAAAATCGTGCCCCCATTCGGAAATGCAGTGCGCTTCGTCAATGGCCAGGCAGCGCACTCGCGCCCGGTCGAGCAGTACCAGCGTTTCCGGTCGCAGGAGCGTTTCCGGCGAGGTGTAGAGCAGCTTGATCGCACCCGTTTTGACCTGGTTGGCGACGGCCAGGTAGTCGGCGTAAGTCAGCGTGCTGTTGATGAAGGCGGCCGGCGCTCCCACGTCGCGCAACTGCATCACCTGATCTTGCATCAGGGAGATCAGGGGAGAGACGACCACGGTCAGGCCATCGAGCAGCAGGGCGGGCAGTTGGTAGCAGAGCGATTTACCGCTGCCGGTTGGCATGACGGCCAGGGTGTCGCGGCCCGCCATCACGTTGGCGATGATCTCCGGCTGCAACTGGCGAAAGCTGTCGTAACCGAAAACGGTCTTGAGCAGTTCCTGGGGCGTGCCGGCCGTTGGGATCGTGCGAGCCGGCGGCGCTGATGAGATCAGGGTGTAGGGGGTGGGCGGCGCCTGGCCTTCCGTCGCGTCGACGGGGGGCGCCGGCAGGAACCAGCCGGAAAGCTGCGCATAGCAGCGCAGCTCGACGCTGGCGTCCTGCGGCGGGCGCCACCAGTGAGCCAAAGAGATGCGCAGCAGCGCGCCGGCGGGGACGGTCTCCAAGGGGTCCTGAAAACCGACGAAGACGAGGGTGTAGACGCCGGCGGGGGTTTGGTAGCGGTAGCGAATGCGCTTGCCCTCATCGGCACGTGTCAGCGGCTGGTTGGGGCACCAGAAGGTGGTGCTGTAGGGGGGCACGCCGCTCTGTTCGGCAATGTAAAGGGCGCCAGAGGCGGTGGATTGCAGCAGCCCTTCGTACAGGTGCTGCCATGAGCCGGCGGCCGGCGGCATGTGACGCTCGATGAAAGGGGTGCAATCGGTCATGACGCCCAGGCGGCGGCCGGTGTGCACAACGATGTTTTCGACGTGCGGCGGGGTGATCTGGGCGACGGGTGCGCCGTCCACCTCCCACACCTCACCCACCTGATACTCCATGTTGACATGCGTGTTGACCGCCGTCCCGGCAGCCATCAGGCGCACACTGCGCCCTTCGAACGTCAAACCGCCGATGCAAGCGGCGCTGCCCTGGCGGGTCTTGGCAACGATGAGAATCTTCATCCAGCACCTGAATTTGGAGATTGGGAGAGCGAGCGGCAGGGAAACCGGCCGCTGCACGTCGTCGAATCACTCACTCCTCGTGGCCTGGCCTCAGATGGCGAACTGGCAGGCCCAGGTCTTGGGCCAGGCGGTCGGCGAGCAGGCTGCGGTGACAGGCGGCCGGCTCCCCTTCGACGCAAAACAGGGCCAGGATGTGCGTCGCCGCATCGAGGCTGGCCGCAAACGCCGCACAGTCAAGATCGGCGAGCCGTTCCTGACGATAGGCCTGGACGAAAGCGGGGGCGAGCGCCAGGCGCCGTCGTTTGGCGGTGTGCGTCTCGGCGTCGGCGTCATCCTGCAGGTGGCGCATGGCGCGGGTGGGCGCCAGGTCGGGCCGGTGCAGGTAGCGGATTCGTTGTTCCGCCAGGCGCGCCTGCAAGCGCCTGGCGTTGGCAAAAGCGTACTCGGTGCCCCGCACCCCGCGGCGCAAGCGTACATCGCAGAACGTGTCTATCCCGGCCTGCTGCAGCGTCGCAAAGAAACGGTCGGCGTTCCAACCGTAAGCGCCGATGGTCACGATTTCAGTGAGCATCCGTATCATCCTCCTTGCGATAGCGTTTGCGCGAGCTGAAATCTGGATCGCCAAACAGGCTCAGTTGGCCATCGGTCAACTCGTAGACGACATCCTCCTGGGAAATGAGTGCGCCGTCTTCGGTGATATGGGCCACGGGAATCGCACGGCTGGCCAGGGCCTGGCCGATCAGCTTGCTGCGGTGGCACTGTTCGGGCTTGCCTTCGCTGCACATCAGGGCAATGCGCACCTGGCGTCGAAACGCCTGCTCGATGCGCGCCAGGCCGGCCAGGAAGGCGGGGCGCTGCGCCGCCGCGGCGTAGATCACCTTGCCATCGGCATAGCAGGTTGGATCGTCAGGCTGACCGCCCAGCTGATGCCCCAAGTAGAGATAGCGGATGCTATGGGTCGTCAGGCGCGCCGCCAGCGCGTCTTTCGAGAATTCCGGCTTGAAACGCGAATAGGGCGCCGAGCGCACATCAACCAGAAAGGAAATCCGATGCGTCTGCAACGCCTCCAGGAACTCCTCCATGCTGCGCGCCCCGTATCCGATGGTGAAGATGGGAATAGTATTGGTTTCTATAATGCACATCTTCCAGTCACTCCAACATCCCTTGCTGCCCGCACCAGCGACCGTTTCTGAGCATGTGATGTTGGGGTCTCAAGCACTATGCAGTAGATGGCTTCGTCATCAATTCGGCTCTTGAGAAAGGTGTTCAGATGTCTGTGCAGACGGATTAGAGCGATGGGAACGCCGGGTAGTCGTTCTAGCTCTTCTTTCATATGCACCATCTGAAAGAGATCTGGCGGCATTTCGACAACAATATCTACATCGCTAACCTCCGCCGCTTGGTCCTGGGCAACCGAACCAAAGACGCCCAGGTGGGTAACGCCATACCTGGTGAACAACTCTTGTTTTTGGCGCTCAAGGTGCGCAATACTGGTTCGCGTTGCATTATTCAATCCTACTTATCCCATTGCTGCCTAACGCGTAGTGAAGCCGCCTACGCGTTCGACGCACGAGACGCCTCGACAAAAACAGTCCAGCCTGGTACTCTCGATCGGCCAGCCCCCCGCCGTGACCCACTCCGGGTACGCCCGCAGACGCATGGGGTGGGTACGGCGGAGGGCCGTTCATCTCATCAGGTCATCAGGTCAGGCGCTGCGCCGTTGGCGCAGAACCATGCCGGCGACCGTCAGCAGCGCCAGCGCCAGCGCCAGCGGCAACCAGAGGTTGGCCGGGGCAGTTGCGCCGCTGCTCAGATCGCTCAACTCGACGCCTGTCGGCGGGGTGGTCGGCGTCGGTGTGACGGTGGGCGGGGTGGGCGGGGTCGGTGTGGCGGTGGGCGGCGTGGTCGGCGTCGGCGTTGGGGTGGCGCCGCCCTGCTGGCACGACTGCACCGTCACGTCGTCAACGTCCCAACCGGGCCGGCTGACCGAGCTGTCGGTGCCCAGGCGCAGGCGGAACTGCGCCGTCTGACCGGCATAGGCGCTGACGTCGGCTACGGTGTACATGTAGGCGGGTTCACCGCACCAGGCGTAAAGCCCGGCCAGCGGGTTGCCATAGGAGCTGGAAACGATGCCGCGATACGGCCCAAGCAACAGGTTGGCGTTGGCAACCTGCGTCCAGCTAGAGCCGCCGTTGGTCGAAACTTCCACGATGCCGCCGTCGTAGCAGGCGGTCGAACCGCTCGGCTCCAGGTCAGGCGTGTGCCAGAACTTGAACACGACCGGGTTTTGACCGGAAGGTAGCACCACGGCGGGCGAGACCAACCGCTGATCGGACACGGTGGCGACGCCGTTGGCATGGAAGTGCTGTGTGCCGGCGTGCGGATGCGACGTGGCAATGGCCCAGGAATCGCCCGTGCCGCTGTGTGTCCAACCGTTGGCGCCGCTCTCGAAGCCTTCCGACAGCAGGATGTTGGGCGTCGTGCCGGGACTGCAGTCGCCCGGCGCGGCCACGGTGATGAAGCTGAAGACGGAGGAGTAGGCGCTGGAAGCGCATGCATTGATCGCCTGCATACGCCAGTAGTAGGTCGTGCTCGTGTTGAGGCTGATGCCCGGCGTGTAGGAGGTGCCGGTCAGCCCGGTGGCCGAGTGAACGATGTTCGAGAAACCAGCATCGGTGGCAATGTCGAGGTTGTACGTGCCTGCCTGGCTGGCTGCCGCCCAGGTGAAGGTGGGCGTCGCCGGGACGTTGGCTGCGCCATTGGCCGGCGTGAGCAGCGTCACGGTGCCTGCAGCGGCGGTGAAGACGTCCAACGTGACGCCCGCGGTCTTGACGCCGGTGGTCGAGTTGGCCGTCACCGTCATGTTGTAGCTGCCGGCCGCGGCGGCGCCGGTGTTGCCGATGGTCAGCGTGCTGGCGCCAGGCGGCGTCACCGGATTGGTGCTGAAACCGGCGGTGGTGCCGGCGGGGTTGCCGCTGGCGCTGAGCGTCACCGGATCGGAGTAGCCAAGCACCGAACCGATGGCCACATTGTAGACGGCGTTTGCCGGCGTACAGATGGCCACGGAGCCTGGGGTGACATCGAGCGTGTAGTCTGGCGCAAATGGTTCTTTGTCGAACCAGACGTCGGGGTCCTGATGCCCATGCTGGATGTTGCGATCATCCGACCACTGGATGTAGCCAAAACCGGCGTCCTGCAGTTGTTGGTCGTAGTCGCCGTGATAGCAGGTGGCCAGGTTGGGATCGAGATAGATCGGTGAGGAGACATCGCTCACGCGCTGGCTGGCCATCCAGGTAGCGCCGCCGTCATGCGAAATGCGCATGTAGTAGTCGAACAGCAGGTTGTTGGAGTCCAACCGGCGGTCGTACCAGGTCGCCACGATACGACCGGTCGGCCCGGCGCTGATGGTGGGGAAGAACTGGTCGAGCTGTGTGCTGTCGTCGTTCAGCTTGACTTCGGCTCCCCAGGTGGCGCCGTTGTCGGTCGAACGGCGGTAGAAGGAATCAATCACGTCGCCCGAATTGAGAGTGTCTGGGTCGCGGGTGTAGACGACGTGCAGGTGTCCGTTGGGGCTGACGGTGATCTGCGGAGAGGGCAGGTAGCGGATGTTGCCGTTCAAAGCGGGGCGACCGCAGGAGGCGGTGGGCGCTGAGGCGCGCGGGTTGATGCCGCCGCTCAGAGGGTTGGTTACGCCGCCGTAGGAGACGCCGCCGTTCGTCGAACGCACCACCTCGATGTCAATGGGGCCGGAGGGGTAGGGATTCCAGCGCACCCAGGCAACGTACACATCACCACTAGGCGCGATCGTCGGCCAGGCGCCCTGCACATCGACGCCCGATGCGCTGATCGCAACCGGCGACGACCAGGTCGCGCCGCTGTTGCTGGAGTAGGTGGAATAGATGCGCGCATCGGTGAAGTTGATCCAGGCCACGTACATGCGACCGTAGTAAGGGCTGGCCGGGTTGTTGTCAATGGCCATCAACTCTTTGTCGTCATTGGCACCGGAATGAACCATCCCCACCCATGTGAAGGTGTCGCAGTCGTTGGTGGATTTCCACAGGCCCAGGCCCGACGTGTGCAGCGATGTGAAGTAGAACGCACCGTCCGACTTGCGCCAGACCATGCTCGGATCACCGTAGCTTTGGCCGCCGCCGCCCAACGGGATTGGCCCCTTGTCGGTGAAGGAGGCGCCGCCGTCGGTCGAACGGCTGTAGCCGGAATAGCCAGCCCCCTGCACAACGCCGTGATAGGAATCGTTGTAGGCCGAGCACAGGGTGCCGGTTGTTTCGCTGCGCGTCAGCGAGGTTTCGCTCTGCGTATGCGAGCCGCTGAGGTCGCCGGAGGAGTCGTTCACCTGAACGTCAACCCCCAGGGCGGGCACACCGCCAGAATTGCCATCGGCCTGTCCCGATTTGACCTGACCCAGTTCTGACTCGCGCCCGCAGGCGACGAGCAGCTTAGTCTCGAACATGCCCGACATCAGGCCGCGCACTGCGGGATTGTCGAGCAGATCGCAAGGAGCCGTTTCCGGCTTGGATTCAGCGAGCGTCGAAACGCTCGGCGACAACAGGGGACTGGCAGCGCGCGAACCGGCCTGAACGGCCAGGGGCGCCAGCAACAGAACCACGACTGCAAACACGAAGAAGATGCGAAGCGGTTTCACGACAGAGTTCCTCCTCGAACACAAGATGGGACGCTGGGGGCGACTTTGGACTGACGGCGCCTGTCATAGACACGGGAGCTTGGAGAAGTGACAGGCGGGAGCATTAATTGTAACACTGAAACGAACTGCCGACAAATCACTTGGGCGACGTTCGACTGTCTCATGCGTTCGCCATGCGCTGGCGCCCTGTTCGTTCGTTTGCCATGCATGGCCCTGAAGCCAGGTCACCGGCGCTTTGGCGCTGCAGAATGCCCGGCGCGGTTGCCGAACGACATTTGACAGCCCGCCGCGGATGAATTAGACTCACAAAGCAGCGGCTCAGGCGCCGGCGCAGCGAGCGAACGGTCGTCTGAGACAATCCACAGATCCGTGCAGGAGAGGCAATGCGAACTGATCTATTGGTCGTTTTGATCGGGCTTGTCGGCGGGGTGGCGATTGGGATTCAATCGCCCATTGGCGGTGCAATGGGGCAGCGCGTGGGGGCGACGGCGAGCAGTTTTATCGTCCATTTCAGCGGCATGGCATTGTCGGGTCTCCTGCTCTTCGTGCGCGGCGGCGAGCGTATCCGCGACTGGCAGTCCCTGCCGTGGTACATGTTGGGTGCAGGGGTGTTCGGCCTGATTCTGTATCAGACGATCAGTATCACCTTTCCGCGCCTGGGCGGGACGGCGGCCCTGGCGCTCATCATCACCGGGCAACTGCTGATCGGCCTCGTCATTGACCACTTTGGCTGGTTTGGCGTGACGGTACGCCAGATCGAGCCGACGCGCCTGGCTGGTATTGCCATTCTGCTCATCGGCTGCTACCTGTTGGCGAAATGACGACCACCATGACCGATGCGATGCGCGTGTACGCCGCCGGCCTGCCATCCTCTTTCGCCGCGCCGGCGCGCCTGGAGATCGAAGCCGTCACGATTGCCTTCGACGACAGACCGGCGCTGCGCGATCTGTCGTTCCAGGTTCCTCATGGCGCTCAAGTGGCGGTGGTGGGGCCAAACGGCGCCGGTAAATCTACCCTTTTCAAGGCGCTGGTGGGGCTGCTGGCCTTGCGCAGCGGCCGGATCCTGATCCACGGCCAGCCTTTGGGCCTGCATCAGGACTGTGTGGCCTATGTGCCGCAGCGCGAGGAGGTGGATTGGCGCTTTCCCGTCACCGTGGCCGATGTGGTCATGATGGGGCGCTATGGCCGCCGGGGCTGGCTGCGCCGTCCCAACGCCGCCGACCGGGCCGCAGTCACACAGGCGCTGCAGGCGATGGGCATCGACGCGCTGGCGCATCAGGCCATTGGCGACTTGTCCGGCGGCCAACAGCAGCGCGTTTTTCTGGCGCGCGCCCTGGCGCAGGAACCGCACATTCTGCTGATGGATGAACCGTTCAACGGTGTGGATGCAACGACGCAGGACGCCACCCTGGCCCTGCTCGACCGCCTGCGCGCCCAGGGGGTGACGGTCATGATCTCGACGCATGACCTGACCCTGGCCGCCAGCCGTTTCGAGCTGGTGCTGCTGCTCAACCAGCGGCTGATCGCCTACGGCGCGCCGGCGCAGGTCTTCACGCCGCAGCGGCTGTCGGAGGCGTTTGGCGGTCAGGTGCTGGTGCTGCCGGAAGGCATGGCGGTGGTTGACCTCTGCTGTCCGCCGGACGAGCCATTGGCGTCGCCGGCGCCAGCAGCGCACGCGCCCGATGTGGCGCACGAGGCGCGCCCGGCGCAGAATCGAGGGGAGCGATGATCGAATGGCTATTGGCGCCGCTGGCGTATGGCTTCATGCAACGCGGTCTGTTGGCGGCGGCGCTGGTGGGCGTGCTGTGCGCCGTTGTGGGCTGCTACGTCGTCTTGCGTTCGATGGCGTTCCTGGGCGACGCCGTGGCGCATGCGATTCTGCCCGGCGTTGCAATCGCCTATCTGCTCGACGGCAGCTTGACGCTTGGCGCGCTGGCGGCGGGGCTTGTGGTAGCGCTGGGCATCGGCGCTTTCTCCCGCCAGGGGGTCATCAAGGAGGACACCGCCATCGGCATCATCTTTGCCGCAGCGCTGTCGTTGGGCGTCGTCCTGATCAGTTCCATCAAGACTTATGCCGTTGACCTGACGCACATCCTGTTTGGCAACGTCTTGGGCGTCAGCAGCGCCGACCTCTGGCTGACTGCCATCCTCAGCGCCCTGATTCTGGGCGCGGTCGCGCTGCTCTACCGCCCCTTCCTGGTCATTTCGTTCGACCCGGTGTTGGCGGCCACGCTGCGCCTGCCGACCGAACTGCTGCGCAACCTGATGCTGGTGCTGCTGGCGCTGACGGTGGTCGTTTCTCTGCAAACGGTGGGCGTGGGGCTGGCGGCGGCGATGCTGGTGACGCCGGCGGCGGCGGCGTATCTGTTGACCAGGCGCCTGCGGGCCATGATGCTGATCGCGGCGCTTATTGGCCTGGCGGCCAGCGTGACGGGGCTGTATCTCAGCTTCTATCTCAACGTCGCTTCGGGCGCCGCCATCGTCTTGACCGCAACCCTCATCTTCATTGTGGTATTCCTCTTTGCGCCGCAGCGCGGCGCTCTGCGGCGTGTCTGGCGCCGCTGAGGCGTCGGATCAGGTAATCAGCGGCTGCGCCGGCACGGTGGCCACGTTCAGTTGGCGCAAAAAACGCTTGCGCAGCTCCTCTTCCACACGTTCGGGATCGTTGTCATGGGGAATGCGGCCGCCGGCCATGTGCGCATGACCGCCGGTGCCGCCCATGTCGCCCACCACCTCGCGCACCGTTTGCGCGGCGTTGGCGTCGGGCAACTGTGTGCGCACAGCGACCACAATCTGGTTCTGGTAGCGTCCCCAACAGACGACCCAATCGGCACCCTCCAGCCTGGTCATGATGTCGGCCATTTCGGCCGCCATGTCGGGCCGTTCCATGATCCCCAGGCTGGCCAGCACAACGCGATCGTACAGCACCGTGCGCGCCAGAGTGTCGTTGAAGGTCTTGAAGTAGTTGCGCGGCAGGCGGGCCTGCTCGATTTTGGCAAGCAGCTTCGGGTCCATGAGCGGAAGCAGCGCCATGTAGGCCCAGGCGTCGCAATCGCTGGCGTCACGCGCCAGCCCACGCGTATCGGTCTTGATGCCGTAGAAGAGCGCAGTGGCCAGCGGGCTGTCGGGCCGGATCTCCGCCGCGGCCAGATACTCGGTCAGGATGGTCGAAGTGGCACCATAGGCGGGGCGCACATCGTGAAAAGCCGTGCGCCGGAAACCGCGCCGCACCTCATGATGATCGAAGACAGCGACGATGGGGAGGTGCGGCCGACGCACAGTATTCTCGCTGGTCCCGAAACTGGTGGGGCCCCCGTAGTTCGTCGCGCTGATCTGCGTGTCAATCAAGACACCTGCGGCAACTTGCTCCCAATTGACCTTGTCAACGTGGGTCAACTGCATTTTCAAGTTGGAAACGAAGGCCCGGTTCTCGGCGCGGCCGATGATGCCGCCATAGACGATGCTCGGCGTGATTCCCAGGTAACGGCTCAGCAGCGTCTGCAACGCCCAGGCGCTTGCCAGGGCGTCCGGATCGGGGTCGTTATGGACGAGAATGATGAGGCCGGCGCCGTCGCCCACGGCGCGTAATAGACGCTGCAACCGTCGCTGCCCGCGCGCCATGTCGAAAGTGGGCAGGGGGTGCAGGCTCAAGAGGGGAGCGAGCGGGCCAACATCTGCCGGCGTTGGCGCCCCATCTATCGAAGAATCACTTCGACCCATTCGCCTTCTCCAATGCCGTTGCTGTCGAGAGGGATGCGCACCATGCCGTCGGACTGAATCAGTGTGTAGATCAGGTTGGATTTACCAAAAACAGGCGCTGCCCAACAACCGTCGTCGCGTGGCTGCAGGCGCACCGGCACGAAGTCGGTGCGCCCGGTGGCCGAAGCGATGGAACGCGTCAAGCGAGCGCGGGTGGTGGGGCGCGGCGACTCCTCTTCGCCCTGCAGCAGGCGCAGCGCCGGGGCGGCCACCAGATCGAAGATGACCATCGCGCTGACGGGATTGCCCGGCAGGCCAATCACTGGTTTGCCGTCGCAGATGGCCATGATGGTCGGTTTGCCGGGCCGCACACTGAGGCCATGCGCCAGAATTCCCGGCGCGCCCAGTTCAGCAATCACGCTGGCGGTCATGTCGCGCACGCTGACCGAACTGCCCGCCGAGATCACCACCATGTCGGCGGCGGCGTGCGCCTGGCGCGCCAGGGCCAACAGCGCCGCGCGGCGGTCTGGGGCAATTCCCAGGATCAGCGGCTCGGCGCCGGCACGTTGGGCCAGCGCCGCCAGGGTGTAGCTGTTGATGTCGCGCACCTGACCTGGGCCAGGTGATTGCCAGGGTGGGGTCACCTCGTCGCCTTGCGAAACAATGGCGACCCGCGGCCGGCGCACCGCTGCGATCCGAACGATGCCCAGGGCCAGCAGCCCGCCCAGGTCGGCGGGACGCAACCGCCGGCCGGCCGGCATGACGACGGCGCCCTGCCGCACATCTTCGCCCGGCTGGATGATGTTTTGGCCGGGGGCGGCGGCGCGCATCGCCTCGATGGCGAAGGGGAACGTGGGCGCCGCCATGTCCAGGCTGCGGGCCTGCTGCACCACTTCGGTGTGCTCGACCATCACCACGGCGTCGGCGCCGGCGGGAATCATGCCGCCGGTGTGCACGATGGCGCACTGACCGCTTTGCAGTTTCACGGCGCTGGCCCGCCCCATCGGAACTTCGCCGATGACGGTCAGATAGGCGGGAAGGCTGGGCGCAGCGCCAAAGGTGTCGCTGGCCAGGACGGCATAGCCATCCACCGTCGAACGGGTGAAGTCTGGCAGATCATGCGGCGCGCTCAGGGTCTGCGCCAGCACACGATCCAACGCCGCCGCCGTCTCGATCATCTCGACCCCCGCCAGCGGCGCCAGATGACGCCGCAACAGCTCCCAGGCCGTATCCGGCGTCATGACATGCTCGAATTCAGCCATCGGCTCTCATCGCCTCACAGTTCACCCGTCAGCTCCATCATCCTGCAGTTGCCTTTTCGTCACTGTTCAGGCAGCAGGCATCGGATGAATCCGATGCCTGACACGAGAAAACCTGCTGAAGCAGGTTGCCCGGATTGCGCCCTGTTCAACCTGCTTGAGCAGGTTTTATGACAGGTCTTCAGTTGCTCCCGCCAATCGTCGCCGTGACGGCCAGCACGATCAGCCCGACGAGCGACACAGCAAACAGCAGGACCGCCGGCAACAGCACGGCAAGCAGGGCGCGTCCCCACTGCGTTTGCTCGGCCACCACAGCGCCTTGATCGTCCAGACTCTGCTGCACCCAACCGAGGGAGACGGCGGTCGCTTTGGTGTAGACCAGCCAGCTCCAGACGGAGGCCACCAGGCCGAGCAGGCTGCCCAGACAGGGCACCGGTGTCAGGATGGTCAGCAGCAGCGGGGCGCTGTAGAGCGGCGTGACGGTCATGAAATCGCGCAGGCTGCCCTTGGCGCCGAGCAGCAGCCGGGCCAGCAGGATCACCCAGATGCCGTAGCCGAGCCAGCCGCCCAACCGCACGAAGGGCTGTGAGAGCCATTCCCCCAAGGTTTGCATGAAGCGGCTGACGCCAGCCGGCAGGGGCGTCGGCAGGCCGATGATGCCTTCGGCGATGCCCAGGCCGGCCTCGAACTGTTGGCGAATCATGGCGAAGACTTCGGGAGGGATGCCGGCGGTCGTTTCCATTTGCGCCAGAACCTGCTCGAAAACCTGGCGCGCCGATTGCATGTCGGCCACGGGGCTGCGCAGCGCCTGCCAGATGAAGTTGATGCTGCCGGCCAGCAGGCTGACGACGATCAGCAGGCCGATGGCGTAGCGCATCCCGTTGGGGTGATCGCGAAAGCGCAGAAAGGCGGGAGTTTTCAACGTCAGAATATCGCCGAGCAGCAGGCCCCAGCGTGTGCGACGCAGACTCAGATCGTTCGTTGCGGTTGTCATTGCGCCACTCCTCCGGCCAGCAGGCCAACGATCAACGAGCTGAAGATGAAGCCAAGCACACCGACGAGCAGGGCAAACAAAAAGCCCGGCAGAATCGTGGCAACGACCGCCCGCTGCCAGCTCAGCCCGTGCGCCGTCTTGAGGGCCGTGTAGCGGCAGAGCATCTGCCAGGTTCCGATGACGCTACCCACGGCGACGAAGGGGACGACTGTGGCCAGGGCGAGGAGTTGCGGGGCCTCGGCCAGGGCCGTGACACCCAGGGTTTGGTTGAGCGTGGCCTTGCCGCCCAACAGTCGTGCGATCAAGTGCGCAACGACGCCCCAGACCAACCAGAGCAGGATCAACTGAATGGGGAAGAGCAAGACATTGAGCGCAGCCCCGCCAATGTCGGGATAGCCGGCCAACCGCGGGAAGATTTGCCAGCCCAGATCATAGAACCGCTGGAACATCTCCAGCGCCTGCTGACCGCCAGCCTGGACCATCTGGTCGAACCACGCCATGTTGCGCAGGCCCTCGAAAACGGTCTGCTTCATGGCCTGCAAATCGGGTAAGGCGGCGCGCGACAGGGCGGCGCCGACCAATCCGAACAGCGCCACAGCGACGCTGATGACGACCACGACGAACAACCCTTCGACGAAAGGATTGTCGTCGTCTCGCATGTCTTCGTACACGTCCTGTTCAAGGAACAATGCACGCCATGCCCAATCGAACGAGCGTTTGACAAATGTCATTACGATCCTCCTCGAAGGCGCACGATCATGCGCCTGTGCGTGGGGTGAAGGGGAAGACGAGAACTCCGAACGAATAACAGACGAAAAAAGTATAGCATAGCCTGGCGTTGCACGCAACGCTGTTTGTTTGGCGTATGACGACGGCGCGGCTTTTTTAGAATGAAAGCCAGGCCGCCGGAGCGCTTCAGAAGCGGCGTCTGGGGTCGGTGCGCAGGTCGTAGCCTGCGCGCAGATTGCTCATGGCCCGTTCGACGCCGATGCGCGCCAGTTCGATCAAGAAGGGGTGCGTCAGGTCGGCGGGCGGCCGCAGGCTGGCTGCCAGATGGCGCGCCAGCGCGGCCATCTGCATGTCTCCGGCCAGAGCCAGCCAGGAGGTCATCGCCATCAGGCGCCGGCGGTAGGCCGCCAGATCGGTGGGGCTGAACTCACGCGCCGCCAGTTCCTCCAGCAGCATCTCGACGGTGGGAAAGGCGGGGCGGCGGGCGTCGAGCATCCGTTCGGCCAGATCGTAACAGATTTCGCTGTGCACGAACCACGAACTGAAGGCCCAGTGATCGAGCAGGGTGCGCGCCTGGCGGCGCAGGTTGGCAATGGCCAGGTCTCCTATCATCGGGGGGATATCGGGCAGCGGGGGCGCGGCCGGTTCTCCAAACTGCCAGATCAGCGGGTTGAGCAGCCGAAATTCGTGCGGGACCGGCGCCTGGCGCTCGAAATTCAGTTGGATGGCGGCGGCGACCAGGCTACGCCCATACTCGAACGAGACTTCGAGCAGGCGCATGGGCAGATCGGTCTGCGGAATGAGCAGTTCGGAGAAGGTGCCGGGCAGGTGCGGGGCAGGAATGCGTACCGTGGGCAAGCTGGTGTTGCTGAAGCAGAGACGCAGGCCGTTGGCGTCGCCGATGAGGACGCCCAGGAAGGTCACCGTACCCGGTTTGTACAGAGTGATCGCCGTGGCCTGGGTCGGCGCGACGAACCAGACTGCGCGGTAGCCTTCGCCGTCGAGGCCGCTGACCAGCGCCCGCCAGCCGGGCGGCAGCGCGACGGGCGGCGGAGCCTGCACGCCGGCCAGCGTCAGCTTGCGCAAGCTGCGCTCGATGAGCGCTCGCCTGGCCTCCGTGACGCCGGGCAGCAGGCTGCGCAACGCGCCGATCGCCTCCGGCAGGCGGATGCGCCCAAGCCCGTAGATGGCCTGGGTCGCCACCACGTCGCGCAGGTCTTGTGCCAACAGGCGCAGGAGCGTCAGGCGCTCCTCCGGCGCGATGGCGTCGAGACTGGCGACCAAATCGAGGGCGACTTCCAGCGGCTGCGTTTCGAGTTGCTGGATATATTCGATGAAGTAGAACTGCGACTGCCGCGCCGCAATCAACACCTCGCGCACCGAATTGAGCACGATGGCCTGGGGATCGGCCAGTGTCGCATAGAGGCTTTCGTCGGGCGGTTGGCCCAGAAAACGTTCCAGAAGGGTGATAGCGGTGATGCGCTCCTGATCGGGACGCTGCAGATCGGTCGCCACGGCGCGCAGCTTTTCGGCGACCGGTACGCCCTCGGCCTGCAGGGCGGCCACGACCTGCCCAATCCCGCCGCGCAACTGCGGGTCGTTGGCGCCGAGCATCGTCATGATGACCGGTAGCGCCTGGCTATGGCGGGCGATTTGACGGGCACGCACAAGCATTTCAAGATCGGTGGGCGTGGAGGCTAGTTCGCGCAGCGCCTTTTCGATGGCGCGCCGGTCACGCAGCGTGGTGATGATGTTGTTGGGTGTCACAGTTGCATCGCCGTCTTGATCGAAAGCCATGTCTTTGACCTGAGAATAGGCCCGTAACGCAATCCAGAGGATTGCGCCGGTTGCTGTGCGCTGGCGCCCCGTGCGGTGAAGGAGCGCCAGCGCCAGGTTGCTGCGTCAGGCGCGGCCAAGCGCAGCCAGCATCTCGGCCACACGAGTAAACTTGAGGCGCGGGCGTCCCTGCTCCTGGCCGCGGCGCCGTTCCATTTCATCCAGCCGCTGCCAGTCGGCGTAGGAGAAGAAGTCGGGCTGGCGCGCCTGGATCAGTTCGGCCATGTCGCCCACTGCGGGCGCGGCCGGTGTCAGTGTCCGCCCTTGCGCCAGGTCTTCCAACATGCCGTTGACCGTTTCGACCGCATCGGGTTTGTTGGTGCCAATCACGCCGGAGGGGCCGCGCTTGATCCAGCCGGCCGTGTACTCGCCCACCTGCGGCTGCTGCGTCTGCGGATTGAGGACGCGTCCCTTTTGGTTCAGAATCACGCCCCAACTCTCCTTGAAAGGAACCCCCGGCACCTGCACACCGCGATAGCCCACAGAGCGAAAGACCAGGCCGACCGGTATTTCTTCGAAACGGTCGGTCGGTTTGGGGCGCAAGGTGCCCGTTTCGGTGGTCACCAGCCGATTGTGCACCAGACGCACCGCCCGCACGCGCCCCTGCTCATCGCTGAGCAGTTCGGTGGGCGAGACGAGGAAGCGGAAAACCAGGCGGCGCGACCTGCCCTTGGGCGTGGCACGGCTGTACTCCTGCAGAATTTCGACCTTTCTGAGCAGGGTGCGGTCGTTGCTGGTTTCCAGTTCGGCCCGGCTCAACGGATCGAGCGCCACCTCGTCGGGCGGCACGATGACGTCTACATCGCTCATCTCGCCAACCTCTTTGATTTCCGGGTTGGTGAAAGCGGCCTGCACCGGGCCGCGCCGGCCAAGCACGTAGACGGTGTGCACGCGGCTGTGACGCAGCGCCTCCAGCGCATGGTCGGCGATGTCGGAGGCGATCAGTTCTGCGGGCGTGCGCGTCAGGATGCGAGCCACGTCCATCGCAACGTTGCCCACGCCCACCACCGCCGCCGCCTCGTGCGAAAGGTCGAACTGCCGGTCGCGATAGTCGGGATGGCCATTGTACCAGGCGACAAAATCGGTGGCGGGATAGCTGCCCGCCAGGTCTTCGCCCGCAATCTCCATGCGGCGGTCGGTCTGTGCGCCCGTTGTATAGACGATCTGATGGTAATGGGCCTTGAGCTCTTCCACGCTGATGTGCTTGCCGATTTCGACGTTGCCGTAGAAGCGCACATGCGGGTTGACGCCAATCTTATCGAAGACGGCGGTCACGCTCTTGATTTTGAGATGGTCGGGCGCCACGCCGGCGCGTACAAGACCAAAGGGGGTCGGCACCCGGTCGAACAGATCAATTTCGACGGCAAGATTGGCCTGTTTGAGCAGGTGTTCAGCGGTGTAGAAGCCGGTTGGCCCCGCGCCAATGATGGCCACGCGCAAGGGATGACCGGCGGTTCCTGGTTGCGTCATGCAAAGCTCCTTTGCCTTGAACCTGACGGTTCGTCAAGAATCAGTCTGCGGCGGCGTGTGGCTTTAGACCTGGCCGCCCATGATTTCCATTTCCAGGCGGTTGACCTCGCCCAAATACGAATCGCGTTCCGCCTTGAGGATGTCGCCAATCGAGACGATGCCGACCAGCACGCCATCCTCCAGAATCGGCATGTGCCGCGTACGTGTCTCTGTCATCGTGTGCGCCAACGTCTTGAGATCGTCCTGGGGCGAACCAATGACCATGTCTCGCTTCATCACCTCGCTGACGAAACGGCTGAACACCATCTCATCGCTGGCGGCGCGCCGGATGATCTCGTGTTCCTCCAGGATGCCGAGCGGGCGTTTCGTCTCATCCGCCACGATCAAGGAGCCGATATTGTGCAGAGCCAGCACGCCAATCGCCTCTTTGATGGTGCGATCCGGCTCAATTGTGATCACAAACGGCCCTTTGGTAGCCAATACCACACTGACTTTCATGAGTCTACTCCTTTCGCTTGATTCTACCCATTCTACCCATTCTACCCATTCGCTGGCGCCTCCCGTTGCATCTCCCGTTGCGCAAACCTGTGTCTGCTCAACAACATGGGGCGGAAGCCCCAAACCCTGAAGGCTTCTGAAGCCTTCGGGGTTTTTCCTGCGGCGCACGCCAAAACATCCTCTCTATTCTACCACAACTGTGCAGAGATGCCACGCGCCCGCTGTGCGTGTGCGCAAAACGACGAACGCGAGTACAATGGCCCCTGGTTGCGCCCCCGGTCTAGCCCGGTCAATTCTTTGGAATTCGCTCTGCAATGAGTCATGGAGTCAGCCGATGTCAATGACAGCGTTCATCGAGGCCATGCCCAAGGCCGAACTACACATCCATCTGGAAGGGGCCATCGCACCGGCGACTCTGCTGCGCCTGGCCGAGCGTCATGGCAGCCGTCTGCCCGCCGATACGGTCGAAGGGGTGCAGGCCTGGTATCGCTTCACCACGTTTCGTCACTTCATCGAAATTTACGTCACCAGCCAGGCCTGTCTGCGCAACGCCGATGATTTTGCGCTGATTGTCTACGAGCTAGGCGCCGATCGCGCCCGTCAGAACATTCGTTACAGCGAAGTGACGGTGACGCCGTACACCCACATCTGGCAAAACAAGGGCATTCGGCCCGCCGAAATCATCGAAGGACTGGAGGATGGGCGCGCCCGCGCCCGCCGCGACTTTGGCGTGGAGATGCGCTGGGTGTTCGACATTCCCCGCAATCTGCCTGAACCGGCCGGCGCCTGGACCGCCGATTACGCCATCGCACAGATGGATAGGGGCGTCGTTGGCTTCGGCCTGGGCGGCGACGAGTCCACAGCGCCGCCCGAACTGTGGGTCGAGCCGTTCCAGCGCGCCATCGCCGCCGGTTTGTACAGCGTGCCGCATGCCGGCGAAGTGGCCGGCCCGGCCAGCGTGTGGGGGGCGCTGCATCAGCTTGGCGCCCGCCGGCTTGGACATGGCGTGCGCAGCAGCGAAGACCCGGCGCTCGTCGCCTATCTGGCGCAGATGCAGATTCCGCTCGAAGTCAACCCCACCAGTAACCTCTGCCTCAACGTCTATCCCTCCTTCGCCGCACATCCCATGCGCCGCCTGTGGGACGCCGGCCTTTATCTGACGGTCAACTCGGACGATCCGCCCATGTTTGGCACGACCCTGACCAACGAATACCAGGCGCTGGCGACCCATTTCGATTTCAGCATCGAGGAGTTGATGCGCATCAGCCGCAATGCTGTGCACGCCGCCGCCCCGCTCGGCTTGACGCCCTCCGCCCGTGCGGCGCTCGTCGCCGAGTTCGACGCCGAATTCGCACGGCTGCGCCCAATCGCCGGAGCGCCGCCCAATGCCTGATCTACAATTGGCGTCCGTGGCGCAGTTATCACTGGAAACAACGACCGATCTGCTCAACGCCGTCTACGCCGACTATGCCGTGCCGGTGCAGCGCAGCGTGGCGCAAATAGCGGCCGGCCATGCGGCCTGGGACATCGAGCCGGCGCTGTCGGTCGCGGCGTTGATGGACGGAGCGCCGGTGGGCATCGTCCTGCTGGCCCGGCGGCAGGGGCGCGGCTGGATCGGCTCGATGGGAGTGGCGCCGGCCTGGCGTCGCCAGGGTATCGGGCGGCGCTTGCTGCAACAGGCGCTGGACAACGCCCGCACCGCCGGCCTGCGCCAGGTTCAACTGGAGGTGTTGACCCGCAACGCGCCCGCCATTGCGCTCTATCAGGCGGCGGGATTCCAGATCACGCGTGAACTGCTCGTTTGGGAGCGGCTGGCGACACAAGGCGCGCTGCCCGCGCCCGCCGTCAAGCCGCAGATCATGCAGGCGGCCTGGGCGCTGGAGCGCGCGGCGGCCTGGCATACGGTCGCACCCTGTTGGCAGCGTGAAGCGGCGTCGTTCAAGGATGTCGCCGACGTGCAGGCGCTGGCCGTGGCCAATGAGAGCGGCGAGCCGCAGGCCTATCTGCTCATGCGGCCGCCGCAGGGTGCACGGCTGCGGCTGCTCGACCTGGGCGCAGCGCCCGGCGTCGAGCCGCGCCGGCTGGGCCGTGATCTGCTGCAAGGTCTGCATCTCCGCTTTTTTGGCCTGACCGCGGCGCTGGTCAACGAGCCAGTGGAGAGCGCCTGGAACCATGTGCTGGCGGCGCTGGGCTATTACGTGATCGAGCGCCAGCACGAGATGCACTGGCGCGCCGCTTGATCGGAAAACACAAAAGAGGCGAGACAAAGGCATGAACGGCAAACCATCCGAACCGACCGACTACCGGCGCTATCGCCAGCAGACCGACCGCCGGCTGCTGCTGGCGGTCATTGGTTTCTTGCTCATCGTGGGCGGCGCGCTGATCGGCGTGATCTACGGCGGTTGGGCAGCCGCCACCGGCCTCATCTGCCTGCTGGCCGGCGCCAGCCTCATCCTGTTCCTCTGGCTCCTACTCAGCGTCATCGAACGCTGGGCCAACAGTTAGCCTTTTCAGGTTGTGTGCTTGTGCAGCCAGGAGATGACGCCGTCCAGGGGAACAACGGTCTGCTGGCTGTTGGCCAGATCGCGCACGGTGATGGTCTGTGCGGCCAGTTCATCCTCGCCCAGGATCAGCGCAAAGCGCACATGGGCGCGATCGGCCTGTTTCAACTGCGCCTTGAGGCTCTCCCGGTAGGGCAGCAGCGCGCCAATGCCGGCCTGACGCAGGGCTTGCAGCAGGCGAATCGCCTCCAGCCGGGCGGCCGGGCCGCGATGCGCCAGCATGACCGTGGGCGCGGGCAGGGGCGGCGGCGTGATGCCCTGCGCCTTGAGCGCCAAAATGATGCGCTCGATGCCCGAACCGAAGCCGACGCCCGGCGTGGGCGAGCCGCCCAATTCTTCGATCAGCCCGTCGTAACGGCCGCCGCCGCACACCGCCGCCTGTGCGCCAATGTCCTGCGCCCACACCTCGAACACCGTTTTGACGTAGTAGTCGAGACCGCGCACCAGGCGCGGGTTGACGGTGTAGGGGCGCTCCAGTGCATCGAGCAGTTGGCGCAGGCTGGCGAAGTGGTCACGACAGCTTGCGCAGAGGAAGTCATGAATCAAGGGCGCACCGTCCAGCAGTGGAACCATCTGCGGATCTTTGGAATCGAGCAGACGCAGCGGATTGCGCGCCAGGCGCGTGCGGTCGGTCTCACCCAACTGTGCAAGCAAGGGGGAAAAGTAAGCGCGCAACCCCTGAACGAAGGCGGGACGACAGGCGCGACAGCCGGTACTGTTGATCATGAACGAGAGCTGCTTGAAGCCGAGGGCGTCGTACAAATCCCAGGCGACCGACATCACCTCGACGTCGGTGGCCGGGTCATCTTCGCCAAGCGCCTCCACATTGAACTGATGATGGATGCGGTAGCGCCCCGCCTGCGGCTTTTCCTGGCGGAAGATCGGACCGACGGCGTAGAGACGCAGCGGCGTTGGGCGCGTGTGCATTCCATGCTCGACAAAGGCCCGCATGATGCCCGCCGTGAACTCCGGCCGCAGCGTCAACTCTTCGCCGCTCTTGTCCTGAAACGAATACATCTCCTTTTGCACCATCAAGTCCGACCCCTCGCCAACGCCGCGCGCAAAGAGAGCGGTTGATTCGAAGATCGGCACGCCAATCGGCTCGAATCCGTAGAGGGCTGTGATGCGCTCGATTTGCTGTTCGATGTGACGCCAGTAGGGCCATTCCTCTGGCAAAATATCCTTGACGCCGGTGGGCGCAGTGTAAAGCATGATCGTCCTCGTGATTGCTGTCAATTCCACGTCCAAACGCCGCCTATTCTACCATCCAGCCGTCTGCTCGTCCAACTCAGGAACAGGAAGAACCAGCCCGGCGGGCGCCTCGCTCCCTGAGCCTATCGAAGGGAGCAGAGCAGGAACGCCAATCCAGCTTCGACAGGCACAGCCAGCAGACACCCACTTTCCGCTCCCTACTTTCCACTCCCTGTGGTACAATAGACCCGATCCGTTTTCGTCCCACCATCCCAACATCTCTATCGAGAAAGGAACTGAGTCATGTCTGACTTCCCACTCCTTGCTGGCATCGAAGCGCGGCGTGTACCGACGGCGCGTATCGAGATGCACGTGTTGTTCGCTGGCCGCAGCAGCGGCGAGCCGGTCGTGCTTGTGCACGGCAATGTCTCGTCTGCCCGTTTCTGGGAAGAAACGATGCAGGCGCTGGCCGCCGAAGGCGCGTACGTCGTTGCGCCAGACCTGCGCGGCTACGGCGAGACGCAGCCTCTACCCATCGACGCCAGTCGCGGCCTGCGCGACTGGTCGGATGACCTGCACAGCCTGATCGAAGCCCTGGGCATCGGCCCCTTCCACTTGATCGGTTGGTCGGCTGGCGGCGGCATCGCCATGCAGTATGCGCTGGACAACGCCGCCTGGGTGCGCACCATCACCCTCGTGGACGCCATGTCGCCCTTTGGCTTTGGCGGCAGTCACGATCTGGACGGAAAACCGAACAGCAGCGATTTTGCCGGTTCGGGCGGCGGCACAGCCAACCCGGAGTTTGCCCAACGCCTGCAAGCGGGTGATCGCAGCAGCGACAGTCCCAACAGCCCGCGCAACGTCATGAACGCCTTCTACTTCAAACCTCCCTTCCGCCCCGCACCCGCACGCGAAGAAGTCTTCGTCTCGGCCATGCTCTCCACCAAAGTGGGCGATGACTTCTATCCCGGCGACATGACCCTGTGCGCCAGTTGGCCTGGGGTTGGCCCCGGCACGCGCGGCATCAACAACACCTACTCTCCCGCCTACTGCGACCTGCGCGCCTTCGCCGACATTGAACCACAGCCCAAAGTGCTCTGGGTGCGCGGCGCCGACGACCAGATCGTGTCGGACACCTCCTTCTTCGATTTTGGATTTCTGGGCCAGCTCGGCTTCGTGCCCGGTTGGCCCGGCAACGACGCCTATCCCCCGCAGCCGATGGTCAGCCAACTGCGCTTCGTGTTGGACTCCTATCAGGACCGGGGCGGCGCCTACACCGAAGTGATCGTGGCAGATTGCGGCCATGCGCCGCACATCGAAAAGCCGCAGGAGTTCCAGCAGGCGCTGCTGCCCTTCCTGCAAATTGGTTGATTGCCGCCAGCGCACAGTTCAAGCCGGTTGCCGATCAGTCCAACGCCGTGTTCGGTCGGGGCCGGCCGGCAGCCGGCCCCCCGTTCTGTCTGCAACTTCGACGCATCGTCCTGCGTATTGAAACCTGAAAGCGCCGCACAGAACAAGACAGAACGCCAGACACAAGAGACTGGCGATAGATCGAAGCGGCGCACAGGAGATACGTACATGACAATCAACCAACAACCGATGATCATCGAGGCCGCGCCCAACGACGAACCGCGCCGCCTGGCTCGTTCACGCACCGATCGGCAAGTCGCCGGCGTTGCGGGTGGTCTGGCCGAGTATCTGGGCATTGATCCCACGCTCATCCGACTCGTTTGGCTCATTTCGATTCTCTTCGGCGGCGCCGGCGCCCTGGCCTACCTGGTCATGGCCATCGTCTTGCCCGAAGAATCGGCCGAACATGCAGCCAACAAGCCGCCCGTCAGCCGGCGCGGTGCCAACCTGAGCGCCTGGGCCAGCCGCGCTCACAACCGCGGCCTGCTCTGGGGCGGTCTGCTCGTCGCCGCCGGCATCCTGCTGCTGCTCGGCAACCTCGATCTGATCCCGCTGCGCGCCCTGTGGCGCACCTTCTGGCAGATCTTCTGGCCCGCCGTGCTGATCGGCCTCGGCCTCATCATGCTGCTCGGCGTCTCCGGGCGCAAGGTGGACTGGAAAGGCGTCGTGCGGGGCGACCGCGCCCTGCTGCGCAGCCGTTCCAATCGCATGGTCGGCGGCGTCTGCGCCGGCATCGCCGATTATCTCGGCATCGAGGCCAACTTCGTGCGCCTGATCTGGGTCATCGCCTCGCTCTCCACGGTGGGAGTCGGCGTCATGCTCTACATCCTGGCCCTGATCGTCATCCCCGAAGCCCCGGCCGATGATGCGGGCGCACCCCCCGTCATCTGACCTTTCGACCTGAAAAATCTGGCGTCTGCATTCAGAGGGGAAAAAACATGGATTCGCAACGTTCACGGCCCATCATTCCGGCCATCATCCTGATCCTGGTCGGCGTCTGGTTCCTGCTGCAAAATCTCGATGTGCCCGGCTTCCGGCTCGACGTCCTCTGGCCCGTGATCCTGGTGATCGGCGGCGTGGCGTTGATCGTACGCCACTTCAACAACCCGCTGGCCAATCCCGATGACCTGGGAGGTGCCATCTTCATGACCCTGCTTGGCGTCTTCTTCCTGGGCTGGTACAACGGCAACTGGTTTGGGCAAGACTGGACGCTGGCTTGGCCGGTCTTCCCCCTGCTCATCGGTGTCAGCAACGGCATCAGTTGGCTCTTTCACTGGCGGCATTGGGGGCAACTGCTGTGGGCCTTCGCCGGCTTTTCCGTGGCAGCGGTCGGCTTTGCCTATACGACAGGCGCCATCTCCGGCTCGGTCCTGGCGCAACTGGCCCGCTTCTGGCCTGTCTTCATCATCCTGGCAGGACTCGGCTTCCTGCTGCAAGGGCTGCTCGGTCGTAACAACGAGCGTTGATCCGGCTAGCAGCCGCCCGTAGATCAGCGCCCAGCCAGATGCGCCAACAGGGAAGACCTCGCAGGTTCGTTCGACTTGCGGGGTCTTCGGCTTTGAGTTGCGCCAATCTTCTCTCCAGGTATCATGGAAACCTGTCAGGTTGTGGAAGACCTGGCAGGTCTTTGCCATCCGGGTGCGTTTAACGATCTCTTTACGATCTGATGCGACAATACGCCTAGACCGCGCCGCCTGGCGACGCGGTGCGCAGAAGGAACCAGAAAGGCAACGAGAGTCATGTCTGACGCCGCGACGCACGATAACCACCGCCAACTGATCATCGCCTGGCCCGGTCACCAATTGACAGTCCCGCTGATCGCGCCACTGCTGCGCCTGGGGCGCAGCGCCGAGGGCAACGACATCGTCATCGAATCACCGGTCGTGGCGCCCTATCACGCCACCCTGCGCCTGCAAGCCGACGGCTATCACCTGCTCGATGGCCAGGAGCGTGCGGGCCAGTGGCTGCGCAGCCCCAACGGCCTGACATACAAGGGACAGCGCATCGTCGAGGAGAAGCTCGACAACGGCGAGATCGTGCGTATCCCCGGTGACGCCGAGGATTTCGTCTCGCTGCTCTATTTCGACGCCGCCGCATCCGACCCCGCCCAGCGTCGCCAGGTCTCGTTGCAGGACGAGGTCAGCGTGGGGCGCGATCCGCGCAATGACCTGGTGATCAACGACCCAACCGTCGCCGCTTTTCACGCCGTCGTGACGCCGGCCAGCCAGGGACACCTGCTGCGCGGGTTGCAGAGCGCCAGCGGCGTCTATGTCAACGGTGTACGGGTGCAGGCACAACTGCTGCGTCCCAACGACGACGTGATGATCGGTTCCGTTCAACTGCACTATGACGGTCACAGCCTGGAAATGGTTGACTTGCGCCGCGCCGGCATCCGCCTGGACGGTGTGAGTCTGCGCAAACAGGTGCCCGCCCCCAAAACCGCCCCGACCGACAACGGTTTCAAGCTGCTGCTGAGCGACGTTTCGCTCGTCATCCGCCCGCGTGAATTCGTCGCGATCGTCGGCGGCAGCGGCACCGGTAAATCAACCCTGCTCGACGGGCTGAACGCCTTTCGCCCCGTCGAGGGACACGTTCTCATCAACGGCGATGACCTCTACGAACGCTTCGACGCCTACCGGCAGAGCATCGGCTACGTTCCACAGGACGACATCATCCATCGCGAACTGACGGTGGAAGAGGCGCTGCGCTATGTCGCCCGCCTGCGCCTGCCACCCGACACCACCGACGCCGAGATCGAGCGGCGCATCGAAACGGTGCTGCAGCAGGTCGCCATGAGCAACCGGCGCGGCGTCCTCATCCGCCAGCTCAGCGGCGGCCAGCGCAAGCGCGTCAGCCTGGCGGTCGAACTGATCGCCGAGCCGGGCATCATCTTCCTCGACGAGCCGACTTCCGGTCTCGATCCTGGCCTGGACAAGAAGATGATGTTCACCCTGCGTCAGGTTGCCAACGGCGGCGCCACCGTCATCCTGGTCACGCACGCCACCGACAACATCCAGGATTGCGATCTCGTCGCCTTCCTGGCCGAACGGGGGCGCCTGGTTTTCTACGGCCCGCCCGCCGAGGCATTGGCATTCTTCGGCGTGCGCGAGTTCGCCGAGATCTATCACCAGGTCGAACTGGAGCCGGAACGCTGGCAGCAGGCCTTTCTGGCCTCCAGCTTCTACGATGCCTACATCCAGCGCCGCCTGGCCGGCACCTGCCCGCGCTGCTCCGAACCGCTGCCGTCCGATCAGGCGACATGCGCCGGGTGCGGCTATCAGCGGCAGCCAACCGCAGCGGCACACGTCAACGCCGCCCCGTCCACCCCTGCCCTGGTGCGCGGCCGCAGCGCCCTGACATCCTTCTGGCGCCAAACCACCATCCTGATCGAACGCTACCTGCGCATCATGCTGCGCGACCGGCGCAACCTGCTTTTCCTGCTGCTGCAGGCGCCGCTGATCGCCCTCCTGCTCTTCCTGGTCGTCAAGCCGGGCCTCTTCGATCAGGGCCTCAATGTGCGCGTGACCGATTTGGCGGAGATGCAGAAAATCCTCTTCGTGCTGGCCTGCATCGCAGCCTGGTTCGGGCTGATCAACGCCGTGCGCGAAATCGTCAAAGAACTGGCGATCTATCGGCGCGAGCGTTTCGTCAACCTGGGGATTGGCGCCTATGTCGTCTCCAAGCTGGTCGTCCTTTTCGGGATTGGGTTCATCCAGGCGGCGCTGCTGACGGTGATCGTGCATCTGCGCGTGCGCTTCCCGGCGGCGGGCGCCAGCGGCCTGCCAGGCGTCATCGAGATTTTCGGCGCCGTCTTCATGGTCATCTTCGCTTCGAGCTGCCTGGGGCTGTTTCTTTCGGCGGCGGTAGGACGCGAAGACCGCGTGATGAGCCTGATGCCGATCTTCCTCATTCCGCAGATCGTCTTTGCGGGCGTCGTTTTCAAGCTGGAAGGAGGCGCACGGCTCGTCTCCTGGCTCACTTTCAGTCGTTGGGGAATCGAAGCGATGGGCGCTACGGCCAACCTGCCGGAATTGCACCGCATGGCCAGTTTCGTCATGCCGGTCGAGGCTCTCATCTTCCCCTTCACGCACAGCGCCGCCTATCTTGGCCAAAATTTGGGGATCCTGGCCGCAATGGCTATCGTCTGTATTGCGTTGACTTTCGTGGCCCTGCGCCGTCAGGATATGCGCTGACGACGGCTGACGCCAGCCGCTCAGGCCGCGCCCGGCGCCTGGATTGCCGATTCAAGATGCACGCAAGCAAGGCGCTCAAGCAGCCGCTGAGACGGACGTGGAGACGGACGTGGAGACGGACGTGGAGACGGACGTGGAGACAGACGTGGAGACAGACGTGGAGACAGACGTGGAGACAGACGTGGAGACAGACGTGGAGAAGAACATGATGGAGGTATTCGAGATGAAGTTCAAGACGCGTGGGCGATGGGTGATGATACTCACTCTCGTGTTGTTGTTGTGGCCGGCCATCACGTCGGCAGCGCCGCCAATGACGGCTCAGCCAGGGCCACAGGCCGGCGCAGACGCACAGACCAGCGAACTGTTGACTCTCTACAGCAGCTACGAATGGAAGAACGAGCTGCCGAGTCAATGTCCGCCCTATCCACCCGTCTTCCGCATGGGCACACGCACGGTGCACAGCTATCTGCCAGCGCTGGTCAAGCAGGAATTGCCGGTCATCGTGATCTGGCAGGAGGCGGTGGATGGCCAGGTGCAGGAAGAACCTGTGGCGACGGCGCGCGCCGTGTTGGCGCCCAACACGCTGCCGCACGCCTCGGTTTCGTTCAATCAGGATGTGGGCGGCCGCGTCTTCCTGGTGACGATGTTCCTGCAGGACGACAACGCCAAATGGACGCCCATCGCCAGCGGTGTCTTTGGGGTGGCCACGGCCAGCGGCAAGCCGGGCACGCCGGGCGAGTGCCCGATTCCAGACAGCATGAAGGGCGGCAACGCCGGTATCGGCGGTCTGATCGGCGGCGCCAGTGTGGGCGGCAGCACAGGCGGTAGCACAGGTGGTAACACGCCCGCGCCCCAACCAACGCCCACCAAAAAGCCCGCTCCAGCGCCGACCAGCGCCTCGCCGCTGCAAATCACCTGGACCGACATGGGCTACGAAGGCCGTCAGGGCGATAGCCGCTGGTGCCAGACGCGCATGATCTACACGAACAAATCGCAGCGCGCCGTGCGTTGGCCTGAGTACCGGCCAGCCATTCACATCGCCAACGGCGACGGCTCGGAAGATGGCTGGTACATTGCGATGTTCTACTCGAAGGCCGATGGTTGGGAAAATGGCATTGATCCCAACAACATCCCGCCCATCTCCGCGGGCGGTTCAGCCGACTGGACATGGTACAGCGCCACCGACCGCGCCGGCCAATTCTGCGACGCCATTGGCCTGGTCTACCAGGGTTGGACTTATATTGCCAACTTCGACCGCACGGGCAAGCTGTTGGGGTCGAAGGCGCTCCCGCCGAAGTAAATCGCGCAGTAACGAAGGAGACGGATCATGAATACACAACGGATGAAGAATCGCGGGGCGCAGCGCCTGGTTTGGCTGGTGTGTCTGCTGCTGGCGCTTGGCCTGAGCGCCTGCGCCGCTCAGCCGCAACCGCAGCCAACCCCAACGCCCGCCGGCCCGACCGGCGTGGAACTGCTCGACAAGATGCAGGAAAAGATGAAGACGACCAACAGCGCCCACCTGACGCTGCGCTTTCAGGTTGCGTCGCCCTTGGGGCCGGTGACGGGCACGGCGGAGTTTTGGGGCCAGCGGCCTGGTATGCGGCGCATTCAACTGCGCAGCGACCAGGGCGCCGTGGATGGCATCATCGCGGTGACAGCGGGCGATCAGGGGTGGGCTTACAGCAAGCGGGATGACTTGGTGCTGGTAGCTGATCGCAGCCTGCTGCAAAGCCAGTTTGCGCGACAGCCGGAACTGCGCGAAATCGCCGGTTTCCTGGACAAGCTGCTGGCGCGTGGTTTCGCCGATACCGACGCCGTGAACCTGGGGGCGGCATCGGTCAATGGGCGAGAGACCTACAAGGTACAGGTGACCTTCAAGCCGACGGCCGATCCGGCGCAGAAGCTGGAAAACATCGGCGCCATCTTCTTCATAGATGCGGCGTCGTATCTGCCGCAGCGCGTCGAAGTGGAAGTGATGCACGCCGAATTCACCGTGCGCGGCTTTGCCGAAGTGGATGGCGACATCGAACTCGACCCGGTCCTCGATGCGGCGCTCTTCACCTTCACGCCGCCCGACGGCGCCGCCGTCGTCAACCTGGCCGAGATCTCCCTGCCCTCCAGCTTGCCAGCGGATGCGCCGGTGGTCAAGTAGACAAAAAGAACGGGCTGGCGCCCTTCACAGGAACGCCAGCCCGCGCTGCGAACGAATCAATGGGGTTGGCGTCTCTGCGGAGACGCCAACCCCGTTTTTTTTCAGGCCGCCGAGCGGCGCAAGCGCCAGGCCAGCCCGGCGATGGCGATGAGGGCCGCCGCCGTGATGATGGTCAGCAGCAGGTTGGCGGAGGCTGCCTGCGCCTCCAGCGCCGTCAGGGTGAGGGCGGTGGGCTGGCCGCCTTGCACGGCCGCCAACACGTTGATCTCGCCGTAGCCAAAGGTGTTGTTGGGCACGGTCGCCCCGGGCACACCGCCGCAGTCCTGCGTGGAGGTGCGCGGGGTGGCGGTGGTGTTGAACAGCGTCTCCGTGGCGTCCACGTTGCCCACCAGGTATGGATGCGCCGACCAGAGCAGCGCCACAGCGCCTGCCACGTGCGGGCTGGCCATGCTGGTGCCGCTCATCACGCCGTAGCTGCTGCCGGTAAACGACGAACGCACACTGACGCCCGGAGCGGTGATGTCCGGCTTGAGCAGATTGGTATAGGCGGCGGGGCCGCGGCTGCTGAAGCTGGCGATGTTGCCGGTGGAAGCGGAAATGGCGCCGATGGTGTAGGTCGAATCGTAGATGGCGATGGGGGTGCTGACGGTGCCGCAGGCCGAGCCGCTGTTGCCGGCCGAGCCGACGACCATGATGCCCGCAGCGCGCGTGGCGTTGACTTCATTCACCAGATCGTTGGCCGGATTGTCACAATCCTCGCCGCCGGAAGTGGGCGGGCAGCCCCAGGAGTTGTTGATGACATCGGGCGCCATAGCCGGGTTGGGATTGGTTCCGGCCAGGTTGGTGGGGGCAATGAAGAACTGGAAGCAATCGGCGTACCAGGCGCGCGTGCCCCAGCCCTGATCGTTCATGTTCTTGCAAGCCATCCACTGGGCGCCGGGCGCCACGCCGATTTGATTGCCGGCCCCGTCATCGCCCACCATCGTACCGGTGGTGTGGGTGCCGTGATCGTCGGTATCGGTCGGGGTCGTCTGCCAGAGACAGGCGTTGCCGGGCGGAATGAAGACGCTGGTAGCGCAGGTGCCGTCGCGCCAGTTGTAGTTGTGATCGGCGCTGGCGCCGTTCCAACCGCGATACTTGGACTTGATGGCGGGGTGATCCCACTGCACGCCGGTGTCAGCGCTGGCCACGACCATGCCTTCGCCGTGATAGCCGAGCGCCCAGACATCGGGCGCCTTGATGCGAATCAGGCCTGGTTCGATGGCCAGCGGGTTGGAGCCGGTGGGGCCTTCTTCCTGAGGCGGCAGGTTGAAGTGGTAGATGGTGTTGGCCTCGACGCTGGCGACATCGGGTCGGGCGGCCATTTCCAGCGCCAGCGCCAGGTCGCCCTGCAGCAGCACCATGTTGCTGACGAAGAACGACTGGTAGCGGATGCCGCGGGCGACCAGGCTGGCCAGCAGATCGGCCTGTGTGCGGTTGGCGACGGCGGTCAATGTTTCGTAGACGAACTGGCCTTTGGCCTGTTTGGTGGGCATGGCTGCCGCGCCGCTCAGGTCGGCCTGCTCACGCATCACCACAAAGAAGATGGCCGAGCCATTGTCGGCCAGCTCCTGCAACAGTTCAACAGAGACCTTGCCTTGCAGCTCCTGGGGGGCCGTGCGCGGCAGCGCCGAAGCGAACGACGGCAGCAGCAGTAGCAACGCCAGCAACGCCAGTGTGATCCACGACTTGAAATGGGACATGATCGAGACTCCTTTCAGTTGAACGAAACTCTCTGCACGCAACGATAGGGACGCGGGGTCAGTGAGGGGCCTATTGTAGCAACCAATGCCGGAACGGTCAAACGAGGCAGCAAAGGCCTCCTTGCCGTTCACATCTGAAATTGCGCGCTCGGACCAGAGATTGACACTCAACGGCGCCTGATGTATGATGAATCGTACCAGTCTGTGAGAAGGGCAGACACAAGAAGAAAGACAAGGATACGAACATGGCGATGAGCAAACCGACACAGTGGGCCGAGGTGGATGAGCAGGGGCGGTTGGTCTTGCCGCCAGAGCTGGCGGCCCAATTTGGATTACAGCCCGGCGCACGGCTGCGTGTGGAGGATGAAAACGGTCAGGTGCGCCTGCACCGCCCGTTGACGCACCTGGCGCGTATCTACGTCGAGCCGACCATCTACTGCAACCTCGACTGCATCACCTGTCTGCGCAATGTGTGGGACGAGCGCCTGGGGCGCATGAAGCCGGCCACCTTCGATCGCATCATCGAAGGCATCAGCGCCGTCGAGCCGCGCCCACTCGTCTTCTTCGGCGGCATCGGTGAACCCCTCTTCCACACCCAACTGCCAGAGATGATCGCACGCGCCCACGCCGCTGGCGCAACGACCGAACTGATCACCAATGGCACTCTGCTCGACGACAAGAAGGCGCGCGCCCTGATCGAAGCTGGTCTCGATGTCATCTGGATTTCGCTCGACGGCGCCACACCGGAAAGTTACGCCGATGTACGGCTGGGCGCCGAACTGCCCCATGTGCTGGAAAACATCTCCCATCTGCGGAAAATCCGGCCCGGCGGCCACCATCCCCGCCCGCGCATCGGCATCGCCTTCGTCGCCATGAAGCGCAACATCCACGACCTGCCCGCCGTGCTCAATCTGGCGCGCCGCCTGGGCGCCAGCTACTTCAAGGTTAGCAATGTGCTGCCCTACACCGATCAACTGCGCAGCGAAATTCTGTATGATCGCCTGCTCAACGACATCGCCTACATGCCATCGGACTGGCTGCCCCACCTCAGCCTGCCCAAGATCGAAATCAACGATCTGACGGCGCCCGCCGTCTTTCAGGCTTTCCGCAGCGGTTTCAACGTCAGCCTGGCGGGGCACAACCTGGGCGCCAACAACGACGTCTGCAACTTCGTCGAAAGCGGCGCCCTGGCCATCGGTTGGGATGGCAGCGTCGCACCCTGTCTGCCGCTGCTGCACAACCATACCCACTTCCTGAAGGACTATCAGCGGTTCTCGCGCCGCCACACCGTGGGTAACATCAACCAGCGCAGCTTGCTCGACATCTGGAACGATCCAACCTATCTCGCCTACCGGGAACGGGTGCAGAGTTTTGCCTTTGCGCCCTGCACCTTCTGCGGCGGCTGCGACATGATCGAAGGCAATGAAGAGGACTGCTTCGGCAACACCTTCCCCGCCTGCGGCGGCTGCCTGTGGGCGCAGGGGGTCATTCAGTGTCCGTAGCCACCCAAATCAGCGCCGCGACTTCATAACCGATGACCTGCGGCTCGCCGTTCACGGTCAAGTGCAGCGGCCCCTTGAACGGGGCGCGTTCCTGCACCGTCACCCGTGCGCCGGGCCGCAGTTTCAGTTCGGCCAGATAGCGCAGCAACGATGCGTCACCGCTGTTGCCCACGCGCCGCAGCAGATGCGCCTGTCCAGGCGGGGCTTCGCTCAGCCGGTAGGTTTGCACCGTTTGCACGGTTCCATCCCGCCCTGGAATCGGGTCGCCATGTGGGCAGTGGGTGGGAAACCCCAACACCTCTTCGATGCGATCACCCACGACTTCGGAAACGCCGTGCTCCAGCCGGTGCGCCTCCACGTCCACCTGATCCCACGTAAAGCCAAGCGCCTGGATCAAAAAGACTTCCAGCAAGCGATGATGCCGCACCAGCCGGCCGCCGGCGCGGCGCCCAACCGTCGTCAGCCCGATCTCCTGATGTGGCAGGTGCGTCACCAGCCCCACATCCAGTAGCCGTTTGGTCATGCGCGACACCGCCGTATCGCTCACTCCCAGATAGGTCGCCAGCGCACGGGTGGTCATCTCCTGGCCGCGATTTTCCAGCTTCCAGCAGCCAGCCAGATATTCGAGCATTGCCGGGGTCAGATGCGCCTCGGACATGCGTACCTCCTGATTGAACCTCGGTTCAATTATAAGTTGACCGGCGGGTCGCGTCAAAGATCGCGATCCGTACACAAAGAAGGCCGCAAAGGGCTTGACATGTCCCAATTTCATCGCTAAACTAGCGGCGCTATTGCGAACGATTCGCAACAAGGCGAATCTGTACACCATGTGAGGAAGGATCGAAACATGTTACCTGCTTTTCTGCTGGCGCTGCGCGAGGGGTTGGAGGCGGCGCTCATCGTCGGCATCGTTCTGGGTGCGTTGCGCCAATTGGGTCAAAGCCAGCAACGGGGCGCGGTCTGGCAAGGCGTCGGTGCGGCGATCGTGGTCAGCCTGGCGGCGGCGGTTGGGTTGATAGCCGTTGGTCTGAAGCTCGAGGGGAAGGTTGAGCAGATTTTTGAGGGTGTAACGATGTTGTTGGCCGCTGCCATCCTGACCTGGATGATTTTCTGGATGCGCAGCCAGGGGCGACGGCTGAGCCGTGAATTAGAACAGGGTGTGCGTCAGGCGTTGGGCAGCGGCAGCCGTTGGGCCTTGTTTGGTCTGGCCTTCATCGCGGTCGTGCGCGAAGGAATCGAGACGGCGCTCTTCCTCACCGCTTCGGCGTTCACGGCGGGAGCGCAGGCGACATTGGCGGGGGCGCTGTTGGGACTGCTGACCGCGGCGGCGCTCGGTTACCTGATCTTTGCGGCCACCTGGCGGTTGAGCATTCAGCGGTTCTTTCAGGTCACCAGCGCGCTGTTGATCCTGTTTGCAGCGGGTCTGGTTGCACATGGTATTCATGAGTTCAACGAGGTTGGCTGGATTCCCGCCGTCATCGAGCACGTGTGGGACACCAACAGGCTGCTGAATGAGAATTCCAGCGTCGGTCTGATCCTCAAAGCGCTGTTTGGCTACAACGGCAACCCCTCCCTGACCGAAGTGCTTGGCTACATCACCTATTGGGTCGTGATCGTCCTGGCCGTGCGCCGCGCTCCGCAGCCGGTCGCGCTCGCCCGCGCCAGTTGAGAGACGCGATCGCGTCCTCGCGACGGGGAGAGTGGGCAGTGGGGGTTTCCTTCGTTTTCTGTCATCGGACGCCGGGTTGATTGACCGCAACGGCCACAACACCCGAAGTGTGCCAAACATCGGGCGCTTTCATGCCTGATGTGACGCCCATTCTGCCACACTATCTCCCCATCTCCCCATCTCCCTATCTCCCTATCTCCCTATCTCAAAACCTTGAGCAGGCGGCGCCAACCATCGCGCCAGGCGGCGCGGCGCAGACCGCGTTGTTGCCAGGCGCCGACGATGCCGTAGGGCACGAAGAGCACGAGCAAAATATAGATCAGGCCGATGACGAGCAGGGCGGCCTGGCCAAAGACGTTGGAGAGCCAGTAGCCAAGCAGTTGCAGCACAGCGGCCCCAAGCGCAGGGCCGATCAGCGTGCCGACGCCGCCGATGATCGTCATCAGCAGGGCGTCGATAGTCAGGTTGACGCCGAGCAGCGAGGGGGTGGCGCTGCTGTTGAGCATGACCTGCAGCAGACCGGCCAGCGCCGCCATCAGCCCGGCGACGGCGATGGCGATCAGCTTGTAGATGATCGTGTTGTAGCCCAACATCTGGGCGCGCGCTTCGTTTTCACGAATCGCCACGAAGACCCTGCCCGTGGGCGAGTTGACGATGCGCCGCAGCGCCAGAAACGCCAACACCAGCACGGCAAGCGCCAGATAGTAAAAGCGCAAACGCTGACTGGTCGGATCAATGAAAGCCGGGACAGCCATACCGTGCAGCCCATCCTCGGCGCCGGTGTAAGCGCGCAGATCGGCGCCGGAGGCGAGGATGGCGAAAAACTCGGCGAAGGCCAGCGTGACCATGGCAAAATAGACCCCCTTGACCCGCAACGACACGACGCCGACGATCAGGCCCTGCACGATGGCGGTGCACAGAACGAGCACAACGGCCCAACCGAACGGCCAGTGAAAATGCTTGATGGCAATCCCGGCCGCATAGGCCGCCGTGCCGAAAAACATCGCATGACCAAAGGAGAGGATGCCGGTGTAACCCATCAAGATGTCGTAGCTCATGGCATAGATCGCCATGATGAAGACCTCGATCAGGAGGCTCTGCCAGAACTTGCTGCCGCCCTCGCTGACCGATGCGCCGGTCAACAAGGCGGCCAGGTATGGAAAAGCGATCAAGCCCGTCAGCAGCGCCGCGGCTGCGCCCCGCTGTCCAAATTTCATCGTCTCGCTCCTCGCCCTGTCAGTCCTTGCGCCCCAACAACCCGCTTGGTTTGACCAGCAACACCAGCGCCATCAGCAACACGGCGGAGGCGCGCGCAATCGTTGCGCCGGCCAGATTATCGCCGACGGCGCGCGCCAGGCCAAGCGCCACGGCGCCCAACGCCGTCCCCGGATAGCTGCCCATGCCGCCAATGACGACGGCGATGAACCCTTGCAGTTGGAATTCAAGCCCCATTTCGGTGTAGACTCCCAGGAAAGGTGCGGCAATGACGCCCCCAAACGCCGCCAGCGCCGCGCCGGCCGCAAAGACCAGCGTGAACACCTGGCGCACATTGATGCCAAGCGCCTGCACCATCTCGCTGTCTTGCACACCGGCGCGAATGATCATGCCCAGGCGTGAACGCTGCAACACAAGGGCAACGACGATGGCGATCACGATCCCCACAACGATGATGAACAGCCGGTAGGTGGGGAACGGGCGTCCAAGCAGTTCGATGCGGCTGCAATGCTGAACGGCCCATTCGAACACATTAGCCGCACGGCAGTTCTGATCGAACAGCTCCGGCCGCGCCATGCTGAAGCCCGCCGGTCCCCACAACGCACGCACCAGCTCGTTGAGCACAAAGGCCAGTCCGAGCGTCATCAACACCTGGTAGATTGGTCGCGCGTAGAGCGGGCGGATCAGGCTCCATTCGATCAGCGCGCCGAGCAGGCCGCCACTGAGCGCGCCGACCAGCAGCGCCAACAGGAAGCGCAGGTTGCTATCGAGCGCCGCAATGGCCTGGCCGAGGGCCGTCTGCTGCCAGGCAATGATCAGCGCCAACGTCAGCATGAGCGCCGGCCCGAGCCAGGCGCCCAATGGGGGCGCATTCCTCCTGGCCCGGCCAGAGGGCGAGGCGCCGGTGCGAGCGGCCAGCCCAAAACTGGCGCCGCTGAGCAATCCGCCCAACAGGCGCGTCAGGCTGGCGCCGCTCTGCCAGTCGCGCAGGCTGAGGAAGGCGAAGATCACCGCCAGCGCCAGGGCGATCAGCCCGGCGCTGCGCCGCTCCAAAAAGGGCAACGGCGGCGCCAATGCGGCCAGGAAGAAGCCTGCCAGCAGGCCGAGCAACAGTGGCAGTCCGGCCAGTAGCGCGCCGCTGCTGTCAAAAAAGGTATAGCCGATGTAGGCGCCGATCATGAAAATGGAACCGTGCGCAAAGTTGAGAACATCCATCAGGCCAAAGATGAGCGAAAGGCCAGAGGCGACGAGAAAATAGAGCGCCGCCAGCGTCAGTCCGCTCAGCACGATGTTGGCCAGGGTCGAAACGCCGCGCGTCTGGGCAATCCAGGCCAGGAGCGCGCTCAGCAGCACGCTGGCAATGAGGGGCGCCCGGTAACGGGTCAGAATGGTCATGCCGGCTTTCCTTTTGGATAAAAATCGAGTCGAATCAAGCCTGGCTCGGCCTGGCCAGGTCAAGCCACGCCCAGGTAGCGTTGGATGAGCGTTTTGTCTTGCGTCAGATTGGCCATGGAGCCGCTGTGCGCATTCTTGCCATCGTCAATGATATAGTAACGGTCGCCGAGTTGACTGGCCATATAGAAGTTCTGCTCCACCAGCAGGACGGTCAGATGATCGCTCAAGCGCCGAATCGCTTCCATCATCTGCTCGATGATGACCGGCGCCAGGCCCTCGCTTGGCTCGTCTATGAGGAGCAGGCGATTTTCGGGCACCAGGGCGCGGGCGATGGAGAGCATCTGCTGCTGCCCGCCGGAGAGCTGCCCGCCCTTGAGCTTGATGAGGCGCTGCAAGTCGGGAAAGAGGCCAAAGATCAGGTCGGCGCGGCGCGCCAGGTCACCCCGCCGGCGCTCGGCCAGGCGCAGATTCTCATGCACCGTCAGGTCGCGAAAAATGGCGCGGTGTTCGGGCACGTAGCCAACGCCCAGATTGGCCACGTCGAACGGACGCCAACCTTCGATGGGCTGACCTTCGAAGAGGATGCGCCCGCGCCGCGGCGGTGTCAGCCCCATGATGGAACGCAGCGTCGTCGTCTTGCCGGCGCCGTTGCGGCCAAGCAGCACCGTGATGCTGCCTGCGGGCGCCTGCAAGTCCACCCCTTCCAGAATGTGAAACTGGCCGATGAAGGTGTGAATCCCTTCCACGATCAGGATGGGGCGGGCGTTAGCTTTTTCTGCGTTGTCGGGCATACGGCGATCCTCTCACGGGGCGCATCAGACTGCGCTGTGCATTTCTGGTTTTTCGGCGCTGCGGTAGAGGCCTCCCAAGTAGGCCTGCTGCACCATTTCGTTGGCGGCGATCTCAGCAGGGGCGCCGTCTGCCAGGATGCGGCCCTGGTGCATCACCGTGATGCGGTCGGAGGCTTGCATGACCACATCCATGCGATGCTCGACCAGCAGCACGGTCTTGCTGCCCTGCTGGCGAATGGCGTGGATCACGTCCATCAGATGGGGAACCTGTTCGGACGCCATGCCCGCCGTCGGCTCGTCCAACAGCAGGACGGCCGGATCGGCGGCCAGCAGAATGGCCAGTTCGAGCTTGCGCTTGTCGCCGTGCGGCAGCGTCAGCGCCGGCATGTGCGCCCTGTCGCCCAGGCCAACCTGCTCGATGACAGCGTGCGCCCGTGTGCTGTACTGCGGGAAGCGGCGCACATCCTGCCAGAATTTCAGGCTGCCGCTGCCCAACGCCTGCACAGAGAGGCGGACATTTTCGAGCACGGTCAAATTGGGGAAGATGTTGGTGATCTGAAACGAGCGCCCCAACCCCAGGTGCGCCATCCGATGCACCGGCGTGTGGCTGATGTCGCGGCCGCGCAGCAGAACCTGACCGCTGGTCGGTTTGAGCGTCCCGCTGAGCAGGTTGAAGAAGGTGGTCTTACCGGCGCCGTTGGGACCGATGATCGAGTGCAGGGTCCCCGCCTGCACCTGCAGGCTGACGCCATCCACCGCCTTCAGACCGCCGAAATGCTTGCTGACCTGGCGGGTTTCCAGAATGATCTCGTGCATGGTGGGCGCCTCCGTGGGGAAGCAAGAGCGTGGCTGGCAGAAGGCTTCCGAAGCCCGGTCAGGACCTCGGAAGCCAATTTCAGCGTCCGAGCTTACTTGGGACAGCGGTTCAGTTCGGCGGGAACGGCGCAGGGGGGCGTCGTCTCGGCGGCGCTGTATTCCTTGATCAGCTCGATGTTCTTGAATTCGGGATCATCGGCCTTGATGATCTTGACCAGATAGAGCGGCTGCAGGGCCACGTGGTCTTCCTTGCGGAAAGTCATGACGCCCTTGGGGCTGTCGAAGCTGAGGCCTTCGAGGACAGGGATCATCTTCTCTGCGGTGGCGTCGCCGCCGGTCTTTTCCAGCGCAGCCACGATGGCCTGGGCGGCGCTGAAACCACCCTCGGTGAAAAGGTCGGGCGGGCTGTTGAAACGCTTCTGATGCTCGGCCACGAGCCAGTCGTTGGCGGCGGTCTTGGGCAGTGTGTAGTGATAGACGTTGACGCCAACGACACCGATGGCGCTGCTGTAGACGGCCTTGAAGGTGGCATTGTCGCCCACGCCGGTGGCAACGGTCATGCTGTCGAAAACGCCGGCGTCGGTCATTTGCTGGAAGAGGGGCAGGAAGCTGGCGCCGGCCCAGGTGACGATGAGCACCTTGGCTTTGGCGGCCAACACCTGGTTGATGTAGGACGAGAAGTCGGTGGCATCGGCGGGGATGAAGATGGCGCCGGCGCCCTCAGCGGTGTCGTTGGCGGTGAACTGACCGCCCTTGGCCTTGACCACGGCGTAGAAGCCGGCGGCGGAGCCGCGCCCGAAGGCGTTGTCGGGCGCAATCTGTACGAACGGCCCCTTGTACTGTTCGACGAGCGCGCCGCCCATCGTCAGGGCGTCCTGCACGCTGGTGCGGCTGGTGCGGAAGGTAAACTCGTTGAAGTTGGCGCCGGTGATGGCTGGGCTGGCGGCGGGGTTGACGATGAGGATCTTCTTGTTGGCCTTGGCCACTTCCATGATGGCCAGCGTCACCGAAGAGCTGGGCGCACCCTGCAGGAGGTCAACGCCATCTTTCTCGATCAACTCACGCGCCATGGCGGCGCCGGTTTCGGCCTGCCCGCCGGTATCCTTGATGATAACTTCGATGGGGCGGCCAGCGACGGTCATCGTGCCTTTGGTGGCATATTCCAGACCAAGCTGGAAGCCGTTGACCTGCTGCGTGCCGTACAGCACCAGGCCTGACGCCTGATCGGTCAGAACGCCGATCTTGAGCGGTTTGCCAGCCGGGGCCGCGGTCGGCTCTGGGGCTTTGGTTGGTTCGGGAGCTTTGGTCGGCTCTGGGGCGGTGGTTGGCTTCGCCTCTGGGGCCGACGTAGGGACGGGCGCCTGGGTGGGGGTCGCTGCGCCGCCGCAGGCGGACAGCAGCACCATCAGCGCGATCAACAACAAGGGCAATACTCTCTTGATCTCTCTCTTCATCTCTCTCTTCATCTCTCTTTCTTCTCCTTTGCGCATCATGCGAGATCGAACAGGCCGGCGCACGGATTCCGGCCAGGGAGGCTCATGGTTTGCTCGGCAACCTGACGAACTGGCGCCGGGGCGTTCATGCGGGCTGGCAGCGGGGATGAAGCTGGTCAACTCTTGCCCTGCTTGCGCAAGAAACCAAGCAGAATGCTGTTGAACTCGGCGGGACGCTCCCAAAACGTGGCGTGACCGGCGTCGCGAATCAGGTGCAGCTCGGCGTTGGGGATGGAGTCGGCGATGATCTGTGAGAATTCGCGCGGTTTGAGGCTGTCGCGCTCGCCGACGACGACGCAGGTGGGAGCTTTGATCTCAGGCAGACGGTCGGTCAAGTTGAGATCAAGGAAACAGGTGAGCAAACGGGCGACGGCGGGAAAGTCGAGCCGCTGATAGCGTTCGTGCGCCTGGGTCAGGGCGGCGGGGTTAGCGCGCATCCAGGCGGGCGAAAAGTTATAAGGGGTGGTGACGTTGAAGACGAGATCGGGATCACGCCGGGTGGCGGCGTCGCGCCAGGCGGCGATGATGACGGCCAGGGCGCTGTCCACGTGACTGACGCTGTCGGCGACGAACAGGCTGAGGGTGCGGGCCGAATAGCGCAGGGCAAATGTCAGGCTGATCTCGCCGCCGTAAGAAATACCGGCGATGTGTGCGCGCTGAATGCGCAGGCGGTCGAGCAGCCCGGCCAAGTCATCGGCGTGCTGTTCGAAGGTGTAGGGGCCGGGCGGATGGGCCGACTGACCCTGTCCGCGGCAGTCGTAGAGCAGCACGCGGAAGTGAGGTTTGAGAACCGGCACTTGATTGAACCAGCTAGTTGTGCTGGCCAGGATGCCGTTGCTCAGAACGACGACAGGCGCGTTGTCGGCGCCATGCAGTTCGTAGTAAAAATCAATCCCATTGACGGTCAAGATCGGCATGCGTCAGAAACTCATCCTCTGCGAGAAAACGAACGATCGAATCTACAAAGGCTGCGGGCTGTTCGATCATGGGACAGTGCCCACAGCCGCGAAACACTTCCAAATTGGCGGCGCCGCGAATGGCGAGAAAAGTGGCGCGTACAGATTCTGCGTCCACCATTGTATCCAAATCGCCTCGAATGAGCAAAGTTGGCAACTGCACATTGGGGAGTTCGTCCATGACATTCCAGCCGGCCAGGGCGCGTGCAGGGCCTGTGAAGGCGGCGGGGGGTAGGGCGGCAACATCGTCCACCAGGCTGTGGAAAAAGGCGTCGGGCGGGCGGCGGGGCATCAGGCTGGCCAGGGCCTGCGCCAACAGGCTGCGTTCCAAACGCATCCGCTCGAAAACAAGAAACGCCTCCGGCGGCGTGACGACGCCCATGCCGGGGGCGGTATCCACCAGGATCAGCGACTGCGGCTGCAGCCAGCGGCGCACAATCCCTTCCAGCGCGACGGCGCCGCCAAAGGCGTGTGCGATCAGATGATAGTCGAACAGGCCCAACGCCTCTACGGCCTGCGCCAGATCGGCGGCCAGGCGGGGGATGGCGTAGAAGGCCTCATCGTCGTCAGCGCCAGGCCGGCGTGACTGCCCGCTGCCGCGCTGATCGAGCATGATGGCGCGCCAGGCCGGCGGAATGAACGACAAAGCCGGTTGCCACCAACGACCGCTGCCCAGGCTGCCGTGTACGAAGAGCAGCGTGTGGTCGGCGTCAGCCGGGCCTTGCGCCTGGTAGTGCAGTTCGATGTCGGGTAGGCTGATCGTTGGCATCAGTCTCTCTGGTTCTGGTGATCGAGCAGCGCCGCCAGCAGGGCCTTTGTGTCGCGCAGATCGTCGAACACCCAGTCGGCGCCGGTGTTGCGCAGGGTCTGCGCGTCGTATGGCCCGGTGGCGACGGCGATGGTTGTGGCGCCGACGGTCTGGCCGCAGGCCACATCGGCGGGCGTATCGCCGATGACGGCGGCATCCGGGCCGTCGAAGGCATGACCGGTGAGTGCGGCGGCGCGCTGCATGGCCAGGCGCGGCAGTTGGTTGCGATCACCGCTGTCGGACCCGAAAGCGCCCAGCCGAAACTGCGCCGGTTCGATGCCGGCGCCGCGCAGCTTGACGGGGGCAGTCGTCTCTAAATTTCCGGTGACAAGGCCCAACAGGGCGCGCTTGGCGGCGACGGCGGGTTGCAGCGCAGCCAGCAGATCGAGTACGCCAGGGCAGGGGGTCATGCCGCGCTCGGCGATCGTGGTCTCCAGGTAGTGCGGGGCGACGCGGCAAAACTCGGCCCAGCCGGCCTCCACGTCGGTTTCGCTGACACCGGCGGGCAGGAGCGCCTCGCGCACGGCGCGCCAATCGGTGCTGCCGGCCAGGGGAATCACCTCGATTTCGCCGGCCAGGCCGTAGACCGCCTGCAGGGCGCGCGCTAGTGCCAGGCGCCCGGTGCCATGCGAATGTACGAGAGTGCCATCAATATCGAAGAGAAGGAGTCTGGGCGGCATGAAGGTTTCCGTCAATCTGCGGGGACGGCGGTGATGGCTGAACGATCGGCGGCGTCCAGCGCCAACAACTCATGTTTGAGGATCTTCCCAGCGCCTGACAGCGGCATGACGGGCAGAATCGTGACGCGGCGGGGAGCCTTGAAGCGAGCCAGGTTGGCTTGCAGAAACGCCAGCAGTTCTGCGGCGGCGGCCTGTGCGCCCGGTTTGAGGGTGACGAAGGCGTGACCCACCTCGCCCCAACGCGCATCGGGCACGCCGATAACGGCGGCCAGGGCGACAGCGGGGTGACGATAGAGCACGGCTTCGATCTCGGCGGGGTAGACGTTCTCGCCGCCGGAGATGTACATCTCCTTCTTGCGCCCGACGATGTAGAAGTACCACTCCTCGTCGCAACGCGCCAGGTCGCCGGTGTGAAACCAACCTTCGGCGTCTATGGCGGCGGCGCTGACTTCGTCATCGCCGAAGTAGCCGGAGGCGGCCGAGGGGCCTTTCAAGACCAACTCGCCAATCTGGTTGGGGCCGAGCGGGCGGTTGTTGGCGTCAACGATGCGGGCGTCCACGTAGAAGTTGGGGCGCCCAATACTGCCGACCTTGCGGATGGCGTCCTCTGACGCCAGGGCAAAGATGCCGGGGCCGAACTCGGTCATGCCAAAACCCTGCTTGAAGCGCACACGCTTTTCCGCCGCGTACTTTTCGACCAGCGGAACCGGCAGCGGAGCGCCGCCGCTTGTGCAGAAGCGCAGCGAGCTGAGATCGGCGGCCGTCCAGTTGGCGGCTTGCGTCAACATTTCGTACATCGTGGGCACGCCGGCGAAGACCGTCACCCGTTCCTCTTCGATCAGGCGCAGCGTCTGGGCCGGGTCGAACTGGCGCACCAGAATCGTCGCGCCGCCCAGAACGATCTGCGGCAGCGTGTAGACGAACAGGCCGCCGGTGTGAAACAGTGGGAAGACGTTGAGGAAGACGTCGTGATGCTGCAGATCGTGAATGACGGTGTTGAGCGTGTTCCAGGCGATCTGACGATGGCTGATGCGTGCGCCCTTGGGATGGCCGGTAGTGCCGCCGGTGAAGATCAACGCGGCGGTATCTTCGGCCTCCAACGTGGGGCAGGTGGGCGCCGCGGGGGCGGGCTGCGCCAGGATGTCCTGGAAGGGCAGGCTGCCGGGCAGGCCGTCGCCGTCCAGATGCACGCAGTGGGCCAGATGAGGCGTCGCCGCGGCGCGCAGGGCTGCCACGGTGTCGCCAAACTCGCTGGAGAAGAAGAGCAGGCGCGGCTGAGTGTTGTGCGCCAGTTCGGCCAGCTCACGCCAGTGCAGGCGCCAGTTGAAGGCCGTGTGCACGGCGCCCAGCTTGCTGCAGGCGAAGAAGAGGTCGAGATGCTCCACGCCATCGCGCGCCAACATGGCGACGCGGTCGCCTTTGCCCACGCCGGCCGTCGTGCGCAGCCAATGCGCCAGGCGGTTGGCGCGTTCGTTCAGGTCGGCATAGGTCAGGCGCAGGGCCGGCGTCTTGCCCGCATCCACGATCGCCAGGCGTGCTGGCGAGTAGATAGCGCGCCGCCCCAAATAGTCACCGATGTACATCGGTCAGGTCTCCTCGGATCGTTGCGCGTGTTGCAGTTCGTCATCGGCTGCGTCTCAAGTCTAACACAATCGCCGCAAGTTGTCGAATGACAGCCCGGCACCCGGCAATGTGATTGGCGCCGGCGCGGCCATCGGGCCGTAACCCGCAGCCCCGATGCCCAAATGTCGCGGCTTGACAGCCTCTTGCAGTTCAAGTATGATCTTGCTGCGTTTAGCGCAGAATGTGGCCCGCGGCGGCTGACGCTGCGAACCCATTCCACGACAGATCGTTCCACCTCAAGTCGCACCCAACGGAGGTCGTGTCATGCTCGCCTGTGTCACCAGTTGCGCCCTGATTGGCCTGGAAGGGGCCGTCATCGAAGTCGAAGTAGATATTGCTCCTGGCCTGCCCAAAGTGACGATTGTCGGCCTGCCCGACGCCGCAATTCGCGAAGCGGGCGAGCGCGTCCGCAGCGCCATCGTCAACTCCGGTTATCACTTTCCCGGCACCCGCCTGACCATCAGCCTGGCCCCGGCCGACCTACGCAAGGAAGGCCCGGCCTACGATCTTCCCATCGCCCTGGCCATTCTGGCCGCCACGCGGCAGATTCCAGCCGACAGTTTAAACAAGAGCCTGGTCGTGGGCGAGTTGGGGTTGGACGGCAGCGTGCGCCACATCAACGGCGTGCTGCCGATGGCGGCGCTGGCGGCGGAGCGGGGCGTCGAGGTGCTGTATGTGCCGCAGCCGGATGCGCCCGAAGCGGCGCTGATTGGAACGGTGCGCGTCATCCCGGTTGCTTCGCTCAACGCTCTCGTGGCCCATCTCAACGGTGTTCTGCCCATTCGCCCCTTCGAAACCGTCATGACCTTCGACGATGAAACGGTCGAAGCGCCGGCGGCGGCCGATTTCGCCGAGATTCGAGGTCAGGAACACATCAAGCGGGCGCTCGAAGTAGCAGCGGCGGGAGGACACAACGTCTTGATGAGCGGTCCGCCCGGCGCCGGCAAGACACTGCTGGCGCGCGCCATGCCCTCCATTTTACCCCGCTTGACTCTGAACGAGGCGCTCGACATCACCCGCATCTACTCTGTGGGAGACCTGCTGCAGGGCAACAGCGGCGGCAATCTGCCCTTGATTCGTCAACGCCCCTTCCGCGCCCCGCATCACACCATCAGTCACGCCGGGTTGGTGGGCGGCGGGCGTTGGCCGCGGCCAGGGGAAATCAGCCTGGCGCATCGCGGCCTGCTCTTTCTGGATGAATTGCCAGAGTTCGACCCGCGCACCCTGGAGGTGTTGCGCCAGCCGCTCGAAGATCATGTGGTGACGATTGCGCGCGCCCAGGGCAGTCTGACGTTTCCCGCCAATTTCATGCTGGTCGCGGCCCTCAACCCCTGTCCTTGCGGCTATCACGGCCACCCCACCATCGAATGCAGTTGTTCGCAGGCCTCCATCGCCCGCTACCAACACCGCATCTCCGGCCCGCTGCTCGACCGGATTGACATCCATGTGCAGGTGCCGCCGGTTGACTTCGACAAGCTGACCGATGAGCGCCAGGGCGAGTTGTCCAAGACGGTGCGCGCCCGTGTGGAGGCGGCGCGCCAGCGTCAAACCAGCCGTTTTCAGGGTCACGCCCACGTCACCTGCAACGCCGACATGGGCGTGGCCGAAGTGCGCGAGTTTTGCGGCGTGGACAACAGCGGCCGTGCCTTGCTCAAGGCGGCCATGCGCCAGTTGCAGCTCAGCGCGCGCGCCTATCACCGCATCCTCAAGTTGGCGCGCACCGTGGCCGACCTGGCCAGCAGCCAGCGCATCGAAACGGCGCATCTGGCGGAAGCCATCCAGTATCGGCCACGGCAACAGAATTAGCGTACTGCGAATGAACGGGAGTTGTGCATCTTCGACGCCAGTCACAGCGCAGCATTCACCCTGTTCATCCCGCCTGTCTCACACCCCGCCCCTACATCGGCGGCGTGATCTCGATGTCCGGGTCGTACTCGATCACCTGTCGCGATTTCGATTTGATCCCGGCTGCCTCGCCCTCGATCTCGGATTGGAGCGGCAGGCCGCGGCTGGCGCTGACCCACAGCTTGACCTGGCTGACGACTTGGTCCGGCCCGGCCTCGCCGAAGGTCGAGGTGTAGGTGAAGACCAACGCATCCTCGCCGTTCACCTTGTCACGACCGGCCGCCTGCACATTGCTGATCGTTTTGTCCAGTTCTTCGGCGGTCGTCATCAAGCCGATTTGCTGGAACAAGTCGTCGCCAGAAACCGGTGCAACCTCCCAGGCGTCATCACGTTTCATCCAGCCCTGGTCGCCGATGAAGACGCTTTCCATCTCGAATTCGCCCGATTCGAGCTTGGTGCGAATCTTGTCTGGCGGGATCACCTCGGCGGTCATCTCGGTGGTCCCGGTGTCGGCGACGATCGTCGTCTTAGTGCGGAACGGCCCGGCCTTCAACTGATTCTGCAGGGCGGCGATGACTGCTGCTTTGGGATCTGCAGGCAGCGCAGGCGGCGCTGATGTCGGTGTGGCAGGCGGCGGCGTTGCCGTGGGGGCGGGCGCCGAGGTTGGCGTATCTGCGGGCGCCGCCGTTGCGGCCGGCGCCGAGGTTGGCGTGTCGGCCGGCGCCGAAGTAGCGGCGGGCGCGCTGGTGGGCGCGGGCGGCTGTGTCGTCGCCGTGGGGGCGGGCTGCCCGCCGCCGCAGGCAGTCAACAACAGGGCAAGAACGAGCAGGGGGGCGAACAAAGAACGTGCAAACCGTTGCATAGAAGCGTCAATCTCCTTGCTATCGTGCAAAAGAATCGCCTCGGCCCGTACTCGATTCTCCGATGCGCCTGGCGCAGGTCTGTTGGGCATGTCGAGTCAGGCTGCGCAGCACAAGAAAACGTCTGGATCGGATTATCTACCACTGCGAGCGAGGCTTTGTGCAGGTATCATCGCCTGCATTCTGGTGAAATCGAGACATCTTATGTCGCATCGAGTAACTTCACAACCATCTTCTGGGGCCTCGGATGGGATCCCAGTCAGCCATCAGGCCGAACATCTGGCGCTGAACGGCTACGATCTTCGTCATCCCTCCTTTCTTGAGCGAATTGGCCTCTGGATACGTGGGTCCGGCGACACCGCCGAGCGCAACCGCCGTTACGTCCTCATAGATGGGATCGGCGTTGGGTTTGCCGTGGGCATCGGGTCGTTCCTCTCGGTCTTTCTGGTGCGTTTGGGGGCTTCTAGTTTCATGGTGGGGCTGCTCACCGCTATGCCCGCGTTGACCGGCCTGCTGCTGGCGTTTCAGGTGGGCGCTTTCCTGGGTCGCCAGCGGCAGATTGTGTCCTGGTTTTCCCTGGCGCGTCTGTTCGTCATCTCCTGTTATGCGCTGACAGGTTTGACGCCTTTCTTCTTCGAACGTAACGTTCCCGAGATCATCGTCGGCATCTGGGCGCTGGCGACGCTGCCGCAGACTGTCGTGTCGGTCGCTTTCACCGTGGTGATGGGGCAGGTGGCCGGGCCGCGCGGTCGTGTGGCATTGATGAGTCAACGTTGGTCAACGCTTGGCCTGGCCAACGCCCTGGCTGTCCTGTTGGCGGGTCAGATGCTGGAACAGTGGCAGTTTCCGCTCAACTACCAGATCATCTTTCTGATCTCGGCGCTCGGCGGGCTGATCAGCTACACCTTCTCCAGCCGCATCAGCCTGCCCGATCAGACCGTCTCGCCGGCGGTTGGCGCCGGTTCACCCTGGCGTCAAACGCTCGCCGGGCTGCGCCAACACCCCGATTTCGTACGCTTCATGGGCAGCCAGTTCCTCTTTCGGGCTGGTCAGAGCATGGCTTTGCCGCTGCTGCCGCTCTACTGGGTGCGCGAACTGCAGGCGTCCGACATGATGATCAGCTTCATCAACACCTCGCAGACCGTCGTGCTGCTCGTGGCCTATCTGCTGTGGACGCGGCTGGCCAGGCGCACCGGCGAACGGCGTGTGATGCTCATCTGCGCCCTGGGCGCCAGCTTCTATCCGTTCCTGACGGCCCTGACGCACAGCACGGTGCCGTTGGCAATCTATGCGGGGATCAACGGCTTCTTCCAGGCTGGCATTGATCTTGTCTTCTTCGACATCATGCTCGACACCTGCCCGCCGCAGGATCAGGCGCGCTTCGTGGGATTGTATCAGACTACGGTCTTTGCTGCAATGTTTCTGGCGCCGCTCACAGGCACCTGGCTGGGCGATTCTGTTGGCCTGGGATGGGGTCTGGTCGTCGCCAGCGTGTTGCGGCTCAGCGGGTTTGCGCTCCTCTACCTGTTTGGCGTGGGCCGGAACCTGAAGTCGGAGGGAAGAGGGTAGTGGGTACAGGCGCGCCATTTTCAGATGCGCCGCTGCGCCAGGCTCTTGACCCGATCAATGCGTGGTAGTAAGATTGGTGGGTCGCCATTTACAACCTGGACGCAGCAGGCCGCTACCAGCCGTCATTCACCGGGGCCGCGGGCGTTTTTCGTTCACAGGCCGTGAAGGGGCTGTGGCTACGCGCCGAGTGGCTCTGGCAGCCGCCGCGCGTGTTGCAGGCGCTGCGCGAACTGGGCCTGATCTAATACAACAAAGGACAGAGGGCAGAGGGCAGAAGTCAGAGGGCAGAGGGCAGAGGGCAGAGGGCAGAAGTCAGAAGTCAGAGGGCAGAAGGGGGCTGAGCTTGTCGAAGCCTCGGCCCCCCTGCCCCCCAATCGGGGGGATCGGGAGCGCATCCCCGCCGGCCGCAGAGCCAATCGGTCGCGAATTATTGAGAAGATGTCGCCCGTATGGTATAATTCCTGCGACGATTGAGGGCGTCGAACGTTCGACGCCAACGCAAGAGCGACCTCTGTGGTCTCGACGTTCCAGGAAAATCATCATGGCAAAACAACGTGCAAGCCTGAAGGGGCGCGGCCGCGAAATCCAGGGACTCGCTAACCGAGTGCTTGATGCAGCCTTGCCGGCGGCGATTGGGCCTGTCGAGACGAGGCTGCCGGCGGCGACTGAGCCTGCAACTTCTGCCGATCTTGCGCCCGAGGTCGAGGCGGCGTTGGCCTTCGAGGCCGGCGCCTCCGAAACGACCGCCGCACGCCACGCACCGCCGCTCGATGACACCCTACCGCCAGAACCAATCGTCGCCATGCCGCCGCGTGAAACACTGGCGCCAGCGACAACGAGCCGCGGCGTCGCTGCACTCGCAGCCGATGAGACGCCCATCGCTGGCGAACCCGAGATGCCGCTCGATGCCATTGATGTGCCGTTCGACGAAGGGCTGCCGCCAGTGTTGATCGCACCCTCGCTGCCGCCACCAGTAGATTCGCCCGTCGAGACGCCAGCCCCAACCACGCCAGCCGCTGCGCCGGCTCCACCGCCACCTGTCGCTCTACCAGCCGCTGCGCCGGCTCCACCGCCGCCCACCCAACCCGCACCAAAATTACCGAACGAGGATCAGACGATGGACGATCTGAACGCCGCTATTCCTGGCGCCAACCCGCCCACTGTAACGACCGACGACGGCCTGACCGATGACATCTTGGCCGCTGTCCCGCCTGCTGCCGGAAACGCTGAACCGATCACGACGGTGCGCAGCCCCCTGCCGCCCTACAGCGGCGCGCCCACGACGGCGCCTTCGGTGGGACTGGCGCCGGTGGTGACGCAACCCGAACCGCCCGCTACGCAACCGCCCGGCGGACCGGCTCCGGCCCGATTGCGTGTCGGAGGATTGGTGTTGGAGGGACCGCTCAGCGGCGAAGTGGCGCCGCCCGGGCCGGGCGTGCAGACTGGCGGAGACAGACCCATCGTCGTGCGTGACCTGACCGATGAACAGGCGCAGCGCGCCCTGGCGCGCGTGACGCCGGAGCAGCTACGTTCGCTGTCGCGCGAGATTGATCGCCTGTACGACCGCGCCTCGCAAGAGCTGGCCAACGATGCGCTGCGCGGCGAAAAGGCCCTGGAACTGCTGCACCAGTCACGCCTGATCCTGGTCGAAAAACCTGAAAACTACGTTGACGCCGAATATCAGGTGCAGCGTGTGCATGCCATGCTGATCGCCGCCAACAACAGCCGCCAGTGGGCGGGCGAACTGGGATTGGGCCTTTTCCGCTACGAAACGATCTGGATGTTTGCGCTGCTGCTTGCCTTCATCCTCTCCAACGCCTTCTGGCCGCGCATGAGCGCCTGGCTCATCGCATCCATGGGCGTGGCGAGCACGTCGCTGGTGCTCAGCCAGGCGATGCCGTTTCTCAGCACCCTCTTTTGGGGCGGCCTGGGCGGCAGCATCGGCGCACTCTGGAGCCTTTGGTATCACATCTCTGAACGGCGCGATTTCGATCGTGAATACCAGATGTGGTATCTGACGCAACCGATCATGGGGATGGTGCTCGGTGGCCTCGTCTACCTGCTCTTCGCCACCGGCCTACTCGTGCTGCAGGCCGGCGCGCAGACCAACAGCGAGAGCCTGGGGGTGCGCCTTCTGCCCTCGCTCATCGCCGCCATTGGCGGTTTCCGCCAGAATTTCGTCTACGAGCAACTCGGCCGGATCGTCGAACTGTTCAGCGGTCGCTCACGCGCCGGTGAACAGAACGAAAATGCTGGCGGAGCGTAAGACAACGGACTTTTTGGAGGCAACATGACGCCCGATCAGCGCCATTCTCGACTGGTCGGGCGACTTGCCGGCGCAGGCTGCATCCTGCTTCTGCTGTTGCTGAATGCCTGCGCACGTCAGGCCGCTCCTCGGTCTCCCACGGCAACCCCGGCGCGTCCCTCGTCGCCGCCCGTACAAAGACCCCTTCCACCCACTCTGGCCGCGCTGGCCGCTCACGATCAGCATCTCCGCTTCGAACATCTGCCGCCAGAGGCGGGCCTCTCGCAAAGCGTCGTTCTCGATTTCGTGCAGGACGACCAGGGTTTCCTGTGGATGGCGACCCAAGATGGCTTGAATCGCTACGACGGTTACCAGTTCCGGGTGTTCAAAGAAGACCCACAGGCAACCAACAGCCTCAAGGGCAGTTTCGTCAACAATCTGGACAAAGCGCCCGATGGTTCGCTCTGGATTGCAACCAACAACGGCGGGCTGAACCGCTACGATCCACACACCGGCCAGTTTAGCGCCTTCCAACACGATCCCGCCAATCCACACAGCATGAGCGAGAACTCGATCTCCGCCCTCGATGTGGATCGCCAGGGCATCGTCTGGGCAGGAGCCAACAACAGCGGCCTCAACCGGTTCGATCCGCACAGCGGTCAGGCGACGCACTACCGGCACGATCCGGCCGATCCAACAAGCCTGAGCGACGACAACGTCGCTGTCGTGTTGGCCGGCGACGACGGCCAGGTGTGGGTCGGCACGACGGGCGGCGGCCTGAACCGGCTCGATCCTGCCACAGGCAGGTTCACCAGCTATCGGTACAACCGGCTGGATGATCGCAGCCTGAGCGATGATGTCGTGACCAGCCTGCTCCTGGATCGCCAGGGTGTTTTGTGGGTGGGCACCTTCGGCGCAGGGCTTAACCGGTTCGATGCAGAGACAGAGACCTTCACTCGTTTTCTCAGCAATCCCGATGACCCTGGCGCCCTGGCCTACGAGTCGGTTTCTCCCATCTTCGAGGATCGCGAGGGACGACTGTGGGTCGGCACGCAGGGCGGGGGGCTGCATCTGCTCGACAGACAAAGTGGTCGTTTCACGCGCTATCAGCACGATCCCCTTGACACCACCAGTCTGGCCGGCAACTCGGTTTTCTCGATCTTTCAGGACAACGCCGGCGTCATCTGGTTCGGGATGTTTGGCGCAGGGGCCGATTTCTACGATCCGTTCAAGGACCGCTTCCTGTGGCTGCGCTCCCATCCCAACGCCAGCGACGGTCTCTCCAGCGATTCGATTTGGGACATTCTACAGGATGACCGGGGCGATCTATGGATTGCAACCAACGACGGCGGCCTGAACCGCTTCGAGATGGCGAGTAAGACCTGGCAGCATTTTCGTTATGATCCTCGTCGTCCGCGCGGCCTGAGCAACGACGCCGTTTACACCGTGTATCAGGATCGGCAGGGCGTTCTGTGGTTTGGAACGCCGAGTGGGTTGAGCCGCTTCGACCGTGAAAGCGGCGATTTCATCAACTACCGAATGTCGGTGGTCAACGCCATTTACGAAGACAGCAAGGGCAATTTCTGGCTAGGGACAGCCGAGAATCTGATCCTGTTCGATCGCACCGCCGGAACTCCGCGCTTGCAGATGCGCAACGATCCAGCCGATCCGGCCAGCCTGAGCGGCAACTTCGTTGCGTGTATCTTCGAAGACAACCAGGGCAAGCTGTGGATTGGCACGCTGACCGGCGGGCTGAACCTGATGGAGAGCCTATCTGGCCGTTTCACACGTTTTACCGCCGATCCCAACGACCCGACAACTCTCACCAGCAACACTGTGCTCGACATTCATCAAACGCAGGACGGAGCGCTCTGGATCGCCACGACTGGCGGGCTGAACCGGTTCGACCCGGCCGCGCGCACTTTCAGCGCCTATCGTGAAAAACAGGGCCTGCCCAACGATTTCGTCTACGGCATCCTGGAAGACGACGCCGGGCGTTTGTGGCTCAGCACAAACAGGGGGCTGGCTCGCTTCGACCCGCGTACGCAGACCTTCAAGAACTTCGACCGGTCGGACGGCCTGCAGGGGAACGAGTTCAACCAGTGGGCTTTCTTCGAGAACCCGGAAGGGGTGATGTTCTTCGGCGGGGTCAACGGCATCAGCATTTTTCATCCTGACCTGGTGCAGGACAACCCCTACTTGCCGCCGGTGGTGATCACCGGTTTCGACATCTACGGCCAGCCGGTCGCCGTTGCGCCGGCGGGACCGCTGCCGGGACCGGTGGAAACGACGCACGCTGTACAGTTGTCGTATCGTGACGATTTCTTCGAACTGACCTTTGCCGCGCTCGACTTCTCGACGTCTGGCCAGATCGAATACGCCTTCATGCTGGAAGGGCTGGACAGGGGCTGGAATCGGGCCGGCAGCCGCCGTTTCGCCAACTACACCAACGTGCCGCCCGGCCGCTACACCTTCCGCGTCAAGGCGAGCAACAGCGATGGCGTCTGGAACGAGCAGGATGCGACGCTGCAGATTGTCATTCCGCCCCCGTTCTGGGGGACCACCTGGTTCAGGCTGCTGGTTGCTGCCGGTTTGTTGAGCGCCGTTTCCAGCGTCTTTCTACTGCGCATTCGGGCGGTGGAGGGCCAGCGACGCCGGCTGGAACAACAGGTGATGGAGCGCACACACGAGTTGCGCGCGGCCATGACTGCGCTCGAACAGTCGCGCGACGCTGCTGAGACGGCCAACCGCGCCAAAAGCGTTTTCCTGGCCAACATGAGCCATGAGTTTCGCACACCGCTCAACGCCATTCTTGGCTTCACGCAGATCATGGCGCGCGATCGGCGCCTGCCCGCCGATCATCGTGAGGACATCGAAACGATTCACCGCAGCGGGGAGCACCTGCTCGGCCTCATCAACGATGTGCTCGACATGTCCAAGATCGAGGCAGGCAGGATGCGGCTCAACGCGCGCAGTTTCGACCTGACGCGCCTGCTGCAGGGGTTGGAAGAGATGTTTGCCTTGCGCGCCGAGCAGAAAGGGCTGGCGCTGCGTCTGGAACTCGATCCCGACGCGCCGCGCTATGTCGCCGCTGACGACGGCAAGCTGCGCCAGGCGCTGATGAACCTCTTGGGCAATGCGGTCAAGTTCACCGAACATGGGCAGGTGGTACTGCGCGTACAGCGCACGGCGCCGCCGGAGGGTCAGGCGCCGGCGACGGGCGATTGGATGCGCTTCCGGGTGGAAGATACCGGCCCCGGCATCGCCGCCGATGAGATAGAGCGGATTTTCTTGCCCTTCGTCCAGGCAAGCAGCGCCAGCGCAACGACCGAAGGTACCGGCCTGGGACTGGCGATCAGCCAGCAGTATGTGCGCCTGATGGGCGGAGAGATCAGCGTCGCCAGCCAGCCGGGTATTGGCAGCGTGTTCGAGTTTGCCATTCCGCTGGAAAAAGTGAGCGCCGGCGATCTGGAGCCACTGCCGCCAGCGCGCCGGGTGATCGGCCTGGCGCCAGACCAACCGGCCTACCGCTTGCTGGTGGTGGACGATTCCGAGGTCAACCGCAAGCTGCTGGTCAAAATCCTGACGCCGGTCGGTTTCGAGGTGCGCGAGGCCAGCAACGGCGAGGAGGCGCTGGCGGTTTGGGAGGCCTGGGCGCCGCATCTGATCTGGCTCGACATGCGGATGCCGGTGATGGATGGTTACGAGACGACGCGCCGAATCAAGACGACGACGCGCGGCATGGCGACGGTGATCGTTGCTCTCACCGCCAGCGCCCTCGAAGAGGACAAGGCGATCATCCTGGCCGAGGGATGCGACGATTATGTGCGCAAGCCGTTTCACGCCGATGAACTTTTCGAGATCATGGCCAGGCGGCTTGGTGTGCGTTATCTCTACGAAGAGTTGCAGGCGCCGGCTGCGGCGGCAGGCGGGCCGGGACGCCAGCCGCTGGCCGAGGAGGCGATGCTGCGGGCGCGGCTGACAGCCGCCGATCCCGCCTGGTTGGCCGAACTGGAGCGCGCCGCCATTCTGGGCGATGTGGGTGCGATCGAACATCTGGCCGGTCAGATCAATGCGCACAGCCCTGAGCTGGCCGGCGCCCTCGTCCGCCTGGCCGGGCGCTTCGAACATGAGCGCATCCTGGCGGCGCTGCGCCGGGCGCCGGGCACCGAACATGGCTGAAAATCGTGAAATCATGATCATGAATGAAGCACCGACGCCTGAAAATATCCTCCTGGTGGACGACAGCCCGGCCAATCTGCGGCTGTTGACCCAAATCTTGAGCGAACGGGGCTATCGCGTGCGCGCCGTGACCAGCGGTCCGCGCGCCCTGGCTTCTGTCGAACTGACGCCGCCCGATCTGATCTTGCTCGATATTCGTATGCCCGACATGGACGGGTACGAGGTCTGCCGGCAGTTGAAGGCCAACGCCAGGAGCGCCGATATTCCGGTGTTGTTCATCAGCGCGCTGGACGAAATTGGAGACAAGATGCGCGCTTTCGAGGCGGGCGGCGTGGATTACATCACCAAGCCGTTTCAGATCGAGGAGGTGGCGGCGCGCGTTGGGACGCACCTGGCGCTGCGTCGTTTGCAGCGCAATCTGCAGGAGGCCAACCGGCGCATGGCGCAGGAACTGGCGCTGGCGGCGCAGGTGCAGGCCAGCTTCATGCGGCAGACCCTGCCGGAGATGACCGGCTGGCAGCTAGCGGTGGCGCTGGTTCCGGCGCGCCTGACCTCTGGCGATTTCTACGATGTGACGCGGCTACAGTCTGGCAAGTTGGCGCTGTTGATTGCCGATGTGGTAGACAAGGGGGTGGGGGCGGCGCTTTACATGGCGATGAGCTGCGCTTTGCTGCGTGTCTTTCTCAGCGAACATCCAGACGATCCGGCCCTCGTCTTGCAGGCGGTCAATCAGCGGCTGCTAGCCGATGCTACCGCTGATCAGTTTGTGACCGTCTTTCTCGGCCTGCTCGATCCGCAGTCGGGCGCGCTGACCTACTGCAACGCCGGTCACAACCCACCCATTCTGTTGCGCGCCGCAGAGTCAACCACGCCGATCCTGCTGCGCAAGACGGGCCTGCCGCTTGGCATGGACGAGCAGAGCATCTGGTCGGCGCGACAGGAGCGCCTGGCTCCCGGCGATGCGCTGCTGCTCTACACCGACGGCGTGACCGACGCCGAAGATACCGAGGGCGGCTGGTATGGGTTGGAACGCCTGACGGCGACGCTGCGCGCAAACCTGGGCAGCGCCGCGCCTGCGTTACGTGATGCCATCCTGGCGGATGTACACCGCTTTACGCAGGGCGCGGCCCAGGCGGACGATATGGCGCTGGTGGCGTTGACCAGAAGCGCCGCGGGGTGAGGGGCCTGGCAACCCGCTCGGCTTACACCATGTCCCCGGTCATGATGAAGAGCGGTTTCATCTCGAAGCTCTTGTAGTGCGGGCGCAGGCGTTCAGTGTTGTAGAAACGCTGCACATCCACCAGCTTCTTGGTGCTGGTGACCACTTCGAGCGGCACATGGTCGTAGCGCCCGTTCTTGAGCACCACCAGACGCCCATGTAGATTTTGCAGGATCAGGTCGAGCGCCAGGTTGCCGTAGGCCATCGGCACGATCGAGTCAATGGCGTCGGGATCGCCGCCGCGCACCAGGTAGCCGAGCTTTTGGTTGATGCATTCGATCTTCTTGCCGTTGTTGAACTTGGGCGACAGTTCCTTCAGCTTTTCGGACACCACATCGCCAATGCCGCCCAACTTGGCGTGACCGTAGGCGTCCTTTTCGGCGCTCTGGAAGATCATCTCGCCGCCCTCGAACATGGCGCCTTCCGACACCAGCACAACCGAGTATTTGCTCGGATTCTTGAAGCGATCGGCGACGAGCAGTTCGGTCAACTGGTCCATGTTGAAGCGGTATTCGGGAATGACGCAGCGATTGGCGACGCCTGCCATCGTCGGCAGCATGGCGGTGAACCCGGCATAGCGCCCGAAGACCTCCATGACCAGGAAGCGTTCGTGCGAGCCGGCCGATGTGCGTAGGATGTTGGTCATGGCGATGGTGCGAGTGACGCAGGTGCTGAAACCGATGCAGTAATCGGTGCCCGGCACGTCGTTGTCCATCGTCTTGGGGATGGCGACGACCTTGAACCCCTCCTGCGCCAGGCGCACGCCATAGCTGAGAGTGTCATCGCCGCCGATGGGAATCAGGTAGTCTACTCCCAACCAGGCCAGATTCTTGAGCACTTCGGGGGTCAGGTCGTTGGAATCGGCTGCGTACTGCTCTTGCAGGTGCGCCGGCACACTCTTGCGCGAGATGCTGCTTGGGCGCGTGCGCGAGCTGTGCAAGAAGGTGCCGCCGGTGCGCCCGGCCTTGTTGACCAGTTCCTCGGTCAGCCACTGAAAGTTGTCGCTGTTGTCGGCCTTCTGATCGCGTACGATTTCCGTTACGCCCGCCCAACCGTGCCGAATTCCCAACACCCGGTAGCCTTCGCGCAGCGCACGGATGGTGACGGCGCGAATGGCGGGATTGAGTCCCGGCACGTCGCCGCCGCCGGTCAGGATGCCGATGACGCCTTTGATCTTGTTGACGTTTGCCATATCACATTACCTCGTCTTCGAGTGCAGATTCGAGAAAAAAATAGACGCCGGACGCATTTTCTGCGTCCGGCGCCTAGTATAGCAAATTTTCGATGCGTCGCTATGGTCTACGTCATAGCGTGCGCCGCGACCAGTTGACAGAAACCGGAAACGGCGTAGAATCGGCGCAACGGGAGTCCGATCATGCACACTTCAGACGAACACAACGAACCTTTGGCCGGGGCAGAGCGCCAGCCGCGGCCGCCCAATCCTTTCGGCTGTCTCTTCGTCGGTTCTGGCGGCGCCTTTGCCCTTCTGACGGTCCTCAGCTTCATCTTCGTGCGGCGCACCGGCCTGTTCGACCTGGTGTCGCTTGGCCTGATTCTGTTCGTGGCCCTGTTCGCCATTGCACAACTGTGGTTTGGGGTCTGGCTGCTGCGCGGCGCTGGCGGCTGACGGCGCTCTCCTGCGCTTTACCAGGCCGGCGTCAGCATACCGCTGGCGTTTTGCCAGTAGGGCGCCCACACCAGGGAAACCAACTGCACCGAAATTTCGGTCTTCTTCGGCTTCAGGGCCAGCGTCTCCATGTCTTCGATCGCCGGGTCGCGACGGGCGCGCAGTCCTTCGATCTCTGCCTTCATCTCTTCTTCCAAGTCGGCCAACTGCTGTTCCAGCGCCCGCACATTTTCGCGCGCACGCGTCACGTCGTCACCCTGCTGCATGGCGCGGCCCACGCCGCGCGCCGCCGTGGTGGCTTTGCCGATGGTGGTCGCGCTGACCGCCTTGCGTCCCAGGAAGGCGCTGATGACGCTGGCGCCGACGGAGATGACGGTCTGCGTCTTGGCCTGATTGGCCTGGTTTTCTTCGCGTTCCACGGTCATCTGCGCACGCCGGATACGTTCCTGCAGGGCTGCGACTTTCGGCGCATACTTCTTACGCAGCTTCTCGGCGGCGTCATCGCGCTGCTCGTGCACCACCTGGCTGAGGCGCACCCGGAAGTCGCGCTCGCTTTCGCCCGAATTCGAGACGGCGCCGGTGGCCGGGCTGCGGAACAGCTCCAGCCGGTGCGTGCTGTAGATCCAATCTACGAAATCGCGGCTCCAGGATTGATAGCTGCGGGCGCGCCCGGCGACCGCCGGCAGGTCGGCGAATTGGCCCGGTTTGGACGGCGCTTTCTCCAAATCGCGCAATCCCCACTCCGGCGCCTGGCTCTCTTCCCAGTTGACCGGCACCGCGGCGTTGGTGATGGAGGTCACGAAGATGACGTTGTCCGTGGCGTCAATTTTCAGTTTGGAGTCGGCGTAGCGGATCTTGGCCGCGCCCACCAGGCAGGGCTGGTAGACCAGAGCGCCGCCGCTGCCGCGCACCGGCACGAAGAACTGGCTGACGTCGGGCGGCAGGGTGGGCTGCAGGCCAGCCGCCTGGGCGGCGTCGGCGCGTGCGGGAGCTTTGCCCAACATCGGCGCCGGCGCTTCGGCCTCGTCGTCGCCGGCCGCAGGGGCAGGTGTAGGAACAGGTGTGGCCGTGCGTTTGGGGGCGGGTGGCGGCGCCAAACGGGCCTTGATGGGGTCCATCAGGGTCTTGATTTGGGTGCGGGTCAGCGGGCCGCGCAGGTAGGACATGACCCAGCGTGTCGTCATGACGATTGGCTCATCCTCGTGGGCGTTGTTGAGCAGGAAGACGCGGCTGCTGAGGCCAGAGATGATCTGATCCATGTGCGCCCGGTCGAAGCGGGTGTTGGCGGCGGCGGCGGCGCCTTCCAGCCCATCCATGACGCGTGCCTTGTCGCGTTCGGTCTGCAGGCGACCGATGAACCAGGTGCCGGCGTTGCTCAGGCCTTTGTAGTCCAGGTCAACCGGGTTTTGCGTGGCCAGGACGATGCCCACGCCAAAGGCGCGCGCCTGCTTGAGCAGCGTCAGCAGCGGCAGCTTGGAGGGTGGATTGGCGACCGGCGGGAAGAAGCCGAAAATCTCGTCCATGTAAACCAGGGCGCGCAGGCTGGTGGTGCCCGATTGCGAGCGCATCCAGCCCAAAATCTGGTTGAGGAGCAGTGAGACGAAGAACATACGCTCGGCGTCGCCCAGATGGGCAATTGAGAAGATGGCGACGCGCGGCTTGCCCTTGGGGTTGTAGAGGATTTGGCCGATGTCGAGTGCGGCGCCTTCCATCCAGGTGGCAAAGCCGGGCGAGGCGACAAGATTGTTCAGCGCCAGCACCAGACTGAAGCGGTCCTTGGCGGAATAGAAGGTGTCGAGATCGAGCACGCCGATGCGCGTCATGGGTGGTGTTTGGATGGCCTGGATCAGCGCGGCCAGGTCGAGGTCGCGCCCCTCACGCCAGGCCTGGCCGAGGATGGTGGAAAGCAAAATGTGTTCGCGGCTGGTCAATGGGTCGGCGCTGACGCCGACCAGGCCAAGCAGGCTGGTGACGGTGGTGTTGATGCGCTCTTGCAGCAGTTCGCCGTCGTCCAAGATTTCGAATGGGGGCACAGCGAAAGACTTGAGGATCGAAACCGGTATGCCGGCGTTGCTGCCGGGGGTGTAGATGACGAGTTCGGCGGCGTCGCGCAGACGCTGAATGCGGGCGCCGTCCTGTCCCCAGTCGCTCAGGCCCTTCGCCCATTGCGCCGCCTGTTGGTCGGCGAACTCTTCGGTGGTGAGACCCTTCTTGGCGGCGTCTTCGGGGTTGATCCAGGGCAGAAAATCAACACCGCGCAGGTGCGGGAAAGTCAAGAAGAGGTTTCCCAGGTCGCCTTTCGGGTCTATCAGGATCGAGGGGATGCCATCTATGGCGGCCTCTTCGATCAAGCCGATGCACAGGCCGGTTTTACCAGAACCGGTCATGCCAACGCAGACGGCGTGGGTCACCAGGTCTTTGGACTTGTAAAGAACCAGATCGTCGGCGGCTGCTCGCTGCGCCAGGTCGTACTCGCGCCCCAGGTAGAACACACCTAGTTTTTCGAACTCTTGCATTGCGCTTTCTCCTTTTCTTGATGCATTGGCGGTCTTCTCTTGGCGGTCTCTCCAATGATGCTGCTGATACTGCTGATGATGCGACAGGCAACGATGTGAAGTGTAGTCTACGCGTCAGAGGTTAAAAGTCAAATGAAGCTAAATAGGGCAAAATAGAGCTGACACAAAACGACTTCCGGAGCCGCTCGGCGGCGTTGTTACGCCAGGCGCCCGCCGTGCAGACTCCGGAAGTCCTCTGTTTTCGGCCAGGCCGCGCTACCGCAGCCAGCGCTGCCAGAGATCGGCCCACCAGGCGCGGCTGCGCTGCCACCAGCGACTCAGCCAATCACCGGCCGGCGGGGCGGGCGTGTTGCGCACCGGCGCCTCGAAGGTGACCGTGACCGTGGGCGAGAAGACGTCGGTCGGCGTCTCGGTCGGCCAGACGAAATCGGTGGGGGTTTCGGTTGGATAGGGTGTGTCGGTCGGCCAGACGTAATCGGTGGGCGTCTCGGTCGGCCAGGCGAAGTCGGTGGGGGTTTCGGTTGGATAGGGTGTGTCGGTCGGCCAGACGTAATCGGTGGGCGTCTCGGTCGGCCAGGCGAAGTCGGTGGGGGTTTCGGTTGGATAGGGTGTGTCGGTCGGCCAGACGTAATC
>CAZOLV010000003.1:84075-121766 GCA_964580725.1 uncultured Anaerolineae bacterium | reverse complement strand
ACGCCCACAATCATCCTTTTCCTAAACCAGGTGACACTTATGGGTAATCACCAGAATTGACCAATTGCCAGCAATGCGTATAATGCGTTTGTCTGCCCGAAACGACGCCCTGCCAAATCAAAGCGATGAAGCGCAAAGCCATGAATCCAGGTCATGAAGCGCAAAGCCATGAATCCAGGCTATGAAGCGCAAAGCCATGAATCCAGGCCATGAAGCCTAAAGCGATGAAGCGCAAAGCGATGAACGAAAGATGATGAATTGAGAACGGTGCAGCGACTCGAACCATCGCAGATCGCCCATGACAACCAGATCACCAGTCAGTATCACAGCCGGGCGCTGAGGCGCGGCTTGTCTGCGCCGGCGGCCGCCCGGTTGGCCTTGATGCGCGCCCTGGCCAACAGCGATGCAGCGCAGTTGGCGCAATGGCTCGATGCTCATCCGTTGGCGGCGGACGATCTCGCCTGGCTGCAGCGGCAGGGGTTGACTGCTTTCGCCCATCATGGCTTCAAACAGGCGGGGCTGTTGGAGCGTTTGCCGGCGGACATTGGCGAGGCCCTGCGCGACGTCTACTGGCGTGCGACCGCCGCTGCGACGGTGCAGGATTGGACGATCGAGCGCGTCCTTGCCGCGCTGACCGAGGCCAGGGTTGATTTTGCCTGGGTCAAAGGGGGCGCACTGGCGCACACCGTTTATCCGGTCGCCAGCGTACGCCAGCGCGGCGACTTGGATCTGTGGGTTCAGCCTGAGCAAATGGCGCATGCACAGGCGCAGTTGGAAAGTTTGGGATTCACGGCGCGGGCCAAACAGCAGCGGCCGCCGGCGTTGGTGCGCCTGACCGGCGGCGAACTGCAGATGTACGGCGACAAGTCCAGGCTGCACCTGGTGGAGCTGCAGACGCCGATCATCCGCGGCGAGTGGATTCGTCGCATGACCGCCGTGGATCACGCCAGCGTGTGGCAGCGGCGCACACCGTTCGACTTTGGCAAGCAGAAGGTCCTGACGCTGTCGCCTGAAGACACCCTGATTCATCTCTGCATCCATCAGGCGGTCAATCATCAGTTTGGCAACTCCTGGCTGCGCAATCTGCTCGATGTGCACCAGGTCGTTGGCACGTACAATCTGGACTGGGAAACGCTGGCGGTGCGCGCCAGGACCTGGCGAGTGGCGACCGTCGTCTGGGCGACGCTCGACATGGCCCAACGGCTGCTGGCGACGACCGTTCCGCCCGCGGCGATGGGGCATCTGGCGCCTTCGCCCATGCGGCGCCGGCTGCTGGCCGCCCTGCAACTCGACCGCGCTGTGTTGGAGCTGCGCACCGGCGGTTACCATCACTTCCGTTTCTTGCTGCTGGTGCTGCTAGCCGACCGCTGGCGCGATTTTGCCCGCCTGGCGACGCGCAGCATCTATCCCGAAGCGGAATGGCTGCGTGCGCGCTATCAATTGGAACAGGCGCAGCGGCCGCTCTGGCGGCTGCGGCTGGCCCATCTCTGGCTGCTGGCAACGGCGGCGCGCGCTTGAGGGAGCACTGCGGCACAGCACTGCGGGCGGGCAATCATTTGTAGCGAACGCCCCGACAAGTCATGACGGGAAACTGTAAGATTTTGGCAAACGCCGCTTCTTCAAGTTTGACCATCCAGGCGCAACTGCTTGCGCCTGTGCAAGCCATCTGATGCCATGCGCTCTCGTTCAATGCCCCCCGATACCATGTCTTCCCTCGGATGATGAAACAGGTCTCGATGCCTGTTTGGGAAACGCTGAGCGGCTTGTGGGTCAAGGCCGCTCGCTGTGATCGTTCGTGGGTCATACATCATTGTGTCACAAAAAGGTTCACCGTCATGAAAACCCAATATCCCGTCGGGCACTCCCGCATGAGCGGCGCGCTGCAACGACTCTTGCAACTGCGCAATCGCCATTTTCTAGTCCTAGATCTGTTGTTTGCCCTGTTGACGCCGGTGCTGGCGCTCTACCTGCGCACCGACGGCGACGCCCTGTCCCTTTATGTCTCATCGCTGATCGTCAGCGCCGCCGCCTTCCTGCTCGTCAAGCTGGCCGTTTTCTTCCCTGCCGGCTTCTATCGGCGCTACTGGCGCTACGCCAGCATTGATGAGCTGATGGTCATCGCCACTGGCGGCGTCTTCGTTCTCGTTGCGCAAACGGCACTCTTCGTTGTGGTCATGCAGCCGCTCGGCCTGGTCGAGCCTGGCTTCCCACGCTCGATCCCCATTCTGGACGGCATCCTGACGCTGTTCTTCGCCGGCGGCGTTCGTTTCAGTATACGCGCCGTCGAACGTCTGAGCCAGGCGCGCAACGACCGCCGCAAGCGCACGCGCACTCTGATCGTGGGCGCGGGCGCGGCCGGGCTGATGATCGTGCGTGAAATGCAGAGCAGTACCTACGCAGACCTGCTGCCGGTGGGCTTCGTAGACGATGAGCCGTCCAAGCAGCGCACGAGCATCCGGGGCGTGCCGGTGCTTGGCATGTGCAACGACCTGTCGCGCATCATCCAGGAAACGCGCGCCGATCTCGTCGTCATCGCTATGCCCACGGCGCCTGGCCGCGTCATTCGTGAGGTCGTCACCACCTGCGAACACGCCCAGGTTCCGGTCAAGATCATCCCCGGCCTGTACGAACTGCTCGATGGCACGGTCAGCGTCAACCAGTTACGCACCGTGCAGATCGAAGACCTGCTGCGTCGTGAACCGGTGCAAACCGACATCGCAGCCGTGCAGACCTTGTTGCGGGGCAAGCGCGTGCTCGTCACCGGTGGCGGCGGCTCCATCGGTTCCGAGTTGTGCCGTCAGATCTTGCGCTGCCACCCGGCCCAGATCGTCATCCTCGGCCACGGCGAGAACTCGGTGTTCGAGATTGACAATGAACTGCAGCGTTTGTTGGCAAAAACGCCGCCAACCGACGGTGCGCAACAGCCGCTGGTGCGCAGCATGATCGCCGATGTCCGTTTTCCAGAACGCCTGCGGGCCATTTTCAACGAGGTGAAGCCGCAGATCGTCTTCCATGCTGCCGCGCACAAACACGTTCCGCTGATGGAGGCCAACCCCTGCGAAGCCATCACAAACAATGTTCTAGGCACACGCAATGTCCTGGCCGCCGCGCAGGACGTGGGCGTCGAACGTTTCGTCATGATATCCACCGACAAGGCAGTCAACCCCACCAGCGTGATGGGCGCGTCCAAACGCGTGGCCGAACTGCTGGTGCGTGAAGCCGCGGCTGCCAACGGTCGGCCCTACGTTGCGGTTCGCTTTGGCAACGTGCTGGGCAGCCGTGGCAGCGTCGTGCTCACGTTCAAGCAGCAGATCTCGGCCGGCGGCCCGGTCACCGTTACCGACCCGGAGATCACCCGCTATTTCATGACCGTCTCCGAGGCGGTGCAGCTCGTGCTGCAAGCATCGGTGTTGGGTCGCGGCGGTGAAGTCTTCATGCTCAACATGGGCGAGCCGGTCAAGATCATTGACCTGGCGCGTGATCTGATCGAACTGTCCGGCCTGCACGAGGGACGCGACATTGACATCGTCGTGACTGGCCTGCGTCCGGGCGAGAAGCTGTACGAAGAACTGTTCGTGCCAGGCGAGACCTATCAGCCTACCAGGCACGACAAAATCATGATCGCGGTTCAGGCCAGTCAAAGCAGCGCCTTGCGCCTGCCTGCCGCGGTGGATGCCCTGATCGCGGCAGCGTACGCCAACGATGCCGCCGCCATGCGGGCCGGTTTGATGCAGTTGGCGCCGGAGTACACCCCCGCGGCGAACCATGCGGATGCGCCCCCATCCGCATCTGCGCTGCCTCTCGCGCCCGCCGCACACAGCCCTGGTCGCAATGGCGACCATGCCCCGAGTGTCGCGCGCCCCCCCCGCCCCAACATTCTGCCGCAGAATTGACCGTCAAGAGACGCTTGTCTAATTCTGGCAATTCAGGTACAATAAGACTGGTTCAACCTGTCGAGTCAGAACAGAGATTGATGATGACCTTCACTGTCAATGATTTTGCCGATTTGCGCCAGTTGCTGCTTCTGCACCCAGAATGGCGTGCAGAACTGCGGCAGCTCATCATACCGGACGACATGCTCGACATGCCTGCCTTGTTGCGCGAACTGGCCCAATCCCATCTGCGCGCCGAACATCGCCTGGACCGCATCGAGGCGATACTGGCCGAATCCGCGCGTCGCGATCAGCGCCGGGATGCCCGACTGGACCGCCTGGAAAAGGCATTGGCCGACCTGGCCGAGACTCAGCAGCGCACCGATGCGAAGATGGCCGAGAGTCAGCAGCGCACCGATGCGAAGTTTGCCGAGTTGGCCGCAGCGCAGCAGCGCACGGAGGCGAAAGTCGCCGAGTTGGCCGCAGCACGGCAGCGCACAGAAGCGAAGGTCGAGCACATGGCGGCTGCGCTCGGGGTGGTTAGCAGCCGCTTGGACCAGCTCACCGATCGCGTGACGCACCTGACCGGCCGTGAACTGGAGCGCCACTATCGCGAGCGGGCTGCAGCCTTTTTTGGCCGCTGGCTGCGTCCCGTCAAGTTGGCCCTGTCGGATGCCTTGCGCGAAACCCTGGAAGCCAGCCTGTCAGAAGAAGAGGTCGAAGATGTCATGCGCCTCGACCTGCTGATCCAGGGCCGTGCTCGCCACCTGCCCCACATGCCGGAACGCCTGGTGGCTTTGGAAATTTCGACCGTCGTGGATCGCGGCGATGTCGAACGGGCGCGGCGCTACGCTGCGCTCTTACAGCGCACCGGCCTGCACGCCGCGCCCGCTGTGGCCGGTGAACGTCTGACCACCGGCGCGGTAGAGGCCAGCGAAGAAGCGCCCATGATCGTCCTGATGGATGGGCAGAGCAACGGTTGGGATCAGGCCCTGGCCGTAGCCTGAAATTCGGATGCATCCATTCAGGTGAAACAAATGGAAGGATTCTTGATTCATCATGGAACTACGTGAATACACCAGGCTGATCCTCAAATGGTTATGGTTGGTCGTGCTCTGCACATTGGTGGCTGCATTGGCCGCTTTCTTCGTCAGCCGGCGCCAAACCCCCGTCTATCAGGCCGGTTCGACCCTGCTCGTCAGTCAGGCCAATTCCTCCACCACCAATCCCAACTATAGCGACTTGCTCTACAGCCAACAGGTGGCGCGTACTTACTCACAACTGATGACCGAGTATCCGGTCAGCGAAGAAACCGCACGCCGCCTCGGTGTGCAAGGCATGGATGGGCTGCGGCAGATGGGCGTGGTCATCCGAGCGCAGCCGGTACGCGACACGCAGTTGATCCAGTTGACGGTCGAAAGTTACGACCGATCGCTGGCGGTCGAGATTGCCAACACGTTACCGGTGGTCTTCATCGAACAGACGCAGGCATTCCAAAAAGCCCGCTACGCCCAGACCCGTACAGACCTGGAGGCGGAACGCAGCAAGGTCGAAACAGATATTCAGCAGACGCAAGAACAGATCAACTCGTTGCAGAGCCAGTCCACCCTGACCAACGAACAGCAGCTCGAACTCTCCCGCGCCCAAACCGCCCTGCGCCAGTTCGAAACCACCTACTCGGCCCTGCTCAACTCGTTGGAACAGTTGCGCCTGACCGAAGCGCGCACGATGGACAACATCGCCATCACGACACCGGCCCGCCTGCCCGACGCCCCCATTCGGCCCCGCACCCTCACCAACACCCTGTTGGCCGCCGTCGTCGGCGCCATGCTGGCCCTGGGTCTCGCCTTTCTCGTCGAATACCTGGACGACACCGTGCATGACTCGGAACAGGTGCGCGCACTGCTCGGTCTCCCCACCCTCGGCGCAATTTTGCGTTTGCCGTCGCGAGAAAACCCCGAATCCGCGTTGGTCACACTGGAGCGTAAACACTCGCCCATTGCTGAAGGCTATCGCGTTCTGCGCACCAACATCCAGTTCAGCAGCGTAGACGAACCGCTGCACACCCTCTTGATCACCTCGGCCAGCCCGCGTGAAGGCAAAAGCACCACCGCCGCCAACCTGGCCATCACCCTGGCCCAGGCAGCGCAGCGCGTCATTCTGGTTGACACCGACCTGCGCCGGCCCACCGCGCACAAGCTCTTCAATTTGAGCAACAACCTGGGCATTACCAGTGCGCTGATGCAGCGCGCGGACGAGCTTGTAGACACGGCCCTACAGGACACGAACGCGGCCGGCCTGCGTGTGCTGACCTCTGGCCCGCTGCCACCCAACCCGTCGGAGTTGCTGGGCAGCGAGCGCATGCGCCACCTGGTCGAGCACCTGCGCACGCAGTGCGATGTGCTGATCTTCGACTCTCCGCCGGTGATGGCCGCCGCCGACGCGGCGATTCTTTCCACACTGGCTGATGGCACCCTGCTCGTCATTGATTCCGATAGCACCCGTCGTCAGGATGCCGCGCGTGCCCTGGAGACGCTGAACAAAGTGGGCGCTCACATGCTCGGCGCGGTGCTCAACAAACTGGGCGAGCGTAGCGGCGGCTACTACTCGTACTATTACTACTACTATTCCAGCCGCGACGGCAAGAGCGAACGGCGCCAACGCCACACTTACCCGCGCTGGGTGCCGCGACGGCTGGCGCGCCGGGTTTCCGCCTGGCTCGACCGTCCGCAGCCCGCGGCCGAGTCAAAGACCTGAGCCGGCGCACGCCCCATGCCTGCCGTTGAACCGCCCACGCGCCTCTCGTCCGCGCCTTTCTGGCGCGGCAACCCCCTGCGCCATACAGAACTGCTGCTGGTTCTAACCAGCCTGCTGACCCCGCTCTGGCTCTTTTCGACTTACCTGCCCCGCCCTGCGCCCTGGATCGCGCTGGGCGGGCTTTTTTTGCTCTTTTTGGGCCGCTCGCTGGCGCTGCGCCGCTGGCACGGCCACACCCCGGCCGACGCCGCGCTGCTTCTGCTGGCGCTAACCCTGCCCGTCGGCCTGTGGGCCAGCGCAGACCGCGGGGCCAGCCTGCCCCGCGTCTGGGCCTTCGTCGCCAATCTGGCCCTCTTCTGGGCGCTGGCCGCGCAGGCGCACAGCCGCTGGCTGCGCCATGCGCCCTGGGGCCTGCTCCTGGCCGGCCTGGGACTGGCGCTGGCGCTGCTGCTGGGCACCAACTTCGGCGGCAATAAGCTCCCCTTCATCCAGGCCGATTTCTACAGCCTGCTGCCCGGTGGCTGGCGACCCTTTTGGAACCCGGCCGGTTTCAATCCCAACTTGAGCGGCGGGCTGCTGGCGCTCTTCTGGGCGCCGGCCGTTATGTTTGCCCTGGCGCCCACCCGCTGGCCCCTACGCCTGCTGGCCGCGTTCACCGCCCTGCTCTTGAGTGCGCTGCTGCTCCTGGCGCAGTCGCGCGGAGCCTTGCTGGGCGCGGCCGTCACCCTGCCGGTCATCACCGTGATCTACCGGCGGCGCTGGCTGTGGGTCTGGCTGCTCCTGCTGGCCGCCGGCCTGACCTGGGCCCGGCGCGCCGGTATCAGCCTTTCACCGGACACGCTGCTCGGCCAGAGCGCCGTGCTTGGCGTGTCCAGCCTGCAGGGCCGCATCGAACTCTGGAGCCGCGCCCTCTACATCCTGCAGGACTTCGCCTTCACCGGCGTTGGCCTGGGCATGGTGCAGCCGGTCGTCAACCTGCTCTACCCGCTCTTCACCATCGGGCCTGACGCCCAATTCCTGCACGCCCACAACATCTTCCTGCAAACCGGCGCGGAGATGGGCTTCCCCGGCCTGATCGCCCACCTCGCCCTTTACCTCACCCTCCTGGCGCTGCTCCTGGCCGCCATTCGCCGCGCCGCAGACAACCCGCAGCGCCAGGCCTTCCTGCTCGGCCTGCTCGGCGCCCTGCTCATCTTCCTGGTGCATGGCTGCTTCGAAGTCATCACCTACGCCACCCGCGCCGCCATCGTCGTCTGGGCCTTCTTCGGGCTGATGATCACCGTTGCCAACACCGACGCCCCGCCGGACTGACGCCCCCCTCGCAGTCGCATCGCATCCCGCATGGCCATTCGCTCCGGGAAAGGTACATCGTGATCGCACTCTCTGCGCCGGCAGCACCGGCCAGGCTTCGCTCCGCAGTTCACAAGGTGCGCTTCCAGATCGTTCTGGCGGGTGCGCTCTTGTTTGCCTTTGCCCTGCCCATGCTGAGCCTCACGCGCTCGTTTGGCAGCGACGAGGCGAGTTCGGTGTGGTTTAGCCGTCTGCCGTTGCGCGACCTGTTTTTGCGCTTGTGCGATCCGCATCCCCCCGTCTACTATTTTCTGCTCTCTGTCTGGCGGCGCGGCGGCGAAACTGAGTTTTGGCTGCGCTTTCCGGGGCTGGTGGCCAGCCTGCTCAGCATCGCCCTGCTGGCCCGTCTGGTTCGCCAGCAGATGGGGTTGCGTCAGGCGTTGTGGGCCGCCTGGCTGCTGGCGGCATTTCCGCTGCAAAGCTGGTATGCCGGTGAAGCGCGCATGTACGCCCTGGTGCAACTCCTGGCCCTGGTCAGCTTTGCCAGCGGCTGGCGTCTGCTGCAGCGCCTGCGTACAGAGTCAACGCGCCCGCCGGCGCCCGCCTTGACCGCTGTCTTTGGCCTGACCACCCTGGCCGCCCTGAGCGTTGACTACGCCGCCTGGCCGGTCTGGTGGCTGCTGCAATTGGCCTGGCTGGCGCACGGGCGCCCGCAGCCGCCAGCCTGGTTGCGCGCCCAGGCGGTGGCGCTGGCGCCTTTTCTGCTCTGGTGGGCAATCACCCCGCAGGCCGCGGCACTGGCTCGAAGTTACCACAGTATTTTCCTGGCCGTACAGGCGCAACGCCTGGGGCTGCATTGGTCACCGGCATTTACCAGCCGCCTGCTGCTTGCCGGCCTGATCGGGGCAGCAGCGGTCAGCGCGCTGCTCGGTTGGTGGGCAGGACGGCGCAGCCAGCGTCGCGTGTGGGCGCAGGAGCACGGCCCGCTGCTGCTCTGGCTGGCGCTGTTGGCGCTTTGCCTGACGCCTGGCCTGCTCACCGTCAAGCGACAGTTGGTGGTCTTGCTGCCGCCGCTGGCGTTGGCGCGACGATGGTCGGCGCCTGGCCCGCCGCTGCTGGCGCTTGGCCTGGCGCTGAGCCTGCTGGCTGTAGCCCGGTTTCCACACGGCGAGCCCTGGCGAGATGTGGCGCAGGCTGTGCGACAAGCCGCCCCTGCCGTAATTTGGGTGGATGAGCTGGCGGCGCCTGCCTTCTCCTACTACGCCCGGCCAGAGAGGCCGGATGGCGCGGCCCCAACCTGGGTTCCGCTGTTTGGACGCGATCTGCCGGCGCTGCCCGCCGTCGAACCGGCGCCGGGGGCAGCGCTCTGGATCATCACCGCCGAAAGCCGCTATCGCCAACTGACGGCCCTGCTGCCCCCTGCCTTTGCACAGCGTTACCAAGCGCAGGAAACGCGCCTGCAACCAGGCGTGGGACAGTTCGTCTACCGGCGCCGGTTGACGCCGTTGGCAACGCCCCCGCCGCAGCCGGCCCCCACATTGACGCAAGAATGGGGATTGCAGTTACCGTCCCCGCTTGCTGCTTGTGATTGACTCGATCCAATCATCCAACCTGGGAGATACGACCTTTTGTGCGCTGCTCCCCCCGTTCTGGTCGTTGCCGACGCGCTGGTGTTGGCCACGATCATGGATGGCGTTCTGCTGGTGCTCGACGCGCAGCGCACGCGCCGGGCCGCCGCCCAACGGACGTTAGCGCATCTGCGTCAGGTGGGCGGACGCGTTCTCGGCGCGGTGCTCAACCATCGTCATGATGCCGAGGTGTGCGACCAGCCCGTCTACGCCGAAACGCCGGCGCCCGCCGCACGGCCATTCGTCTTCCCTCGCCGCTGGCGGGCCTGGCTGACCAATTGATCGCCCGATGGTTTAGTTGTTCGTCAGTTTGTTTGTCGTTCGAAGGAGGAAGAAGGACTGTGCAGCCGCTGCCAACCATTGCCGATTATCTGCGCCGCGCCATCTGGGTCGGGCTGGCCGTGATGGCCGTGGCCGCCATTCTACTGCTGCTGACGCCCGTACCAACGCCGCCGGTCTACGAGCGTCGCGAGATCACACCTACCCCCACCATCACGCCGGCGCCGCGCCCCACCCTGTTCGTCTTCCCCGCCGCGCCGGCGACCGTCGCCAAAACGCCAGACTCGGAGCGCCGGCGTATCGTCAATCTGGCGGCCCCCTACTGCTGCGCCAACTGGACCGCCTGGGTCAACAGCATCGAGATCACCGCAGACGGCCTGCTGCGCCTGGATGTCAGTCTCCACAACAACAGCGCCTGGGATGGCGTCTCCTTTGCCGCCGACCCCATGCTGCTGGACGAAAATGGCCGTTCCTATCCCCTGCGCCGTGACCTGGCCATCACCTTTGGCGCCGAACATCCGGTGCCGCCAGGCGGCAGCGTCAGCGGCGCGCTCTTCTTCACCGCGCCGCCGCCCGAAGTTCAATGGGTAGATTTCCTGTACACCGGCGGCTACCAGTGGATTCGCCGCATCGAACTGCCTTGACAGCGCCGGTTCATCGCTCCGTAGTCCAGGGCTTGTCAGAGATTGTCAATCAAACGACGAGACAGTCAGACGATGGGCCAACAAAGCGACTTGCCGACATACGTTATTTGTGCTAGAATCTGGTAAAGACGATCAGGTGCAGAGTAAGGGCGCGTTGAGCAATGAACAACGATTTACCAGCCGGGCGACCGGCGCCCCATCCGGATGTCGCAACCCACAGTGTCGGCGGTGAAGCGGTCGTTCTGTCGTCCAACGAACACACGGTGCGCATGTTTAACGAAACAGCGACGCGCATTTGGGAGCTGGCCGACGGCACACGAACTCCCGATGAAATCGCCGCCGCCCTGACCACTGAATTCGAGGTCGAACTGCCGACGGCGCAGGCTCACACGAACCAGTTCCTGGCCGACCTCCATGCGTGCGGCTTGCTCGTTTGGGACAATGGATGATAGATCTGACGCTCGGCCTGGCCGGGCAAGCCGTGCGCCTGGAACTGGACGACCACCTGGCCCCCCTGGTGTTGCGCTCTGACCCTTTGGTACGGTTTACAGGGAATGCCCCCACCATGTACACTATCCATGTTGGCCTGGCGGCGGATGACCAGTTCCCACCGGCTGTCGAGCGCATCATCTATGACGATGGGGGAGCAGCGTTCGAGTTGACGCAGGTAACGGGTCGGTTCGACTCACGCCAGCGCGTGTTCATGGTGGAGATTCGGCGCCCGCAACAGGCCGTAATCGGACTGCGTCGTGTGCTGATGTACGTGGGGCAGTTGGTGGCCCTGGAAGCGGGCGGGATTCTGCTGCGTGCGGCCGGCGTCGTGCTTCACGGTCGTGGTTATGCCTGTTTTGGCCCTTCTGGCGCCGGCAAAACCACCCTGATGCATCTGGCCATCGAAGCCGAACTGCCAGTCCTGGGCGATGAGGCCCTGTTACTCGTTCCACAAGGAGGCAATTGGTTCATACACGCTTTTCCGTACTGGGAACCAGACGCAATCGAGCGTCGTGCACGGGCAGAACCGTTGGTTGCTCCACTGGCCGGTCTCCTGCACCTGTGTCAAACGCCCTTTCATGCGTTCGTTCCCCTGACCCCTGCACAGCTCATGGTTTGGCTCCTGGATGCCGGCAATGTGGCCCTGAACAATGAGCCAGATCGCCAACGTTGGCTGCAGGCCAGCGTAGCCTTGACGCAAACCGTGCCTGGTTACGAACTCTGTTTCCGACCCGATATCGCCGTATGGCACACTGTGCAGGCCCTGAGCAGTCCGTCATCGGCTTCGTCATCGTCCCATACTAGATTACTTCTTGGAGGAGCATCATGATGCAGACATCATCACAGTCATCTGCGCCGGCGTCGCCGGCGCCCGTTATCACCCGCCGGCCATATCAGCCGCCGCAGATCGTGCTGACCCGCGAACTCAAGGCCCTGGCACAGGGTTTGGGACCATTCAGTGGGAGTGGCACCTGAACCAATGTGAGTCGCGGCCAGCGGCGATTGTAAAAAGACCGCGTGTTCGCTCTTGAACAAGCGCCAGCGACGGCTTGGCCCCAGATGACATGGGGACAGGTGGTTTGCTGGCGCTTGTTTTTTTGCCGTTCTGGCGCCTGGCTTATTAGGAGGTGACACATGATTCGCAAGGCCGTGTGGAGACTGATCGGTATCTTGTTCCTGGGCCTCTGTGGGCTTGGTTCGGCGACGGTCGTCCAGGCCGATTCGCCAACCGATGAGGTGATCCAGGTCGTCGTCAGCGACCGCCAGCACATCGTGCTGCGCGTGCAGGCGCCTGACATCTTGCCTGTCGCCTTGCCAGACAACCCCGCCTATGCTCGTTTGCAATTTCCAGGCGCATTGTATCTCCAAATTCCAGGAGCGCCGGCGCTGCCGTACTTCGACGCCCTGCTCGCCCTGCCTCCAGGCGCCACAGCCACAGCAACGGTACTGAACAGCACCTGCCAGACCATGGCCGGCAGTTGGCGCATTGCGCCGGCGCCTCAGACTGACCTCGAGATGAACGGGCCAGACAGCTTCGCTCGCCTTGCGCAGGATGGACCGCGCTGGACCGTGACGCACAGAGAAGACCCACAGATTTACGACCAGCGCGTCAACTACCCGATAGAGATCGCCGCCCTCGCTACGCCGCAGACGATGCGCGGCTGGAGACTGGTCGCCGTACATCTCTTTCCCTGGCAAGTGGTTCCTGCCGCAAATCGCGTGCGCTTTTGTCGCGACATCACAGTCAGTATCGTTTTCTCCAATCCGGCGCTCCCATCGCCAGCCGAACAATTCTCCGAACCAGCCTTCGAGCCGATCCTGGCAGGCGCCGTGCTCAACTGGGATCTGGCTCAATCATGGCGCGAAAGAGCGCCCGATCTTCCAGCGCCCATCACACCCTGGGGCGGCGGACTGCGCATGACCGTGAGCGGATCGGGCATCGTGCGGCTGACTTACACAGCATTGGCCGCTGCGGGCGCACCCGTCGCCACGCTCGATCCGGCGACATTGCGTGTTCTATGGCGCGAACAGGAACTGGCCATCGAAGTCACCGGCGCAGACGACGGACATTTCGACCCGGAAGATGAAGTGCGCTTCTACGCCGCGGCGCAGAGATCGCGCTACATGCGCACAGCGACCTACTGGCTGCGTTGGGGAGGTTCGAACGGCCTGCGCATGACCACCCACAACGCAACTCCTTCGGGGACAACGCCTGAAATCACCGTCTACACGCGCACCCTAAGCCTCGAACAGAATCAGGAGTATCGTTCGACGATGCTTGGGTTGACCAAAAATGACGATCACTGGTTCTACGCCGACGAGATCTATCCGCGTCCCGGTCTGCCCGTTGACACCAAAACGCACAACTTCGTCACCGCAGACGCCGCTGGCGTTCCCGGCGTGCAAGTCAGCGGGCGTTTTGGCGGCGGCGATCCACAATCCGCCAATCCCGACAGTTGGGTTGGCATGTGGTTGAACGGACAACCGCTCGGCTCATACTCCTGGGATGGGCGCGTCATCTACACCGCCACCGCCAGTCTGCCGGCCACGACCCTGATCACAACGACGAACGTGCTCACCGTACAAGGCTCGCTGGCGCAAATACCGGGCGCCGTCGCATATTACGTCGTCCAGGACTGGTACTCGATTCGCTATGTGGCCAACCTGCAGGCCGCCGCCGGGCGTCTCGACGTCCAAGAGCCGGCGCCCGGCCTGAATACGCACCAGGTTGCCGGCTTCGGTTCCACCGATGTCCTGGCCTACGATGTCAGCAATCCCCTGCAACCGGTGCGCCTGACCGGCCTCGACATCACGACCGACAACGCCGCGTCGCAGGTTCGCTTCGAAGTCGAGTCGTCGCATCTTTTCCTGGTTGAAACCAGCGCACTGACCGTCCCAGACAGTCTGATCCTGGTCAACTCGCCCGACCTACGCAGTGCCAGCCTCGGCGCCGATTGGCTCCTGATTGGCCCGGCTGATCTCCTGCCGGCGGCACAACCCCTGTTGGCCCAACGACAGACCCAGGGCCTGCGCGTCGCCAGCGTTGACGTGCAAAACATCTTCGACCAGTTTGCGGGCGGTCATCGCGAACCGCAGGCGCTGTACGATTTTCTGTATCACGCCTACTTCTTCTGGCAACAGCCCGCGCCATCCTATGTCGTCTTGTTGGGAGACGGTCAGTACGATTTTCGTAACGACACCGGTTACAATCTGCCCAATCCAATCCCGCCCTACATGGCGCCGGTAGACCCGTTCATCATCGAAACGGTGACAGATCATGCGCTGGTCACCGTGGACGGCCCTCCGGGCGATGTTCTGCCCGACATGCACATCGGGCGCTTGCCTGTCAACACCTTTGCCGAGGCGCAGGACATCGTCAGCAAAACGCTCGCCTATGCAGCCACGCCCGGCGGCCTTTGGCAGAGTCAGGCAACCTACACGGCAGACCGTCAGCCCGATCCGGCCGGCGCCGGCGACTTTCACACCATCTCGAACGACATCATCACCTGGCTCTCCGCCGAGATGACGCCACAACGCATCTACATCGGCGCTCAAAGCTACGCCTACCCGGACGGCGCAACAGCCAATGCAGCGCTGCTCGGCGCGCTCGGCAACGGCGAGTTTTATACTCAGTATTTCGGGCATGGCTCCCAATATCGTTGGGGCCGCGTTTCGGCCGATGTGATCCTGCGCGTCGCCAATGAGCCGATTCTTCCCCTGCGCACCGACCTGCCATTGATCGCCGAATGGGGTTGTTGGACCGGTTATTTCGTCCTTGTCAACAACCCGGCGGGGACACTGCCCCTCCATTCGCTGGGCGAAACCCTGGCCAAGACGCCGGCCAAAGGTGCGATCGCTGACATCTCTGCCACCGGTTTGCACACCGCCCCCCCCTTGCAGGTCATGGCGCGCGGTCTGCACAAAGCCCTCTTTACGGATCGCATCGCCCAAGCCGGCGTGGCCAATTCGGCCATGAAAGTGTATCTCTTCTCCAGCACCGGTATCACCGACGTCCTCGAAACGACCACCTTCTTTGGCGATCCCGCCCTGGTTCTGCATCTGCCGGAGGGTGACCTCTCCACATCCAGCGTCCACATCAGCGCCCCGCTCATTCAACCCGGCAATAGCCTGACCGCCACCGCCACCGTGACCAACAGCAGCATCTTCACCCTCACGCAGCCCAACGTCGTCGCCGCCTTCCCCTCGTTGCTGCTGACATCGGCCAGCGCCAACGGCGGCGTGGTGAGCAATGGGCAGATCGTCTGGACGCTGGCCGATCTGGCGCCCGGCGCCAGCCAATCTGTCGCCGCCGTGCTGACCGCCACGACCGCCATCACCCCGGGCAGTTACCCCATCACCATCCCCCTGCAACTGAGCAGCCGCATGGCGCCCACCGTCACCCTGACGTTGACCAGCGCACTGCAAGCCGCGGCCGACCTGGCGCCCTCCAGCCTGACGGCCGACCGCGCCTGGGCCGCGCCCGGCCAGGCCGTGACATTCACCCTGGTCATCAGCAACGCCGGCAACATGACCTCCCCGCAAACCTGGCTCACCGCCACGCTGCCCGCCAGCCTGGCCGCGCCGCTCTGGCTGACCGCCACCGCGCCCGCGCTGCTCTACGATGACGCCAGCCGCCAGGTGCGTTGGCAGGGACCGGTCGCGCCCGCCAGCCCGGTCACCGTCTCGTTCAGCAGCGTCATCTCCTCCACCCTCAGCGCGTGCGGGGCCATCAGCCTGCCCGCCGATCTGACCGATGCCTGGGGCAACACCCTGGGCCGCACGGCCGCGGTCAACCTGGCCGTACCCGATGTCAACTGCGACGGCGTGGTCAACATCATTGATGTCCAGTCGGTTGCCCTCCGCTTCGGCGCTCTGCCCGGCGATCCCTGGTACGATCCACACTATGACCTGGATGCCGACGGCGTCATCGGGATTCTGGATATCATGCTGGTCGCCAGCCGCTGGCGAGCCGCCCCCGCCGGTTGAACAGGAGCCACTGCATGCACATCGTCCGCCGCCGTCTGTTGCTGGCCTGCGGTTGGGTCGTCATGCTGGCCGCCTGGGGCCGGCAGACGGCCGATGGCTGGCGCTACTTTCCATCGTTTTTTGCCGATCAAGGCTGGTATCTGCAGGTTGCCCATCGGCTGGCGCAAGGCGAAACGCTATACCGCGACGTGGCCTGGGCGTATGGGCCGTGGCCGGCCTACGTGCAGGCCCTGCTGCTGCGCTGGTTCGACGCCGACGCCGCCATTGTCACGGCATCGAATGCTCTCCTGGCCCTTGCCAGCATCCTTCTCACCTTTGTCTGCCTGCGCTCCCTGCTCTCGCCATTGATCAGCCTGGCGCTGACCGTCTTTGCCGCCCTGGCGGGCGCCTACATCGGCGGCGATCTGTTGCGCCTGCACTTCTACATCTACACCCAGGCCATCGCCTGGGGTTCTGTGAGCGGGCTGCTGACCCTGGCAGCCATCTTGCGCTGGCAAACGACGCGTCGCACCGGCTGGCTGGCGTTGGCGGCGGGCGCATGCAGCCTGGCGGCGCTCAACAAACCGGAGGCGACTCTGACGGCGTTTGGCGCAGTGGGGGTCGTTCTGTGGGTTGGGCGCGCCGGCCGGGGTGATTGGGGGCGTTTTCTGGCCATCTTCGCCCTGCTCTGCGCGCTCGGCGTCATCTGGACGGTGAACCAGGCGGGCTGGCAGCCCTTCTGGCGCGGCTACACCGGGTATGACCAGCTACGCCTGCGTTCACTTTGGGGCACGATGCCCCGCTCACTGTCGGACTGGCAGTGGCTGGTGGGAGTATACGCCTGGTGGGCCACTTTGCTGATCGGTCTCTGCGCCCGGCGGCGGCCAGCGCAGCGCGGGCGGCTCATGCTGCTGGCCGGGGCCGCGGCGCTGGCCGGCCTGATCGCCCTGTTGCCCGACCTGGCGGCCGAAGACGGCCAGACCTTTCTGCTCGCCTTGCGCAGCGGCACCTGGGCAACGCTACACTGGACGCCGGCGGCCATCCCGACGTGGATCGCCGCCGGGGCCTGGGGGCCGATCTTCTTCCTGCTACTGTGGGTCGCCTGGCGAGTGCGGCGCCAGCCGTTGCCGCCCGCCTGGTGGGGTTTATGGGCTTACGCAACGCTGGCCAATCTGCGCTTCGTCATGACAGGCTATGGCAGCGGGTTTGCCCTGGGACCGGCGTTGGCGGTGTTGTGGTATGTGTGGGTCGAAACGGAGACGTTCGCCGGCGTCATGACGATCCTACCCGCCCGTCCACGTCGTCGTGCGCTGGCCGCGACGCTGCTGATTGCCCTGGGACTGGCCAATTTGGCAGGTCAGGCGCTGAGCCGCGACGCCTATTTCAACCAACCGCGCGCCTGGATTGACACTGCGCTCGGCCCGATTCGCCTGGAAGCCGGGCGCGCCGCCGAGGCGCAGACGATCCTCGCCGAACTACGGACCAGCCTGACGCCAGACGAGACGATTTTCGTCTTCGGATGGGGCGGCGGCTGGTACCTGGCCAGCGAGCGTCCCAACCGCACCGCGTTCGATCTGGTGTTGACCGGCCTTGGAACCTCCGGCGCCGAGGCGCACAGATTGCAGGCGGAACTGACCGCCGCGCCGCCATCCGCCGTCATTCTGAGTTCCGAATTTTGGCAACCGGCAAGCGGGTCTGTTCCAGCGCATGGCGATGCCCTGCGTCAGTTGGACGTCTGGCAACCGCGCCTGCAGCGCGATTACAACCAGAAGCCGCTGCCCGGTGTCAGCTCTTGGATGTTGCTCGTGCGCCAACGGTCGCGGTGAATGCTGAATGAGGAACGCTGAACACTGAAGGCTGCATGGGGAAGGGGGAAGATGTCGAATAGAATTTGGCGCACGGGGGTTGCGGTCTGTCTGTTGACGGCTGCGCTGGCCGTCGGCGTCTATGTACGCTACGGCGCCGAAAGCGCCGCCAATGTCGGTTTTCCGCTCGACGATAGCTGGATCCATGCGCAAATTGCCCGCAACGTGGCGACGGGTCACGGTTGGAGCTTCAATCCGGGCGAGCCGACCGCGGCGGCCACTGCGCCGCTCTGGGTCATGTTGATCACGCCGCTCTTCTGGCTCCCCGGCGACCCGACGGTTTGGATCAAGGTGATGGGCAGTGTGTTCTTCTTGTTGGCAACCTATCTCACCCTGAACCTGGCGCGTGACGCCCTGGGTGATGACCGCGGCGCACTGCTGGCCGGATTCCTGACGGCGACGCAGCCGGCGCTGGTCTACAGCGCGCTCTCTGGCATGGAGACGGCCCTGTTCGTGACGCTGATCCTGCTGGCCGTGCGCAGCGCAGTCCGCGCTCGCACGATTCCGTCCCAGGCCTATCTGGCGACCGCCTGGTTGACATTATCCGGCTGGGCGCGGCCGGAGTTGTGGGCGCTGTTGCCGCTGTTTTGGGCCTTTCTGTGGCTGCAGCGCCGGGGGCTACCGGCGACGCGCTGGGGTTGGCATCTGGGTCTGGCTGCGCTTGGCGTCGGCGGCTTCGTCTTCTTTCACATGGCCCTGTGGGGCCATCCGCTGCCCACCACCTATTACGCTAAAACAGCGGCGTTGCACGGCGGCGGCGCATCTGGTTTGCTGCGCTGGCTGTGGACACTGGCCGATCATTTCCTATACAATCTGGCCGAAGCGGCGTACTCACAAAACCCCCTGTTGCTGATGGGGGCTGGGCTGGCGCTGGTGCGGTTGGACAAAGGCCCGGCGCATCGACGCGCCTTTCTGATCTTCTGGCTGGCGCTCGTGGTTGGCGTCAGCCTGTTGACTGCCTTGACCAACCTGGGCAGCATCGGTTTTCACACCTTTCGACGCACGGCGCACATCTTGCCAGGACTGACCATCGTCGTGGCGGCAGGCGCGCTGGCGCTCTGGGACGAAATAGCGGCGGTCATGCCGCCCATGCGCCGCTATTTGCGTTGGGCAGCGCTCGGCTTCGTTCTTTTGGCGCTGGCCATACAGGTCAACCATTTGCGTTATACCGGTTCTCTGTTTGGCAACGATCTGCGCAGCATCTATGAGGGCGATGTGGCCGCCGCCCGCTGGATTGCTGAACAGACCCCGCCCACCGCATTGATCGCCGCCAACGACATCGGCGCGATGGCCTATGTCGGACAGCGTCGCATCTTCGATCTGATCGGCCTCGCGTCGCCGGAGGTCATCCCGACATTGGCACAAACCGGCAGGCTGGCGCCCGCACGCAGCCAGCGCCTGAAGGAATGGCTGCTGGCCCGCCAGGTAGAGTACGTCGTGATCTTTCCGAGCTGGTTCCCCACCCTGGCGCAAGACCCCGACCTGGCGCCGGTGCAGCGTTTCAGCATCGAACGGCCCACCGCGCTGGCTGGCGACGAGATCGTCGTCTACCGGCTGCGCTGATAGCTCGCCCGATCAGGGTCAGGTTCGGCTCGCAAGGCGCCCCTTGCGCCCCAAACGCCCGCCCATGATCCAGACGATTTCAGATTTCCTGAATTTCATGTTAAAATGACCCTACAGCAAGAGAGTTCGATCCGATTGCAGGTGCGTGCAGCGTCCAACCGCAGGCGGGACGGGCTTCGCCGGGTCGCCTGGCTGTGCAGCAAGGCATGGCCGCATGGTGGACTTCTCTATCCCAAACCTATCGTGAAATCCCCCTACCAGCCGTGAGCCGTTGGGTCCTGCTGGTCAAGTAGCTCACCTCACGGCAACCATTTCAATCTGACACCCGGCCGGGGGTACCGGCGTATCGAGGAGGAAAGTATGCAAAGCAAAGTGATGCGTCTGAGCGCCGTCGCGGTTCTGCTGATGGCGGCCGCCGTGTTGCTGGCTCCGCAAGCAGCACATGCTTCTGGTAACTGCTACAGTCAAAGCGATGGGAATTGGAGTTCAATCTCGTGGTGGTGCAGTACCCCCGGTGGATTGCGCGCACTGCAAACGGATGATGACGTAGTCATTCAACACAATGTCACACTGGATGTTGATGCGACGGTTAGGGGTGTCACTGTTGACTCGACAAAGACTTTCAACAACGGATCGAAAACTTTAACGGCCGCTGCTGGATATTTTACCAACAATGGCACCTATAACCGGGATACAGGCACTTACTCATTTACGGCGAGTGGCGGCGTTTACGGTTCATCCACGACGACATTCAACAACGCCATCATTTCGTCAGGCGTGAATTTCAAGGGTGGATCGAACACGGCGATTATCAACGGCACGCTGACAATCAACTCTGGCGGTTACGTCAATACCAATCCCCCCATCTACGGCAGTTCTTCCACGCTCAAGTATAACTCGGGCGGCACGTATGGCCGTGGTCTGGAATGGAGCGCCACCAGCGGCGCGGGGTACCCCAACCACGTCCAAATCGGTAATGGCACCACCCTTGATCTGCACAACGGAAGCAGCGCGCTGCGTCAAATGGCGGGCAATCTGGCCATTGACAGCGGCGGCGCTTTGTCCATGGGATCAATGACACACGCACTGGTCGTTCTAGGCAACGTGACTGCCGACGGGACACTAACCCTTTCGACGGGCGGCGGCGGCGATTTGACCGTGGGCGGCAACTGGACGCGCACCGGTACGTTCAACCACAATTCCCGTGAGGTCACGTTCAACGGCGCCTCCGGCCAGACCCTCAACGGCGCGACGACGTTTGCTTATCTCTATGTCAACAATGCGTCGTCAACCGGGGTTTCGCTCAATGCGGCCACCACCGTCAATAACCGCCTAAAACTGGGGGGGCTAGTGACGCTCGGCAGCAACAATTTGATCGTGGACGCTGGCGCTTCGGTTCAGGATGGCTCCGGCGGCTCGACCTTTAGCGCGACCAACATGGTCATGGCCACCGGTTCAGGCGAGTTTCGTCGGGGCTTCACCGGGACAGGTTCGTTCACCTTCCCGGTCGGCGACAACACCAGTACAGCCGAGTATTCGCCGGTGACGCTGAACTTCAGCAGCGGCAGCTTCAGCAGCGCCTATGCAGCCGTACGTTTGACGGATGCCAAACATCCTAACAACACGAGTACGACCCATTTCGTGACGCGCTACTGGACTGTGACCACATCGGGTATCAGCAGTTTCTCGTGTGACGCCTCGTTCTTCTATGTTGACGCCGACATCACCGGTACGGAGTCGAGTATCTACACCGGCAAATGGAATGGCAGCGCCTGGACGCTGTTGAACGCCGCTGATACGGGGACCAACAAGCTGTCGGGGACGGTGACTAGCTTCTCAGCGTTCACCGGCGGCGAACAGACCCCCATGGCCGCGACCCTGGCCAGCTTCGATGCGGCCCAGGTGGGCGAGGCCATCCGCGTGAGTTGGGAAACGGTCAGCGAACTGAACAACCTGGGCTTCAACCTGTGGCGCGGGACGAACCCTGCGGCGCCCGATCAGCAGCTCAACGCCAGCCTGATCCCCTCGCAGGGGCCGGGCAGCGGGCAGGGTTTCAGCTACGAGTGGCTGGACAGCGCCAACCTGGTCAACAACACCACCTACTACTACTGGCTGGAGGATATGGACATCAGCGGCCAGACGACCCGTCACGGCCCGGTGAGCGCCACCTACGAAGCTCCCACCGCCGTGCGTCTGAGCGGCGCCAACGTCGGCTGGAGCGGCAGCGGGGCGGCGCTGCTGCTGTGCGGCGCGGCCGGCCTGCTGGCGCTGGCGCTCGCCATGCGCAAACGCCATCATCCCACCTGAGTTCGGTGCAGAAGGCCAATCGTTGCGACGCGGTTGGCCTTCTCTCTTTCCTTGCTTTGCCTGTGCCCTGCCATTTCGCATCGTGAACGGCAGGGAGACCCGCTGGCCTGCGTGACGCCGGCGGCCACACCGCAGAATCACGCCATGCGTTTTGTTCGAGCCCAGGCGCCAGGTCTTCCCATCCACGCCCTGGGTCTGCGATTCACCTGCGTCTGACCGTGTGAAACCACTGAGCGGTACGAAAGGAGAGTAGCGTCATGTCTGGTTCTTCTTTATCCATGCAAACGATACGCCTGTTGTCGCGTCTGGTACTGGCGGCGCTCGCCCTGTTCATCCTGACAACCGCAGCGCCCGGTGTGGAGCCGGTCAAAGCGACACCGCTGGCCAGCCCCCTGCGCATCAGCCAGGTTTATGGAGGCGGCGGCAATTCGAGTGCAACCTACCAGTGCGACTTCGTTGAGTTGTTCAACGCCAGCGCCTCGGCGACGGCCATCAGCAACTATTCGATCCAGTACGCGCCAGCCGGCAGCGTCTTCTCGTTTGCCGGAACGATCGCCAGCGCCACGATTCCCGCCGGCGGCTACTACCTGATTCAGATGTACTGCCCCACGTCACCGACCGGCTCACCCTTGCCCACGCCTGACCTGACGCTGTCCATGTCCACCTCTGGAGGCATGAGCACCGGCGCCGGCAAAGTGGCCCTAGTCAACAACACGACGCTACTGACCTGCGGGGGGGCAGCGGGCAACTGTTTTCCCAACGCCAACCTGGTTGATTTCGTCGGCTATGATAGCGCCAACAATTACGAGGGCAGCAGCGCCGCCCCTGGCCCATCGAACAATACGATCGCCGTGTTGCGCAACAACGCTGGTTGCACCGATACCGATCAAAACGGCAGCAATCTGGCGGTCGCTGCGGTCAATCCACGCAACAGCAGCAGTTCGACGAACAACTGCAGCGAGGCGATTCTGGTAGTCACAAAGTCAGCCAGCGAAAGCTCGGTCAGCCCTGGCGATGTCTATGCCTACACGATTCAGGTTCAGAACGTGGGCAGCGCGGCGGCCAGCGGCGTGACTGTCAGCGACGACTTCGACGAGACCCGTCTCGATGTGTTGAATTCATCGCCGGCGACCACTTCCTTCGACAGCGGGACGCAAGCGGCCAGTTGGAGCATTGGCGCGCTGGCGGCGGGCGCCTCGACGAGCGTCGTCGTGGATGTCAATGTTTTGGGCGGCGCCAGCGGGACGATCAGCAACCTGGCGACGGCCACGGGGACCGGCCTGGGCGTCGCCTCTTCCTACACCACCAGCGTCAGTATCGCCCCCGCGCCTACGCCATCGGCGCCTACCAACGGTTCGAATACCTGCGGTTCGGTCAGCAGCACCGCGGCGGAAGGGCCTGGTTTCTGCGACGCAACCACAGGGCCGGGCGCAGAGGCGATCTTGTTGAGCATGAATCCCTGTCGCGCCGCCGGCCGCATGTGTTTTTGGGTGGATGTGCAGGGCAGCGAGAGTCTCACCATTCACTCCAACGCAACGACAGCGGTCGGAAATCTGACCACGACGCCGCACCTGTTGGGCGTCGCCGGGACGGCGACCAATCATGGCGACGCCACAGGCGTTCTGGATACGGCGATCAGTGTACCAGCCAGCGGTGTGGATCAGTACAAGGTCTGTTTCGAAGGCACGGGCGGCGAGGTGCGCGATCTGTACATCAAGTTCGACTCTCCGACCGGCGCGACCGGGCGCATTCATTCCGACGCCTGGTGTATGACGAACAAGACCTTCTGCCCCACCTGCAAGTTCGACTTTACGGTGCTGGCGCGCTGCGGCGAGACGCTACGCCTGCCGTTCAACGATTTCGAGAACATGACCGGCCTCAAAGTCTACAAGCCTGGCGCTGGCGGCGCGCCCTCCACCGCCACACTGGCCGCCGTTTCGATCAAGCGCCAGGGCGCCAGTCCCTGTACCTACTGGTCACATCCCGGCGGCGATCCGGCTTCGACCAGCGGAACCTACGACGGCAGCTACTGCGGCAAACCAATTCCAGCGGTCAACAGCGACAACGATGCGGTGACCTGGTACGATGGCGATGCGGTGAATCTGAGCAATGCCCGCACCAACGAGGAGTTCTGGGGCAACGCCTGCTATTCCGATCCGCCGCCCGATCCCACGACGGCGACGGGCTTCTGCGCCGGCAGCGGTCTGTGCGAAGCTGGTTCGCCGGGCGATTCCAACTACAACAGCCAGGCGCAACTCTATTTGGAAATTGACCTGAGCAACGCCGCCAACGGTTGCGGCGCCTACACGCTGCAATCGGATCGGGCCACCGGCTATAACTGGAGTCTGCAAAGCTTCTGTTACGACGGCAGCACACAGCTCGGAGCGCAGCAGATCTACTTCGACGGGGCGGCGCAGTGCGGCGGCGGTCATGCCCCGGCGCTGGCCGCAACCAGCGCACTGCCAGAGTTGATCGTGGACACGACGCTCGAGATCCAAGCCAATGGCAGTCTGAACCTGGCTTCATGCAGCGGAGGAATCGTGGATGCGCCTGTGACGGTGCGCTACAACCTGGCCAATCCAAGCTGCGGCGCGGCGACAGGGCCCTGGAGCAACGCCTTCACGATCAGCGATGCAGATACGTCCAACAACGTGACGCACAGCAACGTGGCGACACTGGCCAGCTATGGCGAGCGCATCGAGACCGTGGACACGACGGTGCAATGCGCGTGCAGCGGTGGCGTTCTGACCGGCGGCGTCTTGCAGGTCACCAGCACGACGCTCGACTCGACAGGGATCGTATCCGAATGTTCGGAAGGCAGCAACGCCGTGAACTGTCTGTCGAGCGCTTCGACCACCCAATCGGCCGCCACGTCATGCCTGACTCTCTGGAGCAACGCAGGCGTTCCCCTGGCGGCAACACTGGCCGAATTCGGGGCGGTGCAGCAGGGGCCGGGGATTCTGGTCAGTTGGGACACCGTCAGCGAGCTGAACAACCTGGGCTTCAACCTCTGGCGCGGAACCACGCCGAATGCGCCCGATCAACAGCTCAACGCCAGCCTGATCCCCTCAGCGGCGCCGGGCAGCGGGCAGGGCTTTCACTACGAATGGCTGGATCAGGCCGACCTGGTCAACAACACCACCTACTACTACTGGCTGGAGGATATGGACATCAGCGGCCAGACGACCCGTCACGGCCCGGTGAGCGCCACCTACGAAGCTCCCACCGCCGTGCGTCTGAGCGGCGCCAACGTCGGCTGGAGCGGCAGCGGGGCGGCGCTGCTGCTGTGCGGCGCGGCCGGCCTGCTGGCGCTGGCGCGACGGCGCTGATGCCGCCCTTCGGCTGCTGGCGCACAGTCGAGGACTCGTCATCGCATCAGCATGGCTGGTTCGATGTGTGCCTGCCAGGCGCAGATGGGACACCTGTTGCGTGACGACTCCCCAGAATGCAACAAAAAAGCTCACCTCATGGTGAGCTTTTCTTGTTACGCGGCGACGAGCAAGCAGGCGCAGAGCGCCTGAAAACCTCAATACTCGACGAGCTTGGGCAATTCCTTGGCCTGGTTGACCCAATCCTGCACCATTTGCAGCGTGGGCGTGCGCAGCACCAGGTTCTTGGCGGCGTTGATTTCCAACAGCTTGGCGTACAGATTATCGGGCCGGCGGGTCGCCAGCTCCTTCACCGTGTCTACGCCGGCTTCTTCCAACAGGTTGGAGTAGACCGAGCCAATGCCCTTGATGCGGGCCAGATCGGCGCGGTTGACCAACTCAAGGATCGCCCGCGGATCGGCGCCGGTGACGCTGGCCAGATCGCGGCGCCCGGTAACCGTGCGCCCGGCCTCCAGCAACTGATCGCTGCTCTGCATACCCTTCTCTCGCAGACTGATGTGCAGATCATCGGTCATACCGCGTAACTCTCTCATGCGAAGCTTCATGGTCTTGGTCTCCTTCTTGCTTGATCGAACGCAATCCTTTTCTTCGAAAATGCTGGCGCCGGGTTACTTCTTACCGAACATTCCGCCAATGCCTTGTGCAAGGCCGGTTACGTTCTTGAGAGCGCCGCCATCGCCGGCCAGCAGGCTTTCGACCTGCCCGGCCACGGGCGCCGGTAGTTTCTCTTTGAGAAAGTCGAGCACCGCTGCAACAGCCGTCTTGGCCATCTCTGGGGTCATTCCGGTCTTTTGAGCGACCCGGTTGATCAGTTCTTCCATGCGTCAATCGTTCCTTTGTGTTTTTCTCTTTACGAAGTCGTTTTCAGAGAAGGGCTGTGCATGACCGGCCGCGTCGCCTGACGGGCGCATCGGATGACCTCTAAAAACGCACAACGATATTATAGAGGCAACATTACGACCAGGATGACGATAGTCGTTCAGGGCTGTGACGCCGATGGCGCGTCGAGCGGCGTCGAGCGGCGACGGCGTCCCAGGCCAAACCAGCCGCGGCGCCGCCCACGGCCGCGTGACGAGTCGCCGTCGCGACCGTTGGTGTAACGACCGTAGTAATAGTAGTTGTAGTAGTAGTAGCCAGCGCCGCGCACCGGTACACGGTTGAGCAGCGCACCCACCACGCGCGCCTTGACCTGGTTGAGGCTGGCCATCGCACGCTTTGCCACTTCACGTCGCGTGCGCGTGGCGTCCAACACGAGCAAGACGCCGTCGGTTTGCGACGATAGAATGGCCGCATCGGCCAGGGCAACGACCGGCGGTGTATCCAAGATCACCATATCGGCGTGAGCGCCCAGATCGGCGATCAGATGTTTCATGCGTGCGGTGCCGAGCAGTTCGGCGGGGTTGGGCGGCAGGGGGCCGGTCGTCAACACCATCAGGTCGGGGATTTGCGTCGCCTGCAGCAGGTTCTCGATATTCGGGTGATCGGCGAGCAGCGCACTGGTGACGCCGACGTTGTTGCTGACGCCGAAGAGCCGATGCAAACGCGGGCGGTGCAGGTCAACGTCCATCAGAATGACGCGACGGCCTCCGCGCGCAATCGCCGCGGCCAGGTTGGCCGAGGTGAGCGATTTGCCTTCGGAGGGCGCCGGGCTGGTCACCATCAGGGTGCGCAGGGGACGGTCAATCGAAGTGAACTGCAAGTTGGTGCGCAGGACGCGATAGGCCTCGGTTGTGGCAGAATGGCTGCTGATGAGCGGAGCCAGTTCTTTGCCAGGCCCGGCTTCGGCCATGATCGGCACGGCGCCGAGCGTTGTCAGCCCCAGGGTCTTCTGCACCATTTCAGGACTCTTGAAGGTATCGTCCAGATATTCGAGCAGATAGGCCGCCATCACGGCAAGGGCTAGACCCACCGCCGCCGCTAACAGGATGATGATGATGCGATCGGGGCCAATGGGCGCATTGGGCGGCTGCGCCGCCTCGATCACGCTGAGCTGGTTCAGCGCCCCGCGCTGTGTGTTGGCCAGGAGCGCCGCATAGTTGGACTGCAGCGAGTTGAGCTTTTGCTGCAGGCCGGTGATTTGGGCCTGAATATCGGAGATCTGGCGGGCGCTGAAGAGGCCGCCCATCTCTTCTTGCTTTTTGGCAATTTCCTGCTGCGTCTCGGTGATCTTGACCTGCAGTTCGTCGAGCTGCTGGTTGATGAACGCCTGGCGTTCCTGTGTGGCCTGGTCGGAGGCGGTGGGGGTCTGTAGGATCAGTTGTTTGGCCAGTTCGTTGGCGGCCGAGGCGGCGCGTGCGGGGTCGGAATCGGTGACGACGATTTCCATCAACTGTGTGTTGGGTACGACGCGCACGCTGTAGTCTGGGAAACTACGCAGGTTCAGGGCCTTGGCCGCGGCCCGGCGCACGGTGCCGCGCTTGGCGATGTCGGTATAGGTCATGGCCAGTTGCTGCGTCAGGAAGAATTCGTTGCCGCTCGGATTGGGGTTTTCGATGGCGCGCCCGACGAGCAGGGTGACGCGCGCCTGGTAGATCGGGGCTTGCCGGCTGGTGATCAGATAGCTGGAACCGACGGCGATCAGGACGGCGACGATGAGCAGCCACCACCAACGGCGCAAAGGCAGAAGATAGTCTTTGAGTTCCACGAGTCGAAGCCTCAAGTAAGAATCGAACAGCGCAATTATACAACAGGTCAGTGAAACGTGCTAAGTTGCCCACCCCACTGCAAGCCAGGCCAGGTCAATATGCGACGGCGGGTGCAACCAACAGGCGCGCTGTCCTACTTCATCCAGATGGGGTCCCAATCCTGATAGGGCGAGCCGATCAGAAGGCGTTGATTGCTGCCGTCGGCGTTCATGATCCAGAGTTGGCGCCGGCCTGTGTCGCGGTTCGACCAGAACACGATCTGACTGCCATCGGGCGACCAGGAGGGGTGTTTGTCCCACTCCCAACTGTTGGAGGTCAAGCGGCGCATGTCGCTGCCGTCCACGCCGATGGTGTAGATTTCGTCGTTACCGGGGTTTTGGGAGACATAGGCGATACGATCGCCGCGCGGCGAGAAGGCCGGGTCGAAGCTCCAACCGCTGCCGTTGGTGATCTGGCGAGTGTTGTTGAACTCTGCATCCTGGACGAAGACCTGGGGAACGCCCACGGCGTCGTTCTGCACTAGCACGCGATAGCGGCCGTTGGACGAACGCATTTCGTTGCGCTGCGCCAGGTTGAAGGGCCACGCCTGCGTCACCCAGACCAGGCGGCTGGCGGTCAGGTCGAGCATGTAGAACTCGGTCGTTTCCTGGCGGTCGCTGCGGAAGATGATGTTGCCGATCATGGCGCGCGGCAGGGCCGCGGGCACGGTGGGGGTGGCGGTTGGCTGCGCCGTTGGCGTCAGCCGGTCCAGGTAAACGAGCAGCGGCAGCGGCGTCGGCGTGATCGGGATGTAGGGCAGGGGTGTGTAGGTGCCGGTCGTCAGCGCCACGGCGGTCGCCTGGGCCGAGCGGTAGACCGAAGTGGCAAAAGTGAGCGGCGTTGGCGTCGAAGTGACGACCAGCGGCGCCGGGGTGAAGGGTGTGACGGTGGCGATCGCCACACTGTACGGGAAGGGCGTGGGTGTGCCGGTGGTGCGCGCCCGGGCGGTGGCGGCCACGACCTGGGCGGCCACGGTCAAGACGTTTTCGGGAATGGCGGTCGGTCGCACGATGATGGGGGTGATGGCGTTGGTGGGGATGGGGGTCAGGGTGCCGGTGATGATGGTGACGGCGGTGGCGTAGGCGGCCTGATACGTGGCGGTCGCGCCATTGGCGGGTACGGAGGTGGGGATGACGACGGGGGGCAAGCCGAGCAAGGCAGCTTGGGCCTGGGCGGTGGCCTGATTGCGGGGGGTAGGGGTGGGGGTCACCAGGTTGAAGGGGGTCGGCGTGTAAGTGCCGATGGAGGCGGCGATCGAGGTGGCGGTGAGCGCGTTGGCGGCGACGGTCAGGATGTTGGCGGGGGTGGGGGGCAGGGTGGCGACGATGTAGCTGCGGGTGGCGGCGGGGGGCGGGGTGGCGGGAGGGGGACCGAGGTTGAGGAGGAGATGGATGCCGTTGCCGGTGGAGGCGGGACCGCCGCCGGAGTCCCAGGCAAAGAGACTGTTGCCGCCGCCGGCGGGACCAACGATGCGCACGATGAGGGCGCCGGTGTTGTTGATGATCTGTTGGCTGAGCCAGGCCTGAGCGCCAGCGTCGAGGTCCCAGGTGTTGACGTGGCCAACTTGCAGATCGTTGGCGGTGAGCATGGGGAAGAGGCTGACGGGGGCGGCGGCGTTGAAGATGGTTTGGAAGTCGGCGCGGGCCAGGTCGGGGATGGTGTCGCTGGCGAGCAGTTGCACAGACCAGGCGCCGGCCGCTTGCTCATCGAAACGTTGGGCATTGAGTCCGGTCAGGCGCAGGGTGGCCTGGCGAATGGGGGCGCCGCGCGGGATGCGCGCCAGATCGAAACGGGCGGCGGCGATGAAGACCTGGTTGTCGTAGAAGCCGGCGTAGAGGAACGAATCGCCCAGGTGGTTGCCGCGTTCTTCGCTGCTGACCCACCAGCCGGCCTCGCCCGGATGGGGCTGCAGGAGCAGGACCTGGCCGCCCGGTTCGGGGGTGGGGGTGAAGAAGCGGGTTGGCGTTGGGCGGTCGGCAATGGCGCCGGGGTCAGCGGTGGGGGCGGCTGCGCCGGTGGGGACGGGTGTGGGTGTGGCGGTCAGGGCAACCGCGACGACTGTCTCGGTGGGGGTGGCGGGAACACGGGGGGTGGGTGTTGCGCCCGGGAAGAGGCTGTCGCGCAGATAGATGCCGGCGACGGCGAGCAGCACAACGGCGAGCGCGGCCCAGAGCAGGGTGCGAGAGGAGAATGTTTTGTTGGTCATTGATCGGTCACGTCACTTGAAAGGTTTTTGGGAATGATCGGGATTGGCCGTGCGCCATCCGTGTTGGTCAATAAGCGCCGTGACCGCGCAAGACGGCGGGCGGCGTTTGGATGAAAAGAATCTGCAAATCGCGCCAGATCGAATAGGTGCGGATGTAGTGCATGTCGAGCCGGACGCGCTCTTCGTAGGAGACGTCGGAGCGCCCGGAGACTTGCCACAGGCCGGTGATGCCGGGTTTGACCGTCAGCAGGTTGACTTTGTGACGGCCGTACTCCTGGCTTTCGGCGGGGGAGATCATGCGCGGGCCGACCAGGCTCATCTGGCCGAGGAGGACATTGAAGAGTTGGGGCAGTTCGTCCAGGCTGAAGCGGCGCAGGAGGCGCCCCACCGGTGTGACGCGTGGATCATCCTTGAGTTTGTGTTTGGTATGCAGTTCGGCGGCCAGATCGGGATGCTGCGCCAGGAGGGCGGCGCCATCGGTGAACATGGTGCGGAACTTGAAGGCGTCGAACGGCTTGCCGTGGACGCCGAGGACGCGCCGGCGGTAGAAGACAGGACCGGGCGAATCGAATTTGACGGCGAGGCCGATGATGAGCAGGAGGGGCGCAATGAGAAGCAGGAGGGCGATGGTCAGTGTGTAGTCGAGCAGCGTCTTGACGAAGGCCTCGAACGGTTCCAGGCGCAGACGGTTGAGGCTGATGAGCGGTACGAAGCCCCAGGTGCGCACGGTGACGCCGGTGGTAAGCACTTCGAAGAAGCCGGAGGAAAGGCGCAGTTGGATGTGCGAGAGAGGCGCCAGGCGTTCGAAGAGATCGAGCAGACGTTCTCGCGGCAGGGCGGTGGCGGCGACGATCACTTCTTCGATGCCGGCGCGTTGGGCGATGTCGTTGAGTTCGGCGGTAGGGCCGAGAATGGGGGCGATGTGGGCGCAGGCGCGGGCGGTGGGGTCGTTGCGATCGCTGTCGGCGACGAAGCCGATGATGCGCAGGCCGGAACTGAGGCTGTGGCGCAGGGTGTTGGCCAGGGCGAGGGCTTCGTCGTTGACGCCGACGATGACGGCGGGGGCGACGAAGATGCCCCAATGGCGCAGGGTGTAGGCAAGACGGCGCAGGCTGAAGCGAGCAAGGCTGACAAGGATGACGGAGAAGAGCCAGGCGCTGACGAGCCAGGCGCGGGCGATGATGAAGCCGGGTTCGAAGAAGCTGAAGACGATGACGGCGAGTACGCCGGCGCTGCAACCGTTGAAGACGCGGGCGTATTCTGAGGTGCCGCCCAGGAGATGGCGGAAGTCGTACAGGCCAAAGAGGTAGAAGAGAACGAGCCAGATTGGAATCAGGATGACGACGAGGCGCAGGTAGAAGCCTTGCGATGGCATGATCTCCGGCTGCAGGGCGATGCGGAGGTCGAAGCGGGCAATGTAGGCCAGGTAGAAGGCGAGGGCCAGCATCGAGCCATCGAAGGCCAGCAGGAGCAGGCGAAAGGCAGGGCGGGCGAGATTTTGCCAGGGGCGCGTGGCGCCCAGGGCGCCTGGCAGCGTCGAAGATGCGCGAGTCATGAGAAAGCTCCTCGATACGATACAGGGCGAGCGTGGCCGAAGCGTGCGACTGACGGATGTCGTTATTTCAGCGCATCGGCGTAGATTGATTCCAGTTGCGCGGCGGTGCGCTTCCAGTCATAGTGTTGTTCGACGAACCTGCGGCCGGCGTGCCCCAGTTCGATCTGGCGGGCGGGGGCGGCGAGCAGGGAGAGAATGGCGGCGGCCATCTCGGGGGGGGTATCGGCGACGAACAGGGCCTGCGCTGGCTGTCCTGTCAGGGAAGCGACAGCAAGACTGCTGGCGACGACGGGGGTGGCGCAGGCGAGGGATTCCAGGACTTTGTTCTGGATGCCGGCGGCGTAGACGATGGGGGCGACGGCCAGCGTGGCTCGCTGCAGGTAGGGCCGGATGTCGGGGACTTCGCCGGTGACGGTGATGTGCGCCGGGTCGTTGACCGCCAATTGACACAGACGACGGGGGGGGTCTTTGCCTGCCAGACAGACTTGCACATCGGGACGCTCACGCCAGACGAGGGGCATGATGTCCTGCAGCAGGTGCAGGGCGGCGGTGACGTTGGCGTGATAGCTGAGTTTGCCCGACAACACCAGTGTGGCCGGTTCGCGGGGGGCGTCGGGGGGGCGGAAATAGTCGAGATCAACACCGTTGGCGAGGACGGTGATCGAGTTGGGGGAAGTGGGGGCAGCCAGGCGTTCGAAGGCTTGCTGGTCGAGGGGGGATGCGACGAGTACACGGCGGAACTGGCGCGTTAGCCAGCTTTCGAAGCGACGAGTGCGACCCAATTCGAGCCAGGTCATCCAGCGTCCTTTGGGGGAGCGGCTGAGGCGGCTGGCCTGTTGGAAAAGATGCGAAATGCTGTCTACGGCATCCCAGACGATGGGGGGCGACTGGCCATTGGCGCCCGTTGAGCGCAGCGCCTGTTGCATGGCCAGCCCATAGCGTGCGCCGCGCAGATGTTCGACGTGAATGATCTGGGGGGGACGGGCAGCCAGATGGGCGTGCAAGCTGGCGGCAAGAGCGGGCTGCCAGCAGAAGGAGGCTTGCAGCGGGAGGCGGCTGGGCAGAGCAGTCAGGCTGTTCCAGGCTGTTTGCGCTTTGGTAAGAGGCGCGGCCATGACCTCCAGGCCTCGGCGCTGCCATTCGAAGAGGGCGGCGCGTTCGGCCTCGTTTTCCCAGACTGTGGCCAGGGTGAGGCGGTGTCCACGCTCGACCAGACCGCGCAACAGGTGAAATGGGCGCGTGCGAATCGGCGTCGGTGTATATGGGACCAGGTAAAGAACATCCAGCATGGCGTGTCGCTCGCGGCATTGCGTCGTAGACGTGTCAGACGTGCGGGGTAAACGTCTGGGACCGTTGCGCCTGGGGCTTTGGTTTCCGGAGGCCCCAGAGACGCGTAACGGCGTGGCCGGCAAAGATCAACAAGACGGCATCCACGGGAAGCCGGTAGCGAATCAAGGCCCATGAGAGCAGGTGAACCACGGTGTACACCAGGACGAAAAGCCATAATAATGACCAGCGTCGCCAGTCACGGCGGGATAGCCAGAAACCTGCGATGATCCAGGGCAACGCTATGCCAAATGATAGCACACGTACAAGATTACTCAGGAAGCTGGATTCAGATTCAGGCCAAAACATGAAAAATGTACGAATTCGACTGAGCGAAAGGAGCAGGTAGCGTCCGGGGTCTTGCAGAACGAAGTCTAGGCCGCGGCGCAGGAGGGCGGCATCGAGGGCAGCTTCGTCGAGCGAGCGCAGTTCGGCGGGGATGAGGCGCTGGTAGGGCGCTTTGCCGGGCAGGATGGCGACGAAACGAGTTCCGTAGATGGGGTGGTTGGCCCAGAAGAAGGCGTAGCCGGCGTTGGTGTTGAGCAGGACGAAGCGTCCGAAGACCCGCTGGTTGTGCATGGTCCAGGGCAGGATCAGCAGGGTGATGATGGTCAGCGCCAGCAGAAGACCAGCCAGAAACGAGAGACCAGGTCTGAGCGCAGAGGAGGGCTGGCGCTGGTCGAGTCCGGGCGTGCGGTTGGCGGCGAACCAGAGCCAGAGGAAGATGAAGGGGACGAAGAGCAAGAAGACCTGGCGCAATAGCAACGTCAGGCCGATGGCGAGACCGAGCAACGCCCAGCGGAATGGGCGGCGGTCGGTGTGGGCGAGGGTAAGGGCGCAGTCGAGCGTCCAGAGGATGGCGGTGATGTAGAAAGCCTCGGTCATGAGGGCGGCGCTGTAGTAGGCGAAATAGCCGTAAAGGGCTGACCAGGCGGCGGCGGTCAGGCCGAGGGGTGCGCCGCCAAGGCGATGGCCGATGCGCAGGGCGAGCCAGGGCCAAAGCAGACCGACAGCGATGGCTTGCAGAAGACGTGCGGCGAGGGGGGTGACGCCGAAGATGGCGTAGCAGGCGGCCAGGTAGAGGGTGTAGAGATACGACCAGTGGGCGGTGGGGGCGTTGGCGCGGGTGATGGGCCACCAGTCGGTGGGCATGGTGAAGCCGTGGCCGTCGAGCAGGCGTTGGGCCAGGGTGTGATACGAAATCTGATCTACGATGCCGGGGAGCGCCTCGACCTGGTTGCCCATGACGGCGACGGCGGCGAGACGCAGGAACAGGGAGGCGGCCAGAATGCCCCAAAAGAGGCGACGTTGGGTATGGGTGGTCATGGCGTCAGGGTACCAGTGGTTGGTGGGGGATGTCGGGTGGGGCGGGGGGTAGGATGGTGTCGAGCAGGGTATATGTGCGTTGCCAGTCGTAGCGGGCGGCGAGCAGGCGGCGGGCGTTGGCGGCGAGTTGGCGGCCCAGGGTGGGGTCTTGGAGAAGGCGGAGGGCGGCCTGGGCGAGGGCGGGGGGGTCATCGGCGATGAGGATGTCATGATCGGGGAGGGCTTCGATGCCTTCGCAGCCGATGGTGGTGCTGACGATGGGGAGTCCCCATTGCATGGCTTCGATGATTTTGACGCGCATGCCGCCGCCGGAGCGGAGGGGGACGATCAGGGCGGCGGCGGCTTCGAGGAAGGGGCGCAGGTCGTGGGCGTAGCCAGCAACGGTGACGGAGGCGGGGGGGGCCTGATCGGGGTGGGTGGGGATCGGGTCGGTGGCGGCGGCCTGAATGTCGGCGGGGGGGCGGGCGCCGACGATGAAGAGGCGGGCGGCGGGCGCCTGTTGGCGGATGAGGGGCCAGACGTGACGCAGGAACCAGCGGGCGCCGTCGGCGTTGGGTGGCCAGTGCAGGCCGCCGAGCAGGAGCAGGGCATTGGGGGCCGGGTGGCGGGCAAGAGGGGGGGCGTCGGCGGCGACGCAGATGGGCATGGTGTGGATGTGGGGCGGGGGAGTGGGGGGCAGCAGTGTTTCGATGGCGGCGCGGTCGGCGGGGGCAACGGTGAGCAGGTGGTGGAAGCGGGGGTAGGCGCCGGCCTCGTAGCGGGCAATGAGGCGGGCTTCGCGCTGGAGAAAGAGGCGCAGGGGGAGGTGGGGGGCGGCGGGGGCGAGGCGTTGGGGGATCAGGTAGTAGGCGTTGTGGGCGTCGAGCACGAGCAGGGGGGGGCGGGGGGCGGACTGGGCGGCGTGAAGGGCGTAGGGGGCCATGGCGAGTTGGTCGGCGTAGATGGCGTCGAAGCGTTCTCTCTGAACGAGGGCCTGGAGTTGGCGGTGCATGGCGCGTCGTTGATCGCGCAAAATGGTGTAGGGCTGGCGAGAGAGCAGACTACCGGCCAGACTGATCACTTCGGCCAGGGGGTTGCGCGAGAGGGGAAGGGTGATGATTTCCTGGCAAAAGCAGAAGGTGCGCAAATGGGCGAGGGCTGCAGGGGAGTCGGTGGGGCGGGTGAAGGAAACGAGGGTGACGGCATGGCGAGGAGCGAGCCAGCGCAGGGTGTAGTAGGCGCGCACTTTGGCGCCGGAATCGAGAGGGAAGGGGAGGATTTGGGTCAGGAAGAGGATGCGCATTAGAGTGTTGGTAGAAGGCGCAGGACGCGCCAGTAGCCGGTGAGCATAGCCTGGGCCTGGGTGCGTTGGGCGGTCGGGGCTTCGCGGCGCGCTGCGGCGGAAACATGCAGCCAGCGCAGACTCCAGAGGATCAGGCGGATACCGATGGCGAGGACGAAGATGGCCTTGAGGGCGAGGATGCGGAGGCGGCCGGCGCCCTGTTGGCGGCAAAAGTGCGTGTAGCTGCGATAGAGGTGCGGCAGGTTGTTTGGGGGAGCCTGGCGCATGGCGTGCTGGCCAAGATGGGCGAGCCAGATATGGGGGTGGTAGACGATTTGCCAGCCGGCCTGGCCGGCGCGGCGGCACCAGTCGGTTTCTTCGAGGAAGAGGAAGAAGCGATCGTCGAGGGGGCCGATGGCGTCCCAGGCGCGACGGGGGATGAGAAGACATGCGCCCAGAAGGTGGGCGACGGGGCGGGGGGCGGTGAGTTGGGCAGGGGAGTATTCGCTGCGCCTGACCCAGGGAAGCCAGGGAAGTTTCCACAGGTAGAGGGCGTCGGTGAGAGCCATGCGCAGGCCGGGGAAGGTGGGCCAGCAGGAGCGTTGCAAGCTGCCGTCGGGGTTGCGTAGTTGGGGGCCCAGGGCGCCGATGGCGGGGTGGGCGTCGGCGTAGGCGACGAGATGGGCGAGGGCGGCGGGGGGCGTCTGGGTGTCGGGGTTGAGGAGGAGGAGGTAGCGCCCGTTGGCGTGAGCGGCGGCCTGATTGTTGGCGGCGGCGAAACCGAGGTTGGCGGCGTTGCGGATGACATGGGCCTGGGGGTAGACGCGGGCGGCGTGGGCGAGGCTGTCGTCGTGGGAGGCGTTGTCAACGATCCAGACTTCGGCGTGGAGTTGGCCAAGGGCGGCGGGGAGGGAGGCGAGACAGTTGGCGAGAACCTGACCGCCGTTCCAGTTGACGATGATGATGGAGAGGTCGCAGGTCATGGCGCGGGTGCGTCCCAAGGGGGGAGGGCGAGGAATTTGACGAGGTGACGCCAGCGCATGTTGGCGAGATGGTCGGCCCAGTAAGCGGTGAAGCGGGCGGCGTACTGGAGGACGAGGTCTTCGACCTGGGCAGGGCGGGGGCCGGGGGTGGGGGTGAGGGGGGCGTCGAAGTGGATGGCGACGTGACCGTCGAGTTGCAGGGAGACGAAGATGGGGATGGGGATGGCGCCGGTGTTGAGGGCTGTTTCGGCAAAGCCGAGGCCAAAGTGGCGGCGACGGCCGTGGAAGGGGGCGGGGATGCTGCGCGGCGCCTGGTAGCCGTCGGCGGCGACGTGAAAGATGCCGCCGCGGGCGAGGGTGCGATGAGCTTCGAGCAGTTGGCGGGCGAAGCGGGCGGTCTGGCCGGCGTTGGCGCCTTCCTCAAAGCGAGCGGTCTCGAAGAGGGCGAGGTTGCCCAGGTTGAGTTCGTGCAGGCGTTGTTTGCCGCCGAGGAGGGCGGCATCGGTGAGGCCACGGCGCTGCAGGACGGCCATGGGCAGGACGTTGTAGACGGAATGGGCGTGCAGGAGGATGACGCCGCGTCCGGCGGCGTGGGCATCGGTGAGACGATCGAAACCGTGGACGGAGACCCAGCGGTCGAACTGGGCGGGGGGAGCGTCGAGCAGGCGGTTGAGGCGCCAGTGCGACCAGGTGTTGCAGGCGAGGCTGTGGGGCACGACCTCGTCCTGGCGGTCTGTCTGGCCAAGGGCGGCGAGAACGCGGTGCAGGAGGGCGACCTGGCGGTGGAAGAAGGCGTTTTGCGCCCAGGGTTGTGTGCAGAGCCAGGCCAGGTAGGCGTTGCCGGGGCCGTAGGGCAGGATGGCATGGGCAAGGCGGCGCCCGGCGTGGGTGAGTTGACGGCGCGGGTCGAGGGGGCGGCGGTCGGGACGGTCTGACGGGGCAGGGGGGGTGAGGGCTTCGTGGCGCGGCGCGGCTTCGTGGGATGATGCCACAGGGGGTGGGCGCAGGGTCTGGGCCAGGCGAGCGACGGTGAGGTTGTCGAGTTGGGCCATGACGGCGTCGAGCAGGGGGGAATCGGGGCCAAAGCGATTTTCGATGAGCAGGTTGACTTCCATGACGCCAAGAGAATCGCCGCCGCGGGCAAAGAAGTTGTCTTCGATGCCGAGGGGGGCGGTGGGGGGGAGTTTGAGCGCCGTGCGGAAGATGTCGAGCAGTTGCTGTTCGAGAGGCGCACTGAAGTGCGCACTACGAACGGGTGCGTTGTACGGCTCATCTGCGCCGGGAGCTGCGCTCTGCAGG
>CAZOLV010000003.1:43731-83975 GCA_964580725.1 uncultured Anaerolineae bacterium | reverse complement strand
ACTACGAACGGGTGCGTTGTACGGCTCATCTGCGCCGGGAGCTGCGCTCTGCAGGTGCGAACGCGGCGCACTGAAGTGCGCACTACGAACGGGTGCGTTGTACGGCTCATCTGCGCCGGGAGCTGCGCTCTGCAGGGGCGCACGCGGCGCACTGAAGTGCGCACTACGAACGGATGCGTTGTACGGCTCATCTGCGCCGGGAGCTGCGCTCTGCAGGGGCGCACGCGGCGCACTGAAGTGCGCACTACGAACGGATGCGTTGTACGGCTCATCTGCGCCGGGAGCTGCGCTCTGCAGGTGCGATGCGCTCTCTTCTTGTGCCAGTGCCCAGGCGGTGATGAAGCCGTCGAGAGCGCCGTTTAGATAGGCCTGGCGGGCGGCGTGACGCTGAATCTTGCCGCTGGAGGTCTTAGGGATCATGCCGCGCTTGATGAGGGCGATGGCGTGGATGGCGACGCCGAACTGTTGGGCGATGGCGCGGCGAATGGCCTGGATGACGTCGTCCTGGTCGCGAGCGGGATCGAAGCCGCGTTCGACTTCGTGGACGAGGGCGAGTTGTTCGCTACTGCCGGCTTCGATCTCAATGGCGATGGCGGCGCCGCCATCAGGACGCAGGAGAGGGTGACTGCGTTGGGCGGCCCATTCGATGTCTTGGGGGTAGTAGTTTTGGCCGCGCACGATGATGATGTCTTTGAGGCGGCCGGCGATGAAGAGTTCGTCGTCGTGCAGAAAGCCGAGGTCGCCGCTGCGCAGGAAGGGGCCGGCGTGCGAGCCGGCGAGGCGGGCGTGAAAAGTGGCGGCGGTTTCGGTGGGGCGGTTCCAGTAGCCGGCGGTGACGCTGCTGCCGGCGATCCAGATTTCGCCGACGGCGCCGGGAGGGCAAGGTTGGTGGGTTTCTGGATCAACGATGACGACCTGCATCTCCTCGATGAGCGAGCCGCAGCAGGCGATCTGCAGGGCGTCTGGCGCCTGGCTGAGAACGACTTGGCGGCGGCTGAGGGCGGCGGCATCCACGGCCAACATGCGCATGGGGCGGGTGGAGGTGCGAATGGTGACGGCAAGGGTGGCTTCGGCCATGCCGTAGGCGAAACGGAGGGCGGCGGGATCGAGGCCGAAAGGGGCATAGGTTTGGGCGAAACGAATTTGGGTTTGCCAGCGGATCGGCTCGGCGCCGCAAAAAACGTTGCGCCAGGTGTGCAGGTCGAGGGTCAGGTCTTGTTCCTGGGCGGCCTTGTGGGTGAGCAGTTCATAGGCGAAGTTGGGGGCGCCGGCGTGGGTGCCGCCGTAGCGGCTGATGGCCTGCAGCCAGCGCAGGGGGCGTTTGAGGAAGACTGTGGGGGACATCTGGTAGCAGAGGCAGCCGGAAAAGAGGGGCTGCAGAAGGCCGTTGATGAGGCCAAAGTCGTGGTGGTGGGGAAGCCAGGTGACGGCGACACTGTCGGGGGAATAGGCGATTGCATGTTCGTCGCTGCGGCACTGGCGCCAGAGATTGTCGTGGGTCACCATGACGCCTTTGGGGGTGGATGTGGAGCCGGAGGTGTATTGGAGATAGGCGATGGCGGCGGGGTCAGCGGGGGGTAGGGGATCGGCGATGGCGGCGAGGTCGAGGGAAGGGAGGGCATCGGAAGGGAGCCAGGGGAGGGCGCCCAGGACGGCGAGTTCGTCGGAAGCGGCGGCGGTTTGACCAACGATGCGCTCCAGGGTCAAAATGGCGCTGGCCTGGGCGTTGGCCACGATGGCTTGCAGGCGGGAGAGGGCGTTCTTGAGGGTGAGCGTGCCGAGGAGGGGGGCGGGCACGGCGATGACGCCGGCGTAGAGGCAGCCCATGAAGGCGGCGAGAAATTCGAGGCCGGCGGGGTAGAGCAGGAGGACGCGTGCGCCGGTCGCCACGGTTTGATTGAGATGGGCGGCGATGTGACGGGCGGCGCGGTCGAGTTGGCCGTAGGTAAACTGGGCGGCGGGAGTTTCGCCTTCGTGCAGAAAGACGTAGGCCAGGCGGTCGCTCTGGGTTTGCGCCCGGTGCTGTAGAAGATGGTGAAGCGTCTCGGTGTCGGTCATGGGACGATCTCTTCGAGCTGTCGTAGTTGCGCCAGGAGGCTCTGTTCGCGCTGCAGGTGTTGGTCGAGGGCGGCGGCACGGGCGGGGGAGGGGGCGATGAGGCGCAGCCCGCGCCAAAGGGTCAGGCGAGCGGCGGCGACGGTGGTCAAGAGGCGGCGCAGGCGTTGGCCGGCCTGTGCGCCGTAGGCGCGGGTGAAGAAGCGCACTTTGCTGGCGTAGAGTTGGGCGTAGCTGGCGGCGGGACGTTGGCGGGTGCTGGCGCCGCCGTGGTGAACGACGGCGACGTGGGGCAGGTACCAGACCTGCCAGCCGTGACGCCAGAAGCGCCAGCACCAGTCGGTTTCTTCGCTGTACATGAAATAGCCTTCGTCGAGGCCGCCGACCTGTTCGATGGCGCGGCGGCGTGCGAGCATGGCGGCGCCGGCGATCCAGTCTACGGGGCGGGCGGCTTCGATAAAAGAGGCGCTAAAGCGCCCACTACGAACACGGGGGGTGGGGCTGGGCGCATAGGGGCCGATGACCCAGCGCGCCAGGCGGGTGGCGAGCAGCAGTTCGCTGGTCAGGGTGGGAAAGGCGGCGAAGGAGGCTTGAAAGCTGCCGTCGGGGTTGATGAGCCGCGGCCCGGCCAGGCCGGCGGGTGGGCACTGCTGCATGAATTGCACCAGGTTGGTCAGAGCGTCGGGGGTGACGGCGGCGTCGCTGTTGAGCAGGAGGACGAATTCGCCGCGGCTGGCCTGGATGCCCAGGTTGTTGGCGGCGGCAAAGCCGAGATTGTGGGGGTTTTCGATCAGGCGGACGTGGGGAAAATCGCGGCGCACGCGAGCGGGGCTGCCGTCGGTGGAGGCGTTGTCCACGACGATGATTTCGACGGCGGCCTGGGCATCAGCGGCGGCGAGAGAAAAGGCGGCCAGGGAGCGCAGACAGGCGACCAGGAGGTCTTGCGTGTTCCAGTTGACGACGATGACGGAGAGAATCATGGCGTGGGCGACGGTAGGGCGTGGCGGCGCTGTTGGATGAAATCAAGGGCAACCAGGCCGCCGAGAAAGACCCAGGCCAGGACGCTGGTGCGAAAACCGCTGAGGCCGATGTTGTAGACGAAGGGGATGATCCAGTCGCCCAACATGCCGGAGGCCAACATGCCGGCGAGGCCGCCGAGGGCGCCGTAGACGTAGGCGCGCTCGAAACCGGGGGCGACGGTGCGGCGCAGGCGCCAGGCGAGCAGGGCGATTTCGGCGGCGAGCCAGGCGAAGGCGGCCAGGCCGAGGAGGCCGGTCTGGGCGATGATGTCAACGTAGTTGTTGTGACTGTTGAACTCGATGTTGTAGCCGAGGATGGCGTAGAGGGGGGTGTACCAGTAGTAGTTGGCGGGGCCGAGGCCGGTGACGGGGTTGATGGAGATTAGTTCGGCCAGGATGTGCCAGGCTTCGGCGCGGGTGAGGAGGCTATATTCGTTGCCGGCCAGGAGAGCGGCGGAGACGTCGGTGTAGAAGTAAAAGGCGACGATGGCGGTGGGGATGGCGACGAGGGCGCCGAGGCGGGGGTAGGCGGTCCAGAGCATGACGACGAGGCCGACGAGGGTGGGCAGCCAGCCGGAGGACCAGTCACGACCGAGGACGAGGCCGACGAGCAGGACGAGGGCGGTGAGGGCGGCGAGGGGGATGCGCAGCCACCAGCGCAATCTGGTGTTGAAAAGGGCCTGGCTGCCGGCGAGGACGGCGGTCCAGACGTAGAAGAGGGAGTCTGTACTGCCTTCGGTCAGGCGGACGGGCACTAAGCGCAGGAGGGAGGGGCCGACGCGGCGCAGCAGGTAGTAGGCGGCGATGGCTAGATAGAGCCAGACAAGCCACTGCAACAGGCGGGAGTCTTTGATCTGGTAGGCGGCAAGCAGCAGGGCGGCGGTGGAGAGAAGAAAGAGGGCCAGACCGCCGATCTGTGCGGTGATGGGGGCGGGCTGCGCCAGGGCGACCCAGTTGAGCTGACCGACGCCAAAGGCGAGAATGGCGCTGGCGCTGAGGGCGGCGGCGGCCAGGATGACACGTGAGGAGAGGACGCGGATGCGGCGGCGGCGGGCGATGGCGTCGAGCGCCCAGAAGGCGACGAGGCCGGGCAGGAGCAGGATGGGGGCGTTGAGGCTGCTGCCGGTGCCGGTGCCGATCTCGAAGGGAACGATGAAGGAGGCGGCGATGAGGCCGGCGAGTCCGAGGGCGGGCTGCCAGGTCATGGCGAGCAGGCCAACGACGCCGGCCAGACCGATCAAGGTGGGCAGGGGGGCGAGGGGGGCCAGGATGGCGCTGGCGGCACAGACGACCAGGACGATGCAGGTGCGCAGCCAAAACTGATGATCGTGCCAGGGGCGGGTGGGGGCGGGGGCCGGTTGCGGCGACGGGCGCGAGTGTGAGCGTGAGACAGACAGGTTCATGGCAACACCTCGACGGGTTGGCCAGGGGCGGGGGTGGATGTGGATGCGGTCGGGCCAGATGCGCCGGCTGGATGGGAGTCGCGCAACCCATCCTGAAAGCCGCGGTAGATATGACCGCCGATGAGCCAGCGGCGCAGGGTCTGGCGCAGGGCGGGAACGGGGGTCAGGCGTTCGGCCTGACGGAGGCCGCGCAGCGCCCAGGGGTGGGAGGCGAGCCGGCGGGTGAGTTTGCGCAAGATGAGCGGCGGCGGGTCGGTGCGCCAGGCGATGGGGGTTTTATCGGCGAACATGGGGAGGCGGGTCTGCAGGGCGGGATGGCGTTGGAAAAGACGCACGGCGGAGCGGCTGGCGCGGCGCCAGCGGGCACAGGCGGCGTCCAGGTCATGACCGGCGTAGTCCCAGTGTTCGGCCAGGGCGGCGCCGCACTGCCAGATGGCGTAGCCGGCGAGGTGGGCGCGATAGCCGAAATCTACGTCGTCCCAGTTGGGCCAGCCGCCGGTGGGGTCCTGGAACTGGTCCAGGTCGAAGAACTCATGGCGGTTGATGGCCAGGAGACCGGTCTTGCAGAGGATGAAATTGATGGGAAAATCGGGGGGAGGGGGGATGGGCGGCGGTTGGCCGGGATCGAGGAGGGTTCCGAGCCAGACGATGCCGGGGCGGCGCTGGCAGCGTTGGGCGAGTTGGCGCAGGGCGTCGGGGTGGAGGGTCATGTCGTCGTCAATGAAGATGAGCACGGCGGCCTGGCTGAGGGCGGCGCCGTGGTTGCGGGCGGCGGTTGGCCCCTGGTTGGTCTGGCGCACACAGCGCCAGGGGAAGGGGTAGGGATCGGAGGGGGCGAGGGCGGCGGTCAGATCGGCGGTCGAACCGTCGTCAATGAGGATTACCTCGAAAAGGGTCGGCGCGAGGGTTTGGCAGGCGAGGCTGGCCAACAGGCGGGCGACGGCAGCCGGCCGATCGAAGGTGGGGGTGATGACGCTGACTGTGGGCGCAGGGGCGCCGGGCAGCGAGATGGAGGGATCACCAATCGTCGTCGTCATAATAGTGCTGTGCGACCTCGGCGGTGGCGGCGCGAATGAGTGCGATTTCTTCGGCGGTCAGTTTGCTGCGCCAGGCCTGTGCGGCGGCCTGGCTGTGGCGCTGGATCAGGTGCGGGTCGTGACGGGGCGCTTCCACGGGATTGTCGCCGCGAGAGTGACGCTCCACCAGGCGCCGCGCGCTGGCGTTCCAGGGCAGGCCGAGCCGTCGGTAGAGATCGGCAAAGGCCGTCTGTGGATCGGCGGCGATGTCTTCGAGCCGCAGGCAGATCCAGGTGGGGTGTTGGGCGACGGCCTGGGTCACGACATGGTTGAGGCATGTCCAGAGCAGTGCTGCCTTCCTGACGAAGCCCTGCGGCGGCTGTTCGATCTGGGCGGCAAAGGGCCGCAAGTAGTCGTTCATGAGCGCCGGTTGGGCGGCGAATGACCTGAAATTGAAGAACCAATGCGCCTGGCGCAAGCTGGCAACGAACGCTGCCGGGTGACGCACCAGGCAGACGACGTCCATGTCGAAAGCGGTCGAGAGCCAGGCGGCCGACATGAGCGCCGTGGGGTCTTTGAGAATGGGCCGGGGCAGCCCGCAGACGGCGTGCAGCAGGCGATAGAGCGACAGGCGACCGGGGGTGAAACGGCGCCAACCGTGGCGGTCAGGCCAGGCGAAGCGGTAGGTGAGCAAACGGCGCACCGGTTCGACGTACAGATCGGCGCTGCTGGCGGTGACGTAGGTGTACCAGTGGGTGAGCAGGTGCGCCGGCAGCAGGCGGCTGTTGGGGTTGAAGGCCTCGCCAATGTAGGCGCTGTAGGGAAAGCGGGTTAGCATACGGCCCACCCAGGTGGTGCCGGCCCGGTGCGAACCGGTGATCAGAATTGGCTGGCGTCGCTTCATGTTATGCCTGCAATTATGCCTGCAACCAGGGGCCACTGCGGCCGCGCCAGAAATCGCGCAAGGCGGCGGCTTTGGCGTGACGGTGCGCCTGGAGATGCCGCCAACGCGGGCGCAGCGTCCAACTCAGAATCGTGCGCAGGTAGCCCAGAGTCATCGCAGCCTGGATAGGATAGCCGAGACCGCGTTTTTTGGCAAACAGCAGACTGTTGCGCGTGAGGTAATAGTCGAGGGCGGGGCTATCGGCGCGGGCGCGGGTGTCGGGGTGCCAGACGTGGGCCTGGGCAAGCCAATCCACGGCAAAACCGGCCTGCCGGGCGCGCCAGCTCCAGTCTACATCTTCGTAGTACATGAAATAGCGTTCGTCGAGCAGGCCGACGGTTTCGAGAAAATTGCGGGTGGCGAGCAGGGCGCAGCCAGAGAGGAAGTCAACCTGGGTTTGGCTGTCGTACTGGCCCTGATCGGTTTCGCCCAGGCCGCGCTGCCAGGCCTGCCAGCCGTGGCGCAGGTCTCCGCCGGCCGAGAGCAGGGTGGGTGCGGTGGTGGGGACGGGTGGGTTGGCGATCAGCACCTTGGGGCCAAACAGGCCGCCGCGGGCGCTGCGGCGACTGGCGTCGGCCAGGCGCGAAAGGGTGTCGGGGGCGACGATGGCGTCGTCGTTGAGCAGCAGGGCGGCGTCCACCCGGCGTGCACCGGATTGGGCCAGGGCCAGGCGCAGGCCGATGTTGTTTCCGCCGCAGAAACCGGCGTTACGGCCGTGGGCGACCAGGGTCAGGATGGGGATATAAGCGCGCAGCCGGCCGAGGGTGTCGTCTTGAGAGCCGTTGTCCACGACGATGATCTGCAGGGCCGGGTAGTCGGAGGCGAGCAGGGCGTCGAGCGTGGCCGGCGCCTTGCGGGCGCTGTTCCAGGTCAGGACGATGACGGCGATGCGGTATGGGTTCATGCCTTCTGTTGCCTGACGCGCTGATAGATGGCGAGCAGCTCTTGCACCTCGGCCTCGACGGTTTTGACGGCGGGCAGGCCGCGGCGCAGGCGGGGCAGCAGGTCAGGCTCTTGCTGCAGGCGCTGGATGGCGGCAGCCAGGGCGGCGGGCTGGCCCGGCGCAAAGAGCAGGCCGCTGCGCTCGTGGGCGACGAATTCGGCCATGCCGCCCTGGGCGCTGGCGATGACAGGAACGCCGGCGGCGAAGGCCTCTTGAATGACCAGGGGGTTGTTTTCGTACCAGAGGGAGGGGACGGCGAGCGCCGTGAAGCGACTGAAGACGGCGGCGATCTGCGCCCGTTCGAAGCGCCCATGAAATTCGATGTGGGGCAGGGGCGCGGCCAGCGCCTGCAACTGCGCCCGGTAGGCTGGGATCTTGTCCAGGTCTCCCCAGATTTCGATGCGCACTGCGCCTGGGTCGGGCAAGCGCGCGGCTGCTTCGATGAGGATGTGCACGCCTTTGACGGGGGCAATCTGGCCAACGAAGCCGATGACCAGGGGGCGCTGGTGGGCGGGGCGCGGGGTGAGGTGGGCGGTCCAGCCCAGGTCATGGCCATGTTCGACGATCTGGAAGGGCGCCCGAACGCCGCAGGATTGGTGAACAGCGGCCAGGAAGTGCGACGGGGAGATCAGACAGTCGGCCTGGGCCAGGAGGGGCGGCAAGGTGGCCTGGCGGTTGGCCATGTCGAGCGCCAGGCCACGCAGGCCGCGCAGGCGCGAAAGCCAGGGCTGCCGGCTGCACCAGGTGAGCAGCGGGCGCAGCAGCGGCGCGGGTAGGACTCTGGAGGGCAGGCGGTAGGCCTTTTCATGCCAAAGTAGACAGGTCAGGCACTGCCAGGGGGTCTTGCGTCCGCTGCAGACGGCGCCGCTGGCGTGCAGGAGGGTGATGCGGGGGCAGATGAACCAGAAATCGGTCAGGGTGACGATGAGCGGCAGACGGCGGGCAGCGACGGTGCGAATGACGCTGGCCGACAGCGTGGCGCAGGAGGTGATGTGCACCAGGTCGGGCCGAGCGGCGTCGAGCAGGGCGGCGACCTGAGCGGCGATGAGGGGATTGTCGTACAGGTAACGGTTGGGGTCGGGACCGGCCTGCCAGTTGACATCGAGCCGGGTGACAACGACGCCGTCACCTGGGTCCTCGGTCTGGGTCAGGCCGTTGAGGGGCTGCGACCCGCGGTCCCAATCACCGATGCAGATGACCTGTACCTGGTGTCCGGCCTGCGCCAGCGCATGGGCGACGCCGGCGGTGTAGTTTTCGGTGCCGGCGGTGTGACGTGGGGGGAAGCCGTTGGTGAGAAAGAGCAGTTTCATGGTTTCAGGCTACGGAGGCCAGGAGGGTGCGCAGGGCGCCAGCTTTGACGGGGGGAGCGCCCTGACGCAGGGCGGTCCAGGCCCAGGCGCGGGCGCGAGACCGGTCGCCGGTCTGCACGGCCAGGCGGGCGAGGACGGCGGCGCTGCGCCCCCAGGCGCGTGCGCGGGCCTGGGGGCTGACGAGCGGAAGCTGTTCGAACAACAGGGTATGCAGGAACTGGGCGGCGTGTTGCAGGTCGTGCGGTGTGAAGATGCCGCGCCAGCCGCGCGGCTGGCCGGCGGCGGCCAGTTCGTAGGCGAATTCGTCGAGTTCGAGCAGGGCGGGCCAGAGCGCCGTGGCCTGGTGCAGACGGGCCTGCGCCTGCTGTGAGGAGTCGGCGCGGCGCAGAAAGGCGAGCGCCGAAACGAAGCAGGTGTAGGCGGCGGCGCGGCGCGCAGGGGGCGGCCAGGCGGTCAGCGCGAGATCGGGGTGTAGTCCCCAGAACTTGCGGTGGACGGTCAGGCGCTCATTTTCCATCTTTGCGATGTTGTCGGACATGTTTGCGGCGTGCGTGCGGTAGAAGATGCTGACGTCGGGCGCGCTGACGAGGGCGCCGAAGGGCAGCAGGCGCAGCCAGAGATCCCAGTCGGCGCAGCCGGCGAGGCCGGCGTCGAAGCGGCCGGCGAGTTCGACGGCGGCGCGGCGGGCCAGGACGCCGGAAGGGGCGAGCCAGTTACGCCAGGTGAGCAGGGCGGCCAGCGTGCGGGCGTCGCCAGGCGGGGGGGTCACGCGCTGCGGCAGGAGGGCGCCGGCGGCGTCCACGTACTGCCAGGAGGCGCCAATCAGGGCGGCCTGGGGGTTTTGACGCAGGAGGGGTTGCAGCCGGCGCAGATAGTCGGGCGGCCAGTAGTCGTCGGCGTCGAGGAAGGCGATCCAGTCGGCCTGGGCGGCGGCCAGGCCGCGGTTGCGGGCGGCGGCCAGGCCAGAGTTGGGTTGGCGGATCAGTTCGACGGCGGTGCCAAACTGGGCGGTGACGGCGGCGGTGTCATCGGTGGAGCCGTCGTCAATGACGATGATTTGGTCGGGCGGCGTCTCCTGCGCCAGGGCGCTGGCGAGGGCGGTTTGGAGATATTGCCCCTGGTTGTAGGCGGGAACGATGACGCTGATGGTGGTCATGCCAGCGACCAGTCGCCGGCGTCGGCGTAGTGGGGCAGTTGGGCGGCTGCAAAACCGTCGTGCAGCGCGGCCAGTTCGTTGGGGCCGATGTGGCTGCGCCAGGCGTCGGGCATGAGTTGGCTGCGACGGGCCGTGCCGCCAGGGGCGTCATCGCTGTGCGTCGTATGGGTTTGGATGAACTGCACGCTCTGGGCATCCCAGGTCAGGCTGCAAAAGTCGAAGAGCGTCTGAAATGTGGCCAGGGGATCGCGGCAGACATCTTCGTAGCGCACCAGGCGGTGATCGGGATAGGCGCTGAGGGCGGTGAGGGCGGTGTGCAGGGTGCTGCCCTGACGTAGGCCGTGTTTGCGCCACTGTTCGAGGGTTGGGAATTGCTGCCAGCCCATGCGGCGGTAGCTGAGGGCGACGGCGGCCGGGTGACGCATCAGGAAGACGATGCGCGGGCGAAAGGCGGCGATGAACCAGGCGCAGGCGGCCGGGTTGACCTCTTTGATGACGACGCGGCGCTGTGCACGCTGCGCCAGGCGCCATTGGGCGGGCCAGCGCACGACGCCAGGATCGAAGGTGGGGATGGCGGTGAAGGCGTGTTGGGCGGCGCGCCGATAGGCAGGCGGCGGTTGGGCGGTGTCCACGGTGAAGACGCTGCCGCGGCCCCCCTGCGCTTGATAGCTGAGGTTGATCGGTTCGCGCAGGTACATGGCGTTGGAGGCGTGTCCCAATGTTTCACCGAGCCAGCTAGAGCCGCTGCGCGGGTAGGAGAGGAGGAGGATGGGCGGCTGCGCCGCAGGCCAGCGGCTGGCGAGCCAGGAGGTCAACGGGCCGCCGCGCGCCCACAAGACCGGGCTGGTCATGCGGCGGTGCCCGCGGCGGCAGGTGTTGGCGGCTCGGCGGGCGTTGTCAGGACCTCGTCGAACATGGACAGGTAGGGGGTGCCGGTGAATGCGCTGCGCAGTTCGTCGAAGTTGAGCACGACATGGCGCAGGTCGTCGCTGGTCAGTTTGATGGCCTGGCCGCTGACGGGGTGACTGGGGACGGCGAGGAAGTCGAACACCTGGTCGAAGGTGCGGGTGGGTGTCAGCATCAGGTCTTCGTAGAAGAGATCGAGGGTAGGCCGGCGCAGGTCGGCGATGTAGGCGGCGAGGGCTTGTTCGCGCTGTGTGCGCTGTTGAAGGATTTCGCGGAATTTGGCGATGTCCACGGGCAGGGGTGGAGGGCGCTGATCGGGCGCATAGATGTTGAAACGTTCGGCGGGGCGTTGGCGGTCGGTGTCGTTCTTCTGGGCGTTGAGTTGCATGACGCGGAAGGTGGAGATGACCGATTTGATGCGGTTGCGGCGCTGCATGTGGATGACGAACACGCGGTGGCGGCGCAGGAGGTCGGCGAACTGCAGCGGATCGAGTACGGCGCGCAGTTTGGTCTTGAAGCCGATCGCTTTGTGGGGGCCGCGCCAGGGCGGCGTGAGATAGCGGCGTGTCCAGGCGAGTTGGGCTGCGGCGCCCTGCGCCAGGAGGGGGTCGAGCATTTCACCCCGGGCTTCGATGTGCGGGTGCTGCGCCAGCGCCTCCATGAAGTAGGTGCTGCCGGTGCGTCCTTCGAAGAGGAGGACGAAGCGACGAACTTGAAAACGCCAGAATATCACGTGGTTGGTGCCTTGTGGGGGTGGATGATCGAAAGATTCACTCGGCGAGGGGCTTGGCGGGGCGGGCGAGCAGGGCCTGGCGGGCGATGCCCCAGACGCCGCGGTTGCGGAGCCAGGCGGGGTTGCGCCAGAGGCCATTGGCCAGAGAGCGCCGGACGCGCGCGGCGTCGCGCTGGGCGTGGGCGGCAAAGGCTTCTTCGATGTAGGCGGCGGCGACCTGTGCCTGGTAGCGGCGCCAGCTCAGGCCCAGGACGGTGCGCCGGGCGTGGGCGGCGACACGCAGGGCGAAATAGCGACCGTATTGTTTCATGGTGAGGCTGTCGTCGTGCAGGCGGTGGTAGAAATGACGACCCGGCAGTCGGGCGACGGGGGCCAGCCGATAGAGACGCAGCCAGAATTCCAAATCCTCGGCCATGTAGTAGGTCACGTCATAGGGGCCGGCGCGCTGCGCCACGGTGCGCCGGTAAAGAAAACAGTGGCCGACGGCGTTCGTCCACCAAAGGTCGTCCGGTTGATGCAGTTCCGATTCGCCGATGATCTTGCCCTGGGCGTCAATGCGCCAGTAGCCGGTGTAGACCAGGCCAGTCTCTGGGTGGGTTTGCAGATGGCCGAGCATGACGGCGAGGGCGTCCGGGGTGTAGAGGTCGTCGTCCTGCGTCCAGGTGAAGAAATCGCCACGGGCGGCGGCAAAGCCGACATTGAGCGCGCCGGGCAACTTGTCGCGATTGGCGCCTTGATGTTCAATGCGGATGCGCGGGTCGTCGAAGCTGCGCACGATGTCGAGCACACCGTCGGTGCTGCCGCCGTCCACGACGATCAGTTCGAAGTGGGGGTAGGTTTGCGCCAGGCAACTGCGCAGCGATTCGGCGATGTAGCGACTGCCGTTGAGGGTGGGAAGGATGATGCTGATGAGGGGAGCGCCGGTTGGGTCGGGTGGTGCGGGATCGAGTGAATTTGGCGGCACAAGGGGGGTGGCGGAGCGCCAAATGAATTTGTCGGTGCGGGGGGGCGACGCGGAGAGCGCCGAATGCGCTGGGCGATACAGGGGGGAAATGAGGAACGAAAGGACGCCGCGGTTGGCGAGCCAGCGAGGGTCGCGACGGAGGCCTTGCCAGAGGAAACGGCGGGCGTCACGGTGGGCATGGCGGGCGCGAGCGGCGAAGAATTGGCGCATGGCGATGCGGCTCTGGGCGCGCGCCATGTCACGGCGGACGATGGGCAGAGCGCGGCTTAGACTGGGGGCGATCTGGTCGGCCCAGGTGGGCGCGGCGGCGGGCAAGGGCGGGGTGAGCAGGAATTCGAGCAAGTGCAGGCGCCGGGCGGCGAGCAGGGTTGGGTCTTCGGCGCAGGCGGCGCGCAGCGAAGCGATGGCGTCATCGGTTTGACCGGCGACCAGTTCTCTGCGGGCAAAGACGACGCCCGTCCAGGCGTGGGCGGCGGCGTGCTGAGTGGCCAGGGCAGACGGCAAATCTGGCCGGGCGAAGAACTTGGCCAATGTGCGCTCGGCGCCGTGGCGGTGACGGGCGATCTGGCGGATCGAACTGCCGGCATGTTGGCGATAGAAACAGACGACCTGCGGCGTCCAGGCCATGCGGCAGCCGTCCGCCGCCAGCCGTAGGAACAAGTCCCAGTCCTCGCTGATTTCGCAGGCAGGGTCGAAGGGGGTGAACCAGGAGCGGCGCAGAAGGACAGAACCGGGCAGCGCGGCGCAGTCGAAAAGCCAGGCAGCGGGGCTGAGATCATGACTGGTCTGCCAGGGAGCGTGAGTCTCCAGTGCAAGTCCGTCCTCGGCGACGAGGGTGTAGCCGCCGATGGTCATGCCCAGGGCCGGCTGCGCCTGGAAGGTGTGCAGATGGGCGGCCAGGGCGCCGGGGGCGTAGTAGTCGTCCGAATCGAGGAAAGCGAGGAACTCGCCCTGCGCCAGGCTGGCGCCGTGATTGCGCGCCGCCGAGCGCCCCTGGTTGGTTTGGCGAACGACGCACACGCGGGGATCGTCCGTCCAGCGCGCCAGTTGGGCGGGGGTATCGTCGGTCGAGCCATCGTCAACGACGATGACCTGGAGGGCAAAGGATGCTTCGGGCGTAGCCTGCGTCAGCGCGCTGACGATGGCCTGCGGCAGCAGGTCGCAGCGGTTGTAGGTGGGGATGACAATAGAGACGATGGGCACGGCGGGCTTTAGCTGCGCTTGAACCAACGTGAGAGAAAGGAGACGGGGCGCGGCGTCGGTTCGAACTCGTAGCCGAAGAACTCGATGTCGTCGCGGAAGCGGGCGCGCACCAGAGCGATCAGTTCGGGGTCGTAGTAGGTTGCGTAGTGTTGGTGCGCCGATTTATTGCGCACCGGCAACGGTTCATGCCTGATCTGCAGCCGCTCGCACAGGGCGCGAAAATCGTCGCCGAGGCGTTCCTGGCGCAGGATGACGTCCGCGTTTTGGAAGGGGGAACGCCCCGGCGGATCGCCGGGCAGGGCCAGGAAGTGAGCCGCCGGCGTCAGTTTGTTGACCAGGGTGACGAAGCGGGTGCGATCCCAGGCAACGGGGCCGCGATGGGGGGAAAAATACATCGAGATGAGACGTTCCCAGGGGTTGCGCACACAGGTGAACTTGAGCAGATGGGCAAAGAGGTCGGGCGGCAGTTGGGCCTGGTAGTCGCGCAGCGGGGAATGTTTGCGCAGGTCGTAGACGGGGTGCGCCAGGCCAAAGCGGTCGAGACCGTTGCGGTCGTCCACGATGAGCAGTTGATCGTCGGCGTGAGGGAGCAGGATGTTCTGGATCGAGTTGCCGGCTGTCTTGGGAATGTGAACGAACAAGAAGTTGCGTTGGGTCGAGATCATGCGATCCTCGCAGCAGATTGGCGCGACGACGCCAGGTTCAGCGCCTGTTGGTAGGCGGCGATGGTGTTGGATGCAACGGCGGCGGTATCGAAACCGCCGGTTTGGAAACGATGACGGCTGGCGGCGCCAAACGCCAGCCGTTCGGGTCGCGGCAGGTGTGCCATGTGGTGCAGGGCGGCGACCAGGGCTGGCACATCACCGGGGGGAACGAGCAGGCCGTTTTCGCCGTGATGTACGATTTCTGGATTGCCGCCAACGGCGCTGGCGACGATGGGCTTGCCGGCGCTCAACGCTTCGATGAGCGCCAGGGGCATCCCCTCCCAATAGGAAGGGAGGACGATCAGATCGCTACGGGCCAGCAGGGCGGGCAGTTCGGCATGAGGGACGACGCCCAGGAACTGCACCTGGTTGGTGAGCTGCAGTTGAGCCGCCAGGGCGGTCAATTCCTGACGCAGCGGCCCGTCGCCGGCCAGCAGCAGGCGCAGATCGAGGCCCTGGGCGACGAGTTGGGCGCAGGCGCGCAGGAGATCGGCATGTCCCTTCTGTGGCATCAGGCGGGCGACGCAGGTCATGGTGAAAATTTCAGCGGCGGGGGAGGCCAGGACGGGCAGCGGCGTCACCGGATAGGGAATGACGGCGATGGGCGGGATGGCGCCGCCGACTGTGATCAGGCCTTGCCGGCCGGCGGCGGAAACGGCGATCAGCAGATCGGCCCGGTTCATGGGGGCAGCGGGGATGGGGGTGTGGATGGCGGGATCGGGGCTGTTGTGTTCGGTGTAGACGACGGCCACCGGAAACTGGCGCAGCCAGGCGATGGCGCCGGGTGGGTCTTCGCCGCAGCCCCAACCGTGCACGTGGACGACGGCGGGCAGGCCCTGCGTGCGCCATAGGCGGCGCAGCGGGGCGTAGTACCAGCTTTCCAGCGCCAGCAGGCGGCTGAGATGGCCGCGCAAGACGCCGCAAGCGCCTTGCCAGGAGCGGCGCCAGGGGCGGCGGCGGCGCAGGGCGTCGAGCAAGGCGGCGAGCAGGAGCAGCGGGGCGGCCAGCGTCAGGAGCAGGGCGCTGAGGGCCGGTCGCCAGCGCAGCAGACGGTCGGTCAGCCAAACAAGAGGGCGCGGGGCGACGGCGATGGGGATGCCAGCCTGGCGCAGGCTGGCGACATTCTGATTGGGCATGGCCGGGGCGCGCACGACGTAGAGGCGCACGCGATGGCCCTGGCGCTGTAACTCCTGTGCCAGCGGCGTCAGAGCAGATTCGATGCCGCCAATCGGCGCCAGGACGGTGAGCAGCATGGTGATGTCCATCATCCGTTCGTTCGCCTGTCAGTCCACGTAGCCCAGTTCACGCAGACGGCGCAGGACGATTTCGTCATCGTCCTCCGGAGCGGCGGGGCGAGCGCGCGGGGTGGGCTGATGGCGCTGCAGGCCGGCCTGCCACTGCGCCAGACTGGCCTCCAGGCGGCGGGCGGCGTCGAGATGCGCTGGCGAGGGCGGCTGCGGCCGCGCTGGATCGAGCAGGTCATCGTTTTCGCCGGGGTCACGCTGCAGGTCGTAGAGGCGATTGAGGCGCCCTTCCCAGACGATCAGCTTGGTCGTTTCGTCCATGATGGCGATTTGGCGGCCAAAATGGCTGCGATCGCTGAGGGCGGGATTTTGCGCCAGGCGTTGCGCGGCTTCGGCCTCGGTTTGGCCGGCGTACTCGCTGACGACGGTTGGGCGGGCGACGGAGGGAGCGAGCAGATGCAGGCCGGAATGGGTGACGGGTGGGACGCCAGGCGCTTCGGCCAGCAAGGTGGGGAAGACATCCACCAGGCTGACGGGGCGGGAGACGGCGCCTGGCTGCTGGAAGTCGGGGTGGGCGACGATGAGCGGGATGTGGATCAGTTGCTGATAGAGGCGCGGGCCGTGACCAACGATGTTGTCATGTTCGGCGAACATTTCGCCATGATCGGCGGTGACAATGAGAACGGTGCGGTCGAGCAGGCGTTGGCGCGCCAGGTCGGCGATGAACTGGCGCAAACAGGCGTCCAGGTGGCAAATAGCGGCGTCGTAGAGCGCCATCTTGTGCTGCTGTTCCTGCGGATCGGCCAGACGCAGCAGGCGGTTGTGCTCCAGGGGCTGGACATCGCGGTAGCGGTCGAGATGCTGCCAGGGGTCGCCGGCGACGAAACGGCGCACGATGGGAAGGGGGGCGGTGTAGGGCATGTGGGCATCCATCAGATTGACGAAGGCGAAGATCGGCTGCGAGGCGCTGGTCAGCACCCGCAGCAGATCGGCCAGGGTGTCTTCGGTGCGTGTGGTCCAGCCACGGTGATAGGGAAAGGGGCGCCGGCGCACGCGGCCGATCCAGAAGTTTCGGACCCGGTTGGTGAGGGTACGCCGGTAGGTGGGACGCCAGCTACCATCCCAATAGTCAATCTGATGGGGGAAGGCGTCGAGCAGGCCGGTTTCGCGGCTGACAAGGATGTTCTGGGTGAACGCATGGGCGGCGTAGCCGGCGGCGATCAAGAGGGTGGGTAGTTGCGACACGGCGGGCGCCAGGCCCTGGTTGGCGGTGCGCGGGTCGAAATTGAGGCCATGTTCGCTTGGATAGAGGCCGGTGAAGAGCGAAGCGTGCGACGGGGCGGACCAGTTGCCGGGCGCATAGGCGTTGCGAAAATGGTGATGGCGGGCGGCGAACTGCTCCAGAAAGGGGGTCGTCGGGCGCTGGTAGCCGTGCAGCGAGGTGTTGGCGGCGCGCACCGAATCGAGGACGAGGACGATGAGGTGACGCGGCGGGCGGCCGCCCTGCGGCAAGCTCAGGGCGGGGCGGTTGGATGGCGGCGGCGCGGCCTGGCCGGAGGCTGGCAGGGGCGCAGGGACGGGCGACGGCGCGACATCCTGGTCAAGAGCCGCATGGGGACGCGGCTGGGCGAGCAGTTGTTGGTAGACGGCGATGGTGGCTTGAACCATGTGGGCGGTGGTGAAATTGCCGGCGAGAAAACGACGGCGGGCTTCCTGGCCAAACTGTTGGCGCAGTTGGGTGTCCTCGGCAAGACGCTGCAGGGCGGCGGCCAGGGCGGCCGGGTCGTCGGGTGGGACGAGCAGGCCGCTGACGCCGTCGGCGACGATTTCGGGCAGGCCGCCGACGCGTGCGGCGACGATGGGACGCCCCCAGGCCATGGCTTCGAGCACACTGACGGAACGGCCATCGTTGCGCGTGGGGTGGGCGACGATGTCGGCGCGGCGCATGATGGGCGCCAGGTCATCGAAGGCGCCGGTAAACTCGATGTGGGCGGTCAGGCCCCAGGCGCCGGCCTGCTGCTGCAAATCGGAGCGCAGGGGACCATCGCCGGCGAAGAGCAGGCGCACCGGCAGGGCGGGGGCCTGGGTGCGCAGCAAGCGAAAAGCGGCAAGCAGCAGGTCGGGGCCTTTTTCGGGCGCCAGGCGGCCAATGGCGGCGATGGTAAGGGGACCGGGGAGATGGCCGTTGGCGGGCGAGGCGGCGTCCTGCGGCAGACTCAGGACGGCGTTGGGGACGATGACGCCCGGCCGGTTGACGCCGCAGAGCTGGCGCAGTCCCTCCAGGCTGGCTTCGGCGCGGCCGATGATGACATCGGCGCAGTGGAGCGCCGGGCAAAGGCCGGCCCAGACGGGCCAGAGGTCGGCGGAGGGGGCGCCATATTCGGTGTAGACAAGGGGCAGGCCGCGGCGCCTGGCATAAAACAGCCCGGCGGGTAGCATCGAATGCTGGACATCAACCAGATCGGGCGGCCAGGCGCGGCAAGCCCGGTCGAGGCGGCGTTCGAGGAACCAGGTCAGGCCGTCGGCGAAGAGCCAGTGGCCCAGCCAGCCGTGGGCGACGCCGCATGCGCCTTGCCAGGCGCGCGCCCAGGGACGCGGGCGGCGCAGCCGGTCGGTCAGGGCGGCCAGAAGCAAGAGGGGGGTGAGCAGGAGCAGGCAACCGCGCATGGCGGCCTGACGCCAGGCGAGCGGCGGGTCGAGCAGGCGGGCGAGCCAGCGCGGCGGCGCCGACAATCGCACACCGGCCTGGCGCATCTGGCGCCAGTAGGGATGGTCGGGTGCGACAGGAAGGCGGATGAAGAGATGGACTGCGACGCCCTGCGCCTGCAGACCGGCGGCCAGGGCCGACATCTGCGCCTCGAAACCGCCGCGAGTGTGCAGATCAGGCGCCAGGAGAAAGACTCTCATGCGTCGTCCCAGGCGAAATCGCGCCCAAGCAACTGGGCCAGGCGCTGGTTGTGCGGACGAAAGAAGTCACGCAGGCGCTGCTGCAGGGCAGGATCGAGCGGGGCGCCGGTTTCACGCCGGTTGAAGGGACGAAAGGCATCGGGCTGCCAGGCGGGCAGTGCGAGGAAGTCGAGGGTCTGTTGGAAGATGGCGGCGGGGCGTTCGTAGAAATCTTCGCTGCGCAGGATGAGCATCTGGTCGGGGGGAAAGAATTGACGCCAGGCCTGGATTTGATCTACGTAGAGGCCGCGGGCCAGATAGGAAAAATTGATGGCGGGGAAGCTGAGAAAAGCGGGGTTGGCGAGCATTTTTTCACGTTCGCCGGCCAGGCGGGCGGTTTCGGCTTCGACGGCGGCGGCGAAGGAGAGCGACTCGGCGGGGCCATGCGCCAGGTTGCGCTCCAGTTGAAAATGGGAGTAGGCGCGCTGCACCGGGTCACGAAGCAGAACGATGAGCCTGACGTGGGGCAACAGGCGATGGACGGCGACGGGGGCGCGGGGGTGAAAGAGGTACATGGGTGTGGCTTCACCGCTGCGTTGGCGGGGACGGCGGGTGCGCAGGGGGAAATGGGTGCGGTACCAGCCGGGACCGTTGGCCTGCTGCAGGTCGAAAAAGTGCAGTTCTTTTTCGCGCACCGGCGCCACATGGGGATGGGCGGCCAGGTAGTTGTAGAGCGAGGTGGTGCCGCTGCGTTGGGCGCCGATGATGAGAAAATCGGGCCAGGCGCGCAGCGGCTGGAGCAGGCAGCGTTGTGTCCAGATGCGCAAGAAGAGAACGTAGAGGCCGCGATTGCGCAGGAGGGCGGGCCGTTGGCGGACGGCGCGGGCGGCGGTGCGCAGGTCGAAACGCTGTAGAGCGTCGAAGGCGGCCTGTCCCCAGTCACGCACGGCCAGGGCCTGGCGAGCGGCGGGGCGCAAGGAGGCGGGTAGGCGGGCGGCTTCGTCCAGGGCTTCACGGGCGGCCAGTTGGGGATGGGGCCATTGGCGTTGGGCGGCCTGCCAGCGGGCCACGAAGAGTTGACGCAGCGGTTCGTGGGTGGGCTGCCGGTGTTGGCGCAAAACGGACTCCATTTCGGTGAGCAGGGGAAGGGGGGGCTGGACGATGGCGCCTTGACTCCAGCGCCAGTCGAGGGCAAGGCAGGGGAGAGAGGGGGGCAGAGCAGGTTGGAACAGGCGCAGGTGGTAGTCGAGATGACTGGCGAAGACCAGGCGGAAGTCGGGGAGGGGATGTTGGGCCAGGAGGGCGGGGCGCAGGTAGAGGTGAAGGAGGGCGGGGTGCCCTGTGTTCAGGTGGCTGGCGGGCGGGGGGATGGTCGGGTCGGGCGTCGAGTCGAACTGCCCTTCGGGGATGGGCAGGCAATGGCCAGGCAGGCAGGGGGTATTGTCGTGCAGCAGGCTCAGGGCGGCGGGCGGGGGGACGAACATGCCGGGCCAAAACCAGGTGAAGAGCTGGCCGCGGGCGAGCTGGGCCAGGTCGGGAAAGAGGGAGGCGGGGTCGAAATCTGCGGTCTGCCCGGCGCGCCAGAGGCGCAGGTGGGCGGCAAAGGGAACGATGAGGTCGAAGGCGTCGGGGGCGCTGGCGACAAGCAGTTCCAGGTCGGGGCGGGCGATCAGTTGGCGCAGGCTGGCCAGGAGCCAGTCGGGGCGGCTGGCGGGAGGAACGATGAGAAAAATGGAGAGCGTAGGCGTCACGTTCAGTCTACGTAGCCGAGGGCGCGCAATTGTTCGGCGATGAGAGCTTCTTCGGCCGGGCTGATGGGGGCGCCAGGGTCGCTGGGGGGTGGGGCCAGGTCGGGAAGCGGGGAGGGGACCGGCGCACGGATGAGGGGGGCAGTGGGGGCCAGGAATTCGTGCAGGACGCGGCCGTCGTAGTCGGGGGGAATGGGGATGCCGCAGAGGTGCAGGACGGTGGCGGGGATGGAGGCCAGATCGGCGACGGGGAGGTTGACCAGGTTGGTCGGGTCGAGGCTCGTACTGGCGCTCGTGCTATCGGTGGCAGCGAAGGCGGGGCCGTGGAAGACGAAGATGCCGTCGCGGCTGTGTTCGCCGCGCCAGTTGAAGCCGCTGTCGTCGCTGCGCAGGAAAGCGCCGTCGGTGCGATAGTTGGGGGCGAAGGCAAGGCTCCAGTCGAGGGTGGGGCTGAAGGTGTCCAGGATGAGGGCGGGGGCTTCGCTGAGCTGCGGGCCGTGGAAGATGTCAGCGGAGGGGATGACGTCGCGGAAGACGGGCTTGCCGGCGGGGTCACGTAGGGCAAGCAGGCGGGCGCGCAGGTCGGCGGCGGTGGGGGATGAGCCGGGAGGTTGGCCGGCGGCGGTTTCATAGATGAGCGAGCCGAAGGAGAAGAAGCGGGAGCGCGCCCAGTCTGGTTGGGAGTCGAAGGCGTAGGCGCGGTAGGCGGCGGGGGCAAGGCGGGCGAGCAAGCGGGCGGCCCAGGGGGACAGAGCGCCGTTACGCTGTGGCAGCAGGCGGCGCAGGGCGTTGCGCGTGATTTTTTCCAGAGGGGCGGGAAGATGCCGGTCGCGCAGGGCCTGGAGCAAGAGCCAGTTCAGGTCGCCGGCGGGATCGGCGGCGGGGCGGGGGGTCCAGGTGAGGAGGCCCTGTTCGTGCAGCCATTGGTTGATGTAGAACTTGCCCTGGATACGGCGCGAGCCGTGGTCGGAGAGCAGGATGAGGTTGTGCGGCTGCAGGGCGGCCAGGAGTTGGCCGAGGTGACGGTCGCTGTCAATGTAGGCCTGGCGTACGCCGTGCATGTCGCGGGCCAGGTGATTGGCGTGATCGGGCAGCATGAGGTTGATGGCGAGGACGTGGAGCTGCAACTGGTTGGTCAGACGAATAGCGGCGGCGACCTGGAACTCTTGGGCGCGCAGGTCGGCGGCGTACCAGTCGGCGCCCTCGGCCAACATACCTTCGAGGTGGCCCGGCTCGTAGGGGCCAAATTCGGCCTCCAGGGCGGGCAGGAGGTCGGGGGGGTAGAGGTAGCGACGCTGTGGATCGTGCAGGGGGTAGCCGCAGAGGACGCAGCCGTCGAGCGGTTGCGGGGGGAAGGTGAGGGGGATGTTGATGAGGCCAACGCGCAGGCCGTGGGTGTCAAGGCGACGCCAGAAGGGTGTGCCCTGGAGGGTGTGGGAGGTGTGAAGGCGCAGGCGGGGGGCGCCGCCGGCGTCGTGCGTCAGGCGGTTCCATTCGAAGACGCCGTGGCGGCCAGGGTTGTAGCCGGTGGCGAGGGTGGCCCAGGCGACGGGGGTGAGGGCGGGCATGGTGGAGCGGAGGATACCGGGGCGTCCCTGTTGGAGCAGGCGGGCCAGGTTGGGTAGGGCGCCCTCTTGCAGCCAGGGGACGATGTATTCCCAACAGGCGGCGTCGAAGCCGGCGATGAGGAGTGGCAGGCTCATGAGTTGGCTCGTGTGGGGGGACGGAGGAGGATGGCGAGCAGGCCGCGGTTGAGGATGAGCTGCGGCCGGCGACGAAGGGCGCGGCGCAGGCAGGCGCGTCCCTGGGCGCCAAAGGGGGTTGGGGGGCCGGCGGGGGAGGCGGCAAGGCGGAAGCCCTGGCTGAGCAGGAGTTCGGTGGCGAGGGGTTGGGCGGCGGCGCGCAGGGGGCCGGGCAGGGCGCGAAAGGCGGGGGAGGCGAGTTCGTCGAGCAGACAGCCAGGCCAGGCGGCGGGCTGGTGTTGGGCCAGATCGTGCCAGCGCAGGCGCAGGGTGCGCAAGGCGGGGGCGAGGCCACTGCCGCCATGACGGTGTGAGATGGTGTAGATTTCGCCGATCATGGGGAGGGGGAGGGCGTGAGTCTTGGCGGCGGGCTGCAGGCGAAAACGGGCAAGGGGGGGGGCGCCAAGAAAGGCGAAGGGGCCTTGTTGGCGCAAACGAATCCAAAGATCGTAGTCCATGCCGTAGTGCAAAGAAGGATCGAGGTAGCCGGCGCGGGCAAGGGGGGCATGACGGATGAGCACGGTGGGTTGGCGAATGACGCCGCCATGTTCCAGGAGGTGGGCCAACGAGGGGGAGGCGGTGGGGATGCCGCCGCTTTTGCGCTCTGCCGGTGTCTTGACGATGCGGCCGGTCTCGTCGATGTACTGGCAAAGGCCATGCACGAGCGTGGCGGCGGGGTTGGCCTGGAGAGCGGCGACCATGCGCGCCAGGGCGCCGGGGAGCAGAAGGTCGTCGGAGTTGAGCCAGGCGACGAACTGGCCGCGGGCGCGCCGAAAACCGGCGTCAAGGGCGTGGGCCTGGCCGCCGTCGGGCTGGCTGACCCAGTGGGCGAGCCAGGGGGCGTAACGCTGGATGATGGCAAGGCTGCCGTCGCGGCTGCCGCCGTCCAGAACGATGTATTCCAGGTTAGGGTAGTCCTGCAGCAGGACGGAACGCAGGGTCTCTTCGAGGAAGGGCGCCTGTTGGTAGGAGGGGGTGACGATGGTGACGAGGGGCCAGGCGTCTGCTTCGAACGGGGGGTGAAGAGGAGGCGATGGTGCGGTCCAGGGCCAGCCGTGTTTGCCGGCGGGCGGGGGAGGTAGGGCGGTTGAAGGCGGCATGATGGTTGCTCAGGGAAAGAGAGAGCGGGCGAGGGGGCGCCAGTGGCGGCGCAGGAAGCGCCAGCGGCCGCGCCAGGGGCCGTCTTGTTGGAGGGCCTGGACGCGGGCGATCTGTAGACGTTGGCGGGGGGTGCGGCGGGCGGGGGGGCACAGGGCCAGTTCCCAGGGGATGAGGGGGGCGGCGGCGGAAGCGGGGGGGGCGGACAGGACCTGGCGAAGGGCGGCGGGGTCGTAGCCGAGACGGGCGATGAGATCGTCGCCCAGATCGGCCAGGTAGGCGAGGGCGAAGGCGTGGGTCTGGGGGTGATCGGCGAGCTGGCGCCAGGTGGCGAGATGGTCGGGGACGGGGCGGTCGTGCTGTTGTAGGCCGCTCTGATCGCCCAGGCGGGGGGCGGTGTCCTGCGGCAAGCTCAGGGCGGCGCCCTGCGTCGGGAGGGGGGCGCGGGGGTCGTAGACCGGCAGGGTGTTGGGGGGCGGGGGGAGACCCAGGCGGGTGTAGAGGGCGGTCAGGGCGGCGACTGGGTCGGCGACGAGAGTCTCGTAGTGGAGGACGATGGCGGCGTCGCCGAGGGTGTGGATGGCATCGGCAAGGCGGCAGGGGGCCAGGCGCAGGTCGGCTTCGAACTCGGCCAGGCGGGGCCAGTCACCCTTGACCCAGGTGTTCAGGATTGAGGAGAGCACAGCCAGGGGGTTGCGCAAGAGAAAGATGAAGCGGGCGTGGGGGAAGAGATCGAGCAGTTCGGGGAGGATGAAATAGTAGCGGGGGGTTTTGTCGAGAAAGATGTCCTTGTGAGCGCGGGCGAGGGCGGCGCGGTAGAGGACGGCGGCAAAGGCGCGCAGGGCCTGGCGATAGGCAGCGAAGGGATCGGCGGGGTCGTCGCTGAGGGGGGCGGCGAAGGCGCGCACGGCCTTGAAGGCCCACTGGCTGTTGAACTCGGCCTGGTGCCCGTGATGGCGCAGGCCGTAGATGGGGTGCAACAGCAGCCAGGGTTCGGGAGCAGTGGCGATTTGGGGATGATTAGCGAGCAGGGTTTGCAGCAGGGTGGAGCCGGCGCGCGGCTGCGACAAGATGAAGATGAGCGGGTCGCCCAGGAATTCACCAGTCATAGTTGGTTTCGTAGGCAAGCAGTTGGAGCAGATCGCCGGCGACGGCCTTGAATTGGGCCTTGTGGGCAGGGGTAAAGGCATCACGCCAGGCGCCAGCCAGGCCGCGGCGAAAGTTGCGAACGCCGCCAAAGGCCTGGCGGGCGACCTGCTGCAGGAGGGCGTCGTCACAGGGGAGGTCGAGATGTTGGGCGATGGCGCGCAGGGCATGCAGTTGGTCGGTCTCGCTGCCGCCGCCTTGGGGGCCGACGAGGGCTTCGAAGCGGGTGGTGTAGACGTCGGGCTGCGAGAGCCAGGGGAGAAACATCTCGAAGCGGGCGGCGACACCGAGCAGGAAGGGAGAGGGGGAGACAGGGGGAGGGAGGGGAGCGGGCAGGCCCAGGATGGTGGCGGTGAGGCGTTGGTCGGGGGAGAGGGCCTGATAGCAGGCATGGAGCCGATGGTTGGGGTTGGTTAGGACGTAATTGACGTGCGAGACGGCGACGTCGCGCGGGTCGCGCAGGATGAGCAGGCTGCGCAGGTGTAGGCGGCGCAGGAGATCGGCCAGGGCGGGGGAATAGGGAAGATGGCCGCGGGCGGCCTGACCGGGCTGCAGGGCGCGCAAATAGCGCTCGACGGCGTCGGCGTCCACCAGGCTATCGGCGCCAACGCCGATGAGGAGACGAGGGCGGGCGGGATCGGCAACGGGGGGGAACAGGCGAGTCACGTCGGCGGGGAGAAAGGAAACGTGCGGGCTGCGCACACCAGGCAGCAGGCCAACGGTTTTCGAGAGCAGGTTGGTGCCGGCTTTGGGGACGCTGTTGAGCAGGAAGGGGGCAGGCCCTGCGGCAGGCTCAGGGCGTGGGAGGGAAAGGCGAGAACGAAGGCGAGAAAGAAGGCGGTTCACCAGTCGAGATCCTGCTCGTAGCCCCATTCGATGAGAAGTTGGCCGGCAATTTCCTTGAAAAGGGCGCGATGGTTGGCGTCGAACTCGCGGCGCCAGGCGCCAATGGCGCCACGGTCGAAGGTGTTGGTGCCGCCGAAGAGTTGGCGGGCGACATGGGCCAGGCGTTCTTCGGGAAGGGAGAAGCCGAGATGGTGGGCGACGGCGGTTAGTTCCTGGCGCTGAGCAGTTTGGGAGCCGCCGCCCTGGGGGCCGACCAGCTTCTCGAAGGTGGTGGTGTAGTTGAAGGGCTGGTCGAGCCAGCCCTGGACGCTGCGACAGCGGGCGCCAATGTCGAGCAGGCGGGGGTCATGAGGGGCGGCGGCCGGCGGTGAGAGTCCGCGGATGGAGAGGGTGATGCGCTCGGCGGGGGTGAGGGGGGTGTAGGTGGGGGAGAGAAAGTGTTTGGCGGTGCGGGCGACATGGCGGGCGTGGGAGACGACGATGTCGCGCGGATCGCGCAGCATGAGCAGGCTTTTCATGCCAAGTTCGGGGAGGAGGACGGCCAGGGCGGGGGAAAAGGGGAGGTGGGCGGTGGCGTACTGGCCGGCGGCGATGCGGCGTAGGGCGGTGCGCAGGGTGGTGAGGGGGATGGGGTGGGGCCAGTCAATGCCGATGGGGACGAGCAAGGGGGAGGAGGGCGGCAGCCCCGGCCGGCCTGACCTGTCGGAGTCGGGTGTTGGGACGAGGCGATGGGCGCTGGTCTGTCCCAGGTGCAGGGGGGCGCGCTGCAGTCCGGGCAGGAGGTCGAGGGCTTTGGAAAGAAGATGGGTGCCGGATTTGGGCAGGCTGTTGAGCAGAAGGGGGGGCGGGGCGGCGGCCCAGGGCAGAAGGCGTGCGAGTCGGTTCATGCGGCGTCTTGGGGAGGGGGAAGGGCGGCGGCGAAGGTGGCGGCGTTGGCGGTGAGTTCCTGGCCGACCCAGCCGCTGTCCTGAAGAGGGCCAGCGGCGGGGCGATGGAGCCAGCGGTGGGGAATGACAACCAGGCCGCGGTTGGGGAAGCTGCCGCTGTGATAGATGTCGTGATTGCGGACGGTTAGGAAGACGAGGTCGTTGAGCTCCAGATAGCGCCCCTGGCGCAGGCGGGCGACGGCGACATCGAGCCAGTAGTCGCCAGCGAGGAGGGGCAGACTGGGGACGATGACGTCGAGGGTGCCGCGGCCGCGCAGGTCGCTGAGGGGAAAGCCGCTGGTGGGGTCGTTGGAGAGACGCAGGACCTCGACGCCGATTTGCGACTTGAAACGGATGCCGAGACGCACAGAGGGCATGACTTTGTCGGGGGCGACGGCGTAGTGCAGGCGCAGAACGAAGCCGGCGCCGACGGGGAGGTCTTGCAGGGGTTGGCCGTGGGCGTCGAGCATTTCGACGTTTTCGATGCGCATGGGGCCATCGCCGGCGAGCTTGGTGGCGTCAAGGTGCCAGCAGGCGCCGCCGTGCCCCTGAGCCAGGTAGGCGCGAATGATGTCGTCGGGGGCGCCGTCGAGCAGGAGCTGGCCGCGCTGGAGGAGGAGGGCGCGCGAGCAGAGGGTGTTGACGGCGGCGAGGTTATGACTGACGAACAAGACGGTGCGGCCGTCGGTGGCGACGGCGCTGATCTTGCCGAGACATTTCTTTTGGAAGGCGGCGTCGCCGACGGCGAGCACCTCATCTATGAGAAGGATTTCGGGGTCGAGGTGGGCGGCGACGGCAAAGGCGAGACGGACGCTCATGCCGCTGGAATAGCGTTTGACGGGGGTATCGAGGAACTGTTCGACTTCGCTGAAGGCGACGATTTCGTCGAATTTGCGGGCGATTTCGGTGCGTTTCATGCCGAGAATGGCGCCGTTGAGGAAGACGTTTTCACGGCCGGTGAGTTCGGGGTGAAAGCCGGTGCCGACTTCGAGCAAAGAGCCGATGCGGCCGTGGATGACGGCGCGCCCGGTGGAGGGTTTGGTGATGCGGCAGAGGAGCTTGAGCAGGGTGGATTTGCCGGCGCCGTTGCTGCCGACGACGCCGACGACTTCGCCGGGCGCAACCTGAAAAGAGATGTCGCGCAGCGCCCAGAGGGTTTCGGCGTCGGTGGGGGGGCGAGTGAGGGTGCGCAGATAGGCGAAGGGGGCGGCGACGGTGCGTGAAAGAGCCTGCCAGGGACTGGCAGGGGGGGGCGCGGCGAGGCCGATGCGGTAGCGTTTGCCGAGATGTTCGGCGCGAATGACAGGTTGAGACATGAATTGGCGGCGGTTGGCGAACGATGGAAGAAAGCGCCGGGCGTGGTGATGGCGCCCGGCGCGGATCGAATCACGGGGGGCGTTGGATGGGAGAGGTGTCCAACGCCCCGAATAGGGTGGGGTTAGGGGCAGGCGATGGTGGTTTCGACGCTGGCGAGCACGTTGTCGGGAGCGGCGCTAGCGACGGCGGCGTAGGCGGTGTCGGCGCCAACATTGCCGTGCAGGCGGTCTTCGGCGAGATCGTCGGCGCAGGTGTCGTCCACGCCGTAGAGGGTGTCGTCATCCTCATTGCCGTCGAGGCGGTCGCTACCGCCCTGGCCCCACATGATGTCATCGCCCCAGCCGCCGCTCATGATGTCATCGTTGGCGTGGCCGTTCATGAAGTCGTTGCCGAGGCCGCCGGCCATGTCATCGTAGCCGGGGCCGCCAATCATGTTGTCATCGCCGTCGCCGCCGAAGATGGCGTCGTCGTCGTTTTGACCCTGGATGATGTCGTTGCCGTCGTCGCCCTGGATGAGGTCGTTGCCGTCATTACCGCGGATGTTGTCAACACCGCTGCCGCCCTGGAGCCAACCGTCGCCGATGTTGCCGAGCATGGTGTCGTTGCCGGCATCGCCGATGATGCGGTTGTCGGCGGTGTCGCCAATGAGACGGTCGTTGAAGGCAGAACCCCAGATGTTTTCGAGGGTGCCGAGGACGAGTGAATCGGTGGTGCCCCAGCCGTCGGTGGTGGGAAGAGCCCCGGTGAGATCAACGATGACGCGGCTGGGTGAGTCGTCGTACATGGCCCAGTCCTTGTCGTCGCCGCCGTCGAGGGTGTCATCGCCGTCGCCGCCGTTGAGACGGTCGCAGCCGCCGAGTCCGGAGAGGATGTCGTCATCGCCGTTGCCGAAGATCTTGTCGTTGTCGGCGGTGCCGGTGAGAACGTCGGGGCCAGGGCCGCCGTTGATGGCGCCGGCGTTGGCGAAGAGGGAGCAGTCAACGGCTTCGATGGCCTTGTAGCTGGCATCGCCGATGGTCTCCTGGAGGGAGTCGGCGGGGCCGCCCTGCAGAGCGACGGCGCGCTTGACGAGAGCGACGCCGAGATCCATGGGGGAAGCGCCGGCGTCGAGCAGGGCGTCTATGGTGGCATCACCGAGGCTGCGCAGAGTGTCTACGGCCCAGGCGGCGGTGAGGCCGCGATGCCCAACGACGCCGGAGAGATCAACACGGTCGGCGCCGCCGTGGGTGCGGATGTAGAACATCTTGAAGCTGTCGGAAGCGAAGGTGTAGACGGTCTCGTCGAGGGCGACGAAGACCTTGTCGCCGCTATCGCTGGCGGTGACGACATCGGCGCCTTCACTGCCGTGGACGAAGATGGAGCCGCCGGCGTACTGGTAGAGGCCGACGAGGGGGAGAACGCCGGCGGACGAGCGAGCCAGGATGAAATAGTCGCCGTCGGCCTCAACGGCATCGCCGGCGTCATTGGGCAGGTCGAGGTCACGGCCAAGCACGAAGGTTTGGGGAATGCTGGCATTGGACAGGACGACGCTGCCGAGCAAGAGGTCGCGACTGTCCACCTTGCGATCGGCGGACTGATAGAAGCTGACGGGGAGGTTGGCGACCGGTTTGCCGAAGCTGAGAGTGACGGCGCCACCATTGGCAGAAAAACTGCCGGTGGCAAGCGCGCTGGACGACGGCTGCGCGGCGACAATGGCCGAGGTCAAGACCAGGGCGAGGATCGCTAGAAAAGCGATTGCCTGCGCCTGGCGACCGTTGCGGAACGACGAGAACAGAGTTGAGAACCGATTCATGAGTAGTTTCCTCCTACACACTGCACATTGGAAACGCGACACGACTGAACGGAGTAGGTGACTCTACCTCGAGAGGAAACGAGTCTGCTGAAGGAACCAGGGGCATGGTAAGTTTTTGCTGTCAAGGCTTGCGAGCCAAGTCGACGCGCCTCCTTTCTGGCCGGCCAATCGGAACCTGTGAGGACGATCGTAGGGGCATTTGGACATGATCAAGTGTACTACAAGATACCGTCGAATGTCAACCTGGGCCAGGGGTCTCAGGCTGTGAAAAAGCGACCAAGCAACCGATTGAAGCCATCAACGTATCATCTCAATCAGTAGGGGAAACCTGTCAGGTTGATGATACCCATCAACAATGGCGCCAGGCGGCTAGATCGAGTCAACGATCGTCTGCTCGACACGGCGGAAGTAGAACGCGCCGCTGACGAGCAACAGCAGCACCGTTAGAATGATGGCGGCGCTGCCGCCGGTGAGCCGCCAGGGTGTGCCCAACAGCGCCCAACGTGACCCCTGTACGACGATGGTCATGGGGTTGAGGGCGTAGATGAACTGCCAGTTGGACGGGATGAGACCGGCCGAGTAGGCGACGGGAGTCAGGTACTGCCAGATGGTGATGGCAAAACCGAGGCCAATAGTGACATCATGAAATTTGATGGCCAGCCCCGCCAGCCAGAAGCCGAGCGCCAGCCCGGTGGCGGCGGCCAGGAGCAGGAAGAGGGGCAAGGCCAGGATCGTCCAGGTCAGGGCGACCCGGTAGTAGATCAGCAGGCCAATCAGGACGATGAAGGCAGCGAAGTAGTCTACCAGCGCGGCGAGCACAGTGGCCAGGGGGATCAAGAGGCGGGGGAAGTAGATTTTGGCGATGATGGCGCGCTGTTGCAGCAGGCTCTGGGCGGCGTTGCGGGCGCTGTTGGCGAAGAACTGCCAGGGCAATAGGGCGCTGTAGACGAAGAGGGGATAGGGGATGCCTTCGGAGGGGAGACGCGCCAGGCGTCCGAAGACGAAGCTGAGCACGACCATGTTGATGACGGGCTGCAAGATGATCCAAAGAGGACCGAGGGCCATCTGGCGATACCGTCCCTGCACCTCACGCCAGAAGAAGGCGATGAGGAGGTCGCGATATTCCCAGAGTTGTCCAAGCTCCAGGCTGCTCCAGCCGCGCACCGGCTCGATGATGACGGTGTGGACGGCGGCGGATTGGGCGGTAAGTTTCGGTTCGATCATGACAAGAAAGGCGCGCTCCGTGTCGAATCTTTCGTGAGGCGAGATAGCAGAATGGGGTGCATGACGGTCAGGCCAGCCCGGTTAGCGGCGACGGCGCATGATCTGCATTTGCAGCAGAACGGCCAACAGGGCCGCGACCGGCAGTACGCCGAAGATCAGCCCGCCGGCGCCAGACTGCTGCCAGCCCTTGGGCGGCGGGGCGCCGCGCGGGTCGAAGTCGAAGATGGGGATGGTGGTGGGCGTCGGTGTGGGGGCGCGCGTGGCGGTGGGTTGGGCAGTGGGCGGTGGGGGCGTTGGGGTGGACAGCGGCAGGGGCGCCCGTCCTTCGATGCCCAGGGTGCGCGTCATATACCACAGTTGCTTCTTGTTGAACCAGAAGAAGACGTGTAGCTGGTTGCCCAAACCGAGCGCCGCCCCCGGCATTTCGATGTTTTCGACGACGCCGGGCACGGCGGCGGACAGACACAAAGGCCATATCCAACTGCCGCTGCGGCGTGCGGTGTACCAGAGACAGCGGGTCTGGGTAAAGATGACGTGCTGGTCGCCCACGGCATCCACGAGGATGTGAGGAGCGCCATCGGAGCCGCCGTCGGTGGGTGCAACCGAAATCTGTTCGACGCGCCCCCAGGTGCGGCCGCCGTCGGTTGACTCGGTGAAGTATTTGCCGCCGATACCGGCCATGCCGACATAGGTCAGGTAGACTTGTCCGGCGCGACCGCTGGCCAGGTTGGGCTGGTTGTAGCCTTGTGCGGTCATCTGCTGTGGCGGCGCCCAGGTGAGGCCGTTGTCGTAGGATTGGCTGTAGAAGACGCCGAGCGGCGGCCAGCCGTCGGGCAGTTGGTACTCGGTCCAGGCGATGTGCAGTGAACCATCGGCGCCGACGGCCATGCGCACGGCGCCTGGCATCTGCTGCACGCGGGTGGCATTGGCGGCCCAACGTGCTTCTTCCCACTGACGGCTGGCCAGGTCGAAGCGGCGCACATACAGGGCCTGGATGGTGGGCGCCACATAGGCCAGCCAGATGGACTGGTCAGGGCCGATGGCGGCGCCAGCGCCGCCCACGGCGTCGTGCAGCCGCATGGGGCCTTGCCATTCTGTGGCGGAAGGGGCAGGGGAGACGCCGGCCCAGGCATAGGTATCGCCTTGCCAGACGAGGCTGAGGCGCTGCGCGGCGGCAAAGGCGGCCAGATCGCCGAAGGCCTCGTCTCTCACGAAGATGTCTACGGGCTGCCAGTCGGGCTGATCGAGCCGGGCGTAGAAGAGTTGGTTGGGGCCAGGATCGGTGGTCTCGTTGGGCCGCACCACCCAGAAGGCGTGCACTTGCCCAAACTCATCGGCGGTCACGATGGGCGAGCTGATGGTGCCATCGGTCTCGAAAATCAGACGCGGCGTTGACCAGGGGCCATCCTGGGCGGCGGCCTGGTGGCTGCTCTGGGCGAAGAGCGGGAAGGCGACGACGACGACAAGAAGCAGCCTGGCGAGTGATGGGAGACGGTGGGTTGGGGATGTGGGCTGGATGGTTGGCAACATTCTAGGTCCAAATTCTGGGGTTGGCCCCAGTTCTATACAGGCTATGGCTTGCTCTGATTGGCGGCCTGTCCGATGAGGGCGGCGTTGCCCGGTTCGCCGATGTGGTCGTACCACCATTTGCGCAGGGCGAGCTGACCCTGACTCGGGTCAACGGTGCGCCAGAGGCGGGCGGCGCGCGTGATCTGGCCTTGCAAGGCTTCACATTCGCCCAGAAGTTGGCGTAGGGCGCGCTGGCGAGGGGCGGCGGTGTGGGCGGTTGCAATGTGGTCGCAGCCCAGGTCATACTGGCCGCGGGCGAGTTCGATCTGGCCGAGGCGCCGGTTGGCGGTGACGTTGCGACTGTCGAGGGCCAGGGCAGCGTGGAAGCTGGCCTCGGCCGGCCCCAAATTGGCGGCGCCGCTGCGGCGCAATTCGTCCTGCAACGGCACTTGCGGCCACTGGTAGATGCTCAGTTCGGCGCGGGTTTGACGGAGAGCGCCCAGGTTGGCCTGGAACTGCGCACGCGTGGCCGGCAGCAGCATGAGGCCGGCGCCGGCCAGTAAAAGTGCCGCCAGGATGTAGGTGCGCTCGGCTACCCACAGTCCGGCGGATGGCGGCGGGTCGGCGGAAGGGGGCAGCGGGGAGGCCAGCAGCGCCCAGGGAAGAAAGAGGAGCAAGACGGCGCGGCTGCCGTAGAAGGCGTCATCTACCTGACCGTGCAGCAGGATGACGCCAGCGGAAATGAGGGCAGCGGCGCGCCAGGGCGAGGCCGACGGTTGCCGCCAGAGCGCCCACAACAGCCAGAGGAAGGCGCCCAGGCCAGGCAGGCCCTGCTCCAGCCAGAGGTTGAGCAGGATGTTGTGGCTGTGCACTTGATAGCCGACATGCAGCAGCATGACGTAGCTGGAGTAGGCCATCTCGAAACTGTCCAGCCCCAGGCCGGTGAAGAAATAGTCGTTGGCCAGGTCAAGGCTATTGCGCCAGATGACCAGACGGTTGGCGACGGCATCCGGCAGGGGATACCAGCGTTGGGCGGCGCCGACGATGAACAGCAGGGCGGCGGCCAGCAGCAAGGCCAGGGCGGCGCGGCGTGTCGAGGGCGAGAGGCGCATGAGCCAGGAGCGGCCGCGCGGCCAAAACCACCAAAAGCTGGCCGAAATGGCGAGGGCGGCCCAAGCGCCGCGCGAGAGGGTCAGCAGCAGAGCGACGGCGGTGAGGACCAGCAGCCAGAGTCGCAGGCGGCGGGAGGTGTGCGCCAGGGCGACGACTTGCAGCGGCAGCAGAGCGGCCAGCAGCCCGCCGGCGACGTTGGGGTGCAGCCGGTGGCCGGGCAGAGTAGGCTGCCAGGCGGCCAACCAGGCGAGCAGCGGGTCGAGCAGGGGCAGCTTGCCCTGCCAGCGCGCCCAGTCGTTGGTGAACAGAAAGTAAAGGGCGAGAAGGCTGACCAGGCTGGCGATGAGCAGGCGGCGCGGGGCAATGAGCGGTGCGCCGACGAGCCTCTGCCAGGCAGGCGCCACGGCGACCTGGTCGGGCGTGACGGCCAGGGCGGTGTAGAGGGCAACGCCGCCGACGATGACCCAGAACTTGGCCCAGGCGAGCGCCGGGTTGTAGGCGATGCTGGCGCCAAATAGCGCGGTGGCCAGAAAGAGGGCCAGGGGCGTAGCAAAGCGAGTGTGCGGCAGCCAGACGCCGGTGGCGACGATGCGGGCGGCCTGTCCGAACAGGACGAGGAGCAGCGGCCAGGGGCCAAGCTGCGGCCAGAGATACCAAAGTGCGCCGGCCAGGCAGGCGGCGGCGAGATCGAGCAGGGCGATGCGGCTGACGTGATCGGTGCGGGCGGCCTTCACGTGCGGATGAACTTGAGCATCTGCCAGCCGACGCCCAGGGCGCTCTTGAACCCTTCCCAGGTGTTCAGGCCCTTGAGAAAGGTGAGCATGGGACCGGGGCGCAACGACCATGCGCGCGTGGCGCGCTTTTGCCAGTATTCGAGCTGTTCGGCAGAAAGATCGGGATAGTCGAGTACGGTGGACTGATCCATGTCCACCTCTTCCCATTTGACGCCGGGGCGAAACCAGTTGTTGGCGGCGACTTCATAGAAGAAAGGGGTGCCCGGATAGGGGGCGGCGATGTGGAACAGGGCGATGTCCAACGGCAGTTGTTTGGCGTAGGCGATGGTCTCCTGGATCGTCTCCTCGGTTTCGCCGGGCAGGCCGATGATGAAATAGCCCCAGTTGTTGATGCCGGCGGACTTGGCCCATTTGAGCGCCTGGAAGGCCTGTTCTTTACGGTAGCCCTTGCGCGCTCGTTTGAGAATCTGTTCGTTGGCGCTTTCGATGCCCCAGGAGATGTACCAGCAGCCGGCTTGTCCCATCAGGCGCAGCATCTCTTCGTCTACGTAATCAACCCGGCTGTTGCACGTCCAGCGCACCCGCAGCCCGGATTCGATGATGAGGCGGCAGAGGGTGGTCACCTGCTCACGGTTGACGGTGAAGAGGTCGGCGTACATGTGCACATGGTGAATGCCGAGCGTGACCAGGTACTGCATCTCTTCCAGAATTTTGACAGGTGAGCGCAGGCGCACGCTGTTCTGATAGCTGACATGCTTGATGCAGTATTTGCAGCCGGCGGGGCAGCCGCGGCTGGTGACGATGAAGGTGAATGGGCCTTTGATCATCGGCATGCGTTGGCGGTCGAGCGGCAGCAGGTCATGGCGGGGGATGGGCAGATCGTCGAGATTGGGGATGAAGGCGCGGTCTGGGTTGATGACGATCTGGTCGCCGCTGCGCCAGGCCAGGCCCCGAATGGCGCTGAACACGGGATCGGCGGGCGGGGCGCTTTCCATCAGCGCCAGGGTGGTGGGGGCCAGGCTGCCGTTGGCGGGTTCTTGCACGCGCACACGCCCCAGGCGCACATCGGGAGTGGGGGCCAGGCCGCTCGTTTCGGCGACCATCTTGGCGACATTGGGGGCGGTCGGCGTTCTGTCTTCGAGACGGTCGAGCAGGTCGCGCAGGGTAATTTCCGGCTCACCGCGCAACACGAAGTCGAGGGCGGGGAAGGGGCGCATGGTTTCGAGTGTCATGGGGGTGACGTGGGTGCCGAAGGCGATGGTGCGTGCGCCGAGCGATTTGGCCAGGAAGACGCCGTACATGTCGTTGCGCAGGGTGGGTGCGGTGACTTGAGTGAGGTAGTAGCGCGGCCGGGTCTCATCGAGAATCTTCTCGAACTCGGCCCAAGACATGCGGGCGGCGATGCAGTCGAGCACCTTGACGGTGTAATCGGGCAGCAGGATGGCGGCGATCTGCGCCAGGCTGACCTGGGGCCAGATCATGTTTTCGCGGCTGCGCCGGCCAACGCGGTGCTGGCTGCGGATCCAGATGCCGCCGTCCGGGGAAGGAGGATTGACGAGCAGAACGTCAACCTGACTGGGGGGGCGGGTGGACGAGGTGAGGGTCTGTACAGCGGCGCCGGCGTCGGGAAAGTGCGCCGCGGGCAAGGGAGGGACGCGACGTGTGCCCAGGTTGGCGCGCAGTTGTGGGGATATTTCGATGGGACTTTCGCTCATGGGTACCTCGGTCAGGCAGGCGGGGAGGCGGGCGTTGGCTCGCCAGGGGGCGGGGAGGCGGGCGGCGGTGATGCGGGCAGGAGGGGCCGTCCGGCGAGATCGCTGGCGACGCGCGCCTGGCGCTGGCTCAACTCTTCCAGCGCCCGCATGATGAACCAACTGATGACGAGTTGCAGGCCAATCAGGCTGCCCAAGGCCGCCAGCAGTTGCCAGAACCAGAGCCGTTCCAGGGGCCAACCGTCAAGGCTGAGGGAGAGGCTGAGCAGGGCGAGCGCCAGGCCAGCGGCCAGGGCCAACAGGCCAAGCCACCAGAAGTGGCGGTCGAGCGGCGGATCGAAGAGGGGGCGGCCAAAGAGGCCCTGGCGAATGGGACGCTGGTAGAAGATGCCCACCAGGTAGTTGAACATGGCGCCGAGGGCAAAGAGGCTGACGCCGGCGACGGCCAGGACGAGGGCCGAGAAGAGGGCAAAGACGCCCCAGGCGCCAAGCTGGACAACACCCTGCAGGCGCATACCGAGCAGGGCGGCGCCAATCAACAGCGTCACGGTGAGGGCGGTCAGGCCGAGCAGGCCAAGCAGACGCACGGGGTTATAGCTGAGAGCGGTCCAGACGATGGACTGAGCAAAGCGGGCGCCGTCGCGGGCGACGTTGAGCTTGGAGCGCCCGACGCGCTCGGCGTAGGGGATGGGGACTTCGATCATGCGCAGGTGTTCGTGCAAGGCGCGGGTGCTCATGACGGGGGTGAGGTTGAGGCCGTCGGGCAGGGGGTAGAGCTGCGCCAGGATGGATTTCTTGAAGAGACGCATGCCGCTGGCCGAGTCGGTGATGCGCTGCCCGCTGACCAGGCTGACCAGGAGGGCAAAGAGGAGGTTGCCCAAACGGCGCACGGCGGGCATCTGGCTCTGTGCGCCGGCCATGCGCGAGGCGATGACGATGTCGGCCTGCTGTGCGGCGGCGGCGGTGTAGAGCTGCGGGAAATGCTCCGGGGGATAGGTGCCGTCGGCGTCGAGAAAGCCGATCCATTCGCCCTGGGCGGCGGCGAAGCCGGTCTTGAGGGCGGCGCCGTAGCCGCCGTTGCGGGCATGACGAATCAGGCGCACATCGGCGGTCGCAGCGACCAGTTCGGCGGTGCGGTCTCTGGAACCGTCATCCACGACGATCAACTCCAGGCTGTCAACGCCGACCTCGGCCAGGGCCGGGCGCACGGCGAGCACACGCTGCATGACGTCGGTAATGGCGTCTTGTTCGTTGTAGGCGGGGATGACGACGGAGAGTATGGTCATGGTTGCATCATCGTTTCAGAGACGGTGGTTAGAGATGATAGATCGGTTCGTGCGACGGCGGCCGTTGGGCCGTGGTCAGGTCGGTCAAGAGACGCGCAGGGGTTCCGCCGACGACGGTGTGCGGGGCGACATCATGGGTGACGACGGCGCCGGCGGCGACAACGGCGCCCTGGCCGATGCGCACACCATCGGTGATGATGGCGCCAGCGCCAATCCAGACGTCGTCTTCGATGACGATGCCGGCGGCGGTGATACCTTGTTCGATGATGGGCCGAGCGGGGTCGTCGAAGACATGGTTGACGGCCAGAATCTGTACCAGGGGGGCGGTGTAGACGCGATCGCCGATGGTGATGCCGCCCTGCCCGCGCAGCACGTTCATCTCTCCGATCAAGCTGCGGCGGCCAATGTGGATGAAGGCGTGCGGCAGTTGGCGGAAGTTGTAGACGTGCAGGACGCTGCCGTGCATGACGAAGGTGTCGTCGCCGAGGCGGATGCCGGCGGGGCAGGCGTGCAGATAGACGCCTTGATCGAGATAGACGCCGCGTCCTAGATGGATGTGGTCGGCGAAGCGTAGGCGCACCTGGTTTTCGATGGCGGCCAGGCCATCCATGCGCAGCATCAAGCGGTAGACGACTGCGCGCAGGGCAACGCCGAGGACGGTGGGAATCCAGCCGACGCAGGCCATGAGCGTCTGTTCGAGCAGATAGCGCGCTGGACTGCTGGCCTGGCGTGCCAGGTAGAGTTTGAGACCGGCGCTGGCTGCCGGGTGGGCGGTGTTCATGGCGTTGGTTGGGTCGAGATCGTGACTGCTGGCGCCGCATGATCGTGGGCGGGAAAGCGCCGCCGGGCTGTCAACCGCATCGGCTGCAACCAGGAGACCGTGATCATGCGGCGCGTTGGAGCAACTTGCTTCGACAGACGCGCGTCAATGGGATGAACGTGTGAGGCACGGCATCGTGCTGACATTCAAGAGCGTAAACAGGGGTTGTCGCGTCGGCGATTAGAACGTCCGTTGGGAGCGGCGGTCGAAGACGTTCGCTGGGGGCGTCGTATGGCGCCAAGTGTAGCATAGCGCATGGGCAAATGCAAATTATTTGCGTCTGCATCGGTTTGCGGTCTGGCGGGAAGTTGGCTATAATGGACGCGACTTCGGCGCCGGGCCGGAGTGGGTCTTTCCTTCAATCCAATCAATCCTCCACGATCGAGTGCGGTATTGGCAAGAGCCGACTGTTAGGCAGCAGCATGGACGCAGAACCAGGCATCGGGCAGATTGTCAATGTAAAAGTCAGACGGGTGATCGCCGGCGGCCTGCTGGTCGAGGTGAGTGGTCAGGACGCCGCGGGCGTCATCCGGTTGCGCGAAATCAGGTCGTCCTTCGAAGCCGCGCCAGACGCCTGGCGAGAGATGTACAGGCCTGGCCAATGGCTGCGGGCCATGGTCATTCGCCGGCGCGATGATGGCCGCTTCGAGTTGAGCCTGAGACAGATCGAGCAGAACTCCTGGCAGGACATTTCTCTGCACCTCCAGCGGGGGCAACTGGTGAATGGCGTTGTGACCAACGTGGAGAACTACGGCGCCTTCATCGAACTTCCGGCCGGGGTGACCGGCCTGCTGCACGTTTCCAGGATGCCGCCCGGCGCGGGCGGAGCGCCCGCCGATCTCTTGTGGCCGGGCGATTGGGTCAAAACCGTCGTCGAGTCGGTGGAAGAAGCGGAGCGCAGGGTCGGCCTGAGCCTGTTGGGTCTGATGGAGCGACGCTGGGCGCATGTCGAGGACGCCGCGCACAAGCCGCCGGCGCCGCCGAGCAGGCGCCCCAGCGCTCCGGTAAGCGCCGCCGAGCCATCGAAGCTGCCGATCGAACTGCTGACCGAGCAAGCGCCGCGCCGCTTTCTGGTGGTCGAGGATGACACCGATCAGCGCGACGCGCTGGCCGACTGGCTGCGCCGCGCCGGTCAGACTGTCGTTGCTGTGGGCAGCGGCGAAGAGGCGCAAGACGCCGCCGATGAGCGTCCCGATATCGCCCTGGTTGATCTGGGGCTGCCCGGTATGGACGGGGCAGAGACGATCCGCCGCTTGCTGGCGCAGCAGATCGGGCTGCGGGCCGTCATGATGACCGATTGGAGCCGCGCCGATGAGTATCAAGCCGAGATCGGCGCATTGGAGCGGCAGGGCGTCGAACTGCTTCTCAAACCGCTGCTGCCCGCCGAACTTCTCGATGTCCTCAACAAAGAATTCAAGGAAATGGCGACGCCGGCGGCCAGACAAGCGCCCGACGCGGCGCTGGCGCCGGTGGACTCTCTGGCCAGCGACAGCGCCCACGATACCCGTGCGCTGCAAACGACGCTGCAAGCTCTGCTGACGCGCACGCATGCCTTGAAAGCGATCGTCTTCTCGCTCGACCCGGTGGAGCGACGGATAGACATCCTGGCCCAACGCGGCCGGCTGCCCACCGATGCGCAGGCGCTGCCTGGGCTGATCCGCAGCCCCGTGCGTGATGCGACCGAAAACAAGCAGCGCATCCGCACAGGCAGCGCACAGAACACGGACAAGGCGCGCTTTCGTTACCTGCTGCCGCTGCTGTCGTTTACCAGTTGTATCGGTGCGCCGATTCACACCAACCTTCCCACCCAGGCCGCCGTTTTCATTTTTCACACCAGACAGGACTTCTTTAGCGTCGCCGATGAGGAAGCAGTTGAAGCAGCCGCCCAGATTCTGGCTGGAATCCTCGAACGGCAGAGCTTTCTGCAGCGAGCCGGCGAGATGCAGCGGCTGGCGCTGCTCGGTCAACTGTCACGCGCCCTGATCCATGAGGTGAACCACCGCCTCAGCCCGGTGAGCTTTGCCCTGGACACGTTACAACAGCAGTTCACGAGCCTGGATCGGGCGCTTGCCGATCCCAGACCGGCGTCTGGCCTGGCGCCGGCCGAACTTGCAAGAGAATTTCACGACGCGCACCGGTCACTCGATCATCTGGCGCAGGCTGTGCGCGCCCTCGTCCACACAGCCAAGCTGTTTGGCAAAATGACCAGGGTCGAGCAGGAAGCGGGCGTCACGTTGTTGAGCGAGCTGGCGACCGAAGTCGTTGATTTGACGCAGGACGTGGCGCAGCAGCACCGCGTCAAACTTCAAGTGGAAGCGCCGGAGCGATTGACATTTACGCGCACGCAAACGACCCTGGTGCGGCAGGTTCTGCACAATGTCGTTCTGAACGCCATCCAACAGATTGCGCAGTGGCGGCCCAAAGAGGGAGGCCGCGTGCGCATCTCCTTCGAAGACAAGGGCAGCGCCGACGAACGCATGGTCTGCATCCACGTGGAGGACGATGGGCCGGGTATTCACCGCCGCCTGTGGGAGCAGATCTTCCAACTCGGTTACACCACGCGCAAGGATGGCAGCGGTCTGGGACTGCACATCAGCCGCAGCCTGATCGAGTCGTTGGGCGGGCGCATCTACGTGCGGGCCAGCCATCTGCACTGGGGCAGCAGCTTTTGCATCGAGCTGCCGTTTCGATCGTGAGATCGTGAGATCGTGAGATCGTGAGATCGTGAGATCGTGAGATCGTGAGA
>CAZOLV010000003.1:17388-43631 GCA_964580725.1 uncultured Anaerolineae bacterium | reverse complement strand
CGTGAGATCGTGAGATCGTGAGATCGTGAGATCGTGAGATCGTGAGATCGTGAGATCGTGAGAATCAGGAGTCCCCATGCTACGTATTTTACTGGTAGACGACGATCCAACTTTCGTGCAGATCGTGTTGGAGAACTTGCAGCGCGTACGCGACGGCGACGCTCTCGTCTTCGACGTGCAGGGCGTGATGACGCCGGCGGAGGCGCTGGCCGTTGCCCAGACGCCTGGCGCCGTGTTCGATGTCTTCCTGATTGACGTCAATCTGAAGGCCGAGATGGACGGCATCACCCTCATGCAGGAGTTGCAAAAGCTCCATCTCGACGCCGATACCATCGTCTTCACCGGCTACGACGACGATGAAACGGGACGGCGGGCGTCCGAGATGGGGGCGGACCACTACTTCACCAAACCGGTCGTACCAAGTGATTTGCGCCTGAAACTGCGCCGGTTGAAACAGCAGCGCAGCATCCGGCGCGAACGCAACTGGCTGACCGTGCTGATGGACATGGCCGAAGCGTCGCAGCGGGCGACGTCCAAACAGCAGGTTGCCGACGCCATTGTGCGGGGTGGCCAACAGCTTGGATTTCAGCGCGCCCGGCTCTGGTGGGTTTCGCCCGACAACGCCACGCTGGAGTTGGCGGCGCATGTCGGCAGCCCAGAACTCGACAGGCATTGGCCGATCAAACTGCCGGCCGGCAAGTCGGCCTATGGGCAGCGCATCATCGCCAGCGTCGAGGCCGTCTTCTTCGACGGTCCTGAACTTGGCCTCACCGACCTGGAGCGCGAGTATCCGGACGATTTCAGGACACCGGTGGGCGATTGGGCGGGCATGGCGCTGCGTTCTGGCGAGCGGCTGTTGGCGTTGCTGCTGCTGGATAACGGCGAGCGGCCGCAGCGCTATTCGAGCGAGCAGCGCAAGCTCATCAGCGTCTTTGGTCGCCAGGCAGCGGTGGCCATCGAGAAGGCCCATCTCTTCGAACTGGAGCAGCAGAAGAGCAACGAGCTTGATCTGTTGAACCGCATCGGCCAACAGATCACCTCGCACGCCGCCGACAACCTCGACGACCTGCTGCTCGACCTGCGCGGGCAAATCGGCGGCTTCATGGCTGTCTGCAACTTCATGCTCGTCTTGAAAGATGACGAGATCGGCCGTCTCGAATTTCGTTTGCAGTTCGAAGAGGACGAACGCTGGCGCCGCCGTTGGGAGCCGCTCGATCATGGCCTGGTCAGCCAGGTCATCGCCAGCAACTCGCCGCTCGATCTGCCCACAGGCACCGGCGCCTATCTCAAAGACCACAACATGCAGCGCCGGGGACGGAAAGCAAAGAGCTGGTTGGGCGTCCCGCTGCGCGTGGCTGACCACGCCATCGGGGCGGTGGCGGTGCAGGACTATCGCCAACACTACGCCTTTACGCCAGACCAGGCGCGCCTCCTGACGCGCGTGGCCGCTGCAATTGCGGGCGCCATTCAGGCGGCCTGGATCAAGGAAAAACAAGCCACGCTGGCCGCACGGCTGTCCGTCTTACAGCGTTTTGGCGCCGAGTTTGCCAGCCTGGTCGAGGAAAACGGGGACTTCTTCTGGCACGCCGTCTTGACGGCGGCGACCGCTGAGTATGGGCTTGGCTTCAACCGGGCGATGCTCTTTCTGCGCCGCCAGGAAAGCCCCAATCTGTGCGGTGCGATGGGCATTGGCCAGTTCGAACGCCGGGCGGCGCGCAAGAGTTGGGAGCACGACAAGAAACGAGGTCTCGACCTGGCCGGGTATCTGACAAAGCTGCGCAGCGGTAAGCTCAAGCCGACCCCGGTCGAGACGGCGGTCAAAGGACTGACGCTACTGGTGGACATCGAGGGCAGCGGCCTGCGCCAGGCGCTGGAAACAGGCCAGCGCGTCATGGTGACCGCCGGCGAGGCCGCGGCTCGCCTGCCCGCCGCTTTCGTGCAGGCCTTCGGCGCCGCCGATTACGCCATTGTGCCTCTGCGGGCCGGCAAGCGTGCGCTCGGCGTCCTGGTCGTGGACAACGTTCATAACGGCTATGCCTTTTCCGCCGAACTGCTGGAACAGTTGGAAACGATGCTGACGCAGGCGGCCTTGATCCATCGCAATGTGCGCCAGCGCCAAATCCGCGATCTGATCGTGGACACGAACACGCAGGTGGTCAGCCAGGCGGCGCAAGCCCCGCTCGACGAAACTTTGCAGCGTATCTGCCAGGCCGCGGCGCAGGTGACCGAAGCCGACATCGTGGTCATCTATCCGCTGCGAACCGATGGGCGCTATGACACGAGCGCAGTCACCGGCGTGGGGTTGCAGGTGCAAAAGCAACTGACCAACAAACCGCGCCAGCGTGGAGTGACGGCGCACGTGTTGAATCGCGGCGTGTTGGTCATTCCAGATGTCCAACTGGAGACGGTGGTGTTCAACAACAAACCCCTGCCGCAGCATTCGTTCATCGTGCGCGAACAGGTGCAGGCCTTCATCGGCGTGCGGGTCAAGGATGCCGTCAGCGGCGAGGCCGTGGGCGCTCTCTATTTCAACTATCGCCATGCGCGCCCCTTCGACGAGCGTGACCGGCGCGTGGTCGAGATGTTTGCGGGCATGGCCGCCACGGCAATCGCCACCTATCGCCAGGCCGCCAGCACACGCACCGATCTGCACGCGGCGCGGGAGAGCGGCGAGGCGAGCCGGCTGGAGTTGCTCGAACTGCAGCGCGTCCTGGAGGAATCGCTGGTGGCCGACGCCGCCGAAGAAAAGCTGATCCCGGTCGTCCTGCGCGCCGCCCACGCTCTGCTCGATCAGCCCGACGCCCGCATCGCCCTGCTGCTGCGCGACTGGATCCCTCCCGCCGACCAGGAAGGAGAGCCACGGGAGATCCAGCGCCAGTTCTTTCTCGATCGCAGCGGTGAACAGCGGGGGCGGAAAGAGGCCAACGTCTTGCGCGGCATTTCGGGCCTGGCCCTGCAGACCGGCGAAATCCAACTGGTGAACGACATCGAACAGGATGAGCGCGGTCAGTTGTACTACAGCGCCAACGGCCTGAACGGCAAGGCCAGGTCCGCACTGGATGTTCCAATCCGGTCGGGACGCCGCGTGACCGGCGTCCTGAACGCCGAGTCGCCGCGCACGGGCGCGTTCGACGAGGCCGACGGGGCGATGTTCGATCGCTTGACCAAAATGGCGGCGCTGGCGTTCGATAACGTGCGCCGTCAGTCTCATCTGCGTGCGCTGGCCGACGCCGCCAAAGCGATGACCCGCCCTACGGAACGGCAAGCGACCCTCGATGCGATCATACAGGCCACCCGCAGCATCGCACCCGATCTTTCTGCGGTCACCGTCTGGTACAGAAATCCTGAGGACGCCCGTATCTGGTTCGGATCGCACTACGGCGTCAAGAACGTCAAGGCCATTCGCCAGCGCCCGCCAGAGGCAGACAGCGTGGTCGCCCGCATCATGCAGCGCACGGAGCCGCTGTGGGCCGAAAACGCGCTAGCGGAGCCTGCGTTGGGTCACCGTTTCGTCGTAGAGGAGCACATTGTGTCCTGCGGCGCTCTGCCGCTGCGCCTGGACGAAGAGCCGATCGGGGTGATCTTCCTCAACTACCGCACATTGCACGACTTTTCGAGCGAGGAGAAGGCGATCTTCCCCTTGCTGGCCGAAATCGCTGCCGTGAGCCTGCAGGACGCCATGCTGTACCACAGGGTGCAGCAGGAGCAGAAACGACTGCAACATGCGCTGGATGTGACCGCTGCGGTGGGTACGACGCTGAGCCTGCCCGAGACGCTGACCCGCATCATGCAGGAACTGGCCAGAATCTACCCCTCGGCGACGCCCTGCGTCATGCTCCACAACGATGTAGATCAGACGCTCGATTTTGCGAAGCCGTCGCTCGAATTCTACCGGATTGACAACCCGGACTACGCCGGCGTCTCCAGCCTGCCACTGGACGGGCCTGGTCTCTGCGTGCAGACGGCCAGGCGCTCGCTGGCGACGGAAGAATCGGCGCTCGATGTTTATCCCACAATCCACGGTCTCCCCAACTACCTGCCGCTGATCCAAAGCACCGCCTCGCAGATGAACATCGGTCTGCTGAGCAGCGACAGGCGGCTGCTTGGCGTCCTCGTTCTGGAGAGCAGTGATGAGAACGCCTTTTTGGAAGAGAAAGATACGGCGCTGGTCAGAGGCATTGCGCAGCAGATCAGCCTGGCCATCGAGCGTGCGGCCGAAAGCGCCCGGCTGAGGTTCAAGACCACGGTCGCCTCGCGCACCTCGTGGGCGGCCGAGCTGGCGCACGAGGCCAATCGTGAGATCGGCTACATCCGCAACCGCGCCTACTGGATCAGCGACGAAGAACATTCTCTCGCTGAGATACGCGGCTATGTCAGTGAAATCGAGGCCAGCGCCAAACGGCTGGCCAGAGCCGTGCAGAGCGACCGGGACGCCATGTCCAGGGAGAAACAGGTCCTGTCACTCGAATCACCCCTCAAACGCTGGCTGAGGGAGATCGTCACCGACGAGTTCCCAGGTATCACGGTGCGTTGCGCAGACGATTGGGCGGAAGTGAAGGTACAGGCGCACCCGGAGACGCTGCAGCGCGCCGTGCGCCACGTGCTGCGCAACGCCATTGAGGCGATGCAGCGCCAGGGCGAGATCTGCTGTTGGCTCGACAGCGCCGCGGGCGACATGGTCGAAATCCATCTCGCCGATACTGGGCCAGGCATCCCGTCCGAGATACGACCGCTGCTTGGCTACGAGCCGCAAAGCACCAAGGGCGACGAGCGCGGATACGGCCTGCTGCTCGTGCATTCGCTGGTCGAGGACATGGGCGGCAATTTGCTCATTCCCAAAACGAGCCGCACGTGCGGCGCCGAAGTGATCCTGCGGCTGCCGCTCTATGTCGAGAGTTCGGCAGAGGAGGCCACATGAGCGCTGCCACCGGCGGGCCGCCGGCCAACCCACCGCGGCGTATTCTCGTCGTCGAGAACGATGCAATCTTCCTGGCGGATCATATGCGTAACCTGGTCCATTGGGGATTCAGGGCCTATCAGGCCGCGGGGCGCGGGGAGGACCTCATCGCCAACGCCAAAGAGCAGGCCCGCCAGCACCGCTGCCATCTGGCGCTGGTTGACATGCGTCTGGTGGACAATGAGGACGCCAGCGACCAGAGCGGTCTGCGGCTGATCAAAGAGTTGGCGCCGCTGCCCGCCTTCGTCGTCTCCGGTTATGGTTCGCTGCAGACGGCCAGCCAGGCCGTCCGTGAATCGGGCGCCATCGCCTTCATCGGCAAGGAGGAGGGGCCGCGCCGCCTGCGCAGCGCCATCGAGAAGTTCTTCCAGGATCACTGTCGGGATACCATGTACGGCGGAGAGGTACGCTGGGCGCACACCTGGAAACCCGAACAGATCATCGGCGAGCTGTTCGAAGCGGACGTCCCGGTTCAGCCCGACGAGATCGAATGTGTGGTGCGCAGATTGTTCAACGACCCGCCCTTGAACCAGGCGCAGACGCTGCGTCTGGCGACGATTACGGGCGCGACGCGTTCGGTACGTACACACTCGCTGCGCCACTCCGTCGTGTTCAAGGCCAGCGCCGACGACTTCCAGCCGGTCTTCATCAAGTTTGCGCCGGTGGAGCAGGTGGAGGCGGAGCAGCAGAACTACCTGCTCCACATCAAGAACCAACTGCCCGGCGACCGCCACTCCGATTTGAAGCAGCACACGGCGGTCGGCTTCGTGGGTGGAGTGCGCTACGGATTTATGGGCCCAGACATCCGCAAATTCACCACGCTGGCCGAGCGCCTGCCCACGATGACCGAACAGCAGGTCAGGCAGTGTTTGGAGACGTTCTTCCGAGACATCTGGCGTGCCAAGTACCACCAGCGTAAACAGTCTAACGAATCGCTCTTTTGTGCCTACAAGCGCGCCTGGGGTGAGAAATGGGTCGAACGCATGCGGGCCTTTCCCCTCGGCGCTGCCTGGATCACCTTTCACCTCGATCCTGCGTTGTCTATTGACTTGCCGAACCCCATCGCCTGGCTGCAGCGTCGCGTCGGTCTGGCGCAGCCGGGCGCCGAAGATGTCACCGCGGGGCTGGTGCATTACACCGCCGTGACGCATGGCGACCTGCACTGTCGTAACATCTTCGTGGACAAACACGATGAACCGTGGGTCATTGATTACGAGCGCACCGGCGAGGGGCCGATTCTGCGCGATTTTGTCGAGCTTGAACTGGACTTGCTTCTTCAGTATCTCGAGATTCACCCCCTGGATGACGCCTCTCTGCGCCAACTGTTCGCGGCGCTGCTGCAGCCTAAGTCGCTCGATGCACCCGTGCATGTGGCACAGGCCGCGCCAGACGTGGCTCGCATCTGTGAGTTTGCGGGCACGCTGCGCTCTCTCGCCTGCACCGTGGCCGACGTCAGAGAGACGCAAACCTACTATTGGGGTCTGCTCTTCGACATTGCGCTCGTACTGACCCATCTGGAAAAAAAGACGCATGAGGCCGGGGGCGGCCTGTTCCAGGCGGGTGACCCATCCGGCGCCGCCGCCGTGGAGAGGCTCAAACAGTCGAACCGCAACGTCTGGAGCCTGTTGCTGTTCGGCGCCATGATCTGCCGCCGCCTGGATTATTGGGACAAAGCGTGGCCGGCCGGCGCCATTCCGGTCTGAACGCGCTGGTTCGTTTTGACGTCTGGCCGCCAGTTCGCTATACTCCGCCCACATTTGCCGACAGCGCCCAATCATCCTCGAACAGGGTTCATCATGACGCACCTAAAAACTGCTCTTCATCGTCCCCAACCGGCTTCTGTCCCCGTCACGCTGCTGCTCTTGCTCTGGCTGGCGCTGGTCAGTTGCGCCCAAGCGCAACAGCCGGCCGCGCCGCCGCCCAATCCCCCGCCCACCAGCGCCCCTGCGCAGTCGCAGTCGCCGGCAAGCCCGGCCGATCCCCTGACGTCTCCCGCCACTGCCGTGCTGAGCGAACTTTGGGTTGACCCGGTGTACGGCGATGACAATCACAGCGGGGCCAGCCGCGCCCAGGCGCTGGCCACCATCGGAGCCGCCTGGGGTCGTATCCCGCAGGGCCAACCGCTGCAAGGAACAGGCTACCGCATCAACCTGGTTGCCGGCGACTACCCCGACACGATCTTTCCCGTCTACTGGGAGAACCGTCACGGGACTGAGCAGTTCCCCATCATCCTGACCAGCGCCGATGGCGATGGCGCGGCCCGTCTGCTCGGCAATCTCAACATCTTCGACGTTGATTACCTCTCGCTGATCGGGCTGCGCATCGAGAACGCCGGTGATGTCCTGCACTGCGAACAGTGCCGCCATCTCCTCATCCGGCGCAGCACATTGTGGGGCGGCGCCCGTCAGGCGCACGAAACGCTCAAGATCAATCAGTCGCAGTACGTCTACATCGAGGAGAGCGACATTGGTGGCAGCTACGAGAATCCGATTGATTTCGTGGCCGTGCAGTATGGGCATATCCTCAACAATCGCATCCACGATGGGGACGATTGGTGCATGTACCTCAAGGGCGGGTCGGCCTACTTCGTCATCGCTGGCAACGAACTGTTCGCCTGCGGCACAGGGGGCTTCAGCGCCGGTCAGGGCACCGGATTCGAGTACATGGTCACCCCCTGGCTGCACTACGAGGCCTACGACATCAAATTCGTCAACAACGTCGTGCACGATACCGAAGGAGCCGGCTTTGGGGTCAATGGCGGCTACGACATTCTGCTGGCCTACAACACCCTCTACCGCGTGGGCAGTCGCAGTCACGGTATGGAGTTCGTCTTTGGATCGCGCAGTTGCGACGGCGACGCCAGTCGCTGCGCCGCCAATCGCAGCCTGGGCGGATGGGGGCCGTCCCACGTTGGCGACGATGAGCCGATCCCCAATCGCAACATCTTCGTCTACAACAACATCCTCTATAATCCCGCCGGTTTCCAGAGTCAGTGGCAACACTTTGCCATCTACGGCCCACGCACACCGAGCGCCAACAGCGGCATTCCCAGCCCTGCCCGCAGCGACGACAACTTGCAGATTCGGGGCAACCTGATTTGGAATGGCCCGCCCGCGTTGCTCCTGGGCATCGAAGAGGGCGATCAAGGCTGCCAGCCCGCCAATCCCGCTTGCAACCAGGCGCAATTGCGGGCCGAAAACACCATCAACCAGAGGCAGCCCAGCCTGCTCGATCCGGCGCATGGCGACTTCCGGCCGGCGCCCGGCAGTCTGATCGGCGTTGCGACCTTCGCCCTGCCCGGCTTCCCCGCCTGGGACGCCTTCACCCCGCCGTCGCCCGCCGGCAATCTGGCCAATCAGGTTCCCAACGACCGTGACGGGCGCCAGCGCCCGCCCGGCGGCGGCCAGCCTGGCGCCTATGTGGACGCCAGCGCCGGCTACGGCCCGCGCGCCTTCCTGCCGCACGTGGTCCGTTTCTGAATCAAAAACAGAGGCGGCATTTCCATCTAAGCCGCCGCGGCCGGCGCCACCAGCCAGCGGGTCTGGTAGCGGCTTAGCCCCACGATTGGCCCTACGTGCGCCGCGCCTGGCGTCTCGGCGAGCAGGTCTTGCCAGGAGTCACCCAGACCGGCTCCAATGTCCACTATCTGCGGTTTGCCAGAAACGTTCACCAGGCACAGCAGCGGCCGACCGGCGCCGGGCGGCGTGCGCAGCAGCGCAAAGACCGCCGGCCCCAGGTCGAGCACCCGCTGACCGCCTGCGGGATCGAACGCAGGCTCGCTGCGCCGCAGGCGCAGCAACTGACGGTAGCCGTCGAAGACTGCGCCCTCATGCCTGGCAGGATCGGCCAGGATCGTATCCAGCTCCGCACGGTCGAACTTGCGCCGGTTGAGCGAGCGCGCCCGGCCCGTCTCGGCAAAGCAGGCCTGGCAGTTGCGTGAACCAATCAGGCTGTGCACGTAGATGCCGGGCACACCGGCCAGCGCCAGCAGGATCGCCTGCGAGGCCAGGAAGCGAGCCACGTCAATGGCGGGGTCGGGTTGGGCTGGGTCGTTGAGAAAGTCGTAGAGGGTGATGTTCAGTTCGTAGGGTGTGCGCGAGCCGTCGGGCAGGCTGCGCAGGCTGACCTGGCCGCCGTGCGCCAGGGCGCGCTCGACCAGCGCCTCCAGTTCGGCATCGCCCAGGATGCCGCGTGCGGGCAAGACGCCGATGCCATCGTGGGAGGCGATGAAGTTGAAAAAGCTGCCCCCGGCCGGCGCTTGCAGCGTTGCTGCCCAGGCCGACAGCTTGTTGGCATCCCCGGTCAAGAAGGCGTGCAGGGTGAGCGGGGCCAGCGAGAAGTTGTAGACCAGTTGCGCCTCGTCGGTGCTGCCGGCGGCAGCCAGCGGCCGGCCAAAGTAGCCGATGTTGTCGGCGTGGGGCACGTTGGTCTCGGTGATCAGCAGCACGTGCGGCGCTACCGCATCCAGCACGGCCCGCCACAGCTTGACCACGGCGTGCGTTTGCGGCAAATGGATGCAGGGCGTGCCGATCTCCTTCCACAGATAGGCGATGGCATCCAGGCGGATGATCTCGGCACCGTGGGCCACATAGTGCAGCAACACCTCGGTCATGGCCAGCAGCACCGCCGGGTTGGCGTAGTTCAGATCAATCTGGTCGGCGCTGAAGGTGGTCCAGACGTGACGCAGCCCGCGACTGGTCTCCGTCGGGGTGAGCAGGGGCAGGGCACGCGGCCGCACCACCTGCGTCAGGTCGGCGGCAGGGTCGGCCTCGATGAAGAAGCCGTCGTAGGAGGCTTCGCCGCGGCGATAGGCCTGGAACCAGGCGCTGTGCTGTGAGATGTGGTTGACCACGAAGTCGAACATCAGACGGTAGCGACGGCCCAGCCGCGCCACGTCGGCCCAGTCGCCCAGCGCCGGGTCAATCTGCATGTAGTCAATCACCGAAAAGCCGTCGTCGGAGGAGTAGGGGAAACAGGGCAGGAGATGCACGCCGCTGATCGCGCCGGCCAGCTCGCCGTCGAGGAAATCGGTCAGGGTCTGTAAAGGGGGGCGGCGCGGCTGGCTGATCTGGTCGCCGTAGGTGATGAGAATGGCGTCGCTTTGGGTCAGACCGTGGGAAATGGCCGGGGCTGCGGCGCCGTAGGAGGTGCGGCGGAAAGCATCCAGGCGCGCGGCCAGGGCGGGCCAGACGTCGGCTGCGACGGCCTCGCCATACAGGAAAGACAACAATTGGATGATGCGTAAGTCAGGGTCGGTCTTCATGGTAAATCCCCGCAGAACATAGGCCGGCAGGCGTGCCGGGCAGGCGCCACCAGGTGCACATCATGGCAGGCGCGCCGGCGCGGCCTCGAACGGCAGTGGGCTGGCGAACAGGAGCGTGCTCTCGTGCGGCGCCAGGGCCACCGAGATCTCTGCCGTGCGAGAGGGGCCGCCGGCCCCTCGGCCCCAGTCGTACAGGTAACAGGGGCCTTCGAGGCCGAGCGCGGACAAGGCGTAGGTGCGCTCAGCCGGGCTGTCGCTGGCATTGAGGATATGCACTGCGCTCACCGGCTCACCCTTGCGCACCTGGACCACCACCGGATCGGCCCCGCCCAGGAACGGAAAGCGACAGACGCCAGCCGCCAACAGCAGGCGCCACAGACGCAGGCGGTCGGGCGGAAGCTCATCGAGGGCATCGCTGGTCATCATCACGCCGCCGATCATCCCCGCAAACAGCGCCAGCGAGGTAAGCTCCGCATCGGTGAGGTGATGATAGCGCTGGCGCAGCAGAATGCAGTCGGGATCGGCCTGCCACAAGATCCCGTTAGCGAAGTTGCGCGCCGCCACGTCGCGGAACAGCGCGCGCGCCGCCACATCCTCGCGCCACTCCACGCCCAGATCGCGGCCGATGCGTGCGGCGTCCACCAGCCCGACCGACGCCCACAGGGGGCACCCACAGCCCAGCCAGGTCGCGTCGCCGATCTCCGTGCGGATCATCTCGGCGGCGCGGCGCCAGATCTCGATGCGCGTCATGCCGGGCTGGCACCAACGGCCGCGCTCCGGCCCATACTCGGCGCCCCAGAACATGAAATCGGTCTTGAAGTACTCGCAGCCCCATTCGTGGCGCCACGTGCGGAAGACGCGGCGCAGATAGGCAAAGGCATCGGGATGGGTGGTGTCCAGGATGTAGTACTCCTCGCTACGCTTGTGCCAGCGAAACTCGGCGTACAGCCGCCAGTGCACCAGCGGTCCCCCGGTCACATCCTGCACGACCCAGTCGGGATGCTCACGATACAGCCGGCTGCGGTTACCGACCATGAACGGAGCGATCCACAAGCCCGGTGCGAGGCCGGCCGTGCGAATCTCAGCCAGCAGCGGCTTCATGCCGCGCGGAAATTGCGGTTTGACATCGAGCCAATCTCCCATTTCGGGCGTGAATCCGTCGTCAATCTGAAAGATCCGTATCGGTAATTGCGCCTGCTGCGCGATTTTTTCGACGCCGCGCAGGTGCTCGATGATCAGGTCTTCGCTGATGGCGGCGTAGAGATTGTACCACGAACACCAGCCGCTGATCCCATCGCGGCCGCGTCCTGTCTCCATTGAGCCACGTGGCGCCAGCGGTGCGGCATCGGCGACGAGGCGCGCCCAGGCGCGCAACGCTTCTTCGACGCCGGCATGTTCGAAGATCACCAGGCGTTCGGATTCCAGGCGCGCGCCGCCGTCCGGCCCGGTCGCCTTGCGGTCCCACAACGTCTGCATGGTGAGCGCGGGGGCCTGCCCGGCGTCGAAGGTAAACGTCTGCTGAAAGCGGTCGTGGCGCTCGAAGCCGATGATCACGCTGCCAGCTCCCGCGCGCGGCAGGAGCTGCGTCATGGCGTAGCCGATAGCGGGGCCGGTTCGGGCCGGGGTGGATTCGACGTAGGCGCTGCCATCCCAGCTATGATAGCCCTGGCGCAGGAACGCCGAAATCCCCTCGACGGCGTCGAAGCGGATGCCGAAGGCATCCGGCGCCTCGGCCAGGCCCGCGACCCAGTAGCGCAGCCAGAGGCGCGCGCTGCTTGTGTGCGTCAGCTCCAGGCCGAACTCCCCGCCGCCAAGCGCAGGCGCGCGATAGCGCCATTCGATGAGCGTCGCGTTGCGGGTGACGATCTCAGGCCGCGCGCCGGCCAGCGGCGCGCCATTCAATACGGGATGCGCCCCGCGCAGCATGACGAAATCTGCTGCGATTGACAGCGCGTTGTCTGCGGCCAGCGTCGGTTCAATCAAGGATCATCTCCCTCCCCGTCTCCGCTGAGGCCGCGGCGGCCAGCACCAGGTCCAGCGACTTCGCGCCTTCGCGCAGGGGTGTGCGTGTCTCGCCGGCGGTGCGAATCGCCTGCACCAAATCGCGGAGCTGTAGGACGAACACATCCTGCTCTGACGTAATCGTCTCCGGCGCCAGGCCGGGCGCGGTCGTCGGCGTGAAGGTCGCGTGATTCCAGTCACTGAATTCGGCCAGCAGCCCTCGCGTGACGATGCGCCACTCCTTGATCCACTTGCCCGGCAGCGCGCCGTTGGTGGCATAGATCAGGCCCAGGCCGCCGTGCGTGAAGGTGAAGATGGTGGCGCTCACATCCTCGGCGGTGTAACCGGCGACTTCCCGATGGAAGAAGTTGGCCTGGCGGCTGAACACGCTGGCGGGTTCACCCAACAGGTAGCGCATCGTATCGAACAGGTGAATGGCCTGCTCGACGAGCTGCCCGCCCGACCTGGCGCGTACGCGCCACCAATCCGCGTGGAGCGCGTTGCAGAAGAAGCGCGCGCTAAAGAGGCCGGCCTCGCCGTAGGCCCCCGCCGCGTAGCTCTGCTTGAATGTCTGCACCGCCGCCCCAAAGCGGTACATGAACCCGACCTGAGTCTTGATGCCCGCCTCCTCGGCCGCTTGCACCATCTGCCAACCGGCGTCCGAGGAGAGGGCGATCGGCTTCTCGACGAGCAGATGGATGCCGCGGGCGGCGGCGCAAGCCACCTCGTCGGTGTGCGCAAAAGGCGGCAGGCAGATCAGCGCCAGGTCGAGAGCGCCGCGGTCGAACAGTGCGTGATGGTCGGTGAACACGGCGGCATCCGCGGCGCCGTGCTGGTCGGCAAACGCGCGGGCGCGGTCTGCGTCCGTATCGCAAAACGCGACAAGCTCGATCTCGTCTCTGAGTTGGGCTGCGGCCAGCGCGTGCCGCTGCGCGATTCCGCCGCAGCCGAGGATGCCTGTGCGCAGGGTTGGCGCCATGTCCTAATCTCCGAATTCGATCACCGCTTGCAATACGGCGTCCGGCGAACGATCGATCAGATCGAACAGCTCGGTCGCACGTGCGAAGGGTGCGCGATGCGTGATGAGCGGCGTCAGATTCAGCAGGCCTTCCATCTGCAGGCGGACGGCTGCCTGCTGCAGGCGCAGCTTGTCCCACCGGTATTTCAGCTCAGGATCCACGCCGGAAATCTGCGAGCAAACGACGTTGATCCTGTTGTGGTGAAACTCCTCGCTGAGGTAGAGTCCGCGCGCTTCCGCTTGGAAAGCGCCCAGCGCCACCACGCGGCCTGAATAGGCGGCCGCCCGGATCGCTTCGTTTAGGGCTGCGGTTGAGCCGGTCACCTCGAACACCACGTCGGCGCCCCTGTTGTCGGTGAGCCGGCGGATCTCTTCGGCCACCTTGGCCCGCGCTGGATTCAGCGTGACGTGTGCGCCCAGGCGCTGCGCCATTTCCAGCCGCGCATCCAGCCTGTCCACCGCGATGACGCGCGCCCCGGATGCGCGCACCGCCTGGGCCACGATCTGGCCCGGCGTGCCCAGGCCAAACACGGCGACGGTCTCGCCGATGCGAACGCGGCCATCGTGAACGCCGTTCAACCCCACCGCGCCGATGTGCGAGAAGATACCGATCAGCGGATCGGCGGTTGGCGGCAGGATGCGCTGGAAGGCCCAATCGGCGCTTGCAACGTAGTGCGTCCGATGCCACCAGGGGCCGAAGATGCGCGTGCCGAGCGGGATGTCGCCCACGGCCGAACCCGCTTCGACCACCTTGCCGACCTCTTCGTAGCCGATGTTGGGCACCGGGTAGGTCCAACTGGGTGCATCGCTCTCGATGAACAGCCGCGTCGCCTCATCCCAGCGTTTGTTCATGTAGGGGCTGGTGCCGCGGTACTGGGTCATTTCCGTGCCCGCGCTGATGCCGGAGAAGAGCGTCTGAATCCGCACCTCATCCGGCTTGAGCGGCGGATCCTCGTAGTCCAGGTATGCCAGTTGCCGAGGCCCGGCAACGACCAGTGCTTTGCCCATGATTCTCCTTACAATGTGGCCTGCTGCTCGACGGCGCTTTCTGATGTCCTAAAGTCGCGCAACGGCGAAGGGCATCGGCATCGCCGCCGCCCTTCGGGTATTCCTTGCGCAAAAGGATGACGGATAGGCGGGTCAAGCGGGCGGCGCGGCTCGCTGATCTGGTCATCGTAGGTGATGAGGATGGCGTCGCTCGCAGTCAGGCGGTGGGGGGGGATGGCTGCGGCCAGGCGCGGCTGGTTGACGTGGTAGGCCTCCAGGCGGGCGGTCAGGCTCGGCCAAAAGGCCGGCCCGGCTTCGCCGTACAGCCGGGTTAGCAGATTGGCGATGCGTGTGTTGGGTCTACTCATCAGCGTGGGCGAGGGCATCGTCGAGCAGCAGGTTGATCAACAGCGCCGCGGTCCAGGAAAAGTCCTCGGCCCCACAGCCGGCGCCGGTTTCGGGATCGAAATACTCGCGGAAACCGCCGATCGCGGGCAAGGCGCTGATGGCCGCGGCCAGGCGGGCAGCGTAATCGCCAAATCCGCACCGCGCCAACCCGTGCATGAGCAGCCAGTTCATCTGAATCCACACCGGCCCGCGCCAGTAGCGGCGCGGGGAATAGCCGGGCGCCAGGCGGTCGTAGCTGGCCGCGGGGTAGAGGCCGGATGCATCGGCGGCCAGGCCAAAGGAGGGGCTGGCCAGATAGGCGACCAGCCTGCGGGCGCGGATCGCATCAGGAATGCCAGCGAAGAGGGGGGCAAAACCGGCCAGGGCCGGCACAGGCGTGGTCGCACCCGCAACCAGATCGAAATTGACGTACATCCCCCGCGCTTCGTCCCACAGTTTGGCCTCGATGGCGGCGGCGGTGGTGGCGGCGCGGGCGATGAAGGGGGCGGGATCGGCCCCGATCAGCCTGGCCAACGCGGCCATGTCCTGTTCGGCCTGACAAAGCAGGGTGTTGAAGAGCACGTCTTGCACCAGGAAGGGGCAGCCATCGGCGAAGATGCGGGCCTGATCGTAGTCCCGTTGGCGGAAGAAATCAACGAGATAGACGTAGCGATCGTAGTCGAAGTCGAGCGGACGCTCGTCTGGATGCACGGCCCGGGTGTCGGCCCGGCGATAGGGCGGGATCTGCTGCGGTTGCAGGGTCATGCGGGTGAGGATCGCGTCCCACAGGGGCGAGTTGTCCTGGCCCGATTCCCAGGGGTGGCAGATGTAGACGAGGTTGTCCCCGCGGGGGTCGCGGCGGTGGTAGAGAAAATCGTGCCAGGCGGCCAGCCGCGGGAAGATCTCGGCCACGAAGTCCAACGCTCGTTGCCGGTCCGGGGCGCAGCGCACGATGTGCAGGACGGCGGTGGCGTGGATCGGCGGCTGCACGATGCCGGAGGTGTGGCGGCCGGCCGGCGCGTCCGGGCTGCGTTCGATCTGCCAGAAGCCGGGGCCGGGGAAATAGGGGGTGGCGGGGTCGGCGTCATGGAAGACGATGTGCGGCACGCGGCCATCGGCCCACTGCGCGGCGAAGAGGGAGCGCAATTCTTGCTCGGCGCGGGCCTGATCGTAGCGGGCGTAGCCCAGGGCAATGAAGGCCGAATCCCAGGACCACTGGTGGGGATATTGACGCAGGGCCGGTTTGGTGAAGCCGCCGGTCCAGTTCAGGTCGAGCACTGCGCGCGCTTGCTGCAGCAGGGTTGTTTGCGTCTCAGGAGCGAGTGTCATCGGCGCACGGCCTCCAGAACTGTTGCCAGCACAGGCGTGACCGCCTCGAAGGAGTAGCGCCGGCGAGCCAGGTCGTAGTTCCATTCCACCATCCGCCGCCGCCGCACCGGGTTGATCATGGCCTCGATCGCCGCTTCCACCGTGGCGTCGGTGATGGCGCCCAGGTTGGCGGAGTCATCCTGGGCATCAATCTCGATCAGATCGAAGCCCAGCGGGGCGATATCGGCGCTGTAGACCGGGTAGCGATTGACCAGGGCCGGCAGTCGGAAGTAGAGCGTTTCCAACAGCGCGTTGCCAAAGCCTTCGATCAGGCTGGGGTAGGTGACAAAATCGGCGTGGATGTAGGCGTCCCACAGGGCGTAGGGGCGGCCCTCCGCGGCCGCCCTATGCTGCGCGGCCGCCCCTGCGTGGGCCACGAACCGATCGGCCGCGTAGATCAGCGGGACGCCGACCCCCTCGGCCAGGACGCGCAGCCGCGCCAGGTAGGCCAGTCCCTCGTCGCCGGCGGGGTGACTGATGACCAGCACCGGCTCCTTGCCTAGCAGCCGCGAGCGATGGGCAGGCTGGCGCAGCCGCCGCACCAGTTCGATGGCCAGCTCGATGCCCTTGCGGGCGATGACGCGCGTCGGCTGCAGGATGAGCAGATGATCGTCAGTCAGCCCCAGGCTGGCGCGCAGGCCGCGATTGGCGGGGGTGAGGGCCGGCGCGGCCGTTTCGTAGTCGAAGATGTTGGGCAGCAGCGTCGCCTCGACCCCTTTGCGCTCCCGCAGCGCCTGCTGCGCCAGCGAGTTGATGACCAGATGCTGCACCGTGGGCAGGGCGGGCGGGAAACAGCGTTCCAGGATATCGGGGATGCAGTTGACCGCGAAGCGCTCCCGTTCCCAGGCCAGGTCGTGATTGTGCGCCAGGGTGGGCATGCCGGTTTCGGCGATGAAATCGGTCAGCGCCACGCCCAGCGGCACGTGCATGGGGATGGCCAGTGCGTTCTGGGTGAAAATCACGTCAACGTGAAACTCGTCCACGAAACGGGCGATGGCCGCCTGCAGCCGCGCCGTCATGGCATCGCTGCGCTGGCGCAGGCCAGGCGCGGCCTCTGTCGTCCCGAAGCAATGGTCGTGGATCCACACCGCTGCGGGATGCGTGAAGTGCATCTCAGGAACCAGGAAGCCCGGCTGAAAGCTGTCATCCAGTTCGCCGGCGCAGAAGCAGCAGTCATGCCCCAGGCGGCGCAGGATCGTGGCCAGTTTGGCAATCTCCAGCGAGACGCCATCGGCGCCGGCGATGCGGGTTGAGATGAAGCCGATGTTCATTTGGGATATAGCGTCCTTTTCGCCTCTGGATCAATCCAGCGGATCTTGTCGGCCGGGAAGCGCAACCAGACGTCCGCGTCGGCTCGTGTCTCGAAGCTGGGATGGGTCGAGACCTTGATCCGATGCGCGCCGAAGGCAACGGTCAGCAGGTTCTGCGAGCCTAACGGCTCCACCACCAGCACACTGGCCCTGAGCGCGTCGCCGGCCGGACTGGACAGCGTCTCCATGTTCTCCGCGCGGATGCCCAGGATGATGGGCTTGCCGTCGTAACCGGCCAGGAGCGGCGCCATCTCCGGCTTGGGGGCCACGCTGTGATCGCCAAGCTGCACCACAACGCTCCCGTCCCGGCGCTGCACCTGGCCCATCAGGAAGTTCATGGGCGGCGTGCCGATGAAGCCGCCGATGAACTGGTTGGCCGGGTAGTCATAGACGGTGGTCGGGGTGTCCACCTGCCGGATGATGCCGTCGCGCATCACCGCGATGCGGTCGCCCATGCTCATGGCCTCGATCTGGTCGTGGGTGACGTAGATGGTGGTGGCGCCCAGCTCGGCCAGCAGCCGCTTGAGCTCGGCCCGCATCTCCAGGCGCAGCAGCGCATCCAGGTTGCTCAGCGGTTCATCCATCAGCAGCACTTGCGATTGCATGGCGATGGCCCGCGCCACGGCCACGCGCTGGCGCTGGCCGCCGCTCATCTTCGAGGGGTAGCGATCCAGCATCTGTTCGATGTGCAGCAGTTCGGCGGCCTGGCGCACGCGGGTCTGGGTCTCGGCCCTGGGCAGTTTCTGCATGGTCAGGCCAAAGGCGATGTTGTCGAACACATTCATGTGCGGGAAGATGGCGTAGCTTTGAAAAACCATGGAGATGCGGCGTTCGCGCGGGGGCAGATAGGTCACGTCCTTGCCGCCGATGCTGATGCGGCCTTCATCGGCCATGCCCAACCCGGCCACGGCGCGCAGCAGCGTGGTCTTGCCGCAGCCGCTGGGGCCAAGCAGCACCATGAACTCGCGGTCGGCCACGGTCAGTGAGACATCGTTCACCGCCGTGAAGCTGCCAAAGCGTTTGGTCACGTTTTCGATCTTGATCTCGGACATGGGATGCTCCTGCGGCCGGTCAGGTTGCCAACTTTCTGGAAAGTTGGCAACCTGACCAGATTGTCAACTTTCTCAGGACTACTTGGTGATCTGTCCCCACATGTTGAACAGATACTTTCGGATCACGAAGATGAACACCACCGAGGGCAGCAGCATGAAGAAGCCGCCCGCGAACTTGTAAGGCTCACCCGACTGCCGCAGTGAGACGAGTACCTGCGCCGGCAGGGTGCGGTTTTGCACCGTCAGCACCGTGGCTGCAAAGACCTCGTTCCACGACATGACGAAGGTGAAGATGGCCGCCGCGGCAATGCCGGGCAGCACCAGCGGCAGCACTACGCGCCGAAAGGCCTGCACAGGCGTGCAGCCAAACACCTGCGCCGCCTCCTCCAGCTCGTAGGGGATGCTGGCGAAGACGCTGCCGATCACCAGCACGGTGGTGGGCAGGGTCAGGGCGGTGTGCATCAGCGCCAGGCTGTACACCTGATCGAAGATGCCCAGGTTGATGAAGGTCACGGCCAGCGGGATGGACAAGATCACCACCGGGAAGGCGCGCACGGCCAAAATGGAGAGGCGGAACGCGTCGCGGCCTCGAAACAGATAGCGGGAGGTGGCATAACCGGCCGGCGCGGCGATCAGGGTCGAAAGCAGCAGCGTGATGACGGCCACGACGACGCTGTTGATCAGGCCGGGCACGATGCCGCGCGATTCCAGGAAGAAGCGCATGGTCTCGAAGGAGAACGGGATGAACGGCAGTATGCCCTTGGGATAGCTGCGCACCACTTCAGGCGTCGTCAGCGCCATGGAGGTGATGAGCCAGATCGGGATCAGAACCCAGAGACAGAGTGCGATCGCGACCAGGTAGGTGAAGCCGCGGCCGACCAGCATCCGGCGTTTGGCCCTGGCGCGCACCCGCGCCATCTCGGCCGAAATCAGGGGTGGGGTAGAGGCGTTGGCGGTTGTCATTGGCGGGCCTCCTCTTGGCTGCTCACCATGCGCAGGTAGATCACGGCGCTCACCATGGAAACGAGTAGGATGAATCCGGCGTAGGTCGCGGCCACGTTCATGTTGCGTAGGGTGTAATACTGGCGGTAGGTCTCGTTGGCCAACACCGTGACCACTTCACCGCCCGAAAGCGCGATCACGACCGCGAACACTTGCAAGGCGAGGATGGTGCGCAGGATTAACGCAACCTGCAGGCTTGGCTTGAGCAGCGGCAGGATCACGTAGCGCACCCGCTGCCACAACGAGGCGCCGAACACCTCGGCCGCCTCCAGCACCTCTTGTGAGATGGCCTGCAAGCCGGAGACCACGATCACCATGACGATGGAGGTCGCTCGCCACACTTCGGCCAGCCAGATCGCAATGATGATCCAGTAGCGGGTATCGGCGGAGAGGTAAGTCTGCGCGCTGCTGATCAGACCTAGCCCTTGCAGGATGCTGTTGAGGTAGCCGCTCTGCGTGAAGATCGAGTACCAGACGATGCCCACCGCCAGGTCGGACGCGGCCAGGGGAATGGCAAAGATGGCCAGGAAGATGGTGTTGAACTTCAGCCGGGCCTGGATCACCAGGGCCATGACGATGGCCAGCACGAACTGCACCGGGATGATGATGACCATCAGCAGCAGGGTGGTGAGCAGCGCCGGCCGGAAGAAACGGTCGCTGAGCATACGTTCGATATAGGCGGTCGTGAATTGGCCGGTGTCGCCGCTGTCAATACGGCCGCTCAAACCGTCCGCGTAAACCTGTAGCGCACGTGATGGCGCCCAGCCAACGATCGTCCTCTCGTCATGCTGACCTTCGATGTGGAACCAAACTTCGAGTACGGCCTGTTCCTGGAAACGCACCACGGCCCCGCCGGCCAGCTTGCCCACCACCGCACTGCGCTCATCGGGTTCGGCGTACAGGTTGGTGAGCGGATCGGCCGTTGCGCCGAGCTTTGGTCGGATCGTCCCTTCGACGGGCACGCCCTGGTCGTCGGCGACGCGTACACGCACACGGCTTTCGGGCGTCCAACCCTCGACCTGCGTACCGCCGGGGTTTGCGCCCTGCACACGGAACCAGGTCTCGGTAAGGGCGGTCGCGCCAGTCAGGTCTCTGACCTCGGCCATCACGCTCTGGCGCTCTAGCAGAGCGACCTGCATGCCCTGCGGCAAAACGCCAATCGCGGCGCTGCGACTCGACACGTCCGCGCGCAACGTCAACAGGGCGTGCTCGTCCCAGACGGCCATGCGGACCGCCCGCATCATGGGCCAGGCGAAGAAGATGGCCAGGTAGAGCAGCGTGGGCAAGATCAGCACGTACGGCGCCAACTGGCGCTTTGGTCGCTGCATCTTGGCCGGGGTGGCAGGTTGAATGGTCATGGGCCTGCTCCTGATTGACTCTCGGCGGGTCAGTGATCCGCCGAGAGTCAAAGCACAAAGGTTAGCGAGGCGCTACCTGACAGGGGCCAGTTGATGGCGGATCGGGCGCCCAGCAGGCGGCGCCGGTCTCGCTCATTAGCTTCTGCAGGTTCGCGGCCTCTTCGGCCAGCACCTTCGCGGCGGCTTCACCGTTGATCACCACACGGTCGAAGACGTTGCGGAAGATCTGGTTGATCTCGCCGCCGCGGGCGCCCAGGCCAACCGGCAGCAGCGCAGGCAGGGCGTTCGCGGCATTGGCCTGCATCGTCACCGCGCCAAGCTCGATGGCGACACCCTTCGGCAGTTGAGATGTTTTGACCCCGCCGACCACCGGGAAGAAGCCCAGATCGCGCAGGACCTGCGCCTGCACACCGGGACGGGTCAGGTAGTCAATCAGGGCGGTCGCATTTTGCGGGTTCGGCGCGGTCTTGGGGATGCCCAGGCCGACGACGACAGGCATGAAGCCCAGGCCCTTGGGGCCTGACGGCGCCGGGAAGGCCACGAAGTCATCGGGCTTCTCGTTGAACGCGTTGAGCAGGCGAGCTGTGTGATCGAAGGCAACCCACACTTCGCCCGCCAGCAGCGGCTCCTGCATGAAGCTGTAGTTGATGGATTGTGGGTTGACGTAGGGCCACAGGTCGTCCTTCAGCCAGGTGAGCATCTCCTCGGCCGCCTTGCTTTGGAACTGTGTGACCATGCCGCCGGTGAACGAGGGCCACATGTAGCCCTCCAGGAAGCGGTGGAACAGGCCGGCGTGCGGCAGGCCACACATCGCCTTGCCCGTGCCGTCGTAGATCGCCTTGCACCAGGCGCCGAGTTGCTGCCAGGTCAGCGCGTCGATGTTGGCGCCGGCTGGCAGATACTGCAGTGCGTCCTTATGCGCGGCCATGATGTAGGTGGCCTGCATCCAGGGCACGTAGTACAGGTAGTCCTCGCTGCCCAGCAGGCCCGTTCCCAGGAAGGCTGGGGCGAAGGAGCGGTTGGCGGAGAGGTCTTCGGCCAGGTCCGCTACGTTGGTCAGGGCATTGGCTTTCTGCAGCGGTGGGAAGGTGCCGTGCAGCGCGCCGATGACATCCACGGTACCCTTGCCGGCCTGCGCCTCTGCGGTCACCATGTCGAGTAGCGGGCCTTCCTCAGAGCCGGTGACGTCGAAGCCAGCCTTGACCAGGATGGCGCGGAACTTCTCCTGCTCCTCCACCGGCACGAACTGGGTGGAGAAGAAAGTGACCTTGACCGGTTCGGCGACGAGGGCCGAGGCCGGCGGCTGCACCGGGCATGGGCCGTTCGACGGCTTGTCAGGCGCCCAGCAGGCCGCGCCGGTCTCGCTCATCAGCTTTTGCAGATTGGCGGCCTCCTGCGTCAACACGGTGGGAATCTGCTCGCCGTTGAGTACCACGCGGTCGAAGGCGTTGTTGAAGATCTGGTTGATCTCGCCGCCGCGCGCGCCCAGGCCTACCGGCAGCAGGGCGGGCCGCGCGTTGGTCGCATTCGCCTGCTTGGCAACCGCTGCCAGCTCAATCGCGGTGCCGGGCGGCAGATCGGTTGTATCAACACCGCCCACCACCGGGAAGAAGCCCATCGTCTTGAGGACGCGACTCTGCACCGCTGGAGTGGTCAGGTAGTTGATGGCCTGCATAGCTGCGTCGGGGTTGGGTGCGGTCTTGGGGATACCCAGGCCCACGATGACAGGCATGAAGCCGCGTCCCGCCGGGCCGGCCGGCGCGGGGAAGGCTACGAAGTCATTGGGCTTCTCGTTGAATGCGTTCAGCAGGCGGGCCGTGTGATCGAAGGCGACCCACACCTCGCCGGCCAGCAGCGGCTCTTGCATGAAGCTGTAGTTGATGGACTGCGGATGCACGTAGGGCCACAGGTCGTCACGCATCCACCGCAGCATGTCCGCGGCCTCGTTGCTCTGGAAGTTGCTGACCATGCCGCCGGTGAAGGAGGGCCACATGTAGCCCTGCAGGAAGCGGTGGAACAGGCCGGCGCGCGGCAGACCGCACATCGCCTTGCCGGTCTTCTCGTAGATGGCCTTGCACCAGTCGCCGAACTGTTGCCAGGTCATGTTATCCAGATCGGCGCCGGACGGCAGATATTGCAGCGCGTCCTTGTGTGCGGCCATGATGTAGGTGGCCTGCATCCACGGCACATAGTAGAGATAGTCTTCAGTGCCCAACAGGCCGGTGGACAGGAACGCGTTCGCAAAATTGCGGCTCGTGGCGAGGTCTTCCGCCAGGTCGGCCATGTTGGCCATGGCGTCGATCTTTTGCAGCGGCGGGAAGGTGCCATGCAGCGCACCCACCAGATCCACCGTACCCTTGCCAGCCTGCGCGCCGGCAGTCACCATGTCCAGCAGGGGGCCTTCCTCTGAGCTGGTAAAGTCGAAGCCGCCGTCTTTGAGGATGGCGCGGAACTTCTCTTGCTCCTCCACGGGCGCAAACTGGGTCGAGAAAAAGACAAGGTTGGACAGGTCTACTTTGGGCGCCTCGGTCGGTTTGACCTCGGCAGCCGTGGTGGGTTCAGGGGTTGGAGTAGCCGGCGCCGTGGTCGGCGCGGGAGTCGGAGTCTGTGCCGTGCCGCAGGCTGTCACGATCAGCGCCAGCACGAGGAGCATGGCCAGGGCAGTGGCCAATTTCTGTGAAGTTGGTCGTCTTTTCATAGTTTCCTCCTGAGTAGAGATGGTTGGATACGAATCACCGATGCGTCTGTTGCAGTGCTTCACCTCCTTCGAACCACGGTCGGCCCGCTCAAGCGATCGGTCGGGGCGTGCTACCACAGGATTGGCGCACCACCAGTTTTGGTTCCAGGATCACCTGGCGAGGGTTGGGCTCTTCGCCCTGAATCAGGCGCACTAGCTGCTCACACACCATCTTTCCGATCTGATAGATGGGCTGATGAATGGTCGTCAGAGGCGGATGGGAATGCTCGACCATCGGAATGTCATCGAACCCGGTGACCGCAAGATCGCGGCCAACAACCAAACCGCGCTCCTGTATTGCACTCATAGCGCCCAGCGCCATGAGATCGTTGCACGCGGCGATGGCGGTGGGTCTTTGGGGAGCCTCCAGCAACAACCGGGTCGCCTCGAATCCGCTCTTCTGGGTCAGATTGCCCAGAATCACCTGGTGATCGGCCAGTTCAAGGCCGTGCTCGTCGAGGGCCTGGCGTAGACCGATCATGCGGTGTTCGGCGAAGAGGAGGTCGGGTGGAGGGGCCAGACAGGCGATGCGGCGATGACCAAGACCGATCAGATGGTCGGCAATCAGGCGCATTCCCCGCGAGCCATCCACATCCACAAATGGAAAGCCCATTTCGCCCTCGCAACGTCCAAAGGCTACAAAGGGAAACCCAACGTTACGCAGGTAGTCTATGCGGGCATCCTGCCGCCGTGTGCGCACGATCACGAAACCGTCCACGCGCCGGCTTTGCACCTTTTGGCGATAGACCTGCAATTCACGATCATCGGGCGCTTGTGTGGAGACGAGCAGGTCATAGCCGCGCTCCGCAGCCGCATTGCCGACGCCGGCCAGAAACTCGCTGAAAAAGGGGTCAGAAAAGCGCGGGCCAAAGGTGGGCAGGACCAGGCCGATGGTGTCAGAGCGACGTTTTTGCAGTCGCTGCGCCAGCAGGTTGGGAGTATAGCCCAGATCATCGGCCACGCAGCGCACCAGCGCCCTGGTATCTGGGCTGACATCGTCATAATCGGCCAGCGCGCGCGACACCGTGGTGATGGACTTGCCGGTGCGACGAGCGATTTCTTTGAGTGTAGCTGACATTGCCAGGCTTTCTGCGAGACGGTTGAAAGGGTACACCGCTGCGGTCGTGCCCTGCAGGGCATTGCCGCAGGCACGTAGAACCACGTGCGGCCATATCCTCAGAGCAAAAAGACACCCAAAACGTTTTGGACACATCACAGCATACACCAAAACGTTTTGGATGTCAAGAGGTTTTTGATGCGAATTTTGACTCTGCGCCCGCCCACAGCAAAAACTGCCGGCCGCGTGGCCGGTCAGGTTTCATCAGGTTGAGTCAGAACTGTCTTCCGGCCCTCAATCTGCATCCCACAGCGCACGGATGGGCGCAGCAAACAGCCTGGGGCCGAAGCCAACGCTGCTGTGGCCGTCATAGAGGACGACACCGGCCACGAAGCGGTCGCCGGCGGCGATCTGCAGTTTTCTCAAACCTCGGAAATCGGCCTCGCCAACCGTGGCCGCTGCTTTCACTTCGATCCCCACCACCGCGTTGATACTGCGTTCCAGAACAATGTCCACTTCGGCGTCATCCCGATCACGGAAGTGGTAGAAAGCCAGCGGCGCTTCCTGCCAGCTCGCCTGACGGCGCAATTCCTGAAAGACGAATGTCTCCAGCAGTTGACCAAACAGGGCGCGATCTTGAGCCAGGGCCGCGCCATCGAGTCCAAGCAGCCCTGCCGCAACACCCGTATCGCCGATGTGCAGCTTGGGAGCTTTGACCAAACGGCTCAAGCGATTGCTGTGCCAGGGAGGTAGCTGGTCCAGCAAGAAGACTCTTTCCAAGAGAGTCGTGTAGTCCCGGATGGTCGGGCGGCTCATCTGGAATGGGCCTGCCATCTCGGTCACGTTGAGCAGACGTGCGGTCTGACTGGCCGCCAGTTGCAGCAGGCGGGGAAGCACGCCCAACGAACTGATGCGGGCCAGATCGCGCACATCCCGCTGTACGAGCGTTTCGATGTAATCCCGATACCATGCCATACGCCGTCGTTCGGCAGCGCGGACCAGGGCGCCTGGATAGCCGCCAGCCACGACGCGCGCGATCAGCTCGGCCCCCAGGCGGTCGTATGCCCGCTTGGGAAAGCCCTCGCCAAACAACCGCTCGTAGAAGCGCGGCTGTGTGCGGCCAAGCTCACACTGCGCCAAAGGGTGTAGCCGCACGATTCCCATACGACCGGCCAGGGAGTCGGCAAGCGCCGGCGCCAGCAACACGTTGGTTGAACCGGTGAGGATGAAGCGTCCCGCTGTGCGGTCGCGGTCAATCGCCGCTTTGAGCGCCAGGAACAGATCTGGCGCCCGCTGAACCTCGTCCAGCACAACCCTGGCTGGCAAATCAGCGACAAAACCAACCGGGTCGTAGCGGGCCGCGGCCAGTTGCACGTCATCGTCGAAGCTGATGTAGGCGTAACCGGCGGCGTCGCCCACGAGACGGGCCAGCGTCGTCTTGCCACACTGGCGCGGGCCATGTACCAACACCATCGGCGTGTCGGTCAAGGCTTCTTCCAAACGTGCGCGGGCATACCGAGGATATAGAGTTTGTTCGGACATCGTGGTTCCGATTATAACCCCGTTCTCGGCTAAATGAAAACTTTTGCCTCGGCTAAATGAAAACTTTTGCCTCGGCTGATTGAAAGGTTTCGCCTCGGCTGATTGAAAGGTTTTGCCTCGGCTGATTGAAAGGTTTCGCCTCGGCTGATTGAAAACTTTTGCCTCGGCTGATTGAAAGGTTTAGTATAGACTAAATAAGTAGTC
>CAZOLV010000003.1:0-17288 GCA_964580725.1 uncultured Anaerolineae bacterium | reverse complement strand
TGAAAACTTTTGCCTCGGCTGATTGAAAGGTTTAGTATAGACTAAATAAGTAGTCGTCCGCCGAATGGATTTGGAGCGCCGCAGGTTGATTTTAAGGATGACCGGCCATGAATGACCGGTCTGGATTCAGGCGTCCCTACGGGACGAGGAGTTACATCCTGTTCATCCTGTCAAAAAAACCTGCGGCGCTTGCGCGAGCGCGACCGGCTATGGCGCCGCTATCCCCGTCAGATTCCAGGTCGAAGTCGTGGTGCTGGTCGAGTCGTCGCTGGTTTCGGTCAGGCTATCACTGCCCTGCAGCCGGCCATGCGGCGCCGCAGCCGGCCAGGGGCGCGGGGCGGAGTCGCGTAGATCCGTCTGCAGCCAGGGGATGTGCGCCCAGGTCGTGAAGACATCACAGCGATCGGGCGCCGGGATGAGGCCCCCCGCAAAGAACTGCCGCTGCATCGTCTCGCCGCTCAAATCCTCGGTGATGAGCAGGCTGCCCAGCCCGGCGCTCAGCGCGCCGCCGCCCGTGCGCGTGCAACTGGTCGTTTGCCCGGTTTGGAAATCCACAGCGGTAAACGTCGTCAGCCAGGTCGCGTTGCCCGCAGTCGGCTGGAACTCGAATCCTACCTGATCGCCGCTCAGGATGCGCCGCGTCAGGGTGAAGGTCGGCGTCGCCTGGCCGGCCAGGGTATAGTCAGTTTGACCCTGCGCATTCCAGGAGCTTCCCACCAGTTGCCAGTTGCTGGTTCCCTGCCAGCCGGCGCAGGGCACATCGCTGCTCACCAAACGCAAGTCGCCGTTGGGCGCAATGCGGTCGGTGCGCCGCTGCCAGTTGCTGTTGCTGATGATCAAGAGCACGCTCAGCACCCGCTCCGCCGGGTTGTCCTGGCAGAACAGGCTCCACTTGCGCTGCGACCAGTCCTCTGGCCCTTGCCAGCCCTGCCCGGCGCGGTAGAGCAGCGCCTGCACGCGCATGTGGGGCATGTTGTTGAAGGTATTGGCAAACGCCCACAGGCGCACGTCGTCGGCGATCGTGACCTCCTCGTAGTAGATGCCCAGGTCGGGCACGGTGAGCGGATCGCCGGCGGAACTGCCAGCAGGATAGTAGACCCAATAGGGATCGCCCACCAGCGCCACCTGTGACACCATCATACGCCAGTCCGTCCGCCAGCGCTTCTGGAAGTTGTCCCAGGCCTCGTAGCGGTTGTGAGGCGGTAAGTTCAGGTTGAGCAGAGCAAACTCTGGCCAGCGCTGCGCCCACCCGCCCGTGATGCGGTCATTGATGACCTGGTACAGGTCGCCGTTGGCGGCGTTTTCCGTGGCAGAAAAGATCTGCGCCAGCAGTTGGGGGCGATAGGCGCCGGTGTACTGGGTCATGTAAAAGGGCCACAGGTAGGCGCCGTACTCGCGGATGCCGGTGGTGTCGTCCAGCCAGCGCCAGGCCGATTCCAGGTACGATGTGGCATAACCGTGTTCGTTCTGTACGTCGGGCTGACCGTCCATGCGCTCGACGTAATCAATCGCCCAGTTGGCCGTTGCCTCCATCCACCACGAATCGTAACAGCCGGCCGCGGGGTTGTAGGCATATTGAATCATGTGCATCAGTTCATGCGCAACCGTGCTCGTCTCGGACGAGCCTGGTCTGATCACCAGCATGTAGGTGGGCGCCGCTTTGCAGCCCGTGCCGGGATAGGTGCTGACCAGCGCCAGGGCGGTCTGATGATCGGGAATGGCGTTATCAACCATATACACATCCAGGCGACCATCGCTCGGATTGCAGCCCAGGCCAGCGTCGCTCAACGGCACGCGCAGCAGTTCAGTCAGAATAGGGTGGATGCGCGTCTCCAGGCTGGCGCTGATCTGCTGAGCGCGTTGCCAATAGGCGTTGTCGTTGGGCGGAAACCAGACCACAAAATGATCGGTTTCCAGGGGAATCAGCCCGCCTTGAGCGATCTCGACGCAGCGATCGCTGATGAGGTCGGCCGGCTGGCTGGTCGGCGCGACTGCTGCCCCGCCGTGGATGCGCTGATCGTACCAACTGCCGGCGTACACCGGCGGAACCAGGAATGGCACGATCGTTTGGCGCGTGGCCTGCGTCAGCGTTTCGAAGCGCCGCGTCGCCTCGGCCACCGCGTCGGAGTCCATCACGTCGCTGTCATCGCCGCGCAGGCGGGCGGGCAGGCGCGTATCGCCAAAGACGGCGAACACCCGGTAGATCAACGCGGTCTCCTCATTGATCTCCCCGCGTTGGCGCGCCTGTTCGATCAAATCGTCGCTGGGCGGCAGGCGCTGACGGGCGATCATCGGCAGGAACACGGTGGAAGGTCTGGAAGCGGGTGCGTCAGGCCCGGCTTCGACTGCGCCTGGCTGCGCAGAGAGCGCCGCCGGCCCGAACAGCAGTCCAACCCAGACCGCCAGCGCCATCCAGGCCAGGCGCCAACGAAGTATGAATTCAATGCGAATCATGTCAGTGCTCCTTCGATGCCGGGGGAATAGAGGCGGCCTTCCGTCGCCCGGCGGCGGCGCAAGGCTCGCACATCATCTCGATTTGGTTTTGCTGTGAGCGGAGCGACGGCAACAGGCTGGCGTCGCCCCGCCGCTTGTCAAGTGATCCACGTCAGCGTTTTTGCAACTGAATCTGCAACTCAACCTGGTCTGCCGTCTTCTGATTGACGCAGGCGTCATCCTCGCTGTGCGTCCAGTAGCCCTCAGCGGCAATGACGACGCTGTAGCACTGACCGCGCAACAGCGGCAGCGGCAGTTGAAAGACGCCCTGCCGGTCGCTCTTGGCCATCGTGTAGACCTCGTCGTCGGTCCACTGGAACGCACTGACCGTCACCCCCGGCTTGAGCACAATGAAGAACGCACCCGCAATGGGCCGCCCTGTGTCGGCGTCGCTGATGACCCCCTGCACCTGCACACCGTCGGCGGGGCTGACCGGCGTTGGCGCGGGCGTCGGCGCCGGTGTCGGCGCGGGTGTGGAAGCCGGCGTAGCGCCGCCGATCGTCACCGACCCGCGCTGCACCACCTGACCTTCCACCACCAGCTCCAACGTATACTCGCCGCTGGGCATTTCATTGCCGCTGGCGCTGAACACGTTCGACCAGGTTCCCGACTCGCCGCCCCAGGGCAGCCACTCGTCGCCCCACACATAGGCATTATCCATGAGCTTGGCGCCATTCAGATAGAGGCGGTTGGCGCACTTCAGGCCATTCTGCATGCCGGTGAAGTCCGAAAAGGCGTAGAAAGCGGTGATGCCGGCCGGAAAACTGGTCTCCGTGTCGAGCGGCTTGCCCGTCTTTTGATCCACGTTGCGCGAAAAGACGAATGGCTGAAAGATAGGGCCGCCGCCCTGCTTGCCGGCAACGGTCAAATCGGCACGGGCTGCCGGCTGATTGCCGATCGTCAACTCCAGGCGCCAGTTGCCCGCCGCCATGCCGGCGTCGTTGGCCAGCACCATGCGCATCAGGCCGTTGGGCGGCCCATCCCAGGCCAGCGTGGCGCTATCTGCCGCCTTGCCTTCGAAAAACCAGGTGTAACCCCACTGGGCGCCAACGGCCATATTCTGATGCTCGAAGAACCAGTACAGGCGCCTGGTGCCCTCCGGGAAGAGACGGCTCGGCTCGGACGGTTCGCCGGCGCTCGTGTAATCCTGGCTGAAGACGATGTTGGCAAACGCGGGCGTGCGCGGTGTCTCGCCGCCAACCTGAATCTGGGTTTCGGCCACCTGACGGCCCTCGACCAGGAAGCGCATGCGATACTGGCCATCGCCGAAGGGGGTGTCGTTCCAACCCACCCACCAGTTGCCCGTCGCCCCGCCGACCCAGCCGTCAGCCGGCAGACCCAGATCGGGTTCATCCTTGCCATCTTTGGAGACCTGCATCTCCCAACGCATCCCATCAACCATATTCTCGTAGTCGAAGAAGATGTACATCTGGCGGCTGCCGGAGGGCAGGCTGCTGATCAGTGTCGTTGGCTGCTGCGACTCGCTCACGCCGGACGCAAACTGCAGGTTGAAGAAGCGCGGCTGACCCGCCGGCGCCGTCTCGCCGCCGCCCGGGTTGCTTTGGCCCGGCGAAGCCACCCCTTGCCGCGCCGCCTCGATCAGCGGCCTGGCCAGGTTGACCGGGCGCAGCCCATTCAGAAAGCCGCCGATCGGCACGCAGGAATCCTTGTCGTCGAGCTTGCCATCGTGATTGGTATCGTTCACCGGGCGACAATCCACCACGTCCGTGTCCTCGCCGGCGGCCGCGATCGTCGGCACGCCCACCAACAGGCCATCGGCGTCAACCGCCGTACCGCCGCTGTTGCCGCCGGCAATCGTGGTATCGGTCTTGATCCAGGCCCGCCCCTCGATGCTGGCGTCCAGCGTGAAGCCGCTGACAACGCCGCGCGTAAAGGTCACGGTGTCGCCGCCGATGCCCGGATAGCCGAAGATGTTCAATTCGTCGCCCACATCCAGATTGTCGGAGTCGCCCAGGGCGACGAAAGGCAGATTGAGCTGGCTTGGCTGGACGGGGCGCAGGTTGAGGTCGTAGGCAATGCGCAGCACGCTCAGATCGAGCCGGGCATCATCGGCGACGATCTCCGCCAGGTAGAGCACCTGCGGCAGCCGATCCGAGCGCGTCGTCAGGGCGATGCCCAGGCGGTTGAATTCACTGAACCGCGGCACGGCGACATGATGGTTGGTCAGCACCAGCCCATCGGCTGAGATGAGCGTGCCCGACCCGGCGCCGCCGCCGCGCAGATTGCCGTTTTCTTCGCTGATCCACCAGACCTGGACCACGGCGGACATGATCTTCAGGCGTCCCGGCCTGTCCAGGGCCAGCGCCGCGGGCGCCGGGCTGGTCAGCAGCAGCGCCAGTATCAGAGGAATGCTCAACGAACGGAAGATGCGATTCATCTTGTTGATCCTTTCAGCGATCATCTGCCACAGAGAGACTCAGCGCAGCGTCGCAGACTGCACGAAGCGGCGAAAATCTGGCGCGGCCGCGGCGAAGGCATCGCCTTCGGCGGCCAGCAGGCTGAAGATGTAAGCCTGATCGCCGCGCGCTACGGCGATGTCCAGGCCGTGTACGACAACTGGCGCCGTTTGGGCAAAGGGATCGTCAGATATCGAGACGTACACGTAGCTGGCCTCCATCGTCGGCGTTGGCTGTCCGGCGACCGGCGCGCCTTCGCTGATGTCGAACAGCCGATAGGCCGTCTCCTGACGTCTCCGGTCGAGCGCCATGTTGTCGAGCGCCAGCGACAGGGCCGGCGTGACCGGGCCGCCCGCCATGATCGGCGTCGTGCGCACCTGATAGGTCGTCTTGAAAGCGCCTGATTCAGGGGCGACCGCCTGGAAGGCCAGACCGGCGTTCGACTGGAGCAACCAGCCTTGCGGATAGGACACAGTCAGGCCGGCCTCGGCAGCGCTGAATTGCGTGCGCTGCCCCTGCGCCAGGTTCATGACAACTGCGCCAAGCAGCAGGGCGGCGATCAGTGCACCGATGACTGCGCCATCGGCCCAGCGGTCGGATCGGCTGCGTGTGATTGTTGATTGTAACATCGGTCGTTCGTCCTTTCTGACATTCGTTCGCACGTCGGATCGTCACGGGGTATCGGCGCCGGCCAGCGTCTGCCGGTTGGCGCGGCGCATCAGGCCAATCACCGCAGAGAGGGTCACGCTTGCCACGACCGCCGCCAGCGCCAGCCCGTACCAGGGATTGATCGTCTGGCCGGCCAGCGCCGAGCCGCTGCGCGTCAGGCCGCCGCGCGTCACGCTGAACAGCCCATTGAGCAGCGCCGCCAGGGTGAGGCCGGCGGGCAGCCACCAGACCGGCTCGTCCTCGAATTTGGCGCGGCCCAGGAAATAGCCACTGACGCCGCCAAAACTGGCATGGGCCAGCGCGTTGACAACGATCGTGATGACGCCCAGGGCCAGATTGACCCCGCCGCTCTCCGCCACATAGTGGATGTTGAGCACGGTGGCAACGCCCAAACCGGCAGCGACGCCATAGAGAATGCCGTCGAGCCGTTCGTCGAATTCGGGCGAGAGGTAGACGGAATAGCGCACGGCGGCGTACTTGAGGAATTCCTGTACGAAGCCGACGATGAGGATCGAAATGAGCAGATCGAACCAGAGACCGCGGCCCAGCGCGTCCTGGACACGAAACAGATTGCGCACGATGGGGATACCGAGCGAGCTGGCCAGCAGTCCGCCGAACACGAAGACGGCCAGCACATAGCCCTTCGGCTCTGGCTCCAGCCGATCCTGGGCATAGAAGAAGGCCAACCACAGCGCCGCCGGAATCAGGGCCAGGACGACGCCTACGGCGGTCAGCCAGGCGCCGCTCAGCGCCGGCTTGACCGCTCCGGCCAGCAGGGCCGCCGCCACGGCAAAGACCAGCAGCGCGCTGACGCTGGCCAGACCCGCACGCCACACACTGCCGCGGCTGCGGCTGAGCGTCGCCCAATGCTCCTGGCAGTAGGCGCGATTGCCCAGATGAGGCGCATTGCTCTCCAGCGGCTGCTGGCACACACAACACTCCAGGGTTTTCATATCCAATGTCTCCTTGTCTGAGATGCGACGGGGACGCCATGCCCGCTAGTGTACCGGAAGATCGTTTAGAGATCGTAAACTGACGAGCAGAATGCGAAAAAGCAGTATCCCTGTTTTTGCCTGGAATTGACATCACACGGCTCGCTGCCTATAATTCACGGTAATTCCCCAATGTGACGTCGCTGAAACGGTCATTCTGACTGAGTCCACAACACGACTTTGCCGAGGTTGTGACGCGTGCCAGGAATCTTCTGCCAACCTTTTCCAGGTAGACGCGCGCCTCGTCTACGTAGGCCTGGGCAGCCGTACAGTCACCCTGGAGCAGGGTAACGGCGCTCAACTCCATCAGAACATTGGCAAGATCGCTGTGGAACCTGCCGACCCGCAATCTATTGGATCGCTTCTGTCTGCACAAAGCCGCTGTGCTTGCCTTTATGTACGATTTTAACGTGCCGTTCGACAATCACCAAGCCGAACGCGACTTGCGCATGGTCAAACTCAAGCAGAAGGTGTCAGGATGCTTTCGCTCTGCCGAGGGCGCTACGGTCTTCTGCCGTATCCGCAGTGACATCTCAACCGCCCGCAAGAACCAACAACCGGTGCTGGAGGTGTTGCGTTTGGCTGTGCTCGGTACGCTGTTCTGGCCACAGGCATCACGGCCTGTCGCCCCCCCTGAATAGTTACCCAAATCGTACTTGCTATTTGGGGCGAAACTGGCCACCATTGTCCGCGTGGTGTTGCCATAGATGCAACAGGCCATCGCTAGACTGGAGTCAACTTCTGGTTTGGGGGTGGACGGTGGCAATTTGGAATCGCAATCGTGACGAGTATGAGCGGATGGCTGCATTGATCGCGGCGCAGCCAGGCATTCGCATTGCTGACCTGGCGCGTCTGCTGCAGCTCGAACGTTCGACCGTGCTACGCCGGCTGCCGGCGCTCGAAGACGCTGGAATCTTGTTGGCAGAGGACGAGAGAGGCCGCTTGTCGCTTTTCTTGCACTGGGAATAAGAAAACCCGCCGTATTTGTTGCGGAATTTGACAATGGTCTGTGCGATAATCTGAGCCATTGCAACCATGTTGCAGGCATGGAGGAAAATCATGGGAGAAAAGGCTCTTGGCAAGGCCGAGCGGCTGTTGGAGATCGAAGCGCTGTTGTTAGCCCACCCGGATGGCTTGACGCAAGCGGAAATCGCCAAGCGAACAGGCGTGAACCGTTCGACCATTTTCCGGAGCATGGCAGAACTCACCAGCCGCTTTGGGGTCTACGACACAGATGACGGTCGGCTCGCAATTGATCGCGACATCTACCCCTCACACGTGCGTCTGACCCTGCACGAATCATTGGCGGTCTATTTGGCGGCTCGCCTACTGGCAAACTGGAGCGACAAACATCATCCACATGCTGCTTCCGCAGTGCGCAAACTAGGCGAATCGCTGCGTAGACTCACCCCTCAGATTGCGCAACACATGATGGCCTCAGCCGATTTGATGGATGGGGCCACTCAACGACAAGACGCTGGTTTCCTGCGGATATTGGAAACTCTGACGCGTGCCTGGTCGGATGGCTTGCTCGTACACGTCTGGCATCAGATAGAAGATGGGCGCGTATTCGATTATGATTTTGCACCCTACTTCATCGAACCCTATGTTTGGGGGCACACCAGCCATGTCGTGGGCCTGAACATGGCGATCAAGAAGATCCGCACGCTGAAGTTGGAGCGCATACAGCGCATCGAATTGGTCAAGCATCAGCATTACACGATTCCTACCGATTTCAACCCGCGCCAATACCTGTCCGATGCTTGGGGAATCTGGGGCAGCGAGGATCCGCCGCAGCGGGTTGTGTTGCGCTTTCACCCGCGCGTGCGGACGCGCGTGATGGAGACGCGCTGGCACCCAAACGAGGCAGTTGAGGAGCAGGCGGACGGGTATGTACTGTGGCAGGCCCAGGTCGCCGAACCACGCGAGATGCTGCCGTGGGTGAGAGGGTGGGGAGCGGATTGTGAGGTGTTGGAGCCGGGAGAACTACGCGAAATGCTGGAAAAAGAGATCCGACGGCTGACTGCACTCTACAACGTTGCCGAACTACCCAAGCCGCCGCTCTATCAACTGTTGTGGGCCAAAGCCGAACGCAAGACCGACCGGATGCACCCGTTGATCTGTCACATGCTCGATGTGGGACAGGTGACGCGGGCGCTTTGGCGCGAGGTGCTGACTGACAGCCTGCGCAGCCAGTTTGCCAACGCGTTAGGGCTGGACGCCGACGCCACGGGTCGGCTGCTGGCTTTTTGGTCGGCGCTGCATGATCTGGGCAAGGCCAGCCCGGCGTTTCAACGCCAGGTCAAACCCCTGGAACTCAGACTGGCGGCGGCTGGCCTGCCCTTCCCCAAGCTCTTTTCCCAAGAATTCAGCCCGCATGGGACAATCTCGACTCTGGTGCTGGAAGACGCGCTGCAATCTCAAACAGGATTGGGGTTGAGGCCCGCTAAGCGGATCGCGCTCGCGGTCGGCGGACATCATGGGGCGTGGCCGCAGCCAGGAGCGACGGATCGGCTGAAGCCGGATCAGGTTGGCGGAAAAGAATGGGATGCCGTCCGGTTAGAGCTTGTTCGCACGCTACGGGATGTGTTTGATCCACCATCGCTACCCACCTGGATTACCAACCGCACCGACGAAAACGTCTTTTTGACGCTGTTTTCGGGTTTGACCTCGGTGGCGGATTGGATCGGATCAGTGGAAAATTACTTCCCGTATGTTGAGCCGCCGCTCGATCCGCGGCGATACTCCGAACGAGCGGCAGGGCAGGCGCGACGGGCGCTGGCCGACCTTGAGTGGACAGGCTATCAGCCGCCGGCCACGGTTCGCCGTTTCGATGAGTTGTTTCCATTTCCTCCTAACCCCATGCAAGAGAAGGTGGTGGAACTGGCCGAAACACTGAATGGCCCTGCGCTGGTGCTGATCGAAGCGCCGACCGGCTCCGGCAAGACCGAAGCTGCGTTGTATCTGGCTGATCGGTGGGCGCAGGGTGAGCAGCAGCGCGGGCTGTACGTGGCAATGCCCACGATGGCGACCAGCAATCAGATGCATGGCCGTGTGGCCGCTGTACTGCGCTCACGTTACGGCGATGATGTTATCGAGCCGCTATTGGTTCACAGCCAGGCGCGTTGGTCGGCCGAAGCGCCGCCGCCCGAAGTCGTTTCGGACGATGAACGAGCCAGCGCCTCGGCGCGTTCGATGGCATGGTTCTTGCCGCGCAAACGCAGCTTACTGGCGCCGCTCGGTGTGGGAACGGTGGATCAATCGCTGATCAGCGTCTTGCAGACACGGCACTTCTTCGTGCGCCTGTTTGGGTTGAGCCACAAGACGGTGATCTTCGATGAAGTACACGCCTACGATACCTACATGTCAACTTTGTTTCAGCAGTTGTTGGGCTGGCTGCGGGCAGTGGGAACATCGGTCGTGCTGCTCTCGGCCACGCTGCCCGCACAGACACGGCGAGATCTGGTGCAGGCATATGCGAGGAACGCAGTCGAAGTGCCGGCTGCATCGTATCCTGCCATCACCTGGACCGCGGACGGTCAGGTTGGTGTAACCCCGCTGCCCAAGGCTGAGAACCATGTGGTAGCTTTGGAATGGATTCGGCGCGACCCTGCCGGTATCGTCACTCGATTGCGGGATGCGCTACAGGAGGGAGGTTGCGCTGCGGTGATCTGCAACACCGTCGCGCGCAGCCAGGAGGTCTATCGGGCGGTGCGTGATGCGAACTTGGTAGAGGAGGGCGACCTGATCCTTTTCCATGCCCGCACCCCCTTCGCCTGGCGCGATCAGACCGAAAAGAAAGTGTTGAGCCGGTTCGGCAAAGAAGGCAAACGACCGCAAAAAGCCATCGTTGTCGCCACTCAGGTGATCGAGCAAAGCCTCGATCTGGATTTCGATGTGATGATCAGCGATTTGGCGCCCGTAGACCTCTTGCTGCAACGGGCGGGGCGGCTGCATCGGCATCCACGCCCATATCGCCCCGCGCCGGTTGCCGCGGCGCGTCTGCTGGTGGCCGTAGATGAAGGGGAGGAGTTTCCAGAGTTCGGCAACGACGCCTACGTTTATGAACCGTATGTCCTGCTGCGCTCGCTTTTGGCGTTGCAGGGACGCGATCGGTTGATCTTGCCGCAAGAGGAGCCCTCTGACCTGATCGAGGCCGTGTATGGAGAGAAGTTACCGGATGGTCTGTCGCCATCCTGGGCGGCGAAACTGACGCAGACGCGACAGAAGATGACGCGCAGCGATGACAAGGATGTCTTCGAGGCGCGCAAGCGGCTGATCCGTGCGCCGCATGATGAGCGACTGCTGGTTGATTCCAACGCCGATCTGGAAGAAGACGCGCCTGCGGTGAACGAGACCTTCCAGGCCCTCACCCGCCTGGGTGATCCCAGCATTGACGTGGTCTGTTTGCACGCTGTCGGGGTTGATCTGAACACAGAACCTGATGGCTCAGGCAGAATTGTGAAGCTGGAGCAGAAGCCGGATGTCGAGCTGACCGGCCACCTGGCCCGCCACACGGTCTCGCTGTCGCATCGCGGTATTTTCGAGTATTACCTCAAGCAGGAAGTTCCCCCCGGCTGGCGTGAGCATGCGCTGTTGAACAATCATCGAGCCGCCATCTTTGTGAACGGATCGTGCCCACTCGACGGCACGCCGTACACCTTACGCCTCAGCCGCGATTTGGGACTGGAGATTGCGAAGGGCTAAAGCGTATGGACGTGCCAGCTACTTTCGAGAAGTGCCTGGCACGTGAGAGAAACCTGAAAGGAGACGCCATGACCGTATCGTTCGATCTGATCAGTCAACCCTGGATACCGTGCATGAAGCGAGATGGCACGGCCAGCGAGCTGGGCCTGCGCAACGCGCTGGCGCAGGCGCACGAGCTGCGCGAGCTGGGCGGAGAATCTCCGCTGGTGACGGCCGCGCTGCACCGCCTGCTCTTGGCGATCCTGCACCGTGTCTTCGGCCCGCCAGGCTATGACGCCTGGTACGCGCTGTGGCAGGCGGGGCGGTTTGACCCTGGGGCGCTGGACGGATACTTCTGGCAATGGGGAGAACGGTTCGACCTGTTTCATCCGACGCGACCCTTTTACCAGGCCGCAGACGAACGCGTCAAGCCGAAGTCGCTGACCAGCCTGGTGCATGACGTCGCATCGGGCAATAATGCCACCCTGTTCGATCACCACACCGACGAGGGTGGGCTGACGCTGAACCCGCCGCAAGCCGTCCGCTTTGTGGTGGCGGCGCAAGCGTTCGGGTTGGCAGGTCTGAGCGGTTTGCCGCAGAAATTCACCGATGGCTCATGTGCCCGCGGCATCGTTTTCCTGGTGCAGGGGGATACCCTTTTCGAGACGTTGATGCTGAACCTGCTGTGCTACGATGACGAGCATCCGCTGCCACGACGGCCCGACGACCGGCCGGCCTGGGAGATGGATGACCCGTTTCAGGGAGACCGAAACATACCGCGCGGCTACCTGGACTATCTCACCTGGCAGAACCGGCGCATCCTGTTGCTGCCGGAGGGGGCTGGTGACGGTGTTGTTATCAGGCAGATGACGCTGGCCCCAGGGCTGCGCCTGGGCGAAGGCATTCCCGACCCGATGAAGCCCTATCGTCGCGATGAGAAACGCGGCCTGCTGCCGCTGCGGTTCAATGAGGATCGCGCCCTGTGGCGGGACAGCGCGACCCTGCTCCAGTTGGATTCGGTCAGCGCCTATGCGCCACGCGCCTTTGTCTGGTTGGCGGAGTTGGTGGGCGAAGGCTTCCTCGCCCGTGGCACGCGGCGCACACTGGCCCTGGGAATGGCGAACGACCAGGCCAAAGTGGAGTTCTATCGCACCGAACATCTGTCGCTGCCGCTGATCTATCTGCGAGATCAGCAGTTAGTGAACAGCCTACGCGATGATGTCTTGGGAGTAGCCGAAAACGTGGCCCGCCAGCTTTGGGGCGCAGCCCGCACTATGGCGACCTTCGTGTTGGCGCCGCAAGCCGATAGCGAAAACGCTCGCCAGCCTGCGCCCGAGGATATGAATCGGTTAGCGGCGATGTGGGGCGTCGAGCGCCGCTACTGGTCACGGCTGGAGACGCCGTTCCGCCTGGCGCTGGAGGAACTGCCGCTCGACCGTGAAGCAACGCTAACCAAATGGCAGCAGACCCTCAAGCGCACAGCTTGGGGCGCCTTCGAGGCTGCGGCTGCTGACGTTGAGACCGATCCACGCGCGTTGAAGGCCGCCGTGAATGGCCGCGATCAACTGGCGGTACGTCTGGCAAAGGTTTTGCCCGCGTAAGACTGAGTATCTGGAGGATTGTATGACGCAACCACACCCCTTCATCACCTATCTGGAAAGCTTGCGTGAAGATCGCGGCGCGCTGGCGGCGCTGCGACGCGGGCTAGGCCAGCCACCCGGCGATGCGCGAGAGATGTATCCTTACATCGTCCGTTGGCTGCCGGCCGAGCCATCGGCCTGGCGCGAGACGGCTCACTACCTGGTGGCGGCACTCTTCGCCTTTCATCCCGACCCCGGCGGAAGCGGCAACCTGGGCCAGGTATTTCGCCGCACGCGGGATCCGAACGGCGACAACACCGCCATCGAGCGGCGCTTCACCGCGCTGCTCACCGCACACCCGGACGACCTGCCATTCTATCTGCGGCAGGCCATCAGTTTCCTGGCATCGAAAGAGGTGCCGGTGGACTGGCATCAACTGTTCGCTGATGTGCGAGCCTGGGACCATCCAGCCGGCTACGTACAAAAGCAATGGGCGCGTGCCTTCTGGGGCCACGCTGTCAATCAAGAATCAACCCAAGATCATGAGAAGGAGAACTAACCCATGTACATCGAACTGCATCTGATCCAAAACTTTGCGCCGGCTAACCTGAACCGCGATGACACCAACAACCCGAAGGACTGCGAGTTCGGCGGCGTGCGCCGCGCCCGCATCTCCTCGCAGTGCATCAAGCGCGCCATCCGCAACTCGCCCGTTTTCGCCGAAACCACTGGCGTCGAGGTCGGCCAGCGCACCAAGCGAGTCATCAAGCGCTTGCGCGACCGGTTGATCCCGCCCGAAAAGCCGGAGGCAGCAATCAAACCGATCGGTGAAGTGGACGTCATTCTGCCGGCCTTTGTCACCGCTTTTTTGAGCAAGCTCGACAGCAAGTCCGACAAAGACGATCTCCGTACCGCGGTATTGCTTTATCTCAGCGAGGCAGAGATCAAGGGCGTCTCCGACAAGCTACTGGCAAACTGGGTAGAGTTGGCCGATGAAAAGAAACGACCGGCCACGGCCGAGCGATTGGCGAAAGAATTGGTCAAGGAGTACAAGGATCGCACCAGCGCCCCCGACATCGCGCTCTTCGGCCGCATGTTGGCCGAGAAGCCGGAGCTGAACCTGGACGCGGCCTGTCAGGTGGCGCACGCGCTGTCAACCCATCGCGTGACGATGGAGATGGACTTCTACACGGCTGTGGATGATCTCAACCCGGATGACACCGCGGGTGCGAGCATGATGGGGTTTATCGGCTACAACAGCGCGTGCTTCTACCGCTACGCGCGCCTGGACTGGGAGCAACTGGTGAAGAATCTGGGCGCGGATAGCGACCTGGCGTTGCGCACCGTGGAGGGTTTCCTGCGCGCGGCAGTCGAGGCCATCCCCACCGGCAAGCAAACGGGCTTTGCGGCGCAAAACCCACCCAGTTTCCTGCTGGCGGTGGTGCGCGCTGGCGGCGCGGCCTGGTCGCTGGCGAACGCGTTCGAGAAGCCGGTGCGCGCTGGCCGCGACTCCGGCCTGGTGGCGCCTTCGGTCAAGGCACTGGATAGCTACTGGGGCCGGCTGGCTGCGGTTTACGGCACGAAGTCCATCGTAGCAACCGCTGCCCTGGCACTCGATGATGACCTGGAGTTGACCGCTCTCAAGGGCGCCCAGGCGAAGAATCTCGACGCCTGGGTCGCGGCCGCGACGCAACCGATCAAGGAGGCAATCGCATGAACGCACTGCTCCTACGCCTCAGCGGGCCGATGCAGTCGTGGGGGGTGCAGAGTCGGTTCAGCGTGCGCGACACGGGGCTGGAGCCATCGAAAAGCGGTGTGGTGGGGCTGCTGGCCGCGGCATTGGGCCGGCCGCGTGATGCCGACATGAACGACCTGGCCGATCTGAGGATGGCCGTGCGGGTAGATGCCGAAGGGGTGCTCCGCTACGATTACCACACCGCCAAGGATGTGCTGAAGGCGGGTGGTGGTATCAAGGAGACGGAGCCATCACGCCGCTACTATCTGGCCGATGCGTGCTTTCTGGTGGGCCTGGCCGGCGATGATCTGGCGTTGCTGGAACAGGTGCAGACCGCGCTGCACGATCCGGTCTGGCCGCTGTTCCTGGGACGCAAGGCCTTCGTGCCAGGGGAACCGGTCTGGCTGGCCGATGGGCTACGGCCCGCTGTTCCCTTGCGGTCCATCCTTGAAACCTATCGCTGGCTCGGCTCGGTCACAAAAAAGCCACCGGAGCGGATACGCGCGGTGGTGGAAGACTCTGACGGCACCGAAGTCCGGCCCGATCAGCCGATCTCCTTCGCTGAACGCCGCTTTGCACCACGACGAGTAATGACGACGTTCGTGTCAACGTCCAGCTTCCAGGAATCAGCTTCCAGCAACGAGGAGGCGCTATGTACCTCTCCCGCCTGATCCTGAACCCACGCTCTCGCCGCGTCCAGCGCGAGCTGGCGCATCCTTACGAGATGCACCGCTCGATTATGCACGCCTTCCGGCTCGACTTGCAGGCAGGCGAAGAACGCGTCCTCTGGCGCGTGGACGAGCACCCACGCTTGGGGCTGATGCTGCTCGTCCAGTCGCGGGAATTGCCCGATTGGGCGTGGCTGGCGGAGGAAGGCGCTCGGGGCTATCTTCTGCTGGCCGATGAAACCAACCCGGCGGTCAAGCTTTTTCAGCTACAGCCATCCGTTGGACAGTTGTTATCCTTCCGCCTGCGCGCCAATCCCACGAAACGCCTGGGCAAAAGCGCCGAATACGGCAAGGGCAAGCGCGTCGGCATCTACGACGAGGACGAACAGCTCGCCTGGCTGGCGCGCAAGGGCGAACAGCATGGGTTTCGCTTACTCCAAGCCCAGGTCAGCCGTGACGCCCAAATTGTGAATGAAAAGGCCATTCACCGAGATAAAGCTGTCCACGACCTGAAGCTGCTCAGTGTTCAGTTCGATGGCGTGCTTCAAGTTGTCGAATCTAGCCTGTTGCATAAGGCTGTAGAAAGCGGGATTGGTAGCGGCAAAGGCTTCGGCTTTGGCTTGCTCTCATTGGCGCCTGCGCCATCGTAACGCAAAATGCCCTGGTGGGGCCAGAGCAGTCGCTGCGCCCCACCAGGGTGCTGGGGAGGTGTGATATGCGTATTCAAGATTTGCATGAGCTACCCAAGCTGCGCGATGGCTTGAGCTATCTGTACCTGGAACATGGCAAGGTCGAGCGGTCGCAGAGCGCCGTCGAATTCTTCGATAAGAAGAACGGTCGGACGATGGTGCCGGCAGCCGCGTTGGCCCTGTTGATGCTTGGCCCGGGCACCAGCATCACCCATGAAGCGGTCAAGGTGTTGGCCGATTACGGATGCCTGGTAGCCTGGACTGGCGAAGAAGGCGTACGTTTCTACGCCCAGGGTATGGGCGAGACACGCCGCGCCTATCACCTGCTCAAACAGGCGGAGCTGGTCAGCAACCCGACCAAGCACATGGATGTTGTCCGGCGCATGTACGAGTATCGGTTTGGCTATGATCTTGGCCCCAATTTGAACCTGGAACAGGTGCGCGGTCACGAAGGTGCGCGCGTGCGCGAGGCCTATGCGGTCGCCAGCCGGCGTTACGGGGTCAACTGGACAGGACGAAACTACGATCGTACGAATTGGGGCAACGCTGATCCATTGAACCGTGCCTTGTCCACAGCCAATGCCTGTCTCAACGGGCTGTGCCATGCGGCCATCGTATCAGCCGGCTACTCGCCTGGGCTTGGCTTCATCCATACGGGCAAGCAACTATCGTTCGTGTGGGATGTTGCCGATCTCTATAAGACAGAACTGACCGTGCCGCTGGCCTTCAGCCTGGTGGCCGAGTCTACCGAGCATTTGGAAACACGGGTACGCCACGCGTGTCGGGATGTCTTCCACGCACGGCGTTTGTTGAATCGGATTTTGCCTGACATTGATCGGCTGCTGGGCATCTCAGCAGATGTTCTGGCAGCCGATGCAGACGCCGATAACGACATGACACGCCCAGAACCGTGGTGGTCGCCGCCGGAGGATGCTGAAATAGAGGAAGAAGACGATGGTGGTCATGATGCTTGAAACGGTGCCGGTATCGCTGCGCGGCGAATTGACGCGCTGGCTGATCGAGCCCCATCCCGGCGTATTCGTCGGTCATGTTTCGGCCCTGGTGCGTGATCGGCTGTGGGACAAGTGCTGCCAACGCGCCAAAGGAGGTGGTGTGCTGCAGGTTTGGTCAACCAACAACGAGCAGCGTCTTGCCATGCGCACCTTTGGCGTGACGCGGCGCGAAGTAGTAGACTTCGATGGCCTGCAATTGATCCGCTTGCCCGTTGTTACTGAATCGGATGAGAAGAAATGTGACAAAGTAACTCAGGCCGTGTTGGAACACCGCTGACGAATGCACGGGATACGACAACTAAATCTTACTCTTCAAGGGTATTCCCCACACGCGTGGGGGTGAACC
>CAZOLV010000002.1:10758-145663 GCA_964580725.1 uncultured Anaerolineae bacterium | reverse complement strand
ACTTCCTACTCCCTACTTCCTACTTCCTACTTCCTACTTCCTACTTCCTACTTCCCACTTCCTACTTCCCACTTCCTACTTCCCACTTCCTACTTCCTACTTCCTACTTCCTACTTCCTACTTCCTACTCCCTACTTCCCACCCAGATACCCATTGTCACACAGCCAGTCGAACGCCTGGCGAATGACCTGGCGCAGGGGGATTGGGGAGAGGCCCAGTTCGCGCTGCGCCTTGCTGCTGTCGAAATAGAAACAGTCGGCGCCGAGGCGAATTAACTCGGAGGTGACCGGCAAGGGTCGGGGCCAGACCCAATTGGCTGCGCCGGCCAGCACCGCCAGGGGGCGCACAGCGGCGCGGGGCAGTGTCCAGGTGGGGGCGGGGACGCCGATGACTTCGCCGATCAGGCGGGCGAAGGCGGGAACGGTCAGGTTCTCGTGGCCGAGCAGATAGCGTTCGCCGATGCGACCGTGCGCCGCGGCCAGCAAATGCCCGGCAGCCACATCGCCGACGCCAATGGCGTTGACGCCGCCCGGCAGGAGGAACGGCAGTTGCCGCTTGTGGACCCCCATGATCAGGCTCACCGAGCCGAGGTTGACATCGCGCGGCCCCAGGATGACGGTGGGGTTGACGATGACGGCGGGGAGTCCCTTCGCTACGTACTCTTGCACCACCAGTTCGGCCAGATGTTTGCTGTAGCCGTAAGGAAAACGTTCGGGAGGGCCGCTCCAGGTCTGCGCCTCGGTGGCGGGTCGTCCGTCGCTGGAACTGCCCAGGGCCGCCGCCGACGAGGTATGCACCACGCGGGGCACGCCGGCCCGCAGGGCCGCCGCCATGACGTTGCGTGTCCCTTCGACGTTGACCTGAAACATGCGCCGGCGGTCGCTGCGCCAGTAATCTGCCACGCCGGCGGCATGAAAGACGACATCGCAGCCTTGCACAGCGCGCTCGACCGAGTCGGCGTCGAGAATGTCGCCCAACGCCGATTCATAGGTCAGCCCGGCCAACGCCGTCAGTTTGGAAGCGGGGCGATGTAGCACACGCACCCGCCAGCCGGCCTGTTGCAGGGCGGCGGCCAGGTTGGCGCCCACGAAACCGGTGGCGCCCGTCACCATGGCCAGTTTCATTTCTCAGTCTGCCTCTCGCTGTGCAGCCAGATCGTTGGCATGATGGGGACGGCGTTCAGGGGATCAGTCCCATCTCATGGCCAACCTGGGCGAAGGTCTCGATGACACGGTCGAGCTGTTCAAGGGTGTGGGTGGCCATGTAGCTGGTGCGCAGCAGCGAGAGATTGGGCGGTACACCGGGAGGCAGCACGGGATTGACGAAGACACCGGCCTCGAATAAGGCTTTCCAGACCTGGATGGTCAGCATGTCGTCGCCGATGATGACCGGCACGACGGGCGTCTGGCTTTGGCCGGTGTTGAAACCGAGCCGCTTGAGATTGTCGCGCACATGGGCTGCGTTGTGCATGACGCGACGGCAGCGTTCCGGTTCGGCGCGCATGATGCGCAGGGCGGTCAGCGCCGCCGCTGTGTTGGAGGGCGGCATGGAGGCGCTGAAGATGAGCGAGCGCGCCGTGTGCTTGATGTAAAAGATCACCTCCTCGTCGCCGGCGATGAAGCCGCCCAGCGAAGCGAAGGCCTTGCTAAAGGTGCACATGATCAGGTCTACGTCGTTGGTGACGCCGAAATGGGCGGCGGTGCCGCGGCCATCGCCCAGGATGCCGATGGAATGGGCGTCATCTACCATCAGGCGTGCGCCGAAACGCCGGCAGACTTCGACATAATCGGGCAACGGGGCAATGTCGCCGCCCATACTGAAGACGCCATCCACCACCACCAGCTTGCCGCGATCGGCCGGCAGAGTGGCCAACAGACGCGCCAAGTCGTGCGGGTCGTTGTGCTTGAAGCGTTTCATCTCGCCCAGGGCCAGGCGGCAGCCGTCCACGATGCTGGCATGGTCGTCGCGGTCAATGATGACATAATCGTCGCGGCCAACGAGCGCCGAAATCGTGCCCAGATTGACCTGGAAGCCGGTGCTGAAGACGAGAGCCGCTTCCTTGCCAACGTACTCGGCCAGCTCGCTCTCCAGTTGCTCGTGCATGTCGAGCGTGCCGTTGAGAAAGCGCGAGCCTGTGCAACTGGTGCCAAAGCGCACAGTGGCGTCGAGGGCGGCCTGTTTGACGCGCGGATCGGTGGTTAGACCCAGGTAGTTGTTGGAGCCAGCCATGATGAGGCGCCGCCCCTGATACTGCACTTCTGTGCCTTCGTTTTCCGACAGGGGGAGGAAGTAAGGATAATAGCCTAGCGCAATGGCCTGGCGCGCTTCGATCATGGCGCCGCGGCACTTGGCAAAGATGTCCTTGCCCTGCTGCGCCACCTCGGATGCTTCTTGCACAGCAGCGCCGTTGCCACTGATCGCTTCAGATTTTGTCGTCGTGCTCGACATGCTTTTCCTCCAGTCGGTCATGAATCGGATCGGTCAAGACAGCAAAATTATACCACGAGATAACCGCTTCAACCAGAAAACGCCCATGCAATGATGCCACGACGGCGTCTGTCTGGCTCAGTCAGGTCACGTCAAGAAACAACTTCCCGTTCTTGCCCGCGTTTTGCCGAGATAGGACGGGAACCTATTCTTTGACGAGACCTTACCACCACTCAGCGACGGCGATGACATCCGCCAGGGTGATGGCGCCGTCGTTGTCCAGATCGTACCAGCGGTCGAAGGCCGGTTGGGTCGCCGTTTGGCCCCAGCGTGCGGCGACCGACTGCACATCCACCACGTCGGTGGCGCCGTCGCCGGTCAGATCGCCCTGCGCATACGAGGAGCGCCAGGCGCCGATCCAGTGCCAGCCGGCGGGGTCTTCATTGCCCAGGCGCCAAACGGCGAGGCCGGCGATGTCGTGGGCGTCGGCCAGGCGCAGGCGGTGGCGCGTGGCCAGGCCGTTGTGAAACCAGACCTGATGGGCGCCGTAGCTGAACCACGGCTCCTTGACATGCCCGCTGCCGTCGGCGTCTTGCCATTGCAGCGTCGCCCCATTGGCCGCCAGGCGCGCCATCGCCTGGTTCCATGTGATCGCTTCGCCGCTGCTGCCGACCCAGTCATAACCGTAGAAGGGCGCGCCCAGCCAGATCAGCGCCGGGTCAACCACGCTGACGGCAAAGTTTAGCACATCTTCGCCCCAGACCAGCGGCGCTAGCGGGCCGGCGCTGCTGGTTGACCAGTGATAGTCGTAGACCATGATGCGGAAACGATCCACCACGCGCCCAAGCGCCGCATAGTCCTGCGCCTGCGGGCCGCTCCAGGAGCCGGGTTCCGATGTCTTGGGGTGTACGGCGATGCTGACGCGCTTGCCCTGGCTGTGCAAGGCGCCGGCCAGTTCGGCCATGAAGAGGCTGAAGGCGTCGCGGTCGCTGGCGTAGAGGCTTTCGTAGTCAATGTCAATCCCGTCGAAGCCCCAGGCGTCGAGCTGTGTCAGGATGGCCTGGATGTGCGCCTGGCGCAGGTCAGGATTGGCCAAGAAGGTGTGAACCCGCGCCGGATCGAAGCTGTTGGTGATGGTAGGAAAGATTAGATGGCCGTTGGCGTGCATTTGGGCCACCAGGCCGGCGTCTACGGGCGCCAGGGCCAGCAAGCTGCCATCGGCGCTGGCGCTCAGCTCGTACTGAAAGGGCATGATGTCGTCAAGCGCGGCGGCGTGTGCCTGATAGCTGGCGAGGGCGGCGCTCTGATCCCAACTGACCGGCAGCCAGGGTGCAACGCCGCGGCGGCGGTCGAGCGCCCGGTAGCCGTCGTAATCGTGCACGGCGACGCCGCCGAAGCCGGTCGCGTCGCCGAAATGATTGCGCGTGACGGCCAGCTCGCCAAGCATGACCCGGCGCCCTTCCTCGTAGAAGGTGATGTAGGTGGGTTGCCCGCCCGGCGCATTGGTCTCCACGCCGATGCGCACCTGCTTGCCAATGCTGCCGGCAAAGGCGATTTCGCTGCTGGCCAGCGTCACCAGGCCGTTGCCGCCCCAGGCGCGATCCCGGTAATCCATCAGGGTGGCGGTCTGTACGCGAAGCAGCACGTGCTCGCTCAGAGGGCGTGTCTCACCGTTGTAGAGGACGCTCTGGCCGTCGTACCAGAAGGGGATGTCCACCACCAACGCCAGACCGGTTCCGCTGGCGCTCAGGCGGCTGCTGACCGCATCGAGCAGCGCCAGATACTGCTGCGCTGTGCCTTGCGGGTTGGTCTGCCATTCGGGCAGGGTGTGCGGCTCCACATCCAGGTGTACGGCGAACGGGCGGCTGTTGGACGGCAGGGCCAGGGTTTGGGTGACGGCGCGCTCGATCAGAGCGATCAGATCGTCGTGGTGGGGAGTCAGGGCCCAGGGGGCATAGCCGAGCAGCCATTCGACAGCGAGGCCGTGGCTGATGGCGTCGGCGGTGAAGGCGCCCAGCGGGGCGGCGTCATTGCGCAGGTAGCCCTCCGCCTCGACGTAGATGGCGCCGAGCCTTTCTTGAGCGGCAAAGGCGAAGAGGGGCTGACGAGCGTCGCCGGCGATGACATCGTTCCAGACCCACAGTCCACGCGCCGTTTGCGGGCCAGGCGTGGGCGTGGGGGTGGCGGTGGGGAGCGGGCCATCGGTTCCGAGAACGACGAGATCGTCCAGGTAGAAGGTCGCCTCGCCGCCGCCGTTGCCGTCGTAGAGGTTGAAGCGGTTGAACTGGGTGGGAACGGCGGCGCCGTCGTGCAGCAGCACGCTGAGGGGAATCGTCACCTCGACCCAGGCGTTGGCCGGGATGACGCCGCCTGGCAGAAAGGGCGCCAGATAGACCCAATCGAACTCGGTGTTGCTCAGGCTGTTGTCGCCCAGGCTGACGGCCAAATTCTGCGCGCCGCTGGCGCCGCCGTGCAGCCAGAAACGCAGTGCCTGGTAGTCGGCGGCGGCGTAAACGCTGGCGTTGTGCGCCAGCGAAAAGCCGCCCCAACCGGTCAGGGCGATGCGTGTGGAGTGGGCGCCGCTGTGCGCCTGCTCGGAGCTGGTAAAGTCAATGCTGCTGAGCGACGCTTGTTTCCAGAGCGCCTCGTGCGCCCAGGGCGCCACGATCCCATCTATGTACAGCCACAGATCGGTCGCGTCGGGCGCCGGCGGCGACGCCTGCAGCGTGACGAGCAGGCACAAGAGACCAACAAGGAGAATGATGCGCGACATGATCTCACCTTCTTCGGACTCAGCAGGAATGGTTGTCGAAAAACGGATCGCTGCTCAGGCAACCTGTCAGGCCTCTGCGCTTGCAGGCGCCGAAAACCTGACCCCGGAGAAGGGGCTGATTCGAGCCTTTGGGACGGTAGGGAGTATAACACTCCGGCCAGATTCCAGCAAAGGAGATGCCGGAGCGTCGAGCGCCGGCCGTCTTTACCGAATCGGCAAGCTGCGGTATACTCCTTGATAGACATGTCGGGGCGACGCTGCCCTGACAGTCGAGCAACATCACTGACAGGAAATGTCATGCAGCCTTCGATGATCTCATTGACGCCCGAAAGTCTCGGCCCACGCGACGCCTATCGCCTGTTTACCAGCGTCCTGGCGCCGCGACCCATCGCCTGGGTCTCCTCGCAGGGCGCAGACGGCGTGCCCAACCTGGCTCCCTTTTCGTTCTTTGGCGGTGTCGGCAACTACCCGCCCACCCTGATGATTGCCGTTGGCCGGCGTCAGGGACGCCCCAAAGACACTCTGCGCAACGTTCAGGAGACGGGCGAGTTTGTCGTCCATGTCGTGGACGAGGCCCTGGCGGCCGCCATGAATCTCACCTCTGGCGAGTATGCCTACGATGTGAACGAGTTCGAGCTGGCGCACCTGGAAACCGCCCCTTCCTTGGTCGTGCGCCCACCGCGCCTGACCGCTGCGCCCGTCGCTTTGGAATGTTGCCTGACGCAGCTCGTTCCGGTGGCAGAGACGACCTACACCATGATCCTGGGACGCGTGCTCTATTTTCATCTGCGCAGCGGACTGCTGCGCCCCAATGGGCTGGTGGACGCCAGCCTGCTGCGCCCCCTGGCCCGCCTGGGCGGCGACGAGTACGCCGCGCTCGGCGCCGTGTTCGAAATGCCGCGCCCGCCCGCTTGATTTTGTAACGACGACAAGGACAATGACGATGCCCATTTGGTTCACCCACGCCACGCCGGCGGCGCTCGACGCCATCTCGGTGCGCACGATGACGCAGCACATCGGGATCGAATTTCTGGAGATTGGCGACGATTATCTTGCGGCGCGGATGCCCGTGGACGCCCGCACCGTGCAGCCGGCCGGCATCCTGCACGGCGGCGCCAGCGCTGCGCTGGCCGAAACGCTTGGCAGCGTCGCCGGAACGCTCTGTCTCGATCCGCGTCACAAGATGGTAGTGGGCCTGGAAATCAACGCCAATCACGTGCGCCCGGCGCGCAGCGGGTTTGTCACCGGCGTTGCACGCCCGCTGCATCTCGGTCAACGCACCCAAATCTGGGACATTCGCCTGACCAACGAACAGGACCAGCTAGTATGCGTGGCGCGTCTGACGCTGGCTGTACTCGACCGTGAACGCACCCCCAGTTGAAACGACGGAGATAACTTCTCATGCCATCTCGACTCAAAATTGCTATGATCGCTTCCGAATGTGTCCCCTTTGCCAAAACCGGCGGCCTGGCCGATGTGACCGGCGCTTTGCCCAAATTCCTGCGTGCGCTGGGCCACGAAGTCATCGTTGTGATGCCCCGCTACGGCAGCATCGAACCGCAGAAGTTTGGCCTGCGCCCCTTCCTCAGCCCCTTGGGCGTCTGGATGGGCAATCTCCTGGAATGGTGCGCCGTTCATACCGCCGACAATGATGGTACGCCCGTCTACTTCATCGAGCACCTGCGCTACTTTGGCCGCCAGGGCCTCTATCATGACGCCTTCTACAACGATTTCCTCGACAACCCCTTCCGTTTCGGCTTTCTGACGCGCGCCGGCCTGCAGTTGTGCGCCGACATCGGCTTTCAGCCCGACATCGTGCATGTGCATGACTGGCACACCGCCCTGGCGCCCGCCTTCTTGAAGATCTGGCACTGGAACGATGCGCAGTTGGGTCGCGCCGCCAGCGTGTTGACCATTCACAATGTCGCCTACCAGGGCATCTACGACACAAGCTGCTACGAGTATCTGGGCTTGCAGTGGGGCAACTTTACGTCCGACAAGTTCGAAGACCACGGGCGCATCAACTTCCTCAAGGGCGGGATTCAGTATGCCAATGCGCTCAACACGGTCAGCCCGACGTATGCGCGCGAGACGCGCACCGACGAATTGGGCTACGGCATGGCGACGTATCTGGCGGGCCGCGGCGCCGATTATGTCGGCATCCTCAACGGCGTGGACTACAACGAATGGAATCCAGCCGTTGACCGGCTGATTCCGGCCAACTTCGGGCCGGATGATCTAACAGGCAAGGCCGTTTGCAAGGCGGAGTTACAGCGCCGCTTCAGGCTTGAAACAAACCCGAACGTCCCCATCATCGGTGTCGTCAGCCGACTGGCCGGACAAAAAGGGCTTGATCTGCTGGCGCAGGCGATCGAGGGCATCCTGGCCACCATGCACGTGCAGTTCGTCTTGCTCGGCTCTGGCGATCCTGGGCTGGAGGCGTTCTTCCGCGCCTTGCCGGGGCGATTCCCCGGCCGCGCCGGCAGCTTCATCGGCTATAGCAACCCCCTGGCCCACTTGATCGAGGCCGGCGCCGATTTCTTCATCATGCCCTCCATCTTCGAGCCGTGCGGTCTCAATCAAATCTATTCGCTCAAGTATGGCACCCTGCCCATCGTGCGAGCAACGGGCGGGCTGGACGATACCGTGGAGCAGTATCACGAAACTACCGGCGCCGGCACCGGCTTCAAGTTCTGGCAGCCTACCCCGCGCGCTATCTACGACACGGTCGGTTGGGCGGTCAGCACCTACTACGACCGTCGCCCGCATCTCGATCAGATGATCCAACGGGCGATGCAGCAAGATTTTTCCTGGGAGAAGAGCGCACACGCCTACGAACAGCTCTATGAACAGGCCATGCGCAACAAGCTCGGTTAGAGGATGCTTCAGAGCTGGCGGATGAAGGCCATCAGAGCGACGACGAAGGTGGCGCTGGTGCCGATTCGAATCAGGGCGACAGCGAGCAGCGGCTCGCGCCGCACATCGCCTAGCATACGATAGAGATAAAAGCGCGGCGCCAGTACGCAGGGCGCCAGCATGATCCAGCCGTTGACCAGCAGGTTGAAGAGCAGCAGACGTTCCACAGCGCCGACGATGCGATCCACGGGATGGATGCGCAAACGCGCTCCGGCGTCGCGATTGGTGGAGAGGCTGCGCAGCACTTCCATTTCGATCACCGGGGCGACCCAAACCAGCAGCACCAGGCACGAAAGCGCAATCAACTGGACTTCGATCAGCGAGAGCGAATCGTCGGGCAGGCGCCACAATTGTGACCAGGGCACGCCAGCGCCCCAGATGACCGCGCCGAGCAGGGTCAGAATATGGGCGCCCTGGTCGAAGACGAGATAGAGCAGCCCGTGGCGTGGATTGAGCCGAGGCGCCAGAAAGGTGCGCACACTGTCAATGAGCAGATGCGCCAGCCCGACGGCCAGAACCCAGGTCAGCCAGCCGCGAAAGGCGCCCGCCGCAAAGCAGATCATGGAGAGGGTCACGACGCCGGTATGAAGGAGAAGGCCGCGCCAACAGCGTTGTTTGCTGCGTGCGATCTTGCCCGTCTGCAGGGCAAAATCACCAACGAGGTGACCGAGTAGAAGTCGCAGGAAGATAATCATGGTTTCGACAATCCGATGCGTGCAACATCACGAGAGCGATGAGGATAGTATGGCGCGCGGCGGGTCGAAAGGCAATGCGCAGAGGGTACCGCGTTTTCCCAAAAAACCGATTTGCAACGACGCGGGCGCTCAAGTCGCCCGATGCTGGCGCAGTACGAAACGCCAGGGGACGGCCAGCCCCCAGGCGTCGGCGCGTACATTGATGCGCGGCGTGGTCGTCACGGCGCTGTCGGGCGCCGGCGGTCCTGGCGCAATGAAGAGGTGGCCGGGCTGCGTCAGGTCATGGCCATTCCATGTGCGGTCAATGTGCAGCGCCCGGCAGAGTTTGCCCGGCCCATCGAGACGGGGCCAGGGCTGATCGGGCGGCGCGCTGCCGTTTTCCGCGGCGGGCTGCAGCGCCCGCACCAGCACCGCGCCTGGCGTCCCGTCCGCTTCCGTCACTACATTGAAGCAGAAGTACATCCCATAGATGAAGTAGATATAGGCGCGGCCCGGCTCGCCGAACATCACGGCGGCGCGCGGCGTCGGCCCACGCGCCGCATGGCTGGCCAGGTCTTCAGCGCCGCCGTAGGCCTCCGTCTCCACGATACGACCGTAGAACCGTTGGCCGTTGGGCAGCGTGCGCGCCAACATCTGGCCAAGCAGGTCGCGCGCAACGGTTGGCGTGGCGCGCGAATAGAAGGCGCGCGGCAGCGCTACTGTTGCATCCTGTCCACCGGCGGCTGGCAGAAAGATGTAGAGCGTCTCGCCTGCTTGCAGGCGGCGCGTAGACAGGGCCTGCGCGCTCACCAGGCGCGAGTCAATGAAGAACTGATAGGGTTGTTGGTGCGAAATGCCGGGCGCACTGGCCAACGCCGCAGCGAAGCCAGCGTAAGTCGCTTCCAGGTGGGCCAGCAGGTCTGCCGCGGTGGGCGGCGCATCGTCAGGCCAACTGAGGCGCAGCCGCCGCTGCCCAACGACGCGCCAGAGGGGTTCTCCCAATTTGATCGTGATGTCCATGATGTTATCTTGTGCGCCGGGGCAACTCTGCTGGCGACAGCGAGCGCCGGCGCCATCGCAAAACGCCGGTTGGCGCGGAACCAGAGGACGTTTTCGCTCGTTGTGATGGTGTGTCACGCACAGACAAGACAGGCGCAGAGTGAACCGGCCGCGGCGTCGCCCCACGACGCCGCGGCCAATGGTCCTCACGCTGGCGGATGAAAAAACTGTCAGGCGAGAGGTGCAAGATGTTCATCGCCGTTTCAGCTTTCTGTGCGACCATGACTCTATCACGACGACCAGGAGGGAACTCGACATGCCGTGGCTGATTTTGAGCGCCGTCATCATTCTGCTCATCTGGACTTTTCTGCCGGCCGATGACGTGGTGCAAGAAAATGATCCCACACCAGACTCCCGCCCGCTGTTCGGTTCGACCATGACATGGCTGCGCCGCCTTCTCGCATAACCCGATGCCTTGATTCTACCGATCGAGTGACGAATCGGCAAATCACCACCGCCCGGCTTTCGTTTTGGAAAGCCGGGCGGTTTGTGTTAAACTAACAACGGTCAATCATTTGAATGTCAGCGAGGATGATCCGTTGCTGCACTGGTACGCGTTGCACGTCAAACCAAATGCTGAGTATCGAGTCAATGAGCTACTCGGCCAGCGCGAGGTCGAAACCTTCCTGCCCACGCTGCCATCCCTCCACCCACGCCGGGGGCGCACCACTATCCCTCTCTTTGCCAGCTATCTCTTTGCCCGTCTCGACTTCGAAGTCGTCGGCTACGCAGCCGTGGCCTGGATGCCGGGAATTCGCGGCGTGGTGTCGGTCGAACATCACCCGGCGACCATCGAGGATGTGGTCATCGAGGAACTGCGCGCGCTCGTGGCCGAACTGTGGGCCAAAGGCGGGCTGCCCACGCACTCGTTCCTGCCCGGCGATCGGGTGCGCATCCGTGAAGGGCCTCTGCAAGGGCTGATGGGCATCTTCGAAGGCCCTACCACGCCAACCGAACGCGTGCACATCCTCCTGAACTTCCTGGGACGTGGACGCCCCGCTGTGGTGCCGGTTGCCAGCCTGGAACTGGCGAGGCCCGACGATCTCGACCCGCTCGATCGGGTCGAGGAAGAAGAAGAACGCCAACACCGGCGCCGGCGCGGGACGCGCGGCAAAGGGCGCCAGATTCACTATCACGACAAGGAACCGGCCTGATCCGCCGGCGACTCGCTGTGGGGGATATGTCTTTTCAAGAGGTGTGCGTGTGCGTGCATTGATTACCGGAGGCGCCGGCTTCATCGGCAGCCACCTGGCCGAAGCGCTGCTGACGGCAGGGCACGAGGTCACGATCATAGATGATCTTTCGACAGGGCGTTTCGAAAACATCGCCCATCTTGTTGGCCAGCCTGGTTTCCGCTTCGCCATTGACTCGATCACCAACGAGATCGTGCTCGACCGCTTGACCAGCGAATGTGACACCGTGTTTCACCTGGCCGCGGCGGTCGGCGTCGAGCTGATCGTGCGCCGGCCGGTACATACCATCGAAACCAACATCATGGGAACCGATGCGGTGCTGCGCACAGCGGCGCGCTACCGGGCGCGTGTGCTGATCGCCTCCACGTCGGAAGTCTACGGCAAGGGCGTCCGTGTGCCCTTCGACGAAGCGGACGATGTGCTGCTTGGCCCCACCAGCAGAAACCGTTGGGCCTATGCCGCCAGCAAGATGGTGGACGAGTTCCTGGGTCTGGCCTACTATCACGAGAAGGGCCTGCCGGTCGTCGTCATGCGCTTCTTCAACACCGTCGGCCCCCGCCAGACGGGGCGCTACGGCATGGTTGTGCCGCGCCTGGTTGGCCAGGCGCTGGCCGGCCAGCCCCTCACTGTCTATGGCGACGGCCAACAGAGTCGCTGTTTCTGCGACGTGGCCGATGTTGTGCGCGCTGTCATGGCGCTGGCCGCCCGATCCGAACCGGTGGGCGAGGTGTTCAACATCGGCGGCAGCGAAGAAATCACTATCTTGGACCTGGCTCGACTCATTTTGCAGACGCTGCTTCCCCAGGCGCCCCCCGTTCCCAATGACCCGCGTATCGTGTTCGTGCCCTACGCCGACGCCTACGCCCCTGGCTTCGAGGATATGCGCCGCCGGGCGCCCAATACCGGTAAACTGCGTGCGCTGACCGGTTGGACGCCCGCCATCTCCCTGGCGCAAACGATCCGGCGCGTCGCCGACCAACTCAGTTCCGAAACAAGCAACAAGCATACCCAACGATCATCATGAACGACATCAAATCCCAACTGATTGCAAAATTCGATGCGCGCAACGCACGCATTGCCATCATCGGCCTCGGCTACGTCGGCTTGCCGCTGGCGGTCGCGTTCGCTGAAGCGGGCTTCAGCGTGACCGGCATTGACGTTGATCAGGCGAAGATCACGGCGATCAACGAGGGGCGCTCCTATGTGCAAGACATCGAGACGCCGCGCCTGGCGCGCCTGACCGCGGCCGCCGGCCGTGACGCCCTCACCGCGACAACCGATTTCGGCGTCCTCTCGACCTGCGACGCCGCCATCATCTGCGTGCCCACACCCCTCAGCAAAACGCGCGACCCCGACGTGCGCTACCTGATCGCCGCCGGCGAGGCGACGGCCCGCCACGTGCATCCTGGCATGTTGATTGCGCTGGAGTCTACCACCTATCCAGGCACGACCGAAGAACTGCTGCGACCGATGCTGGAAACGGGCGGCCTGCGCGCCGGACACGATTTCTTCCTGGCCTTCTCACCCGAACGCATTGACCCTGGGCGTAAGGACTACCTGGTCGAAAACACGCCGAAGGTCGTAGGCGGCCTGACCGCCGCTTGTCTCGAAGCCGCCGTGGCCATGTACCGGCAGGCGATTCGCACGATCGTGCCGGTCTCTTCCACGCAGACGGCGGAGATGGTCAAGCTGCTGGAAAACACTTTCCGCGCCGTCAACATTGCGCTGGTGAACGAGACGGCGATCATGTGCGACAAGCTCGGCATTGATGTCTGGGAAGTGATCGATGCGGCCAGCACGAAACCGTATGGTTTCATGAAATTCACGCCAGGGCCGGGCGTGGGCGGTCACTGCATCCCGCTCGACCCGCACTATCTGTCGTGGAAGCTCAAAACGCTCAACTACAACGCCCGTTTCATCCAGTTGGCCGGCGAAATCAACAGCGACATGCCGCGCTATTGGGTCAACAAGGTGCAGGATGCGCTGAATGAGGTGGGCAAGCCGCTGCGCGGCAGCCGCGTGTTGGTGCTCGGCGTGGCCTACAAGAAGGACATTGACGATGTGCGCGAATCACCGGCGCTGGACATCATCGAGTTGCTGCATCTCAAGGGCGCCGCGGTGGGCTATCACGACCCTCACGTGCCCTCTTTTCGTCACAACGGCTATGTCCTGACCTCGATCGCCGATCTGACCGAGGGGCTGGCGAGCGCCGATTGCGTGGTGATCGCCACCGATCACTCGATCTACGACTGGGCCGATGTAGCCAACCGCGCCAGGCTCGTCATTGACACGCGTCACGTTCTCGAAACGAACTCATAGACGATCACTTTCAGCCTAACGACAGAGCGCAATGCCGGGCAACGGGACAGGCGTTATGGCGCCCGCCGTCTCGATGGCGTAGACGCGCGTGCCGTTCTGCTCGTGCAACAGCGTCAGGCGATCGGCCGCGGCGGCCAGGAAGGTGTCGAGATGGGCGGCCACCTCGTATCGTTGCGGGTAGAAGAACTGGCTGGCGTCGGGCAGCACCAGCAGGTGCGTGACGCCCAGTTCGTGCAGCCGGCTCAGGAACTGCTGCGCATCGGTGAGCCGGCCGTAATCGAGCTGTCCCTGGAAGGCCGGATCAACAGGCGTTTGTGTGCGGTGCAGGAATGAGCTGCGCAGCGACCAGGTGAGCACATGGGCGTCGGCGGGCAGGTTGTGGTTGGCCCAGTCAATGGCCGCGTACTCCGGCAGCCCTCTAGACAGAGAGGCCGTTGCGCTTTCCAATCCAAAAACGGCTCGCGGGGCGTCGAAACGCGCCGTGACGGCGTGCGCCAGCCCAAGCGCCGTTACGAAAACCAGGAGCAGGACGCTGACCCGGCGCGCCAGCGCGGGACCTTGCGTCATCAGCGCCCATGTGCCGGCGGCTGCCGTCAGTGCGCCGACCACCTGGGCGATGACGAAGAAGCGGGGCATGGGGAAGAGGATGGCCTGAAAAACGGTCAACAGCGCCCCTGTCGTCATCAGCCGCAGCGCCAGGCGCCGCTGAGCGCCAAAATCGCCGCGCAGCAGTTGCCAGAGCGCCAGTGGCCACATCAAGCTCAGCCAGATGCCGCTGGCGTAGAGGGCAACAAAGTTCAAGGCAATGCCCAGGCCGTATAGAGTGCGCACCTGACCGACGCCCACGTGGGCGAAATGGGCGGAGTGCAGCAGGTCGGCGCAGCGGTTCCAGGCCGTTTCGGCGAACCAACGAAAACCGAAGGGAAAGATCGGGTCGCCGCCCAACAGCCAGGCGCGCGCCAGCCAGGGAATGCTCGGCAGGGTCGCCACCAGGGCGGCCGCGCCGAGGATGCGCCAGGCGCGCCGGTCGGGGCGTCGCAGCAGGCGCAGCGCCGTCAGCGCCGCAAAAAGCGCCAGGTAGGGCCAGCCGATCAGCTTGGTCCCGGCGGCCAGGCCTACGCCAAGCGCCGAGATCAACAGCCAACCGGTCTGTTCTGTACGCTGCCAGCGCAGCCAGGCCAACCCCGCGCCAAGCAGGAACAACCCCATTGGAATGTCCACGTAGGCCGACGGGGCGTAGGTGGCGATGTCGGGCGTTGTGAAGAGCAGCAGTGCCGCCAACAATGCCGTGTCACGGCCAAACGCCTCCTGCATGGCCACGAACACGCCCAACAGCAGCAACAACGTCAGGCCGAAGCCGATCAGTTGCGCCAGTTGCTCGCCGGCCAGCGCCAGGCCCCACAGATTGAGCATTTCGACATTGCTGAACCAAAGGCTGCGGTAGTGCGTGGGGAAGAAGTCAAGCCCGCCGCTCTGCAGGTATTGTTGCGGCAGGAAGATGTGATACCAGTTGGCGTCGAACGCGGCGGTGGGGGCCAGGGCGCCGATCAAGTCGAGCAGCGCAAAGAGCGCCAGGGTCAGCGCCATCAGGCGAGGGCCGCTGCCGGCCGGCAGGTCGGGGCGCCATGTCCACAGCGCCTGCGCCAACCAGCGCAGGTCATGGCGGAGGGCGAGCGCCAGGACGGCCAGGACAAGGCCAAAACTCTGCACCGAGAGTAGACGGGCGAAGCCGAGCGTCATGGCGATCATCACCATGACGCCGCAGCCGCTGAACCAGGCGAAGAAGAGTAGGGCGGGCGTCGAATCGGCGGTCAGGCCGAGGCGGCGCAGCACCCAACGACCGGCGGCAAACGTGACGAAGGCGAAGATGACGGCTAACGCAAGGCCGAGGCCGTTGCTGCGGGGTCGTAGGAACGCCAGGCCAAGCAACCCAAGTGCGCCTGCCAGCAGTAGCCAGCGGTCGAAACAGGTCTGGCGCCAGATCACCCAGCCGGCCGCGCTGAGCAGGGCGGCGGCGAGAAGCAGTCCCACAATCCAGCCTGGCGTGAGACGTTCGAGATAACGAAACCAGACGAAGTAGCCGGGGGTGGCGGTTGGGCTTGGATCGTGAATGGCCTGCCAGCCGTGATGGATGAACCAGGCCGTTCCCGCGCCCAGCCAGACAAGCGGCAGCCAGGGCGATTGGATGAGACGTTGTGCTTTTTGCATCATGAGAGTAGAAAGTAGAAAATAGAGAAAATAGAAAGTAGAAGGTAGAAAATAGAAAATAGAAAATAGAAGGTAGAAAATAGAAGGTAGAAAATAGAAAGTAGAAAGTGGCAAAAGAAAACCGGCGGTGATTATAGCACCGCCGGTTTTTCTACCTCAATTTTGCACCTGAATGTGCAGCAGTCTGTTTTAGAATTCGACCCAGAAGGCCATCGCCTGTCCGGCCCCACCCTCAACAAAGCTCACGGTCGCGCCATCCACTGCCACAGTCACGCGGACTGGAAAACCGCCGTGCGGAGCGGCGACGACGTGCATGCGCTGGAATGGAAAGTTGCCATTGAAGTTGACGTCGAGATCGAGATCGCCCGGCAACACTGCGGTCAAGACCGACCCCTGTGGCGCCAGCAGATTGACCGAGACTGTCGAGCCGGCGTATTCGACCGGCGCTTCGACGAGCACACTAACGACACGGCCATCGGCCAGTGTGACGACTGGATCGGAAGAACACCAGGAGACATGTGCGCCGGCCGGCATCACCCCCACGACGGCGACCAAAACCAACGCGACCAAGAGTACCATGATTCTACGGTGAGACATATCGAACCCCCTCAAGTTTGTGAACCTTCACTTTGTGAGAATCTGGCAGCTACGATATCGCCTGGCTCTTCATCTTCCAGACGGCTGCCTTTCCCATCTTGCAGCGTAAAGGGCGAGAGCAACACACTGTTCGCGGCGAATTTTAGCGCGCCTGCCTGACAATGACAATAGTACCACTGTCCTTGCATCATCGCAACTTTGCATCTGGCGCCGCGCAATCGCTCACTGCGTTGGGAAGATGGGAGCGCCCCGCAACCAGGCCGCCACATCGAAGTAGGCAACGATCAACATCAGGGCTAACAGGCCCGCCATGCCCACCAGGTGCACCAGAGCCTCCCGTTCGGGCGGGATGCGTTTGCCGCGCCGCAGCGCCTCGAGCACGACGAAGACGAGCCGTCCGCCGTCCAGGGCAGGGATCGGCAACAGGTTGAGAATGAAGAAGTTGAGGCTGAGAAAGGCGGTCAGCTCGATCAGCGGCGCCAGGCCTTCTTGCGCCAGTTCACCGGTGATGCGGGCAATGCCGATGGGGCCGGCGATTCCGCCCAGCGGCGGCGCATCTGGTTGCGGTGCGATCAGGCTGCGGGCCAACTGACTGAAGCCGGTCGCCATCATGACGACCACTTCGCCTGTGCGCGCAGTTCCCATCCAAAGCGCCTGGCCCAGGTTCTGCGCTGTCACGAAACTACGCGCGATAGCGACGCCGGCGGCGCCCTCACCCGGCGGCGTATCGGCGACGGTGCGCGGCGTCAGTGTCAGCGTCACGACTTCCTCTCCGCGCTGCACCTGCACAATCAACGGCTCTCCTCGATGCTGCAAGATCGCAGCGCGTACATCGTCGGTTGTTTCAGGGGCGATGTCGCCGATCTTCAGAAATTGGTCGTCCACTTGCAGCCCGGCGGCTGCGGCAGGGGAGCCGGACGCAATCTCGGTAATGGCGACCTTGCCCATTGGATAGGGCGTGCCGGTCGCAAAGACGATGGCGTACAGAAGCGGCGCCAGAATCAGGTTCATCAGCGGGCCGGCCGTCAGCACGACGGCCCGTTGCCAGGGACGTTTGGAGGAGAGACTGCCCTCGTTGTCGAAGCCGGTTTCTTCGCCCACCATGCGCACGAAACCACCCAGGGGCAGCCAGTTGAGCGTGAACTTGACGCCGTTGCGCTCGAACATGGTCAACATGCGCGGCGGATAGCCAAAGCCGAACTCCTCGACCTTGACCTTCATCCACAGCGCCGCCAGGAAATGGCCCAGTTCGTGCCAAAAAACAAGAATGCCCAGCACCGGTATCACGGCTAGCCAGGCAAAACGATCTCCTAAGAAACTCAAGTCAGGCATTTTCGATTCCTCATCGCGGCTCGCCTGGCGCACCCTTTGGCGATGTTTCACCTGCACAAGGGTTGGAGCTTTGTGCCCCCATCAAGCGCCGTGCGGCGGCCTTCTCAGTTCGATTGTACTGCAAACATCCGCCGCCGTCCAAAACCAGGCGATAGATCAGAGACGCCCTGATTTCGGCCGGCCGGCGCATCGCACTGCATCTTACAGTCAAACAGACGGTCAGACCGGGACGCGCGTTCCCAAACCTTGCGCGCAATCTGCCTTCCTGTGTATAATCCCCCTAACAGCAGGGGAAACGGCGGCTTAAATCCGCCTGTACAGCCGGTTTCTGTCGAGCGTCGCACGGCGGCGCCTGCATCAAGGAGAGCGATTCATGGAACTGACAACTGTTGCCATTCTCAAGCCAGAGACGGTCAATCTGATCCTGGGCCAGTCGCATTTCATCAAAACTGTCGAGGATCTGCACGAGGCGCTGGTCAATTCGGCGCCGGGAATTCAGTTTGGACTGGCGTTTTGCGAGGCGTCTGGCCAGTGCCTGGTGCGCTGGAGCGGCACCAACCCGGAGATGATCGAACTGGCGCAGAAGAACGCGCTGGCGATCGGGGCCGGCCACACCTTCATCGTATTTCTCGGCCCAGGCTACTATCCGCTCAATGTGCTGAACGCCATCAAGCAGGTTCCCGAGGTCTGCCGCATCTTCTGCGCCACGGCCAACCCGGTCGAAGTCATCGTTGCGCAGACGACGCAAGGGCGCGGCGTTCTGGGGATCATTGACGGCGCCGCGCCGCAAGGTCTCGAAGATGCGGAGGGCATCGCCTGGCGCCTCGGTTTCCTGCGCGCCATCGGTTACAAAGCTGGCTAACGGGCGGCAGCGGCCGCAAATTCAGGCGCCAGAATCGCCATCATGTGCAAGTCGTGATACCGCCCGTCTCGAAAGAACGCCTGACGGCGCACGCCTTCGCGCTGGAAACCAGCTTTCTCATAACAACGCATGGCCTGCAGGTTGGACTCGAACACCTCCAACTCGACCCGGTGCAGATTCAATTCAGCGAACGCAAAGCGCACGATTGTGCGCGTGGCGGCCGTACCGAAACCACGATTCCAGTACGCTTTTTCGCCCAACGCAATGCCGAAGGATGCCAGCCGATTCTTCCAGTCAATCTGGTGCAGCCCCACGTTCCCAACGTGCACCCACGTCTCGTTCACCTGCGCCTCGACGGCAAAGAGATGATCGTTCTCGCGGTTCAGCCGGTTTTCGAACCATCGCTCCTCCATCGCCATGGACATCGGCGCATACATCAGCAAGAACTGCCGCACCTCTGGGTCGTTGAACCAGCGCACGAACGTCGGCAAATCGCTGCGCTCGATGGCGCGCAGCCGCACCCCTTCCCCGTAGATCATCTTCGTCCCTTTCCCCGCCTTTCCTCGATTCCGGGCCGTCGTCACAGGCCACACAACGGCCAGGTTTGGCCATCATCGCGCCGCCTACAGACCTTCGCCATGACGCGCCAGACACAAACGCCCGATAAAACCCTATCCACGCCTGCCCGTCGCCAGCCCGGTGACAGCCATCAAGACCGCCACGCCGACCATCACCGTCACCAGGCCAAACCAGTCGGCCAGCGCACCGGCGAACAGCACCGGCAGCATCGAAAGCGAACCGGTCATCATGAACAGCGATGCGAAGACCCGGCCTCGCATATCCTCGTTCGTCTCCTCCTGCAACTGCGTGTAGGCCGGCACGGTAATCAGCGAATTGACGACCCCAAGCCCCACCGCCATCACGACGGCGCCGCCGAGCACTACATTGCCAATTTGACCGGCGGAGGCGTGTGCGCCCAACCAGAGCCGGCCCAGCCTGGCGCCCCACGCCGGCGCCAACGCCAGCCCAGCCAGCGCCGCTGCCCCCGCCGTCATGCTCAGGGTGATGAGCCGCGAGCCGCCAATGCGCCGCACGATACGGCCCACCAGCACGATGCCAACCGCCATGCCCACCCCGGCCGGCAGCAGCAGGAACCCGACATCTTCCGCATTGCGTCCCAACACCCGACTGACGAAGCCAGGACCAAGTGTCGCCACCACCAGCAGAATCGTCGAGGCCAGCGCCAGATTGATGGTTGCCACGCGCACCGGTGGATGGCCGGCCATGAACGCCCAACTCGCCCGCACCGGCTCCCACAGTTCCCGCCGCAGCGTGGCCACCAAACCTCCGTCGGCGCCCCATAACGCACCCCAGAACGGCCGCTCCTGGCTGCGGTCTCCCGCCGGTAAGCGCGCCACCAGGATGACGCACAAACCGTACAGCACGCCCACGAACAGCCAGAGACGCTGCAGATCGAGGAAGGAGACGAGCAGCGGGCCAAGAATCGCCATCCCGCCGATCACCGAGACGTTGTAGGTGGTCGCAAAGAGCGCATTGGCCGCCAGCAACTGCTCTCGTCGCACCAGCAAGGGAATCGTCGCTGCTTCAGCCGGGCCAAAGAACTGCGAAATGGCGGCGAAGAGCGCCGTCAGGGCAAAAACGCCTCCGAGCAGCAGGACCACCGGCAGACCGGGATCGAGCAGGAAATAACCGATCATCAGCAGTGCCCGCAGGAAGTTCGTCACCCACAAAATACGCGGCTTGTTCGAACGGTCAACCACCACACCGGCAAAGGCGCCGACCAACACCGGCGGCACGATGAAAGAGAGAATGGCCAGGCTCGTATAAAGCGAGCGCTGCGTCGCTCGCTCCACCAGGACGATCACCGCAAAGTTGACCATTGACTGGGCGGTGAGCGAGATCGCCTGCGCCGCCCACAGGCGCAAAAAGCCGCGATTGCGCAACACCTGCCACAGGCCGGACCGTGCGGCCACATGGGAATTCTCCAAAACGCAGATTCACCTTTCTTGACAGCGTTTGCGTATCCATTCGATGCGCCAACGCCTGCGAATCGGGGTCGGCTGCCTGCACTCCTGCCGCCTGGCCAACCCCATGCGCCCAATTTTACCTGAGATTGCGCCAATCAGCCAATCAGCCAGGCAAAATGCTGCGCCCCACCTGACCTGACGCCCTCGGCGCCCGCGTGAGGCGATCAACTCATACAATACGGGCGATTCTGGGTCTTGACATAGAACAAATGTTCTGATATAATCAGCATAACTGTTCTGTCTGGGCAATGATTTGTTTCTTGCGCACAATCGAGTGGATCTGAGTGCCGGCCCTACCAAATCTAAGCGATGCGGCGGGGCCGCGCCGTCTTCGGCGTCCGGCTGGTCGCATCGGCGCCTGTTGCTGGCCCCCGGCAGCGGGCAAATGTTCGAGCGTCCGAGGAGATTCATCGTATGCAGCGCAAACTCGACATGCAGGCCGACCGCATCGAGGCCGTGCTGGCCAGCCACAAGGTGGCCGGTCGCGTGGCCGGCGGCGTCGTTACGGCGCGCTTCACCCGGTTCGATTTGGTGACTCCCCTGGGCACGCGCGTCAACCGGGTTGGCGCCCTGGCCGAAGAGATCGCACTGGCCCTGGGCGCCCGTTCCACTCGCATCTTCCGCGACGGCGACAAGATCAGCATCGAAGTGGCGCGTGAGTCGGCGCCGCCGCGGGTTGATCTGGTTCCACTCTGCGCCCGTCTCACTGCCATCCCACCCATAACCGCCGTCCTCGGTGTGGATGAGGAGCGCACCCCATTGCTGCTGCGCCTGGCCTCGCCCGACGTGACCCACGTCCTGATCGTGGGCACCACGGGCAGCGGCAAGACGGCGCTGGCGCGCGCTCTGCTCAGCTCGCTGGCCATGCACAACCGACAGGGCGCGCTGCAGTTCGTGCTCATTGACCCCAAGGGCCGGGGTTTTGCGCCCCTGGAGCGTCTGCCGCACCTGCTGCAGCCCCTGGTGGCCGACAAACGCGAGGCTGCGGCCACGCTGTCGGATCTAGTTGCCGAGATGGAGCGCCGCGACGCCCTGGCCAGGCAGTTGCGCCGTCCGGTTGACACGCCGCGGCTGGTCGTGGCCGTGGATGAGCTGGCTGACCTGATGCAGGCCGGCAGCAGGGAAGTCGAGCGGCACCTGACCCGCCTGGCGCAGCGCGGCCGAGAGGCTGGCATCCACCTGGTCTGCTGCACGCAGAAGCCGACCAGCGCCGCCGTCGGGCCGCTGCTCAAGGCCAATTTCCCCGTGCGCCTCGTTGGTAGCGTCACCACGCCCGAAGAGGCGAAGATCGCGACGGGGCTGGGCGGGTCGGGCGCAGAAAAACTGAACGGCGCCGGCGATTTCATGCTGGTGACCAAAGGACAGACGGTGCGTTTTCAGGCGGCGTGGATCGGCGAACAGACGCTCAACCGCCTGGTGGATGCCTTGCAGAGCGGCGGGCGTCGCTCGCGCCGCTGGTCTCCGCAAGAGGCGCAGCACCTGCTGGCCGCCTGAAGCAGCGCCGGGCGCTGCCCCATCTGAATGCCGCCGGAGTTGATCATGAACAAGATTCTTCCCATGATGCTGCTTGTCTTTGCCGGGGTACTGGCTTACGTCGTCGGCCAGCGCATGAGCGCCGAGTCCATGTCAATCGTGGTTGGCGTGGCGTTTGGCGTGGCGGCCAGCATTCCAACCAGCCTGCTGGTGATCGGCATCGTGCGGCGTTCGCTGCCTGGGGCGCCGCCGCCCCTGCCGCCCGAAATGCGGGCCGCGCCGCCCGCTCAGCCGATGATCATTGTCAACCCGCTTGGTCAGACGCCGCGGGTCGAAGGTCAACGCGGCTGGCCACCGCCGGCGCAGCTCGAAGCTGACGACATGCGGGCGGCGCTGCCCGCGACGCGACGCTTCCGCATCATCGGCGCTGACGCGAATCTGGACGACTGAGAGGCCGTCGCGGAATCTGTCATCCAACGATCTGGGCCTCGTTTGCCAGCGTATGGCGGCCCTTCGACGCGCGGTTACGCCCGTCTCCTGCGCCGGCCTTGCCCGCTTTGACAGATCTGTTCCATCGTCGTATGATGTTTGTACGTCGCTCGAGTTGCACGGGCGGCGTTGCGGATGCCCCCCGCTGGCTCCTGCGCCTCTGCTGTTCCTGTACGCCTGGCGCATCCGATTGTGTTGTGTAGGTGCAGCGTCGCGCCTGCTGTTTGGCGGCGTCAGTGGGCGGCTGCGAGCCGCGAGGAGAAAGAATCATGGGCGTTTTTCAGTCTCAGAAGACAGTGCGAGTACAGGTGGCCGATTTGTCGGTCGTTGCCGAGGCTGTGGCGAGTCATTTCCAGGCCAAGGGGTTCGAGGTCAAGAAGGATAAGGTCGAGGATAGCTGGTATGTCAGTATCAGCAAGTCGAGCGTTTTCAAGACGGTGATGGGCACACGCACCGGCCTCAATGTGGAGCTGGAGCCGAAGGGCGATGATGTCGAAATCAGCGCTGGCGTCGGCGTCTTCGGTCAGCGGGGCGGTGGCGGTCTCGGCGCGCTGATGACCGGGCCGATGGCGATCACTCAGCTATGGGGAGCGGTGCAGCAATCCAAGCTGGATGAGGAAGCGTTGGCGGTGGCCGAGAAGGCGCTGCAGGACGCCAGGACCGCCGAGGAGACAGCCAGGAAGGTAGCCGCTGAGGTCGAAGCGCGCCGGCGTGAAGCCGAAGCGGAGGCTGAGGCGGAGGCCAGGGCAAATGCCGCGACGGCGGCGCGTGCGCGTGCCGAGGCGGAGATCAAGGCGCGCGTCGAGCAGGAAGCAGCCGAGCGGGCGCGGCGTGAAGCAGCAGCGGCGGCGAAGGCGGCGCTGGAAGCCGACATCGCGGCGCGCGTGGCCCAGGAACGGGCGGCAGCAGAAGCGCAGGCGAAAGCCGAAGCCGAAGCGAAAGCAGCGCAGGCCGAAGCGGACGCCAGGGCCAGGGCAGCGGAGGAAGCGCGTGCCGCCCTGGGTCAGGAATCACAGCCACCCGCCGCGCGCGGCATCCTGGGCGAGGCTGAGCGGATTTACGTCGTGGCGGCCGGCGACAGCCTGTACAAGATCGCACAACGTTTCTATGGCAACGGTAACCGTTGGCCGGAGATCTTCGAAGCCAACAAGGGCGTGGTGAAGAACCCGCGCGTGATTCGCCCCGGTCAGAAATTGCGCATTCCCTGACGGCGCCTGGGGCTTGCGACGCGCCTGATGATGGTGAGCGTCGCGGTTCCGTGCACAATCGGTGTTCACAAAGCCGCCATGATCCTGCGATCATGGCGGCTTTTCGTGCCAGCTCGCGGCCGTTATGTCAGGCGCTGGTCGCAAAGAGCGGACGATCCATGACCGCCGGTTGGCATTCCAACTGCGGAATCTGGTCATACGCACGCCCGCCGGCGCCGATCCGTTCGACGAGCTGGCGATGCGTGATCTGACCATTGGCGTTCTGAATCGCTTGGGCCAGACACCAGGTGAAGGCGCCGTGATAGTCGTTGGCAATGAAGGCGTCGGCGGAGGTTTGCGTGTCGCGGCAGGCGGCCAGCAGCACGTTGTTCTCCGTCGTATTGACCATGTTGAAACGGTTCTTGCGTTTGCGGCCGAGCAGGCCGGCGACGAAGTCGCTCAGGTTGACCCCGAGCTGGTTGAGCATCGCAATGATGTCCTTTGACAGGTCACGCGCACGGGTCTCGATTTCTGCACTGCGCGCTTGTTCCAGCCGCTCGATTTCTTGTGTCACTTCGTCAGGCGGGATCAGGTAGCGCGTGAGGGGCCAGGTGGTCAAATCGGCGTCGGCGGGAGGCGCCGGGCGGTTGCCGGTGCCGGCGTGACAGCAGTCCAGCAGCACGGTCAGGCTGGCGCCGGGGCCGATGCGATCGAAGGCGGCTTTCAGGTCATCGTCGCGCAGCGGGTTGTTCCAGTCATGATCGTAGGGAATGATGATCTCGTCGGCGCCATCCAGCTCATCGTGACCGTTGTCAACCGCCTGGCTGCCGTGTCCCGAGTAGTGGAACACCAGCACATCGCCCGCCTGGCTGTTCGCTGTCAGGCGCCCGATGCCGTCGAGGATGCCGGCCCTGGTCGCCTGCGCGTTGATCAGCGTTTCGATGTTGGCTTCATCGAAGCCGTAGTAAGTCTGAAGCAGCCCTTTGACCTGCGTCACGTCGTTGACGCAGCCACGCAGCCAACTGATTCCTGCGCCGTATTCGTTCAGTCCAACCAACAGTGCTTTCTTGGTCATGTGGATATCCTCCTACGTTGGCCGTGAAAATGGGGGATGTGTGTCGTACAATACCGATTATAGCCGATCAGCGCATGAGCGTCAATCGTCCGCCAAAACTGCCGGCAATTTCAGAAGCGATTGAAATCGCGCTTGAAAAAAAACGCCAGCTATGCGATAATGATCCTAACTTCCCCTATCGGGAACTTACCGTTCATCATGGGGGACCCACTGTCAGCTATTTACTATTTCCTCTAACCTGTTTCCTCTAACCTATTTCCTCTAACCTATTTTCTATCACTGCTTTTACGAAGGAGCAACATCATCATGACAACCAAACTCGTGCTGCTGCGACATGGACAGAGCACCTGGAATTTGGAGAACCGCTTCACCGGCTGGACCGACGTGGATCTTTCAGCGCAGGGCTTGCAGGAGGCGCACAACGCCGGCAAGGTATTGCGCGAAGGGGGCTTCTGCTTCGATGTCGCCTACACTTCGGTGCTCAAACGCGCCATTCGCACCCTCTGGATCACGCTGGATGAGATGGACCTGATGTGGATTCCGGTACATCGCACCTGGCGGCTGAACGAGCGCCACTACGGAGCGTTGCAGGGTTTGAACAAGGCGGAGATGGCCCTACAGTTTGGCGACGCCCAGGTCAAGATCTGGCGGCGCAGCTATGACGTTCCACCGCCGCCGTTGGAAACGACCGATCCACGCCACCCCGCTTTCGATCCGCGCTACGCCGGCCTGCCGGCCGCCGATCTGCCGGCCACGGAATCGCTCAAGTTGACGCTGGAACGGGTGCTGCCCTACTGGCACCAGGTGATCGCCCCCGCCGTCAAGAGCGGTCAACGCGTGCTGGTGGCGGCGCATGGCAACAGCCTGCGCGCCCTGGTCAAGTATCTGGATGGTATCCCCGACGATGTCATCACAGAGTTGAACATCCCCACCGGCTTTCCGCTAGTCTACGAACTGGACGCCGGTCTAAACCCCATCACCCACTACTATCTGGGCGACGCCGAGGCGGCCCAGAAAGCGGCCGACGCCGTGGCCAAACAGGGCAGCGCGGGGCCGAAATAGCATGTTGTTTCGATCCAACGCAAACCGGATGGCCGCCGGCCCGACCCTCACTCACAGCCCCTGTAAACCGGACAACGCCAGACCATGACAAACAAAGTCATCTATTCGATGGTGGGGGTGGGAAAAGTCTATCCGCCCAACAAACAGGTTTTGCGCGATATCAGCCTGGGATACTTCTACGGCGCCAAGATCGGCGTCATCGGCCTCAACGGTTCCGGCAAAAGCACCCTGCTGCGCATCATGGCCGGCGTCGAAACCGATTTCAATGGCCAGACTGTGCTCTCGCCCGGCTACAGCGTCGGCTATCTGGAGCAGGAACCGCAGCTCGACGCCAGCCAAACGGTGCGCCAGATCGTGGAAGAGGGGGTGGCGCCGGTCGCCGCCGCCCTGCGCGAGTTCGACGAGATCAATGCCCGCTTCAGCGATGACCTGACCGCCGACGAGATGGACGCCCTGCTCGAACGTCAGGCCAGCGTGCAGGATCGCCTCGATGCGCTGAACGCCTGGGACCTCGACAGCAGGCTGGAACTGGCCCTGGACGCCCTGCGCTGTCCACCCGGCGAAACGCCGGTCAGCGTGCTGTCGGGTGGCGAACGGCGGCGCGTGGCGCTCTGCCGGCTGCTGCTGCAAGCGCCCGACATTCTGCTGCTGGACGAGCCGACCAATCACCTGGACGCCGAATCGGTGGCCTGGCTGGAAAAACACCTGCAGGAATATCCCGGCACCGTGATCGCCGTCACCCATGATCGCTACTTCCTGGACAACGTGGCCGGCTGGATTTTGGAACTCGACCGCGGCGCTGGCATCCCGTGGAAGGGCAACTACTCCTCCTGGTTGGAGCAGAAGCAGCAACGGCTGGCGCAGGAGGAGAAAAGCGTCTCGCAACGCCAGCGGACGCTGCAACGCGAGCTGGAATGGCTGCACATGTCGCCCAAGGCGCGGCAGGCCAAGTCCAGGGCGCGCATCCAGCGTTACAACGAACTGGTGGCTCAAGACCCGGAACGGGCGCGCGAAGAACGCGAAATCTACATCCCGCCTGGCCCGCGCCTGGGGGATGTCGTAATCCGCAGCGAAGGGGGTGTCAAGGGTTACGGCGAGCGCCTGCTCTTCGAAAACCTGACCTTCGATGCGCCGCCTGGCGCCGTCGTCGGCATCATCGGCCCAAATGGCGCTGGCAAGACTACTCTTTTTCGGATCATCGTTGGTCAGGAAACGCTCGACGCCGGCGTTTTGTCGGTTGGCGCATCGGTCAAGCTGGCCTATGTGGATCAAACGCGCGCCAGCCTGGATAGCGAGAAGACGGTTTGGGAAGAGTTGAGCGGCGGTCAGGAGAGCATTCAGTTGGGCGGCCGGGCGATGAACTCCCGCGCCTATTGCGCACGTTTCGGTTTCAGCGGCAGCGACCAGCAGAAGAAAGTCGGGGCGCTCTCCGGCGGCGAGCGCAATCGCGTGCATCTGGCCAAGCTGCTAAAATCGGGCGCCAATGTGATCTTGCTCGACGAGCCAAGCAATGATCTGGATGTGAACACCCTGCGCGCCCTCGAAGACGCCATCGAGGGGTTTGCCGGTTCGGCGCTGATCATTTCGCACGACCGTTGGTTTCTCGACCGCGTTGCCACGCACATCCTGGCCTTCGAGGGAGATAGCCAGGTCTTCTGGTATCCCGGCAATTACAGCGATTACGAGGCCGACCGCCGCAAGCGTCTGGGCGCCGCCGCCGACCGCCCGCACCGCGTGACCTATCACAAACTGCGGCGCGATTGAACCGGCGGCGCCGGCTACTCGCAAAAACAAGAGCCGGCCTGAGAACCAGGCCGGCTCTTGCTCGTTCGGTGTCTGTCGCTTATCTGCAGGAGATCATGGCCAGCGCTCGCTACCGGCCCATTGTGCGGGAGGCTTCGGAAACCCATCAAGCTCTCTATCGGGAGTCATGATCTATTTCAATCACGACTCCATTATTGCATCGCAACATTACGACTCGAATGACGATGAGCGGGCGTTCAGGCCGCCATGCGGTCCTTCGCCTGCTCGATGTAGGCCAGCGACTGATGCCGGAAGTAGGTATTGTATAGTTCGGCGTAGTGCCCGCCGCGCTGCATCAGGTCGTCGTGACGCCCTTCCTCGATGATTTCGCCCAGGCGCATCACGATGATGCGGTCCGCATGTTTGACCGTGGAGAGGCGGTGGGCAATCACGATGGCGGTGCGCTCCGCCATGATCGTTTCCAATCCCTCTTGAATCTGTGCTTCGGTAAACGGGTCAACGCTGGCGGTTGCTTCGTCCAGGATGAAGATGGCGGGGTCCTTGAGCAGGACGCGCGCCAGGGCCACCAACTGCCGTTGCCCCATCGAGAGATTGGCTCCGCGTTCGCCCACATCGCTTTGCAGCCCCTGCGGCAGATCGTCCAGCCAATCGCCGCGGCTGATGCCTCTGGCGGCGCGCAGCACATCCTCATCAGAAGCGTCGGGGTGACTGTAGCGGATGTTGTCGGCCACCGTGCCTGAGAAGAGGAAAGGCTCTTGCGGCACCAGGCCGATGTGCCGGCGATAGCTGCTCAGGTCGAAAGAGCGAATGTTGCGCCCATCCACCAGCAGATGGCCGCCCTGAAATTCGTAGAAGCGCGTGATCAGCTTGGCGATACTGCTCTTGCCGGCGCCGGTATGGCCGACCAGCGCCACTGTTTCACGCGGGCGGATGGCGAGCGAGAAGGCCGGCAGAACTGTTTCGGCGCCGGTGTAGGTGAAGCGCACGTCACGAAACTCGATGGCGCCTTCGATCTGCGGAATGGGCTGTGTATCGGTTTGGATGACTTTGGGGGCGGCGTCAATCAGGGCGAAGACGCGTTCGGCGGCCGAAAGTCCATCCTGGAACTGGCTCCAGAAGGATGCGATGTTGATCAACGGCCACCAGAAGAAACCGACCGCCTGCATGAACAGGTACCAGTTACCCGGCGTGACGGCGCCCGTGCGCGTCGCCTGACCGCCCAGGTAGAAGAGCAGCGCCACGCTCAGACCGGACGAGATGCCCATGATCGGGAAGATGGTGTTGAGCGTCAGGCCGCGGAAGAGACCAACCCGATAGGCCTGGCGGTTGTTGGCGTCGAAGGTGGCGTAGAGGGCCGGTTCCTGGCGGAAACTCTTGGCAACCATGATGCCGCTGATGGATTCCTGAATCTGTGCATTGATTTTGGCCGTGACCCGGCGGGCGCGCTGTGTCACCTGGCGCGCCAGGCGGCGAAAACTGAGCGCAATGACGATTGCGATCGGCGCCATGCCAAAGAGCAGCAGCGTCAGGCGGGGTTCCAGCCGCAGCAGCCAGACGGCCAGGAAGAGGACGACCAACACCTGGCTGAAGAGGTTGGTGGTCAGCGTCACCACTTCGGAGAAGTCCTGCGTATCGGAGGTGACGCGGCTGACGACCTTGCCCGATGGGTGTTCATCGTAGAACGACATGTCGTGCTGGATCGTGGCGTCGAAGACATCCTGGCGCAGCTTGAGCACGACATTGCCGACCACACGTGCCGTCACGAGCTGCTGGATGTAGTTGAACACCCAGGCGGCAACGCCAATCAGGAGGACGCCGACGGCAAAGAGCAGCAGCTTCTCGGTAGTGAACCCCCGCGCCAGGCCATCGATCGCGCCGGCGATGATGATCGGCCCGGCGCTGCCCGCCGCCGAATTAAGGGTCAGCGCCAACGCCGTCAGCCCCATTTGCCGCGCATACGGCCGGAAGTAGCTGACGATGCGCCGGATCAACTCGCGGTCGCTGTAATTACGGTCATACGCCTCGCTGTCGAGGCCGTCAAGAATGAAGCCCATAGAGATAGATCACCCACTAAGTCGCCAGGCCGAACGGCAAGTCAGAAATGTCTCGCAACCGATGACCCTATGAAACGGATGTTGCAGTCAACGGCAATTCACGCGCATTCACTTCACCCGCGCAAATCTTGCTCAGGTGAAACAGTAGATACTTCTGGTTCAGGCCATGATCGCGATGAACCAGCAATCTGTGACCTCGACTCGGCTCAAGTTCCGATGAAGTCATGATTTCAAGCGTAGACGGCTGGATCGCGAGAATGCCCAAATCCATCATGCAGTGGTGGTTTGGGCAAAGCGCCAGCAGGTTGCTCAGATGGTCCGGGCCGCCATATCTGCCCAGGGGTTGGACATGATGGGCTTCGCAGTCGTAGCGATTACGCAGTCTGGTTGAATAGGCTGTGCACGCGCAAACCTGGCATTTGTAGTCGTAAAGAGTCTTCACAAGACGACTCTGAGCAGTGTCACGGACCACCCGCACCACCTGGCCAGTGCGCCGATCTGGCGCTGGCAAGCTGTCGGGTATGTAGACCGCCTCATCAACATAGATTTCCTCGACGGCAGGCTGTGCCCAGATCTGCTCGACATGCTGGCGATAACTGGTTGCGTCCAAGTCATTGGTGATGTGTCGGTCACCTCGCCGTAGTTCTCCAAGAAGGTGGCAAGCTCTCGAATTGCTTGCGCACTCTCTTGCGTTCGTCCTGAAAGCCTGATGGCCATACCACGTCCTTCCGCTGGGCAATACATCACTCATACCTGGCAAAGATGCGCCGGTAGTCGGCGCTGCGGGCCAGTAGATCTTCGTGTGCGCCCTGATCCACCAGCTCACCGCGGCGCAGCACCAGGATGCGATCGGCCCATCGGATCTGGCTGAGGCGGTGCGTGATCAGAAAAGTGGTGCGCTGCCGGCTGATGCGGCGCATCGCCTGCTGAATCTGATCCTCGGTGGCGCTGTCAATCGCACTCGTGCTGTCGTCCAGAACCAGGATGCGCGGGTCGGTCAGAAACGCACGGGCGATGGCGATACGCTGGCGCTGGCCGCCCGATAGTGTGACGCCCCGCTCGCCCACCTCGGTGCGATACCCTTGCTCGAAACCGATGATGAACTGGTGCGCCTGCGCCTCATGCGCTGCCTGCTCGATGGCCTGCTGGCTGGCGTCGTTCTGGCCAAAGGCGATGTTTTCGGCCAGACTGCGCGAAAAGAGAAAGACATCCTGCTCGATGGTGGAAATCTGCGAACGCAGCGCCTCCAGGCTCCACTCGCGCACATCAATGCCGTCCACCAGCACACGACCCTCATCCACGTCGAAGATGCGGTTGATCAGGCGCGTCAGCGTCGTTTTGCCCGAACCGGTCTGCCCCACGATGGCCACCGTTTCGCCGGGGCGCGCCCTGAAGCTAATGTTCTTCAGAACCGGCTGACCATCGTAGGAGAAACTGACATTCTCGAAAACCACCTCGCCCTGGATCGGCTGTGCGACGCCGGCGCTGTTCTCGTCCAAATCGGTTTCACTGTTGATGAGCGCCAAGATGCGGCGGGCGCTGGCAATGCCCAACTGCACCAGGTTGAAGCTGAAGATCGAGATGAACGTGGGAAACCGCAAGGTGCTGAAGATGCCGATGAAGCTGATCGCCTGGCCGAGGGTGATGACGCCCGCCCGCCAGAGCAGCATCCCGTGCACGAAGGCGGCCGCCCAGAAGAGGCTGAACATCAACATGGGCAAATAGCGCGCCTGAATCTCACCCTGACGCACGAAGTAGTCGCGGTAGACGCGGGCATTGTGCGTGAACTTCTCCCACTCGTAACGCTCCTGCACGTTCGCCTTGACCACCTCGATGCCGGTGATCGCTTCGGCCAGGCCGGCGTTCAACACGCCGAACTGATCGCGCATTGCCAGGCTGACCGGACTCAGCCGGCGGTTGTAATCGAGGATCGTCACCGCCAGCGCAATCAAGAAGAGCACAGGGGTCAGCAGCAGCGTTGGCTGCAGGCGGGCAATCAACACGATGGGAACCACCACAGCCATGGCCGAATCGGTGATCAGCATGACGCCAGGGCTGAACATCAGGTTGAGTGTATGCACATCATTCGTGGCCCGCGCCATGATGTCGCCGATGCGTTGGCGCCCGTGGAAGGTCTGGCTTTTGCCCAACAGGCTGACGTACAACTCGTCGCGCGCATCGCGCTCGACACGCTGCGCCAGAAATTCCACCGCATAGTTACGAATCATGCCGGTGATGCCCTGGCCAAAGGCCGAACCGACGATCACCAGCGCCAATGCGCCGAGCGCCGGCATCTGCCAGCCGGGCGTTGCGATGACATCGAAGCCGCGCCCCACCTGCAGTTGGATGTTGCTGTAGAAGAAGTTGTTGAGGGTGGCCGCCGCGATCGCCAGGAGTGGAAACCAGAGATAACGCATCTGGTGCGACATGATCCAACGCAACGGCCCGCCGCGATCATAGGAGAATTCGTTTTCTAGCTTGAACTCACGCTTGTTCACGCCACATATCCTTGCCGGGGCTGTTCTCGATTGCTGACGGAGTATACCACAGACCGCCCATCACGACAACAGCCTCGGCGGGCTTGCGCAGCCTGCCGGCGCGACGCAAGCCTGGAGTGCTGGCGTCACGGTTTGGTCACGAGCGCCGTTAGCCCCCAGTAGAGCGGCAGATCGGTCTCGTCGAGCGTCACCGTGACTTGGAAGGTGACCGTCCCGCGCTTGAGCTGACCCACCGGCTGGATCTGCTGCACCGTACCGCCCACCGTCTGGCCTGGCCAGGCGTCGAACGTGACGATGACCCGATCGCCGGGCGCCAGTTCGAAGACATCGAGTTCGCTCAGATTGTCGGTTTCCACCAGCCATGTCTCCGCATCGCCCAACCAGGCCAGCGGCTGGCCCGGCGCCACATACTCGCCCGCCGTCGCCTCGAGTGCGCTCACCACGCCAGCGAACGGGGCGCGCACCAGCGTCAATTCCAGGCTGGCCTGCACCCGCGCCAATTCGGCCTCGGCCGCCTCCGCTTGCGCCTGGGCGGCGGCAATTTCCTCGACGCGGGCGCCGGCGCGCACCTGCGCCAGGCTGGCCTGCGCCCGCGCCAATTCGGCCTCGGCCGCCGCAAGCTCCGCCGGATGCGCTCCCGCCTGCACCTCGGCCAGCGCCGCCTGCGCCTGCACTGCCTGCTGGCGGTAGACCTCAATCTCGGCAGCGGTGGCGCCAGCGGCCAGGTTGCGATAGCTGGCGGCCGCCCGTTCATACTCGATGGTTGCCTGCTGTAACTGAACCGATTGCGGCAGCGCAGCCACATCGCTGCGCCAGGTCACCTTGTCGTAGGCCGCCTGCGCCTGTTCGACGGCGGCGGCGGCGGCCTGCACGACTGCCTCCGCCGCGTTGAGCTGTTCCGGCGTCGGGCCGGCCTGCGCCCGCGCCAGGTTGGCCTGCGCCACGGCGACCGCCGCCTGGGCGCTGGCGACCTGTTCCGGTGTGGGTGAATGTTGCAGCCGTTCGAGCCGCGCCTGCGCCGCCGTCACCGCCGCGGCGGCCTGGGCGATTTCTTCGGGCCGGGCGCCCGCCTTGATCTGCGCCAGCCAGGCCTGGGCCTGCGCCAGGTTGGCCTGCGCCTGCGCCACACTGGCCTGCTGCGCCTTGTTCTCCAAAGTCGCCACAAGCGCGCCGGCCGCCACGGCCTGCCCCTCGACGACGTGCACCTGGGTCACCCGGCCAGGAACTGCGGCGCTCAGCACGGCATGGCGCGCCGGCGTCACGTAGCCGTCAGCCGACACCTGCGCCGCCGGTGTAACGGGGATGGGCGGTTGTGCAACGGCCGCCGCCTGGGCGGCCGCCGGCCGCCTTTCGCCGGCCAGCCAAACGGCGGCGCCAACGATCAGCGCCATCAACAGAAAACCAACGATTGCTTTGCGATTCATCAGATTCATCCGATTTCACTCCTTGACCCTTGCGCGCCGCCGGCATGGGCGGCGGGTTGTTGCCTATTCGTAGCTCAAACTCTCGCGTACGCTCAAGCGTGCGGCGTGCAGTGCGGGGGCGATGCTGGCCACCGTCCCGATGACCATCACCAGCGCCAGCCATTGACCGATGCCGCCCAAGGCGTAGGCAAAGTCGAGCGGCGTGCGAATGAACGCCATGCCGACCGCACGGCTCAGAAAATGCGACAGGGGGACGCTCAGCGCCGTCGCCAGGACGAAACTGAGCAGCGTCACAACGATGCTTTCGCCCCAAAAGATCGTCACGATGGCGCGCGTATCGGCGCCGATAGCGCGCATGACGCCGATCTCTTTGCTGCGCTCCAACACGACGATGCTCATCATCCCCATCAACCCGATGCCGCCCACCAGCGCCGTCAACCCGGACATGACCAGCAGAAAGATGACCAGGATGCGGTAGAGGCTGGTGACTTGACGCTTGATCTGCCCCATGACCTGTGTCGAGAAGACTTCGGCGCCGTTACCGGTCAGCAGCGCTGTCAGCTCGGCGGTGATGCGCTCCTGGCTGGCCAGATCGTGCCGCGTGTAGGCCACTTCCATCGTCAGCGTGCGGTCGGTGCGTTGCAGAAGCCGGTCCAAACTCTCCAACGGCACGAAAACCGATGTCTGTTGTTGCACCAGGTCCTGGTTGATGCCGACAACGACCCATTCACTCACCGGCAGATCGCCGCCCAGATCGAGCGTCACCACATCGCCCAAACGGACACCCTCCTGCGTGGCCCATTTGCGGTTGACCACCAGGGCGTTGCCGTCGCCGGCTTGCAGCCAACGCCCGGTCTGCAGGCGGGGGCGATAGAGCTGCGTGTCGTGCGGCCCGGCCTGCACCAGAACCTGGATCTCCTGGCCCGATGCCAGCGTCATGGCGGCCTGGCCGAAGTACCAGGCCTCGGCATGCGCCGTCTCGCTGTGCGTTGCGGCCAGCGCCACGACCTGGCTGCTGCGCTGCTCCTGCTGAAACCCGATCAGCGCATCCATGCCGTACTGGCCTTCCATCAGGTTGTCAATGGTGAGGCCGAAAGAGCGGTTGACGCTGAGCACAGCGATGAACATGGCCCCGCCCAACGCCAGGGTGACGAGCGTGAGGGCCAGCCGGCCCGGCATCCGCACGGCGTTGCGCAACGCCAGCGTCCACAGACGGGGCAGTCCAGGCGCCCGGCTCAACGCCTGGCTGAGCGCCTGGCTGAGCATATGCTGCCCGCTGCCTCCGCCCAGGCCGTAACTGCTGATCGCCTGGCGCACTGTAATGCCGGCGCCTTGCCACAGCGGTTTGGCCGCAGCCAACAGGGGTGTGCACAGGCCCACCAACGTCATCACGAGCAACGCAGGGGGCGAAAGCCGGTAGGGAAGAAGATCGAGATTGATCTGGCTGGCCAGGTAGAGGGCCAGGCGATAGCCGGCGCGCGAGGCCAGCGGTGTCGCAATGAGCGCGCCGAGCAGTCCATAGGCCAGGACGGTCAGCCCGTAGGCGCGCAGCACGATCCAGCGGTCGGCGCCAATCGCTTTCAGCGCGCCGATTTGGCCAATCTGCTGCGTGACCAACGCGCTGATGGTGTTGGTTACCAAAAACCCGCTGAGCGCCAGTGAGAGGGCAGCCATGATCCCCATCACCATCAAGAGCACGTCGAAAACATCCTGCGCCGGATGCACGGCCGGGTCGCGCAGCGTGACGCGGCCTATGCTGTAACCGGCGCGCTCGAGCTGCGCTCGTGCGGCGTCGGCCACGGCGGCCTTTTGTGCCAGGTCGGTCGTGCGCAGATAGATCGTGTCGAGGCGATCATGGCCAGCCAGGCGCGCCATCACGTCCAGGCTGACCAGCGCCGTCGGGTTGCCCTTGACTTCGGAGACCACATCGTCCTGCTGATGCGCCAGGCCGGCGATTGACAGGGGAACGACGCCGCCAGCGGCGTCCACGAAAAGCGTGTCGCCCACGGCGACGCCCATGTCGGCCAGGGCGGCGCGTTCGATGATGATCTGGTTGCGCCCAGGAGGCCAGCCGGCGGCGGTTGGCTGCGCCAGGCCCGGCGCTTTGCGCAGAGAAGCCCCTGGCGCGGGATTGGCCGCCGGCTCGATCAGGTTGACGGTCTGTGCGGTCGGGTGAGGCAGAGCCAGAATCTCGATTGTCTGCCAGGCGTCGCCGGCGCTCTTGCGGTAGCGCGTGGTCAGAACGGCGCGGCCCTCGACCGCCGTCACTCCTGGCAGCGTCTGCAAACCGGACAGATCGTCCAGTGTGACGCCCGCCGGCACGTTGATTTCGACATGCGCCGGTTGAATGGCTGCATAGCGCCGATTCAGGTCGCTCGTCAGGATGTCCCAGGCAGCGACGATCATGCCGACGCCAAAAACACCGATAGCGACGCTCAGTGTGACCAACAACGTGCGTCCGCGACTGCCCCACAGGTCGCGCAGCGTCTTCATGCGCAGGGTGCGCAGGGTATGTCTCATTGATCGTGTTTCCTCGCTGTTGTCTTGGCCTGATCGGCGCGACGCTCCGTCAAGCCGCGATGCGGCCATCCTGCACGCGCACGACGCGCGGGGCGCGTGCGGCCAGGTCACGGTCGTGCGTCACCATGATGAGGGTTTTGCCGCCGGCGACCAGGGCGTCGAAGAGGGCAAAGACCTGATCGGCGCTGCGGCTGTCCAGGTTGCCGGTCGGCTCATCGCCCACGAGCAGGGGAGGATCGTTGGCCAGGGCGCGGGCAATGGCGGCGCGCTGCTGTTGGCCGCCGCTGATCGAGCCGGGCAGTTTGTGCGCCTGATCGGCCACGCCCACCTGCGCCAGCAGATCGAGCGCCCGGTTTTTGCGCTGTCGCACGGGAAAAGTGTTGCAGAAGTCCATCGGCAGCATGACGTTTTCCAGGATGGTCAGCGTGGGCAACAGTTGGAAGAACTGGAAGATCACGCCCAGGCGGCGGCCACGCCAGCGCGCCATCTGGTTTTCGTCCAGGTCGTTGAGCCGCGTCCCGTCCACGTTGACCTCGCCGCGGGTCGGCCGGTCAATGCCGGTGACCATGTTGATGAGCGTGGATTTGCCGGAGCCGCTGGGGCCGACGACGGCGACGAACTCGCCGCCGCCCACGGTCAGGGAAACATCGCGCAGCACCGTCACCGGCCCGGCGCCGGTTTGATACTCTTTGACAAGATGCGAAAGCGATACGATTGCTTGTCTGTTCATGGTTGACGTCCAGTTTTCTCGATGCTTTTGGGCCATGCGCTGGCGGCGTAGGAGATGCCCGCCGGCGCGCTGTCTGCTCAATGGGGCGGCAGTGCGGCATAACTGCCGCTGCCGATCAGCGCATAGGCCAGCGCCAACCCTTCGTAGGAGACGAAGCCAACCGAACTGGCTGTGTCGCCGCTGACGCCGTAGAAGGCGTAGGCGGTCGCCGAGCCGGCCCCATCAACCGCTACCGGCGCCAACGTTGCACTGACGCCGGGAAAGAGCGTGTGCAGTTGCGCCAGCGCCTCATCGGCGCTGGCGGGCATGGTCGTTTTTGGCTCGACCAGGAGCGTCAGTACACCGCTGGCGCTGCCCCCGGCGGCTTGGATCGTCACAGCCTCGTTGACGGCGCTGTAGATGCCGTAATAACCCGCGCCGCCTGCACTGAGCGCGGCGCCCAAAATTTCTTGCAGCGGCGGGGGCAGCGTCACGTAGAAGCTGCCGGTGAAGCCGGTCGCCTGTGTGACGCGCACCGTCGCGCCTTTGATCGGTTGGATTGCGGCGGCCAGTGCGCTTTGCGCCGCCGCCGGCGCGGCTGGCGTCACCACTGTCGTGACGCGCGGCGCCGGCGCGGCTGGCGTCACCACTGTCGTGACGCGCGCCGCCGGCGCGGCTGGCGTCGTGGGGCGTGCCCCCGTTGGACGGGCACGCGTGCCTTGCGCAGGGGCGGCCTGCTGCGGCCCTCTGCCTTTCGGCGCGCCGACAGCGTAGGGCGTCAGGTGATCAACGCTGGCGGCGAGGAAGCCGTTGTCGTCCAGGTCGCTGGCGACGACCTGCCAGTTCTGGCCATCATGCACCAGGATGGTCAGCGGCCGGTCGTCGGCTGTTGCAAAGCGCAGCAGCAGGCGTGAGGCGAGCTGTCGCACCGGTTGGCGCTGGCGGTCGTGGGCCGTCACATCGAAGGTGGGGCCGACCAGGCTCCAGCCGGCCGGCGCGGACGGCGGGTTGATCTGCCGCTGCAGCGACAGCAACAGCCCGCCCCGGCCGCTCACGCGCAGACTGCCATCGGCGGTCTCGACGAAGCCGCGCACATCCAGGTCAGCGCCGATGACATCGGCCGCTTTGGGCGCCGGTTCGCCTGCGCAGCCAACCAGCATCAGAGACAGCAGCAGCGCCAGCCCAGTCACGGCGCCGTGCAGAGTTTTGTTTTTCATCCAGTAAGCAAGGATTGGCATCAGAACCTCTTTTTTTTGAGATCAAGCGGGCAAGCACGATCAAGGGCAAATGTACCGCACCGCTGTAACGACAGGATAGCAAATCGGCCTTGCTGTGACAACCCCCCATTCGTAGGGAGTTTGCACCCTGCGTTGGGAGGAAGGGTGGTATAATTGGGAAGTCGTGGGAACCGGGACGGGGGCGGAGGTCAGAGGGCAGAGTGATTGGGATGACGCCGATGGGGCGAGCCGATTCGAAGGTATTGTGGTTGTTGGCGATGTTGATTGCGGCGGAGGCGCTGGCCTTTGGGTTGGCGGCGCAGAGCGAGCCGCTTGCCGTGACGCGTTTTTCGTTGGCAGTGGCGGCGCTGGCGCTCTTCACGGGACTGATTCCGGCGCTGCTGCGTCCCAACACGACGACGCTATTGGCCGCTTGCCTGGCCATCGTCGGCGCCAGCTTTCTGGCGCTTCCCTTCGACTTTTACGATCTGCCGCGCCTGACCAGCGGACCGCTCGGCGCCAGCGCCCTCTCACCGCTGGCCATCCTGCGCCTGGTGAACGCGATGGCGCTTGGCCCGTTGGCGCTGCATCTGGCGGCGCGCTTTCCTGTGCGCAGCAGACTGACCGGCAGCGGGCTGGCGGTGGTCTATGCCGTTTCGGCCGCACTGTTGCTCGGCATACTGACCGCCGCGTCCGGCCTGCGCCTGCCTCTGGCAATCGCCTCGTTCTTCTGGCTGTTGGCGCTGCTGTTCGGCTCTCTGGTGCAGCTCTTCCACGCCAGTCGCGGTCCGACCGCCGTGCGCGCCGCCCGCCAGGCGCGGTTGCTGCTGTTCATCATGGTCATCTCCTACATCCCCTTCTACCTGCGCCTGCTCGGCTTTCTGACGGGCAAGCCGCTGGTCAGCGATGAGTGGTTGTTGGCAGGACAACTGATCTGGCCGGTTGGCGTCGCCTACACCATTCTGCGCCATGATCTGTTTGGCATTGATGCGGCGCTGCGGCGCGGCCTGGCCTACGGCGCGCTCTCCCTGGCCCTGCTGGCGATCTACTTTGGGCTGACCTCGCTGCTCACCGCCACGTTGCTGGCGGCCTTGCCGCAGTTTCGCAACGCCGCTGCGCTGGTCGTGCTTTTTGCGGCAGCGGCCGCCTTCAACCCGCTGCGCGGCCGCGCCCAATGGGCCATTGACCGGCTGTTCTACCCCGAACGCCTGACGTTTCAGAGCGCCGTGCGCGCCGCCCAGGCGACGCTGACCACCGTCGTGCGGCGCGATGAGGTCACGGCGCTGTTGACCGATCAACTGCCGCGCCGGCTGGGCGCCGGTTGGGGCGCACTAACGCTGACTGCGCTCGACGCGGCCCCGCCCACCGCCAGCGCCGGCCCAACGCCCCACCCACCGGCATGGAGCGCCCCGTTGGTGGTAGGTGGTCGCATGCTTGGACACTACGAGCTAGGGCCGCGCCCGCTTGGCCCACCGTTCGACGCCGAGGAACAGGCGCAGTTGCAGGCATTGACCCAACAGGCCGCCCTGGCGCTGGCCTACGCCGAGTCCTTCGATGCTCTCGATGCGCTCAACCGCGAGCTGGAAACGCGCATCACCGAACGCACAGCGCAGGTGGTGGATCAGCAGCGCACCCTGGCGGTGATAGAGACGCGCCAGCACCTGGCCCGCGACCTGCACGATTCGGTCACACAAACGCTCTTCAGCATCAGCCTGGGGTTGCGTCACGTCCGCAATCAGGTGCGCCGCGATCCTGACGGCGCTTGCGCCGCGTTGACCGAACAGGAGGCTGCCGCACGCACGGCGCTGGCCGAGATGCGGGCGCTGCTGACGCAGTTGCGCAGCCCGCTCGTCGCCGAAAGCGATCTGGCGGCTGCCCTGCGCGCCCATTGCGCCGGGTTGCAGCGCCAACACGCGCTGCATGTCACGCTCGATCTGCCTGCCGCCTGCCTGTTGCCGGCGCAGATGACCAATGAGCTTTTGGCCGTGGCGCGTGAGGCGCTGCACAATGTCGTCAAACACAGCGGGGCGAGCCAGGCGCACTGTGCGTTGACAGAAGAGGCCGGGCGCTTGACGCTCACCGTGACCGACGATGGGCAGGGATTCGATCCGGCCGGCCAGACGACGGGCCTGGGGCTGCGCGGCATCGGCGAACGTGTGGCCGCCCTGGACGGAACGGTGCGCGTCGCCTCCGCGCCTGGCGCCGGCGCCAGCGTGCAGGTCAATGTGGCGCTGTGACAAGAGTAGAGCGGGAGTGCGACAGGAGGAAACATGATCCAGATCTTGATTGCCGACGACCATGAGCTGGTGCGGCGCGGCCTGCGGCAAACCATCGCAGCCGAGCCGGAGATGCGCCTGGTTGGCGAAGCGCGCACCGGGCGCGAAGCGGTTGCCTTGGCCGCCACCGCTCACCCCGACGTTGCCCTGCTCGACATCGAGATGCCCGACATGGACGGCATCGCGGCGGCGGCGGCGATTCACGCCAGCCAGCCGGCCGTGGCGCTCGTCATGCTGACCAGTTTTGGCAGCGATGCCCAGCTCTATGCGGCGCTGCGCGCCGGCGTCACCGGCTACCTGCTCAAAGATATCAGCGGCGATGAATTGATTGCAGCCATTCGCGGCGCGGCCGCCGGTCGGCCCCAAATGCACCCAACCATCCTGCGCCGTCTCATGACTCGAATGCCCGCCCCCGCCGACCCCATGGCGGCGCTCACCGTACGCGAGCGCGAGATTCTGCGCCTGATTGCGCATGGGCGCAGCAACAAAGAGATCGGCGCGGCGCTGTGCCTGACCGAGGCGACGGTCAAAGGCTACGTCAGCTCGACTCTGAGCAAGCTCGGCGTGCTGGATCGGACGCAGGCCGCGCTGCTGGCCGTGCGCTACGGTTTGGCCACACTGGAGGAAATGGATGACCCGCTGGCCAATCTGGGCGTCTAACTGACGTTCGCAGCGGATTTGCCAGGCCCGGCGAAAAGGACAGCTTTGGCCTTTGCAGGGGGGTTGTCAAGCGCGGCGAAAAGGACTATAATCAAAGAGGCAAGCACGATCGGCGCATTGGGCGTATCGGCTCGCTGAAGGGAGGTTGCACCATGCGCAACATCATCTGTACGATTCTGGGACACCATTGGCGGCTGGAACAGCGCCAGCAGCACTTCGGCGTCGTCGAAACGATCACCCTGTGTGACCGCTGCGGCGAGCGCCAGCGTGCGGTGTTCGATGCGGAAACGGGCGGGCGGCGCCGTGAAACGCTGCCACTGAACGCACCTTCCGCACAGCACCCCTGATCTCGACGCCGGCCAGCGGCCCTCCTGGCCGGCGCGTTCACCTGATCCCCCTCCCCCGCTGATCCTCGACGCTTGATCGCCTGACGCAGATGCAGGCGCAAGCGCAACTATCCAAACATCAGTGAAAGATACCCATGAAAACTGACACAACGACTCGCATGCCGCCGCTGGCGCCGGGTCTGCCGTTCGTCGGCAGCATTTTGGCCCTGGCCAACGATGCGCAGGACTTCTTCTACACCCAGTATCGCCAGCTCGGCGTGATCTTCCGCGTGCGCGCCCTGGGGCGCGAATTCAAGGTGCTGGCGGGGCCGGAGATCAACATCGCCTTGGCGACGCAGGCCGACGCGTTCACTGCCTGGGACATCTGGGAGCCGGTGGTACGCGACTTTGGCGGCCGCCGCACGCTGACCATGCTCGACGGCCCGGAACATGCCCGTATGCGCCGCTTGATGCGACAGAGCTTCTCTCGCGAGGCGCTGACGAGCAACATCCCCCTGGCCGCAAACGTCGTCGTCGAGTCGCTGCGCCGCCATCCGGTTGGCGCCCGCATCGAAGGCGTGCGGTTCATGCAGCGCATCACCGCCGACATCCTGGGGCTGTTGAGCAACGGGCGCACACCTGGCGATCATTTCGACGACATCGTGCTGTGGTGGAACACTCTGATGGAGGTCTACATCTCGCGGGCGCGGCCGGTCAGCAAGCTGCAACGGCCGGAATATCAGCGGGCGCGGGCGCGCGTCAAGGACTTTGCCCGCGCGGTCTTCAGCGAGCGGCAGGCGAACCGTCCAGAGGCCGATGAAGACAACTTCCTGGACAATCTGGCCGACGTCAGCCAGCAGGACCCGGAGTTTCTAAATCACGACGAGGCGCTCTTTCTGACCCTGGCGGGCTACTTTGCCGGCCTCGACACCGTGGCCAATGTCTCCTCTTTCATGCTCTACGAGCTGCTCAAGCACCCGGACATCCTGGCACAGGCGCGCAAGGAAGTTGACGAGGCCTTTGCCGGCGGCCTGCCGGCCGCTGCCAGTCTGCGCGCCTTGCCCACGCTGCACGCGACGGCGCTGGAAGCCCTGCGCCTCTACCCCGTGGCGGGCGTTCTGCCGCGCGTGGCTGCCCGCGATCTCGAGTTTGGCGGCTTCGTCATTCCGAAGGGCGAGCACTTCATGGTGGCCAACGCATCACCGCACTTTTCCGAGGAATTCTACGCCAGGCCCTACGAGTTTGACATCACGCGCTACAGCGAGCCGCGCCTGGAGCACAAGAAGCGCGGCGTCTTTGCACCCTTTGGCGCCGGGCCGCACACCTGTCTGGGTGCCGGCCTGGCCGAGGTGCAGATCATGCTGGTGATCGCAACGCTGCTGCATCACGTCGAGCTGCGGTTGAATCCGGCCAACTATCGGCTGAAGAAGGCCTACCTGCCCTCCATGACGCCCAAAGGATTTGGTTTCAGCGTCGCCGCCTGGCGCAGTGCTGGCGCAACGGGCTGAGTCAGCAGTTCAGATGCGGTCAGGAATGGCGTAGGTGACAGCGGCGTGCGCCACGGGGTCAGGGGCACCGGCGAAAAAAATGAGGACTGGCGATGTGATCGCGCTACTGCCCGCTCAGATCGCCTCCATGCAGGATCAAGCAGATGTCATTGCTCGTCGTCTATGACTTCAGGATGGCGGCGATCTCTTGGGTACGGCCGGCGATGGCGGTAGCGGTTCGGCGTCGAAGGTCGAGGCCCACAGGACCCGGTGCGCCGATCAAGGCACCTTCGACTTCGGCCAATGCACAGTAGATCAGGCGCAGCAGGCGTCGGGCTTCTGTGAGTTCGTGATCGAGCGCCAGCAGCGTCTTATCCACCTGGATGGTATGCTGGCGCAGATGTGCGTCGAAGCGATGCAGGCGAAAGCGCAGCGGCATGTCGTACCCTTCCCAGTAGCGGGCGGGCCAGCTTAGCTCTTCTTCGGTCACGTCGGCAAATTCGGCCAGGACGCGATCATGCCAGGCGGCGTCGAGGGCCAGGAGGCCCGCGAATTCGCCTTCGAGCTGTGCGTTCAGCGCCTCGAAACTGACGCCAGCCGTGGACTGCCAAAGCTCATCGGTCATGTCCGGCGGTTCTTCCCCGCCGCCGCGCCGGTTGTCCAGCGTGCAGCGCACCACCGCGTAGAAACCGATCGTGGCCTCCGTCATGTGGGCCAGGGTTTGCTGCACCGACCATTCACCCACGGCAGGCGCCTGCACGGCCAGGGCCGGCGACACACCTAGCAGCGCGGCCCGCAGATCACGATACGCCAGGTGATAGAGCGCCAGGATGCGCTGACTGGCCGTCGGCGTGCAGCCGGCGGCGCTGCGGGCAGTCAACAGACGCACCGCCAGTTCACGCAGCTCCTCGTAAGTACGAAAAAAGGCGAAGCGCACGCCTTCGTCATAGGCGCCCCACTCCCAGGGTCGCTCCAGGTCAGCGGCCGCGGCGCCCTGCGTCACGCGTGCAAACTCCTCTACAGCCTGGGCAAGACTGATCTCTCCCATGTTGATCCTCCTTGACCCGTCAACCCGGCGGCGTACAGACCATGACCGCCGTGACACGATCGCCGCGCAGTTCCATGACACTGACCCCTTGCGCCACGCCGCTGCGCGTCGGCACTTCGGCCGCATCGAAGCGGATCAGCTTGGCGAAGGCGCTAATGCACAGCACTTCGTCGTTCTCGCTCACCGGCAGAGCGGCCACCAGCGCATCGGTCTTGATGGCGATCTTGCCCTGGCCCCCGGCCGATTTGCTGGCGCTGAAACTCTCCATCTCGCGCCGTACACCCTGCCCATCGGCGCTGATCAAGAGCACGCTGTTGGCGGCCGCCAGCGGCGCCAGCCCCACCAGGCGCTCCTGCGGCGACAACCGCATCCCGCGCACGCCCCGGTGCGATGCCAGCTTTTCCTCGAAGCGAATGCCCAGACCGGAATCGCTGGCCAGGAAGAGATCGCCGTCGCCGCGGCTGAGGCGCAGCAGTGCGGGGGCGCCGCCCTCTTTCGGGTCGTACAGAATCGTGCCGTCGGCCAGGGCCGGGCCAAAAACGTTGCGGCGCACGCGACGCACAACACCGCTGGCGCTGCACATCAACACCCAGGGACGCTCTGCCTCGGCGGCGTCGTCCACCGTCAGCAGGGCGCTGATGCGCTCTCCTTCGGTCAAACGCAGGCGCTCGGCCGCCGACTCGCCACGTTCGCGCACATCGGTGAGCGGTAGGCTGCTCACCGGCAGGCGGAAGGCGCGACAGCGGGTGGTGACTATCACCAGCGCCTCGTTTTCATGCGCAATCAGCAGAAACGCCGGCGTGTCGCCCTCTTTCAGCTTGATGTCGTACACCCCCATGCCGCCGCGGCGCTGTCTGCCGTAGTTGTTGAGCGGGGTGCGCTTGACCATGCCCTGGGCGCTGACAGTGATCAGCATGACGGAGGCCGGATATTGGATCGTTGGCAGCGGCGGCGCCGGCTCGGCCGCTTCGGCGATGGCCGCACGCGCCGGCGCTGACGCAGACGCGGGCATTGGGCGACGCCCACCTTTCAGTTGTTCCAGTTCGGCGCGCAGGCTGCGGTTTTCCGCCTGCAGCATCTCGATGTAGCCGCGCACGGCGGGCGGCAGAGTCTGCAGGTCGGGCAGCGGTTCGCTGTGAATGTTGTCAGGCATGAAATCTCCATCGGCGGTTTCGCACGTGCGCATTTGGCAAGATCAGGACGCCGTGACCTTCATCTCTGGCGTGACGATCTCGATCCATGTGTTGCCCGGTTTGAGCGGGATCACCTGGCCGTTGTTGTCCAGGAAGGTAAACAGCGCATGGCGCTCCGACCGCACCCATTTGCCGGGATAGGCCTTGCCGTCACGATAGACGGTGAGCGGGCCTTCGCCCCAAATCTGGATTTCGATCGAACGATTGACGCCCACGTCCACCGTGCCGTGTTCCAGGATAGGGGTGGCGACGTGGACGGCGCTGAGGACGACCACGTTGGCCGCTGTCAACTGGGCGTTGGTCAGTCCGTCCTTGTGCGTGACGCCGCCCTGCCAGCGCAGCCAGCGATTGCCGGTCGCATCGAAGCGCCATTCGACTCGATCGCTGGCGGTCGGATAAGGGATCTTGAGGGTTTTTACAGCGCCGCCGCCCGTCGGCGCGGCGGCGTCGAACACCCAACCGAGTTTCGGTTCGGGCGCTTTGTTCCAACTGCGCTTCTGGGCCACGTTCCACAGAGTCGTCGTGCTGGCAAAGAGGTTGTGCGGCACAGAGCGTTTGGGGTCGCGGAAATAGGAGGGGCCGTTGAGCGCCTGTTCCAGCACGCGTTCCTTGAAATCGGACTCGTAGATCATCTTGCGCACTTCGGTGGATGCGCCCGAAAAGCAAAGCACGGCATCGAAGATCACCGGCCACTCCAAGTCGGGCAGGCGGGCGCTGCGGATCGAGCCGATGCGTTCGGCGCCCTGGCTGTGGAAGATGGCGGTCATGCGCGTCAGGTTGAACTCGACGCGCTGCTCGATCACCACATCGGCCTTGCTCAGCCCGGCCTGCGGCCGCACATTGACCGTGTTGGCCACTTTGATGGCCAGCGGGCGGCGTGTCAGCACCTTGGCGTCCTTGATCGGCAGCCCGGTGAACGGCGCCGTGGAGCCGTCGCCCGGTCGTGCGCTGGCCCCTGCCGGCGCCACGGTCAGCGCCAACAGAACAACCAGCCCAAGCGCCGCTCGCACCCATCGCTCAGATCGTCGAGATGTCATCACGGTCAACCTCCTCTTTACGATGCGGATCTGTCCGCCAACCCTGCGTCACTCAGCGGTGACTTTCATGTCCAACGGGGTCAGTTCCAGCCAGGTGTTGCCCGGCTTGAGGGGGATCAGATTGCCGCTGCTGTCCACGAAGCGCAGCGGGTCATAGCGACCATTGCGGATCCACTTGCCCTGATACGCCTGGCCATCGCGGTAGACTGTGGCCGGGCCTTCGCCCCACACCTGGATTTCGATGGAGCGGTTGACGCCGGTGTCCACCGTGCCATGCTCCAGGATCAGCGTGGGGACATGGTTGGCGGCCATCACCACGACGTTGGCGCTCGCCAGTTGTGCGCCGGTTGTCGCGTCGCTGTGAACAACGCCTCCCTGCCAGCGCAGCCAGCGTCCGCTGCCGGCGTCGAAGCGCCACTGCACGCGATCGCTGCCGGTGGGATAGGGGATGCCAAGCGTCGTCACGGCGCGCCCGCCCGCCGGCGCGTTGGGACTGAAAACCCAACCGAGGGCCGGTTGCGGGCGTTGGTTCCAGCCGCGCGCCGCGGCCACGTTCCAGAGGGTGGCCGTGCTGGCGAAGAGGTTGTGCGGCACGGAGATGTTCGAATCGCGGAAATAGGCGTTGCCGTTGCGCGCCTGTTCCAGGATGCGGTCGGCGAAGTCCGAGGCGTAGAGCTTCTGGCGCACCGGCTCGACGCCGCCAGAGAAGCAGAGCACTGCATCGAACACTGCCGGCCATTCCAGGTCGGGCAGGCGGGCGCTGCGGATCGAGCCGATGCGGTCGGCGCCCTGGCTGTGATAGATCACCGTCAAGCGCGTCAGGTTGAACTCGACGCGCTGCTCGATCACCACATCGGCGGCGCTCAGGCCGGCCTGGGGCCGCACGTTTTCGGTGTTGGCCACCTTGATCGCCAATGGCCGCCGGTCGCGCACAGCCGCATCGGTCAGCGGCAGGCCGGTGAAGGGCGACAAGTTCGGGTCTTTGGTCGGGTCAAGATAATTGTTTGGCAGCGGGGTGTTGGTGGGGGTGGCGGTGGGCGGCGCGGGCGTGTCGGTCGGCGGTGCCGGGGTGTCGGTGGCCGGGACTGTTGTGGCCAGCGGCGCCGGGGTGTCGGTGGCCGGAGCCGTCGTGGCCAGCGCCGAAGCGGGCGGTTTGGGGGTTTTGGTCGGCGTCGGTGTTGGCGCCGGGTCAGGCTGGCTGCAACTGGCGAGCAGCAGGATCGCAATCAACAGCCAGGGCAGCGTCCGGCCGTGGCGACAAGGGGCAGGAATTTTGGTGCGCATATCGCTCATTCTCACAATCACAGATTCGGCGTCGTCCGCATGGTCAACACGGGGCAACTTCGGGTGATTATAACATCGGTGGGCCAACGGCTAAAATCATGTCGCCGCAGTCAAAGCACAAAATCAAGGTGGTTATCCGGTGTAATGACCATTTGGGGTTGCTACTCGCTATCACGTCGGGTCGGACAGAATAGCGCCTGCGCTCAAATCGGCGTCAATCGTTGCCAGGTCTACTAACCAGGCGCCCACCTCAGCGGCCAGGCTGCGCGCAGCGTCGCTAAAACCGACACGAGCAAAGAAAACGAAGTGCATCTGCCAGCCTTCGCCTTCCAGCTTTGCCAGAACGCGCGCTGCGCGCATATGGACCAGGCTCTCGATCACGTCGCGGTCAACAAGATGGGCGCCCCACTTGCATTCGCCCAGTAAAAGTTGACGCTGCTGCCAGTTGATCGCCACGACATCAATCTCGACATCAGCCGACCAATGTCGTCCCACCATATCGGGAAGAACGCCTCTTGTTGAAAGATGCTTGTGGGCGATAGGATTTGCTGGCGCACATTGGTAGCCAGCGAAACATCGTCACGGAATTTTTCCAAATAGGCCGGGATTCCACCCAGGATTGCATAGATTGCCACGCGTTGTTCAGCATTGTAGCGCGGAAAGAACTGTGACAACGATCGAAAGGGCAACGGTTTTAGAGGCAACTGCGCTGTGGTTCGACCGTACAACGGTGCATGATAGCTTAGAGCATCAACCATCGTGCCAATCTGAGAACCAGCCAGGACCAGGACGACCTGTGTTGTCTTGAAAACATGGTCCCAAGCGTTTTGCAGGAGCGAAGGTAGCGCATGTTCAGACTGAGCCGCATAGGGGAACTCATCCATGATTAAGATGAGGCGTTGATCTTGCGCCAGTGCGGCGGCCTCGCGCAAGGCCATTTCCCAAGAGGGATAGCTGAACAGCGGATCAACAGGACGGTCAGGGTGAGCATGGGCATAGATGGACTGGGAAAAGCTACGCAGCAGTAGGGCGGAAGGTTCACGCGCAGCAACCCAGTAGAGCGTGGGCGCCTGACTGCGCCGCGCCCATTCGACGATCAGGGTAGTTTTCCCCACGCGACGACGACCGTACACAACGAGGAACTGCGCTCCTCGCCGCATAAGAATTTCATTCAGGCTACGCAACTCAGCTTCACGATCCACGAACATGATCTAGTCCCTCTTGTGTATTAGACACAGCACGGACTAGATTGTACCATGCGCGACAGGAGCGGGCAAAGGTGCATCATTTCCATAATGGGCGCCTTGTGCTAAAATACGGTCATGCGTTACTTCAACACTCATGGCCCAGTCAACGCCCAGGAGCACTACATGGTGCCGCGCCGGGCGCTGATCGAGGAATTGACAGCCCAGATCGCAAAGGGCAAGTTCTTCACCATCTACGCGCCGCGACAGATGGGCAAGACGACGCTGTTGCGCGCATTGGATCTGGCATTGGACGCTCGGCCCGATTTCCTTGCCATTGCCCTCAGCTTCGAAGCGTATGAGAGTTGGTCGTTGGACGATTTTTGGGCTGATTTCAGCGAGCGTATAGCATACCAACTCGATGCGGCGTTGTCAGGCAAGAACCTTCCAAACAGCGAGGCCATTCATACGCTGCTTGCCGGGCCTTTGGCTGTTGATGAGCGAAGTTTTCAGCGTTTTTTCCGGCAGCTCCACCGTTTAGCGCCGGCTCTCAAAGTGGTGTTGATCATTGATGAATTCGATGCCACACCGCAGGATGTGCTCTCGCCACTGTTGCAAACCTGGCGCACCATGTATTTGGACCGACGGCCGCCGCACAGCCTGCATAGCGTGGTCCTGGTGGGCATTCAGAATATCGCTCGGCTGAATTTTGGTCGCAGTTCGCCTTTCAACATTGCTTACCAACGCCGTCTGGAAGACTTCTCTCTGGACGAAGTGCGCGATTTGTTGGGGCAATACACGGCTGAGACGGGGCAGACCTTCGCCGCTGGCGTGATCGAGAAACTGGTGGAGCAAACAGCGGGTCAGCCTTTCCTGGTCAACCGGGTCGCCGCGATCCTGACACAAGAGGTGGTCAAGGAACGTACGCGACCGATCACGATGGCTGATTTGCGTGCGGCTATCCAAAGGCTCACGCGAGAGAGTAACTACAACTTCGAGACTGTCATCCGCCGGGCCGCTGAGTACGAAGAAGATGTGACACGCATTCTGTTTGGCGCCGATTATCCTTTTCGTCTCAATGACCCGCTCGTCAATTCACTGCATCTTTTCGGCATCATCAAGGAATCGCCAGCGCAGCTTTGCCAGGTTGCCAACCCGATCTACAAGCAGGTGCTCATAGATGCCTTCCAACCACGTCAAACGAGACTCCAGGGGGCGATGCTGGTCAATGGCTATGACTTCCGTCCCTATGCCGTGAATGACTATCTGCAGATGGACGTGATCCTGAGCCGCTTCCGCGAGTTCATCGAACGGCGCGGGCGCGAGGCCTTCAAGGTGACGCCGATGCCGCATGAAGCGACCGGACAGTATCTGCTGATGGCCTACCTGGACATCGTGGTTCGCCAGATCGGCGCCGCGCAATTCACCGAAATCAACAGCGGCGAAGGACGACTCGATTTGATCGTGGTGCATAAGGGGCGCCGAACGATCATCGAAACCAAGATCTGGCGTGGGCAGGCGCTTTACGAAGAAGGGCTGGCCCAACTGGCTGATTACCTGGAGAGCGAAGGGCAAAGCACGGGGTACTATGTGCTCTTTCACGCCCGCCCGACTGTCTATGGCAAGTTGCCCGACGAGGCATTGGAGTACACCACGCAGGTCGGCAACAAGACCATCCATGTGTACCTGGTTCGCTTGGGTCAGCTCTTCGCCGACGAACGAGGCGCGGACTAAAGCGGATCGGGCGCCGCTGGCGCTCAAGCGGCGCTGCGTTCCACCAACACGGCGGCAACCGCCAGGCCCATGTAGAGCCAGAACAGGCTGCTCATGTGGGGATAGGTCAGGTTGAACAGGTAGTGGTCGAGCGCCGCGGCGGCCAGCGCACCGGCCAGCGCACCGCCCAGCCCCAAGAGCACGGCATCACGCCCGGTCGTCAGGCCGCCGCGCCAGGTTCGCCAGAGGAAGGCGAAAAAACTCACCACGAGAGCGAGAAATACCAGCAAACCCAAAAGCCCCATCTCTTCGGCCATCAGGAGGTAAGCGCTGCTGACGCCGATGTAGAGGTCAATGTCGGGCGTACCGCTGAAACCGACGCCAAACCAGGGATAGCGGCCGATGAGCAGCAGGGCGTCCTTGTATTCGCCAAAGCGCATCTGGGTGGCCAGGTCTTCGCCGCGCAGGCCGGCCAGCAGGCGCTCGACATAGGGCTGCGCCTGGGGCAGAAATAAGAGCAGAGCAACACCGAGCAGGCCAAACAGCAGCAGCCGGCGATATTTCAAGCCGGCGAGAATGACCAACGAAACGCCCAACCCCATCAGCGCCGAGCGGGAATAGGTCAGATAGAGTGCCAATGTTTGCAGGGCGAAGATGACGCTTGTCCAGAAGCGGGGCAAGAGGGGAGTGCGGCTGAAGAACTGAGGTGCGGTGAGACCGCCGGCCAGGATCATCATGCCGCCGAGGACGTTAGGATCAACCGCCAGGCCGATAGCGCGCATGGGGTTGTTGGGATCGTCTTCAATGTAGCGCAAGGCGCCATAGCCGCCGGGGTACTTGAAGCGGGCGAGGGCGTCGAGGATGCGCACCGTCCAGGCCTCGGGGATGACGTAGAAAATGATGGCGATGGCAGCGCAGACGCCGCCGCCGATGATGAGCACGCGGGTCAGCCAGTCAACATCCTGACGCGTGCGAATTTCATTGACGGCCACGAAGAACAGGGCGATGCTGATGACCACTTCGAGGAACTGGCGCATGATTTGTTGGGTGGGGCGGGCGTGTGTGCTGCCCAGCAGAAAGGTGAAGATGGCGAGCGCGATGAAGATCAGCGTCAGGCCGCCCAACGGTGAGAAGACGAAGATGCGGTCTTGACCGACGGCGATGCGCGCCAACCAGACGAAGAAGAGCGCGGCCAGGGCGGCGTCCAGGAAGGTGGGGGTGAAGCCAAGCTTGAAGGGGAAAGCGGCAAAGGGAATGATCCAAATGACCGCCGCCAACACGATGAAACCCCAGCGCGTGCTGCGCAAGACCTGATAGGCGGCGGCCAGCGCCACGGCGCCGGCCAGGGCGTAGGTGGGGCCAAGCAGGGCGACGTAGAGGCCGAGCGCCAGCGCTGCGGCGATGAGAATGGCCCAGAGCAAACGGCGCGCCCTGCGTGGATGGCCCTCGATGAGGGTGTTGGTAAGCCGTTGCCAGCGCCCACGAGGCGGCGCGGCGGGCGTCTTGGGCCAGGCCGTTACGCTCATACGACCTGCACCTTCATCAAATCTGTTGCGCCCGGCTGACTGCCGGCGCTGCCCGCGGTGACAACGGTGGTGTCGCCTGGCTGGACGAAACCATGCTGGTGGGCGGCGCGGATGGCGTCAGCAATCATGCGATCGGTGTTGGTTTCACGGCTGGCCAACAGCGGGTAGACACCCCAGGAGAGCAGGAGTTGGCGCTGCGTTTGCACGCTGGGCGTCACGGCGACGATGGGGGCCTCCGGCCGGAAACGGGCCACCATGCGCGCCGAGCTGCCGGAAACGGTGGGCGTGATGATCGCCGTCGCTCTGAGATCACGCGCCGTTTCACAGGAGGCATGCGCCATGGCCTGCGCCACCGTCATCTTGACGGGCGACGCGTCGCCGTGCCGAGCGCTCCAGCCTCTGGCCTGTTCGGCCTGCTGCACGATGTGCGCCATCGTCTCGACGGCGGCGACAGGGTAGAGGCCGCTGGCAGTCTCACCCGACAGCATGACGGCGTCTGTGCCGTCGAACACGGCGTTGGCCACGTCGGAGGCCTCGGCGCGAGTGGGGCGCGGGTTGCGCATCATCGAGTCGAGCATCTGCGTGGCGGTGATGACCGGTTTGCCCGCCTGGTTGCACAGACGAATGATGCGCTTTTGGATCACCGGCACCTCTTCGGTGCGCATTTCGATGCCCAGGTCGCCCCGCGCCACCATGATGCCGTCGGCGTCGGCGATGATTTCTTCGATGGCGCCCACCGCCTGGGGTTTTTCGATCTTGGCCGCCACCAGCGGCGGTTGATCGAGCGGATTGGCGGCCTGGATGAGCGCCTTGAGTTCACGCACTTCGGCGGCGCTGCGCACGAACGAAAGGGCGATCCAATCTACGCCCTGTTGCAGCGCAAACATCAGGTCGGCGCGGTCTTTGCCGGTGATGGCGGGGATGCTGAGCGAGGCGTCCGGCAGGTTCATCCCTTTCTTCGATGTGAGCAGGCCGCCGGTCACGACCAGGCAGGCAATGTCGGCGCCGGAGACGCTGCGCACGACCAGTTCGAGCAGGCCGTCGTCGAGCAGGATGCGTTCACCCTGGCGCACAACCGAGGGCAGGCTGGCGTACTGGACAGGGATCAGGCCGGGCTGGCCAACGATCGGCTGCGTGGTCAGGGTGACGGTTTCGCCGGCGTGCAGCATGACGCCGGCGCCCATGTCGCCGATGCGCAGTTTGGGGCCTTGCAGATCGGCCAGCAGGGCAACTTCTCGCCCCGCGCTGGCGGCGGCGGCGCGCACCTGGGCGATCAGGCCGGCGTGCAAGGCGTGATCGCCGTGCGAGAAGTTGAGTCGGGCAACGTCCATACCGGCCCGGATGAGGCTGGTCAAAACATCGGGCGAACGGCTGGCCGGCCCGATGGTGCAGACAATTTTGGTGCGCAGGCGGGATTGGCTCATGAGGCTGGCTGCTCCGGCGGGGGCTGCAGATCGGTATCGTCGAGGGTCAACAGGGCCGTTTCGGCGGCCGGGGGCGGCAGAGGCGGCGCCGCCGGTTCGATGGCGGCCTCCAGCGCGGCGCGAATGGTGCGTGTCACCGTCTTGACGACGCGCGGCAGCGGGCGTTCGCTGTGACGTTTGGCAAAGTGCGCCAACGCTGTCGCCAGGTCTACTTCGACACCGTAGCGTTCTTGCAAGCGGTTGCGGTGATAGGCGATCCACAGGTAGAGATCGGCTTCTGTGCGGCGCGGGAACTCGGCGAGAATGTTGCTGGTGCGAATGGCCTGGATGTTTGGCAGGTAGACATGATCGTACCAACCGGTCACCGCCTCGGCGTAGGGCACGTCGCGCTTTTGTTCCAGTCCCAGGTAGTAGTGATGCACATGGATGTGCTCCAGCAACTGCTGGTAGCGCCCTGGTTCGGTCAGCTCGATTTGCGCATTGGGCCGTAAGGCGTGTAAATCGGTCTGGTCGAGAAAATGGGCGTACTCGACTTTGATGATCATCTCGTCTGGCTGCACATCGGATGTCAGTTCGACAGGCACATCGACCACTGTGACCCAGGCCTCGATGTGGGTCAGGCCGTTGGCGCGGCCCACAGAGACGCGATGGTTGCCGTCGCGCACAAAATAGACTTCGCCGATCTGATAGACTTCGATGGGCGGCAGGTCCTCGAGCCGGTTGAGGGCCACGTCGAGACGCTTCCAACGTTCGGCGTTGGCCCCGCTGAGGGGCAGGAAGTAGCGGTCGAAATCGCGATAGCGGCCGACGCTGCCCACGATGCGGTCGAGCCGGATCATCTGCGTTTCGGGCATTTTGATCTGACCGCGCGCCAACAGCAGTTCTTTGACTTCGTCGTAGGAGAGCAGCCGCTGCGATTTTCCGGTCAGGGAATCGAGAATCTGGTGAATGAGTGCCTGGCTCTGGGCGCGGTTGAAGCGTTCAGAGGCGGCATTAGGGCTGTAGAGTGGATTGGCGTCCATGAAAATGACTGGTTCTTTCGCTCGTCTGGCCGGTCGTTCAGTTGGCCAAATGATAGCACAGAGAGGTAAGTCCGGCAATTGCGGGAGAAAGCCTCGTTTGGCGGCTGGCGCCTCCGGGTCAGAGTCGGACTTACGCCTGGTGCAGGATGGGTTGATACTGTCGCGGGCAGCGGGCGTCTGTCTGTGGGGGCGCCGCAAGCCAGTTGTGTGATAAAATAGGCGCTGCGGCCGGTCGCATGCAAATCGGATGCCGGCGCCACGGGTGTGAATGACGATTGGCGCGAGCTGTGGGCGCACAATGCACGCGGCCGCCAGAAACACGGCAGGTAGCCGACAAGGGGGGGCGATGATCACCGCATATTGGTGCTGGATGATGGTTGGCGAATCAGCGCCATCTCAAATCATCAGGACAGCCCGGCGTCGGCGATCGCTTTCTGAAGTGGGTCCTGATCAATCGTCACAATCCCTAACGTTGCCAACAGGTTCACATTACGCCGTTGACGGCCGCAGAGGATGAACAAAGATTCGCAGAATTTCCACACGATGTGCATCTGATGGGCTTTGATCGCTCCGACCGCAAGTTTGTGGCAGTTTCCCTGGCGCATCCCGAACACCCGCCGATTTTCAACGCGCTCGATACTGATTGGTGGCACTTCCGAGAACCGCTCGATCAATGCGGCGTTCGGATGACGTTCTTGTGCCCAGAGGCCATGTCTGGCGGATGATTTTGGCGGATAATCTCCTTCCGGCTTCGGCGTCGCAATAACCGTGCGCACCGTCCGCGACCTGACGTACCGGTTGTACACGATCTGCGAGCGGAAGGGCTGGAGTTTCGAGGCGCTGCCGTACACTGGACTGGTGTTGGCGTGAAGCAAGATGGCGCGATTGGCGGTGTAGAAGGGGAAAGCTGGACCGACTCAAAGCAGCGCCGACTTCTGATCCCTTCCGGTCACCGATCGAAAAACCGCCTTGCTGCAGGATTTGGTCGCAGCCAATGGACAGCATTTTTGAGGAGGTGAATGTCGCTCATGCATTCCTCTTGACCTACCATGATGATCATCCAAACGTCCCCTCCTTGACAACGAACATCACAGCAGGTTTCCCTGTGACGCCATTCATTTGCGACGTCTGCGAGAGAACCATCACTGAGAGATCGCAGCTCTCGTATGACTTCCTCTTCAAATTCTGAATGCGTTCGTAAGGCGCTTGACCCTGGCTGCAACTTCACCGGCAGCGCTCCGCAGGTACACCGGCGGAGCCGCACGTCTCTGCCTGAATCGTGGCCGCTACTGGCTCATCGCTGACTCGCCCACGCCAGACTTGCGCCTCTTCCGACATAGATTTATACTCTCGTCTGGACCGCAAACGAGTGATCAGATTGGGCAGGGGTGTGGGGATGGCGATGACCGACGAGAAACAGACACTTGCAAACATCTTGCGCCAGGCAGCGCACTTTTTCGCACATGAGGTAGATTGGGAACCCCCTGTCAAGCAGGACTTCGTCGAGAGTTACCTGACCGCACTGGCAGTGCGCGCCGCCGACGGCGAGACGATCGAAGCGGCCTGGGAAACGGTGCGCTTCCTCATCTGGTACCTCGATCACCTCGGCCCGGAAATCAACGGGCTGGAGGGGTTGCGCGACTATCACCTCAGCGAACTGGTGACCGATTTCACCGACCGCAAGGTGCTTGGGCGCATTGGCATGGACGAACGTATCGCCATGGCCGCCACGGTGCACGACTTCTTCGCTCACCTGACCGCCGCCGGCGGGCTAAGCGCCGCACAGGGCGCCATACTCGCCGCCGCCTACCGCCGCCTGACAGCCACACCGGGCCAGATCACGCGCATCGAACGGCCAGAGCCGCTCGGCGGTGAAACCTTCTCCGCAACGATCAACCGCGGGCAGGAGGTCATCTACACCTACAACGACTACTGGCTGACGCTGGTCTGTCTGCGCGATTTCGACGGCCGGTGGGAAGCCATGACCGCCGCCGCGCTCTCCACGCCTGACGCGGCTGCCAAGTTGCGCCTGATCGAACGCCTGCTCAGCCTGGAGCAGCAGCGCGTCGAGGGGCTGCGCAACCTGCTGGCGCTGCGCCAACCCGCCCCGGCCGAACTGCAACGGGCGCGCCGCTTCTTCCGCAAAACGCACGTCAATTTGGAGCGCGCCTGGTAGGGGACGCGACATTCGCTCCTCAAACCGGCGCCCAGACCGATGGGCGCAACCGGCCCGGCGCCGTCCCGAAGTCCACCCGACGGCAGCGGAGATCGTCAACGCCATTTGCCTTTTGGGTCATCATCGGCTACAATCATTTCGTCGCGCGGGCGGCGTTTTATTTTTCGACAGCTTGCGATGTTTCACACAGCATGTCAAAACAGAGGATCAGCAGCTTCCTGCATCTCGAAAGCAGCGCCCTGTTCGTCGCCGCTCCGTTCTTGCTCTTTCCAAATTCGATCACGCCGTTGGCCCTGGCCCTGCTGGCGGCGCCCTGGCTTGTGCGTTGGCGGCGCAGTGGCCGCCTGACCCGGCGCACCGCGCTCGACTGGCCGTTGGCCCTACTCGCCATCATGGCGCTCGTCGGCGCCTACACCTCGCCTGACCTGGCCGTCGCCTGGCCCAAACTGCTCGGCATCCTGCTCGGTCTGGCCAGCTTCTACGCCGTCGTCAACTCCAGCAGCAACCCGCGCCAGTTCTGGGGCTGGCTGGTCATTCTGCTGCTGCTCGGCTTCGGTTTCACGCTGATAGGTGCGTTGGGCGCCGACTGGTTCGAGTCCAAGATCTTCAACCTGGGCGGCCTCTACCGCTTCCTGCCGCGCCTGCCGGAGAGCCTGCGCTTGCGCCTGCAAGGGGGCGATTTCCATCCCAACGAGATCGCCGGCATGGTCGTGCTCTTCCTGCCGCTGACCGTCGCCCTCTGTTGGGGCGCCTGGCGCTGTCATGAGACAGCCTGGCCGGCGCCGGCGCGCACCTGGCAGCGGCTTCTGCTCACTCTCATCGCCGTCATGCAAGCCATTGTCCTGCTGCTCACCCAGTCGCGCAGCGCCATTCTGGGATTGGCCCTGACCGCCGCCGTCGCCGCAGTCGTGTGGCAACGACGCTTGCTCGTGCTGGCCCCGCTCTTCCTGGCCGGTCTCGTCTGGTATCTGCGCAGCAGCGGCGCCTGGCTGTTGGCGCTGCCTGGCGCCGATCCAGCCAACCTGATCGGGCGGCTCGACATCTGGCAGCGTGCGCTGACCGCCATCGCCGATTTTCCCCTCACCGGCGTCGGTCTTGGCGCCTTTCGCTACCTGGCCATCGCCTATGCGCCCTTCTTCACGGTTGACCCGGTGCTGGCCGATGTGGGACATGCGCACAACATCTTCCTGCAAACGGCGCTTGACATGGGCATCCCAGGGCTGATCGCCTACAGCGCCCTGCTCCTGCTATGCGCCGCAGGCGGGTGGCAGCTTTACCGGCGGGCAACGACGATGACCGGTCGCACGATCAGCGGCGGCCTGCTGGCCAGCCTGCTCGCCTTTCATCTTTTCAGCCTGACCGATGCCGTTGCGCCAGGAGCCAGACCCATTTTCACCCTCTGGCTGCTGTTCGGTCTGCTGATCGCCCTCATGCCGGGGGCATTGTTCGATGATCTGCAAGCAAAGGATCCGAAGATCTGATTCATGAACGCCAAACATCTGCCGGGCATCCAGGGCCTGGTGATTCTCGTCTTGATGCTGGCAGCCTGCGGCCAGCCAACCTCCACGCCGACGGCCGCTCCCACCGCCGCCGCCGCAACGCCGACCGTGACGGCTGCCCTTCCAACGCTCACGGCCCGCCCCACGCAGGCAATCGCAACCCCCACGGCGCCGATCACGCCGGAGATCGGCCCCACGCCCCTGGCGGCGCCTTCAGTGGCCACACGGCTGCGCATTCCGGCCCTGCAGCTCGACGCCCCGGTGATCGAGGTCGGTTGGCGCATCGAAACCAGCGCCAACGGCGAGCGCACGACAGTTTGGGAGATCGCCGAAAACGCCGCCGGCCATCATATCAACAGCGCAGCGCCAGGCATGGTTGGCAATGCCGTCATTTCGGGTCACAACAACAGCGCCGGCAAGGTGTTCGAGGCGCTCAGCCTGGACATTGACCGGCCCACACCGCGGCTGACCGTCGGCAGCGACATCGAACTGGAAACCGACCAGGGGCGGCGGCTGATCTATCGGGTGCAGCGAATCGAACTGGCGCCAGAGACGGGCGCTCCGTTGGAGCAGCGCCTGGCCAACGCCAAATATCTGGAACAAACGCCAGACGCGACATTGACTTTGATTACCTGTTGGCCGTCGTTTGGCAACACGCACCGCGTCATCGTGATCGCCAGGCTGGCGCAGGTGTTTTGATCGCTCTGAAATCTCAAGAGATTCTTTCGAGGTTCTTTCATGGAATTACGTCAGTATGGGGCCATGCTACGTCGCTGGCTCTGGTTCGTGCTCTTGGGCACCGTGTTGATCGGTGTCGTCACCTACGTCATCAGCCGCAACAGTACCCCGATCTACCAGGCGACCGCTTCGATTTTCGTAGACCAGGCGACCAGCGTCAATGAGAGTATCTATGGAACGATCATCGCCAGCGAACGCCAGGCGCAAACGTTTGCCCAGTTGATGCTGACGCGTCCCGTTCTGGATGCCGTCACGGCGCGCCTGGGGTTGGTCGAGCTGAAGTCGGATATTTCCGTCGAGCCGATCCAGGACACCCAGTTGATTCGTGTGGATGTCGAAGACCCAGATCGTGAACTGGCTACACAAATCGCCAACACCATCCCCGAAATCTTCATCGAACAGCACTCCGAGCGCCAACTGCAGAAGTTCAAGGGGTTGCGCGAAAGCCTGGACAAAGAGATCCGCTCTCTGTCCACCAACATCTCCCAGGTGCAGATGAAGATCGCCGAACTGGAAGCGATTCAGACTCGCACCAGCGCTCAAGAGGCCGATCTATCACGCTTCCGTGACAGTCTGCTCCAGTATCGCAACAGCTACGCCAACCTGGTCAAGAGCTTCGAGGACCTGCGCCTGAACGAGGCGCGCGCCACCGACACCATTTCGGTCGTCGAACCGGCCGAGGTGCCCAAGAAGCCGATCCGGCCGCGCGTGTTGTTGAACACTATCCTCGGCCTGCTAGTCGGCATGGTGCTTTCGGTTGGCGGCGTCCTGGTGATCGAATACCTCGACGATACTCTCAAGACCCCGGACGAAGTGGGCGCCACACTACAACTGACGACGCTTGGCGCGATCCCGCGCACCCGGCAGGACAACAACGACGCCAACGGCGAACGCCAGCTCGTGACCTTCCTCAATCCCAAGTCTCCCATTTCCGAGGCGTATCGCATCCTGCGCACCAACCTCCAATTTTCCAGCCTCGACAAGCCGCTGCACACGCTGCTGGTCACCAGCGCCAATCCGAGCGAAGGCAAAAGCACCACCGCGGCCAACCTGGCCATCGTCATTGCCCAGACAGGTCAAAAGGTCGTGCTGGTTGACACCGACCTGCGCCGGCCCGTCATCCACAAGGTATTCGACGTGCCCAACAACGTGGGTTTGACCAGCGCGCTCCTGACGGCGCCCGACGCCTCGTCGCTGCCGCAGATGATTCAGCCGACCCAGATCAAGAACCTGTCTGTCCTGGTCAGTGGGCCTTTGCCGCCCAATCCCTCCGAACTGCTCGGCTCGCAGCGTATGCGCGATCTGATCGAAACGCTGTGTAACGTGGCCGACGTGGTGATCTTTGACAGCCCGCCAGCACTGGCCGTGACCGACGCCGCCGTGCTCGCCCGTCAGCTCGACGGTGTCTTGCTGGTGATTGATTCGGGCGAGACGCGCGAACCGTTGGCGCGCCGCGCTTCCGAAGAGCTGCGCAAAGTGAACGCCCATATCCTCGGCGTGGCGCTCAACCGCCTCAGCCCTGCCACCACCGATGGCTACTACTACTATCATCACTACTACAGCGATCGTGAAGGCGACGGCGACAAAAAGCAGCGCAGCACCAACGGCCGCGGACCATCGGACGGCAGTTCGGATGGCGCCGCCGCGCCGCCAGGTCAGGAGCGCCGCAACGGCGCCGGCTCCCTGCGCTCCGCCGCCCGCCGGCTCGGCGCAATCTTCCCATCCGGTCGTTCCGATTGACCAGCGTCAGCCATCGCCGCCGGCGCCCCCCGACGGGCACGGGGGCCGCCGCCGGCACGGGCATGGGGAGCGACGAAGCCGCTCTCCTCGTTGCAGAGAATCAAGATACGACTGCCGCCCCGGCCCCAACGGCGCACGCTGTCCCGGCCTGGGTGCGTATGGCGCCTGGGCTGGCCATCAGCCTGATCTGCCTCTGGCTGGCCCTACGTGACCTGGACGGGCAAGCTGTGCTGAACAGCTTGCGCCAGGCGCAGCCCGGCTGGACGGCGCTGGCCCTGCTCTCGATCCTGGTCACCAACCTGGCCAAAGCGGCGCGCTGGCGCCTGCTCTTCTTTCCACAGCATCGTCATCTGCCCACACTCTCTCTCTTCGGCATCCTGCTGAGCGGCCAGGCCGTCACACTCGCCATCCCGCTGCGCGGCGGCGAACTGGTGCGCGCCTTTCTCGTCGGCGAGCGGTTTGGCGAAAGCAAAACCCAAACTCTGGCCACCATCGCCGTCGAAAAAATCAGCGATCTGGCCATGCTGGCGCTCTGCATCCTGGCCTTGACGCCGGCTCTGGTTGCAACCGCTGGCGCAAATCCGTTGACCGCCCGCCGCGGCTCCCTACTCCTCGTCACCCTGATCCTACTGGCTGGCGCGATCATTGCCCTGCGCTGGCGCCAACGCTGGCTGGCCCTGGCGCGCGCCCTGCTGCAGCGGTTGCCCAACGAACGCGGCCTGCGCTGGCTTGGTCTGCTCGACGCCGCCCTGCGCGGCTTGAACGCCCTGCGCTACCCGACCATCGTGTTGAAAATTTCGCTCTGGTCGCTCCTGGTCTGGCTGCTGGCCGGCGCGACCAACTACCTGACGCTGCTGGCGCTGCACCTCCCCGGCGACTGGATCGTCTCTTTTGCCCTGCTGGCCGTGCTGCAGGCCGGCATTGCCGTACCCAGCTCGCCCGGTAAGATCGGCGTCTTTCAATACCTCTGCCAGTTGACGCTGGCCTGGTTTGGATTCGAACCCGAAGCCGGCTTTGCTGTGGGCATCTTGCTCTATGCCGTCGCTCCGCTGACCCTGATGATTGTTGGAGGCCTGGCGCTGCCCTGGCATCTGCGCGGGCGTCGGGGGAGTAAGGCATGACGCCCATCGCACAGACACCTTCACCATTGCATCTCGCGCCAGCGACGCCGCCGCAGCCGGCGGCCATCCCGCTGTCTGTCGTCATTCCGGCCTTCGATGCCGAGCGCACGCTGGGCGCCGGTCTGCAGGCCCTCATAGCACAGGCGCGGCAATTCGAGCCGCCGGTCGAGGTGATCGTCGTGGACGACGGCTCGCACGATGGCACCGCCGAACTGGCGCGCAGCCTGGGCGCACAGGTCATCGTGCAGGCCAACCAGGGGCCGGCCGCCGCCCGCAATCACGGCGTGGCCGCAGCCTCCGGCGAGATCGTCCTGTTTACCGATAGCGACTGCGAACCGGCCCCCGGCTGGCTTGCCGCCATGATCCGTCCCTTCAACGATCCCGACGTGGTGGGCGTCAAGGGCGCATACCTCACCCGCCAGCGCGAACTGACCCCGCGTTTCGTCCAGGTCGAATACGAAGACCGCTACGACCGCATGCGCCAGCGCGCCTCGATTGACTTCATTGACACCTATTCGGCCGCTTACCGCCGTGCGCTCTTCCTGGAAAACGGCGGCTTCGACACGATCTTCGCCACCGCCTCGGTCGAAGACCAGGAGTTTTCCTTCCGCCTGGCGCAGAAGGGCTACCGTCTCGTCTTTGCATCGGCGGCGCAGGTCTATCACCAGCACGACCACAACCTGCGCGAGTACATCCGCCGCAAGTTCTTCATCGGTTACTACAAGGCACTGCTGACGCGCTGGCTGCCGGAGCGCCTGTTCAAGGACTCGCATACACCGCAGGTGCTCAAGGTGCAGATGGGCCTGGCCAGCCTGACGGCGGCACTGCTGCCGGCGGCGCTCTTCTGGACGCCGGCCCGCTGGGGCGCCGGCGCGACGGCGCTGGCCTTCCTGCTGACGGCCCTGCCCTTCACCTGGAAAGCATTGCGCAAGGACTTGCCCGTTGGTCTGCTGGCGCCTTTCATGCTGGCTGTGCGTGCGCTGACCCTGACGGCTGGCTTTGCCGCCGGGCAGATTCATTTTCGCGGCGACGCGTCCGGCGCACGGCGTCCGCTGCTCAACGCCCGCCAGCGCGCCGCCAAGCGCCTGCTCGACCTGATCGGCGCCAGCCTGGGGCTGGCGGTCAGCCTCATCCCGATGCTCTTCATCGCTGTCGCCATCAAGCTCGACAGCCCCGGCCCCATCTTCTTCACACAAACGCGGGTGGGCGCCAACGGGCGGCCCTTCCGATTGGTCAAATTCCGCTCGATGGTGCATAATGCCGAGGCGCGCCGCCATGAGGTGGTTGACCTGGACGCCCTGCAGGAACCGGCCTACAAAGTGCGCAACGATCCGCGCGTGACGCGGGTGGGGCGCTGGCTACGCCGCTTCAGCCTGGACGAGCTGCCGCAGTTCGTCAATGTCTTGCGTGGCGAGATGAGCCTGGTGGGACCTCGCCCCGAAGAGGCGGCCCTGGTCGCCCGTTACAATGACTGGCAGCGCCGGCGCCTGGCGGTCAAGCCGGGCATGACCGGCCCGATGCAGATCAACGGTCGCGGCGATCTGACGCTGGCGCAGCGCGTTGCGCTCGAAGTGGACTACATCGAGCACTACTCCCTCGCACGCGACCTGACCATTCTGCTCAGAACCTTGCCCGCCGTCTTGCGCGGCGAAGGATCGTATTGAGACAGAATCACCGCGAGACGATGAAACGACGGGAGATTCCCGCTGGACGCTTGCCCAGTTGTGTCTGGCAGCTTCTGGATCCTCTGCGGGTGATTTCTCGATGACGACGACGATCATGATGATGACGAAGATAATGACGATCATGACGATCATGGCGAAGACGATCATGGCGAAGACGATCATGGCGAAGACGATCATGGCGATGACGATCATGACGATGACGATCATGACGATGACGATGGAGGTGACATCATGCGCTGGTTGAACAGGCATCTTTCCACGCTTGTTGCGATCATCGCTGCGGCGACGATTCTGGCCGGCCTGGTTTTCTTGCCCGCACGGGCCAAAGCTCGCACCGGCGACACGCGCGAGGCGTGGTATCAGACCGTGCCCACCCGCACACCCACCCCAGAGCCGCCAACGGCCACGGCCACACTGGCTCCGCCCACGGTGACGCCGACCAATGCCCCTACCGCCGAGCCGCCAACCGTCACCCCCACGCCGGTGCAGCCCACCTCCACCCCGCGTCCCGATCCCACCGACACGCCAGAACCGGGCGCCACCGACACGCCGATCGCGCCCCCGGTCACCGCCACGGCGCTGCCAGACACCGCCACGCCCACCTCGACGCTGGTTCCCGGCGTTACGCCCACTCCTACCGCGCCGCCGGCCACCGCCGGTCTCGGCGTCGCCATCAGCGGCCCACAGATGCTGATCCCCGGCCAGGTCTTCACCGTCAGCCTGCAGGCGGTCAACATCGGCACCGTACAGCTCGAACTGGGCGAGGTGACGCTGAGCGCGCCGCCGGCCTTCACGTTGAACGGCGGTCAGGCCAGCGCCGGCGCATTCGACGCTGGTCGCCGCCTCTGGCGGCTGACCAACGTCCAGCCCAATGAGGCGCAGACGCTGGTGTTACAGTTCAGCGTTGGCAGCGGCGTCCCCCGCGGCTCCGTGCTCGACATCGCAGCGCACACCGCCGATCGCAGCGCCATCCTGACCGTCGGCCTGCCGCCTGCCTTCCTGCCGCCCGTCGGCAGCGACCCGTACCTGGACGCCGGTTTCTGAATCCCGCCGGCTCGGTCATGACGCGCGTCTCCTTGTTGAGCGGACTGGCGGCGCTGCTCGTCTACCTGGCTACCCTGGCGCCGACCATCACCTGGCGTCACCACGGAGCGGACAGCGGCGAACTGGCCGTCGCCGCCGCGGTTCTGGGAGTTCCCCATCCGCCCGGCTATCCCACCTGGACGCTGCTCGCCTGGCTCTTTGCCCAACTGCCCACTGGTGAATTGGCACAGCGCATCGGCCTGCTCTCGGCACTGAGCGCGGCGGGCGCCGTTGCACTGCTGGTCTGGCTGGCGCAACGGCTGTGGGCGGGGCGACGCGGCGTCGCCCTGGCAGCGGTATGCGCCTCGCTGACACTGGCCTTTCAGTTCACCTTCTGGTCGCAGGCGATCCTGGTCGAAGTCTACGCCCTGCACATCTTTTTCGTCGCCCTCATCTGCGCTCTGATCCTGCCGCCCGCTGCCAACCGTCCTACCCGTCGCCGCATTGCCGCATTCGTCTTTGGCCTGGGCCTGGGCAACCACCTCTCGCTCGTCTGCCTGGCGCCGCTCTTCCTGCCCAACCTGCCTTGCCCCCGCCGCCTTACGCCTCATCCCTGGCGACAGGCAATGCTGACGGCCGCCGCCGATCTGGCGCTGCCCGCTCTGGCCGGCCTGGCTGTCTACCTCTACCTGCCGTTCAGCGCCAGCCGCCAACCGCCGCTCGTCTGGGGCGATCCCTCGACCCCGCTCGGCTTCTGGCAACTGGTCAGCGCCCAACTCTACCGCGGCGCCCTCTTCGGCCTGACCCCCGCCGAGATGTGGGTGCGCCTGGGCGATTGGTCACGCGGCCTGGCCCAACCGCTGCTCTGGCCTGGCCTGGCGTTTACCGGCCTGGGCCTGGCGACGCAACCCCGCCGCCTGATCTTGACAACCGGCGCAACGGCCTTTGGCTGCGCTCTTTACGCCCTGGGCTACGCAACCGCCGATGCCTTCGTTTATCTACTGCCCGTTTTTTGGCTGGCGGCCCTCTGGCAGGCGGCCGGCGTGTTGGCCCTGGCCGATTTTTTCGCCCGGCGCAGCCAGCCGTCCTGGCGACGGGCGGCCCGCGCCGCAGCCTGGATCGGCCTGGCGGGATTACTGCCCCTGGCGCTGCTCTGGCAAAACTGGGCGATGGTTGATCTCAGCCACGACAGCGCCGCCCGGCGCTTTGGTCAAGCCGCGCTGGCCGCCGCTGCTCCCCAAGCCCTGCTGGTCAGCGACGGCGACGAACACACCTTTGCGCTCTGGTACGTGCAAGATGGCCTGGGTCAGCGCCCCGACGTGATCATCGTCGAACGCACGCTTTGGAACTACGCCTGGTATCGCCGCCGCCTGGCGCAGCGTTGGCCCCTGCTCTCCGCCGAGGCCGGGCCAGACATCAGCGCCCTCATCGCCGATCAACTCGACGCCCGCCCTGTCTACATCACCGATCCGAGCGAGGACATTGCCTTGCGCTATGATCTAACGCCCGCCGGCCCCGTCTGGCAAGTCGGCCCCTGAACCATGCCCCTCGATCTGTCAATCCCGCCAATCTGTGCTATACTAGCCCAACTCTTGCTGCGAGGCGCCGAAAGGCAGAACCGAAAGATAGATTTGTGAGTAGAGAAATACCCAAACCGGCGGCGCGCTGGCGGCGTCCGGGCTGCTTGATTCCGCTGATCCTGGTCATGCTCGTCGTTGCCTGGCTTGGCTGGACCGGCTTTCAGATCTGGGGATATGCGCGCCGCCTGCAGGCCAATCTCGACGCCGTGCAGGCCCTGGCCGCTCCCAACGCCCTGAACAAGATCGAACCCGCCGATCTGGCGGCGCTGCAGCCGGTCGTGGCGGCGCTGGACGACGACATCCAGGGCCTGGCGCGGACGGTGCGTCCTTTCCTCTTCGTCACGCCGGCGCTTGGCTGGCTGCCAAAGGTGGGGCCAGAGGCGACGCAGGCGCGCCCGCTGCTGGAGATGACCGTTCACACCAGCGCAGCGGGGCGCCAGGCCTTCGCAAGCCTGCTGCCAGTGTTGGATGCCTGGCAAGACAAGCAGGCGCCCGGCAGCCTGACCGAGCGCATCATCCCGGCCCTGGCCGCAGCAGGCCCGCAGTTGGCGCCGGTCGCCGCTCGCCTGGAGCAGGCGGCCGCCGCGCGTAGCCAGATCAACAGCCAGGATTTTTCGAGCCGCACCCAGGGTCTGCTCGACCGCTTCGACCAGGCGCTGCCGCTGCTGCAAAGCCTGGCGCAGATGGCGCCCCTGGCGCCCGAACTGCTTGGCGCCAACGGGCCGCGCACCTATCTGCTGATTGCACAGAACAACGATGAACTACGCGCCGCCGGCGGCTTCATCAGCGGCGTCGGGCTGCTGCGTCTCGACGCCGGCCGCATCAGCGCCGATCTGCAGGACGCCTACAGCGTGGACAACTGGTCGCTGCCGCATCCCGACGCCCCGGCGCCGCTGGCCAAATACATGCAGGCCGACGTGCTGGCCCTGCGCGACGCCAACTGGTCGCCCGATTTTCCCACCAGCGCCCGTGTCATGCAGGGGCTTTACCAGTTGAACAAGAACACGACGACCGATGGCGTCATTGCCTTCGACCTCGATTTCGTGCAGGCGCTGGTCGGCGCCCTGGAGCCGCTGCAGATGCCTGGCTATCAGCGCCCCTTGACCGGCGGCAACGTCATCGCCGCCATGCGTACGATTTGGGCGCAGCCGCTCGATTCGGACGACGTGGTAACTCCGACCAGCGGCGGGGGCAGCGATTGGTGGAAACACCGCAAGGATTTCATGGGCGACCTGCTGCGCGCCACGCTCGACAAGGCGCAGAGCGGCGATCTGCGCCCTGGTTCGCTCCTGTTCGCCGTCAAGGAATCGCTCGACCAGCGCCACCTGCTGGCGAGTTTCGACGACCCGGCGCTGCAGGCCGCGTTCGCACAGAGCGGCTGGGCGGGGGCGCTCATGCCAGGCACTGGCGATTTTGTGGCCCTGGTTGACAGTAACCTGGGCTGGAACAAGGTCAACCCCCGCATCGAACAGAGCCTGGCCTACACCGTCACTTCGACGCCGGACGGCGCCGCGCAGGCCGAACTGACCGTCGTCTACCGGCACACGAGCGCCGCCGCGCTCACCGCATGCGTGCACGAGGCGCGCTACGGCGCATCCTACGAGGACATGATGGATCGCTGCTACTTCGACTATGTGCGGCTGTTGGCGCCCGAAGGGGTCGTCGTGCGCGCCATCGAGGGCTTCGAACCTGGCTCGACCGGCAGCGCAACCGCCGAGCGCGGCCTGACAGAGATGCACGGCTATTTCGTGCTGCCGCCCGGCGGTGTGCAGACCGTTCGTTTCGTGTACGACCTGCCGCCCGGCGGCGCATCGAACAGCGGCTACACCCTGCGTGTGCACAAACAGCCGGGTGCGCGCGCCTGGCCGTTGACCGTCAACGTCATCTTGCCGGCCGGCGCCGCCTGGCAGGTCGCGCCGGCTGCCGCTCGCCGCGAGGCCGGACAGATCGTCTGGCAAACGACGCTGACGCAGGATCGCGTCTTCGAAATTTCGGGCCGGTGAGCAGAGGTCAGAGAGCAGAGGTCAGAGAGCAGAGGTCAGAGGTCAGAGGTCAGAGAGCAGAGGTCAGAGGTCAATCGGGGTAAACGACATGAAATCACAGACGTTCGATCAATCGTCATGCAATGCCAATCGGCCGCCGGCCCGGCGCGCACGGCTGCCGCAGATGCTCAGTAGTCTGTGGCTGGCCCTTCTGCTGCTCGGATGCAGCGGCCAGGCCGCACCCATCGTCATCGAATGGTCAACCGAGACGGAAGTCAACACCGCCGGTTTCAACGTCTTTCGCAGCGAACAGCGCGACGGCGTCTATACCCAGGTCAACACCGCCCTGATTCCAAGTTCGCCCGACCCACTGTTGGGCGGGCGCTACAGCTTCAGCGATACGCAGGTCGAAGTGGGTAAGACCTACTACTACAAGCTCGAAGAACTGGAAACGACAGGCAACCGCGTCACCTACGACCGCATCGTCGAGGCGACGGCCCACCCGCCCAATTTTCTCGGCCTGAGCTACCCGCTCTGGGCTGTCGTGCTGTTCGGCCTGGCGGCATTGATCGTCGCCAGCACGTTCATGCAGCGAAGCGCCTCATCCCGCGCCTGAGTCAGGTCGCGCACACGTCGCGGCAGAAAGGAACCGCCAATGGTCAACTGGTCGCACTGGACGACACAGCAGAAATTGATCGCAGTGGCCGTTGCCCTGCTGATCGTTTCTGCCATGATCTACACCGGCTATGCCTCTCCCATGCAGATGATCGCCCGTCTGCTGATCGTCTTCATCGCCTTTCCCGTCCATGAGTTGGCGCACGCCGTGGCGGCCGATCGCCTGGGCGACCCAACGCCGCGGCAGTATGGGCGCATCACCCTCAACCCCCTGGCGCATATTGACCTCATGGGCGGCGCGCTGCTGTTGCTCTTCGGTTTTGGCTGGGCCACGACGCCAATCAACCCCAACCGGCTGCGTGGTAATCGCCAACTCAGTTCGATCATCGTCTCCGCTGTCGGCCCGCTCTCCAACCTGATGCTGGCGATTCTGGCGGCGGTGCCGATTCGCCTGCTGGCATTTGGCGGAAGCTCGATGGCTCTGGAGATTCTTTACTATTTCGTCGTCATCAACATCTTCCTGTTCGTTTTCAACCTGTTGCCGATTCCGCCGCTCGACGGGTTCAACATCGCCGCCAATCTCTTGCCGCCCGGTTTGCGCAACGCGCTGATGCAGTTGATGCAGTACGGCTCGTTCCTGTTGCTGTTGCTCATCTTGCTGCCGGGCAATCTCTTTACCAACATCATCGGCCCGCCTGTGGAAATGCTCTTGATGCTGATTTTGGGATTCTGACCGGTGACCAACCGTGCTGCACACTGCCAGGATTCGATACCGCGTGCGCCAGTTCTGGGCCGCGCTCAGCGCCCAACCGCCCATCGCCGAACGACAGGCGGCGCGCCGCTGGCTGCCGCCGTCCGCCTGGCATCTCTTTTGCGCCATGCCGGCCGCCGATCAGCGGCACAGCCTGAATGTCCTACAGGCGCTGCAAGCGCAGGGGCTGCAGGAGCCAGACCTGTTGGCCGCGGCCCTGTTGCACGACGTGGCCAAAGCGGGACGCCTGCGCCTTTGGCACCGCGTGGCACTCGTTCTGCTGCGTCTCAGCGCGCCAGGCCGGCGCCTGCTGCGATGGCTGGCGCAGCCAACCACACCGGGGAACTGGCGCTACCCCTTCTACGTCATCGTCAACCACCCGGCGCTTGGCGCCGCGCAGGCGCGGGCCGCCGGCTGTTCCGAAACGACCGTCTGGCTCATCGCCCACCATCAAACGCCGCTGGCCACGCCACACGACAGACGCGAGGTCTGGCTGCAGGCTTTACAGAAAGTAGATGACGCATCATGAACCAACCAACTGCACGCACTACCACATCCGGCCCGCTCCCCGAAGTCGCCATCGTGGGCCTGGGCATCATCGGCATCTCGCTCGGTCTGGGCCTCAAACAGACGCCGGGCCAGCAAGAACTGAGCATCGTTGGCTACGACAAAGAGGAAGCGGCCCTGGAACAGGCGCGCAAGGTCAAAGCGGTTGATCGCACCGAGCGCAACCTGGCGCGCGCCGTCGCCAACGCCGACCTGGTCATTCTCGATATGCCCTGGCATGACCTGTCCGCCACACTGACCGCCATCGCCGGCCACCTGAAGCGCGGCTGCATCGTCACCGACACGGCGAGCGTCAAGGTGCCGGCGCTGCAGGCCGCCGCCGAAATCCTGCCGTCGCATGTTCATTTCGTCGGCGGCCACCCGGTCATCGCGATCGCCGATGCCAGCTTCTACAAAGCCACGGCGACCCTCTTCGACAAGCGCCCCTACTGCCTGGCTGTCACGCCCGCCACGTCCGCCGAGGCGGCAGGGGTCGTGTCCGATCTGGCGCAGCGCCTGGGCGCGCACATCCTCTACCTCGATCCGGCCGAGCACGATGGCATCATGGCCGGCGTCGAGGCGCTGCCCGCCATCATGGCGGCGGCGCTCTTGGGCGCTGCCCGTGAAGGCGCCTGGCAGGAAGCCGCCCGCATGGCCGGCGCCCAGTTCGAAGCCTCAACCCGCCTGGCCGCCGAAGACGCCGCCGAGCTGGCCGCGCTGATCGCCGGCAACCGCCAACAGACGCAGCTCTGGCTCGACGCGTTCAGCCGTCATCTCGATAGCTGGCGCAGTCTGGTGATGCACGCCGATCAAGCCGCACTCGAAAACGCCTTCAGTCTCGCCCTCGCCATCCGCGGCCAATGGCAACTCGACCGCGGCAAAGTCATCACCAGCGCCGACCTGACGCCCATGCCGGAGCCGCCGAGCATCTGGATGCGCATGCTCGGCCTGGGCGGACGCCAACTGCGCGGCGAAGAGGGCCGGCCACGTTCCAAAGATTGACGGCGCTCTGCAACGACAAGACGCTTAGACCTTTCTCTTTCAAGGAGACGTAGATTTCGTGTCCAGCATTTCAGTCTGTATGCCCGCTTATAACGAAGAACAAAACCTGCCCCGCATGATCGCCGACGTCGTCGCCATCATGCGTGCGCGCAGTCATGACTTCGAGATCGTCGTCACCAACGACGGCAGCAAGGATCGCACCGGCGCCGTCCTGGCCGAACTGGCGACCATCTATCCCGAACTGCACCCTGTCGAACACCCAGTCAACCGCGGCTACGGCGCGGCGGTCTTCACAGCCATCACCCACGCACAGCGCGATCTGGTCTTTTTCACCGATTCGGATCGCCAGTTCAAACTAGAGGAACTCGACTTGCTTCTGCCTCTGATCGCCAACGCCGACATGGTAGTCGGCTATCGAGCGCCGCGGCGTGACCCGCCCTTGCGCGTCCTGTTCGGCAAGGGTTGGAGCACGCTGGTGACGATTCTCTTCGGCTACACCGCCCGTGACATTGACTGTGCGTTCAAGCTCTTTCGCCGTGAAGTCATTACGACAGTCGGCCCGCAGATCAAAGCGCGCGGCGCCACGTTCAGCGCCGAGTTCCTGGTGCGCGCCAAACGCGCCGGTTTTCGCATCGTCGAGGCGCCGGTCAGCCATCTGCCGCGCACCGCCGGCAGCCCAACGGGCGCCAGGCTGCATGTCATCGTGCGCGCCTTTCGCGAACTGTGGCGGTTTCGGCGCGACCTCTGGCTCGAATCCTGAGCGTGGAGCCTCAGCACGGCTGACGCTATACGGGCGCTGATGATTGCGCCCACCGGTTTCTTTGCAGACTACGGCTGCCATGTGCGCATCCAGGGCCATGCCCGCGCGTTGCAAGCGCGCGGGTATGAGGTGCGCATCGTCACCTATCCTGGCGGACACGAAGTTCCCGGTTTGACCACCATTCGTCCGGCCTGGCCGCCTGGCGCACGTAACCGGCAAATGCCCGTCGGTTCTTCCTGGCGCAAGTTCGGCCTCGATGCTCTCCTGGCCCTCACCCTCTGGCGGGCGCTGCACCAGTGGCGCCCGCACGTCATCCACGCCTACCTGCACGAAGGCGCCCTGCTCGGCGCACTCTTTTCCACGCGCCTGCGACCGGCGGGCCGCTTGCCGGTCGTCTTCGATTTTCAAGGCAGCCTGGTCGGCGAGATGCTCGATCATCGCTTTCTCTCGCCCCAGACGCCGCTGCTGCCGGCCTGGCGCCGCCTGGAGCGTTGGATCAGTCAGCAGCCGGCGGCCATTCTCGCCAGTTCGCAGCATGCCCACGACCTGCTCATTGCCCAGTTTGGCGTCAACCCGGCCCGTGTAACGGTTCTACCGGACAGCGTGGATCCGGCGCAGTTTCGTCCGGCGCACGCCTGGCCGCCAGCCGAATTGGCCGCCCTGCGCGCCCAGCTCGGTCTACCGTCCGGCCGGCCCCTGGTGGTCTACCTCGGTCTGCTGGCGCCCTATCAGGGCATTGACCTGCTGCTGCGGGCGGCGAGCCAGCTCTTGCAGTTCCAACAGCGCGGCGGCACGCGGCCTTTCTTCCTCATCATGGGCTTTCCCTTCGTCGAGCACTACCGGCGCCTGGCGCAACGCTTCGGTTTGGGCGACGATGTGTGTTTTACCGGTATGGTGCCGTTCGCCGAAGCGCCGCGCTACGTGGCGCTGGGTCAGGTCGCCGTTGCGCCCAAGCTCTCGACCACTGAAGGCAGCGGCAAGCTGCTCACCTACATGGCCAGCGCCCTGCCGGTCGTCGTCTTCGATACGCCTGTGCCGCGGGAGTATTTACAGGAATTGGGTCTCTACGCCCCGGCAGGCGACGCTGTCGCTCTGGCGCAGGTGCTGGGCCAGGCGCTGGACGATCTACCCGCCGCCCAGGCGCTTGGCGCCCGCCTGCGCGCCCGCGCCGAACAATGCTTTACCTGGTCGCACGCTGCCGAAATCATCGAGACTGCCTACCGGTGCGTGGGCGTTTTTGATTGACAGGATGGGAATCGGGGGCGGGAGTTTCCGCCGGCTGAGCCTGAGGTTTCCGTTTCCTCGATCCCTTGCGTCCTGGCCCCTCTGCGCCCTTGCGTTGAAATCCTCGCCCGCGACCGCACATCATCCCCGCGCCCTGACACCCCGAAACTGGCACCCTTTTCCCCGCGCCAACCCCTTGACAATTCCACACGACGGCGTTATACGCGCCGCAGTTGCTTCAGACCGCTGGCGTCGCCAGACGCCGGGGGTCGAGACGATCCTTTGGCAGTCAGGAGAATGTCCCTGGCCCCGCCTCCGTCCCGTTTCGGGTTACTGCGTGGCGATGGCCCAGGCCGCGCTCGGTTCGCTGTTCGATCTGCTGTGGGAGACACCGATCACGTGGGGAGATGTGCTTTTCATGGGCAATGACCAGGGAGTCACCGGTGCGGCCATGTTCGTCTTGCTGACCAACAGCAGCGATGGCTCCAGCGGCTACTATGGCGGGTTGTGGGGTCTCAGCAGCGGCATGCCGCTTGACCTGCGGTCTGCGCAGCAAGCGACGACGTTCGCCGCCTATCACGTGCAGGGCAATTCGTGGGAAGGCACGGCGCGGCGTCAGGCCGATGCGTCGTCGCCGTCACGAATGATTCGATACACTCTAAACGTGCTATAATATCAGGCATGAGCTTTCGCTAGTCCTTGTGCTGTGGTTTTCTTATCAACTAGTCAACAACAACTTTACTACGAAAGCCCGTTTAGTTCACATTCAACTTACCCCCATTTTGACGAAGGTATTGGATTCAAGAAACGAATTTTAGCGTGAGAAACCCGCTAAAGCATCGAGTCCGGATAAGCGTTTACGCGGTTTGTTGAGGCAGTATGAAACCAAAAACAAATCCACCCAAAACACCGCCCCCCAAAAAAGAATCAACCCCTCTGCGCCAGCGCGCGGAAGAGACCTTTCGGGTCTCCAAGGCGCCAAAGGTCTCGGAGAAATTATCGCGCGCCGACATGCAGGCGCTGATCCACGAACTGCAGGTCCACCAGGTCGAATTGGAAATGCAGAACGAGGAACTGCAGCGCGTCCACGCTGAACTGGAAAGCGTGCGCGACAAGTACAGCAACCTGTACGATTTCGCGCCCGTCGGCTACCTCACGCTCGACGACAGGAACACCATCCGCGAAGCCAACCTGACCGCCGCGCTGATGCTGGGCGTCGAACGGGCGCGCCTCCTCCGCATGCGATTCACTTCCTTCATCGCCCCGCAAGACCAGGACAAGTTCTATCTCTTTCGCAAACTCGACTTCGACGCGCGGGCGCGGCAGGAGTGCGAAGCGCGGCTGGTCAAGTCTGACGGTTCCGGATTCGACGCGCTCCTGGAAGCGACCGCCGCCCACGACGACAACGCCCCGCTCCTGCGCCTGGCGATCCACGACGTCACCGAGCGCATAAAGGCAGAGCGGGAGATCGTTGCCACCCGTGACCGCCTCCAGCGCGTGCTCGCTAGCATCAACGATGGCTTTGTGACGTTCGATCCACAGATGAACTACACCTACGTCAACCCAAAGGGCGGCGAACTGCTGGGGCGCAAACCCGAAAACCTGGTCGGCAAAAACTATTGGGTGGAATTCCCCGAAGCGAAAGGCACGCCGTTTGCGAATGCCTACGTTCGCGCGCTGGAAACGCAGGAAACGCTGGTGATCGAAGATTATTACGCGCCGTGGGATCGCTGGTTCGAGAACCGCATTTACCCATCCAAAGACGGGCTTTCGATTTTCTTCACCGAGATCACCGAGCGCAAGCGCGCGGAGGAGGCAATTCAGAGAAACCGCCAGCAGTTGCAGGCAATCCTGGATCACTCCCCCTCGATCGTCTTCATGAAGGATTTGGAGGGCCGCTACCTTCTCTTCAATCGGAAGTGGGAGGAGTTATTCAACCGGGAGGGAAGGGATCTGACTGGAAAAACCGATTTCGAAATCTTTCCTGCCGAACTGGCGCGGGAATTGCGCGCCAACGACCGGAAAGTAGTCGAGGGGCGCATTCCCATTACATTCGAAGAGTCCGCCCGGCTCGACGATGGCGTCCTTCACACGTACGTCTCAGTCAAATTTCCGCTTTTCGATTTGAACGGCGCGCCGTACGCGCTTTGCGGCATTTCAACCGACATCACCGCGCGTAAACAGGCGGAGGAACAACTGCGCGAATCTCAAAGACAGCTTGTCGCCATCATCGGCAACCTGCCGGGCGTGGTGTATCGCGCCCGCAACGACAGGGACTGGACAACAGAGTTTGTCAGCGAGGGCATTCTCCCTCTGACGGGCTATCCAGTCTCCGACTTCATGGAGCATCGCCGCGAATTCGGTGATCGGATTCACGCGGACGACCGCAAGCGCGTCTGGGACGAAATCCAATCGGCGTTGGGCGCACGCCGTTCGTATGAGCTCACCTATCGGATCGCGGCGGCGGGCGGCGCGGAGAAGTGGGTATGGGAGCGGGGCGGCGGCGTGTACGACCCCCATGGAACCTTGCTGGCGCTGGAGGGCTTTGTCACCGACATCACCGAACGCAAGCGCGCGGAGCAAGAGCTGCGTTTTACCCGCGACCTTTTCCTTACAACATTTCACGCCAGCCCGCTGGCTTCCGTGCTGGCAACATTGACCGAACGAAGGATCGTGGATGTCAACACGGCTTGGGAAGAAATGTTCGGATACGCCCGCGCTGAATCTCTCGGCAAGCAAGCCGCCGATTTCGATTTCTGGGCAGACCCATCGAAATGCCAACAGGCATACGCGGCTTTGCTTCAAGCGGGGAGATTGCGGGACTTCGAATTCGAGTTCAAGAACAAATCAGGCGAAAAGGGCTACGCCCTATTCAACACAGAGATCATCGAACAGCGCGGGGAAAAGTATCTGCTTTCCCAGATGATGAACATCACCGAGCGCAAGCGGGCGGAGGATGCGTTGCGCGAGAGTGAAGAAAAATTCTCCACCCTATTCGAAAAGGCGCCGTATTCCATTGTGCTATCCTCCCTGCCGGATGGCGTCATCGTCCACGTCAACGAAGCGTTCGAGCAAGCGCTTGGTTTCAGCCGGCAGGAAGCGATCGGCAAAACGTCCCTGGAACTGGCCTTCAATCCCGACGCGGAAGTGCGGGCGCGCGCGCTTGCCGAATTGAAAGAGCGCGGCTTTGTTCACAACCTGGAGCTGACCCTGCGCACAAAGTCGGGACAGGCGCGACTCTTCTCCATCAACATTGACCTTGTGACCATCGGCGGCGAGAAATACATTCTCAACACGTCGCTGGACATCACCGAGCGCAAGCGCGCGGAGGAGGAAATCCACCGGCGCGCCGAACAGCAAGCCGCGCTCTACGTTCTCGGTCGGCGCGTCGCCTCCAGCCTCTCGGTCGAAGGTGTGATGGAAGCGGTTTTGGAGGAAATCCTGAGAGTCGTCACACCCGACCTGGCGATGTTCTTCATGCGACAGGGAAAGGACATGTTCCTGCGCGGCTCGCACGCCCCGGCGGACGGCTTGCGCCACGACGAAACCCCCGTCCACCGCGTGAGCGAATGTCTGTGCGGGCTTGCCGCCAAAGAAGCGCAGGCGATCTATTCCACGGACATCCACACCGACCTGCGCTGCACGTGGATGGAGTGCAAACGGGCGGGCGTGACCTCCTTTGCCGCCCTGCCCCTGCGCACCGAAAACGAAGTCCTGGGCGTGATCGGGCTTGCCTCGAAAGACAAGCGCGATTTCAGAGCCATCGCCGCGTTTCTGGAAACGCTCGCCGACCAAGCCGCGCTGGGCTTGAAGAACGCGCGCCTGCTCGAAGAGACGCGCCTCAACAACGACCGCCTGGCGGAACTCTCGCGCCGTTTGGTCGAAACGCGCGAGAGCGAAGCCCGCGCCATCGGGCGCGAACTGCACGACCAGTTCGGGCAGATACTGACCGCCATGAAGATCACGCTCGATCTGGCGGGTCAACTGCCCGCCGACGCCGCCGCGGCGAAGATCGGACAGGCGCAGACCTTCGCCGCCGACCTGCTCGACCGCGTCAGCCGCCTCTCGCTTCAACTGCGCCCGCCCATGCTCGACGACCTCGGGCTCATCCCCGCCCTGACCTGGCAGGTCAATCGCTTTCAGGAGGAGACGGGCGTTGCGGTGGAGTTCGAACACCGCGGCGTGGAGGGCATACGCTTCACGTCCGAGATCGAGACGACCGCCTATCGCGTCGCACAAGAGTCGCTGACCAACGTGGCGCGTCACTCCCGTGGGACGCGGGTCAGGCTCGAAGTCCAGAAAAGAGGCGCAGGGATGGAGATCCAAATCGAAGACGACGGAGTCGGGTTCGATCCGGTAGCCGCGCTGGCGCTGAACCGCGGGCTGGGCGGGATGCGCGAACGAGTTCAACTCGTCGGCGGGACGTTCGAGATCGAATCCGCGCCGGGCAAAGGCTCGCGAAAAACGATGCGCCTGCCGTGGAAGGAGCGCGCATGACCGCCATCCTGCTTGCCGACGATCATCGGATATTGCGCGAGGCGCTGCGCCTGTTGCTCGAAACGCAAGCCGATTTCCAGGTCATCGCCGAGACGGGCGACGGGCTGGAGGCGGTGACGCTGGTGGAGAAACACAAGCCCGAAGTGCTGATCGTGGATATGATGATGCCGGGTCTTTCGGGGCTGGAAGTGGCGCGGCGGACCAAGCGCGTTTCCCCCGCGACGAAGGTGATCGTGCTTTCGATGTACGACACCGAGAGTTACGTGGTCGAGTCGCTGGCGGCGGGCGCGGCGGGCTACGTGTTGAAAAAAAGTTCTTCGGGCGAACTGGTCTTTGCGATTCGGCAGGCGCTGGCGGGCAACGTGTACCTCAGCCCGTCGCTCAACGAACGCGCCATCCAGGCCTACATGCAGCGCGCGGACGACTCGCGCGCCAAAGACCCCTTCGAGAATCTCACCGACCGCGAGCGCGAAGTCTTTCAACTCGCGGCGGAGGGACTGAGCAATCCGCAGATCGCGGAGAAACTCTCGCTCAGCCCGCGCACCGTCGAGATGCACAGAGGGAATCTCATGAAGAAACTGGGCTTGAAGACGCAGACCGAACTGGTGAAGTACGCGGTGAAGCGCGGTATCATTGAATAACTTTGAGTTGGACGCGGGCGAGCGCAGATGAACGCGGAAAAAGATTAAAATCCGCGTTCTCCGCGTTTATCCGCGTCCAATTCACGAAGTCGTTCCCCAAGGTTTTTGGGACGCGGATCGTGCAGCACGCGGAGGACGCGGAAAAAGAATGACATCCGCGTTCTCCGCGTCCCGCCAGAAAGGGGAAAAATACAGGGCGCTCTCAACCCAAATACCGTACACAACCGAATAGACGCTTGAACCCGCCTCTGGTATCGTGAGGATGGACGTATCCGCATTTTCACGAACGAGGCAAAACATGACCGAACCCATCCGCATCCTGCTCGTGGACGACAGTCCGCATTTCCTGGCGGCTGCCGCCGATTACCTCCATTTCCAGGGAGTGTTCCAAGTCGTGGGCGTTTCTGCCGGGGGCGAGGACGCCTTTGCCCAATCCGGCAAATTGCTGCCCGACGTCATCCTGCTCGACCTCAACCTGGCCGGAGGCGAATCAGGCTTGAACTTGATCCCGCGCTTCAAAAAAGAACTGCCCAAAACCAAGATTATCGTCCTAACCATCATGGAAGATTCCACCTTTCGCGCCGCCGCCCTGCAAGCCGGCGCGCACGATTTCGTTTCCAAAAAAACAATGACCGACACGCTCGTTCCCACGATTCGCAAACAGGTGAACGTTGATTCGATTGCGGAGGGTTCGACTTTGCTTGCCCCAAGTCTCGGAGTGCGGATCGGCAATCTGCAATCGCAAATCCGCAATCGGAAATCAAAGACCGCTAAATTATGAAAGCCCAAACTCGCTTGCCCCAACTCCTTGCTCGTTTTGCCGGACCCGCCGCGCTGGCGGTCGGTCTCTCCGTGCTTTTGGGCTGGCTGTTCGAGATCGAAGCGCTGAAAAGCGTCCTGCCGGGGCTGGCGACGATGAAACCGAACACCGCGTTCGCCTTCGCTTGCGCGGGCGCGTCGCTGTGGATCCAGCGCGGACATCCGACCGGCTGGACGCGGCGACTGGAGCGGACGCTCGCCTCCCTCCCCGCCCTGATCGGGGCGCTCACCCTCGGCGAAACCCTTCTCGATTTGGATTTCGGCATAGACCGCCTCCTGTTCCACGCGCCCGAGCCGCTTCGCATGTCGGAGGCGACCGCGCTCAACTTCCTCCTGTTGGGAATTGCCCTGCTCGCGCTGGATCAACGCTGGCGGCGGCGGATCGCGCCCTCCCTGTCGCTGGTTTCGCTTTCAGTATCCTTGTTGGCGCTGATGGGGTACGCCTACAACGTCGAATCGCTCTACGACGTCTTCCCCTTTGCGAGCATGGCTTTGCACACCTCGGCGGCGTTCTTCGTTTTGGGATTGGGCGTCCTGTTTGCGCGCCAAGACGGCGGACTGGTTCGGCTTCTCGCCAGCGATGGACACGGCGGGACGATGGCGCGGCGCCTGCTGCCAGCCGCCGTGTTCATTCCCTTTGTGTTGGGCTGGCTCCGCCTGTTGGGCGAACGCGCCGGGTTGTACGAAACCGGGTTTGGCGTGGGACTCTTCGCCCTCGCGTCCACTCTCGTTTTCACCGCCCTCGTCTGGTGGAACGCCGAACTGCTCCAGCAAGCCGAAATCGCGCGCCAGCGCGACGAGCGCACGCTGCGCCTGCAGGGCGCCGCGCTGGAAGCCTCCGCCAACGCCATCGTCATCACCGACGCGGCGGGAAACATCCAATGGGTCAACCCGGCGTTCACCTCCCTCACCGGTTATTCCGCCGCGGAAATCACCGGCAAAAATCCGCGCATCTTGAAATCGGGCAGGCAAAAGCGGGAATTTTACAAAGACCTGTGGGATACCATCCTGGCGGGGAAGACCTGGCATGGCGTGCTGGTCAACCAACGCAAGGACGGTTCGATCTATCTCGACGAACAGACCATCACGCCGGTATTGGATTCGCAGGGCAGGGTCGCCAACTTCATCGCCGTCAAACAGGACATCACCGAGCGCAGGCGGGCGGAAGAAGCGCTGCGCGAGAGCGAAGAACGGTTCCGTCTGGCGCTCGAAAACTCACCCATCGTCGTCTTCAATCAAGACCTGGATTTGCGCTATACCTGGATTTACAACCCGCACCCAGGATTCACGCCGGAGACAGTGCTGGGCAAAACCGACGCCGAACTGCTCCCGGCTGAAGATGCCGCATACTTGACCCAAATCAAGCGGCGCGTTGTGGAGACTGGCGTCACCGCCCGCGAACAAGTCCGCATAAACATCGGCGGGGAGGCGTTTTTCTATGATCTCACCGTCGAGCCGGTGCGCGGCGCCACTGGCAAGATTGTTGGGGTGACTTGCGCCAGTGTGAACATCACCGAGCGCAGGCGCGCGGAGGAGGAAATCCGCAAACTGAACGTGGAACTCGAAGAGCGCGTCCGTGAGCGCACCGCCGAGTTGAAATCCGCCAACGGAGAACTCGAAGCCTTCGCCTACTCCGTCTCGCACGACCTGCGCGCCCCGCTGCGCGCCATAGACGGCTTCTCGCGCATCCTGCTCGAAACGCACACCGCATCCCTGGACGAAGAGGGCGCGCGCTACTTCAACCTCATCCGCGACAACGCCCGGCGCATGGGTCAACTGGTGGACGACCTGCTGGCATTCTCGCGCCTCGGGAAACAGCCGCTCAAAAAAGAGACCGTCTCGCCGCTCGTCATCGTCAGCCGCGCGCTGGAGGAACTCCATGCCGAGCAGGACGGGCGCGAGGTGGAACTCATCATCGGCGACCTGCCCGATTGCGAAGCCGACCCGGCATTGCTGAAACAAGTCTTCCTCAACCTGCTTTCCAACGCGCTCAAATACACGCGCGCGCGGGAGAAGGCGCGGATCGAAGTCGGCGCGCTTACGATTTCAGATTTTAGATCGCAGATTGCAGATTGGGATTCCTATCCGCTCAAATCTGAAATCTTAAATTTAAATTCTAAAATCTATTTTGTAAGAGACAACGGCGTCGGCTTCGACATGAAATATGCGGATAAACTCTTCGGCGTCTTCCAACGCCTGCACCGCGCCGAGGAATACGAAGGCACGGGCGTCGGTCTCGCCATCGTCCAGCGCATCGTCCACCGTCACGGCGGGCAGGTCTGGGCGGAAGCCGAAGTGGACAAAGGCGCGACATTTTATTTTAGATTTTAGATTGCTGATTTTGGATCCGCAATCAGCAATCCGAAATCGAAATGTGAGGGTTCCATGCCTGCTGTATTGAAAACCCTGATCCTCGAAGACAATCCCTCCGACGCCGAATTGATGCTGGCGCATCTGCGCGCGGCGGGGTTCGCGCCGGATTGGAAGCGCGTGGTCAGCGAGTGGGAATTTCTCGACGCGCTCGATCACGGCGGCCGAGACGCCCGCCCCTACGACCTGATCCTGGCGGATTACCACCTGCCGCAGTTCGACGGCGTGCGCGCCCTCCAACTCGTGCGCGCGCGAGGGCTGGACATTCCCTTCATCCTCGTCTCCGGCGCCGTGGGCGAAGACATCGCTGTGCAAGCCATGAAGGACGGCGCGGCCGATTACCTGCTCAAAGACCGCCTGGCGCGCCTGGGGCAGGCCGTCGTCCACGCGCTGGAAGACCATCGCCTGCGGGCGGAAAAACAAAAAGCCGAAGCAGACCTGCGCGCCAGCCAGTCGCGGCTGTCCAACATCCTCACGCACGCCGCGGAAGCCGTCATCGTGGTGAACGAGGCGCAGAAGATCGAAGCCTTCAACGAAGCCGCGCGGAACATCTTCGGCTATTCCGAAGCGGAGATCGTCGGCCAGCCGCTCGATGTCCTCCTGCCGGCGCGTTTCGTCGAAGCGCATCGCCGACGGGTCGAGGATTTTCACGCTTTGGAAGAAGCCTCGCGCATGAGGTGGGCGCGCGGCGAACTGGCGGGCGTGCGCAAGGACGGCGCCGAATTCCCCTGCGAGATCAGCATTTCCAAACACGCCGAGGGCGGGCGCGCGTTCTTCACCGCCGTCGTGATGGACATTACCGGGCGCAAGCAGGCCGAAGAAAGCCTGCGCGAGAGCGAGATTCGCTACCGCGGCATCTTCGACGGTGTGCGGGAAGCCATCTTCGTCGAATCGCTCGCAGGGGATATCGTGGACGTGAACGAGAGCGCCTGCCGGATGTTCGGCTACACGCGCGAAGAATTCCTGAAAAAGAAAGTCGCCGACCTGGTGCCGCCGGGTCAGGAAGTATTGATGCTCGATGAAGACGGAAACGGCGGACTCTCGGAGCATTTCATCGAAACCGTCAACCTGCGCGCGGACGGCGAGCGATTCCCCGTGGAAGTCAGCGGGCGGACGCATATCATTGATGGCAAACTTTCCCTGCTGGTAGTGGTGCGCGACATCTCCGAACGCAAACAGGCCGAGGCCGAGATCCGCCGCCGCAACGAAGACCTCTCGATGCTCGATGCGGTCAACCAGGCGCTCAACCGCGGCGAAAGCCTCTCCACTGTCATCGCTATCGTATCGAACGGGCTCGAACGCATCTTCGGCGGCCACGGCGCGACCGTGTACCTGCTGGAAAAGAACGGGAGCGAACACCTGGCGAACCAGAACATGGCGCTGCCCCCCGGTCTGTTGAAGAAACTCGAAACCATGCTCGGCTTCCAAATGCCGCGCGTGAAGATCGAACTGGACGCGTCCCATCCCTTTCACCGCGCGCTGGAGACGAAGAAAATTCAGGCGATCAACGACCTGGCTGGCGTGGTGGAGCATTATCTCGCGTTCGCCGAATCCGCGGCGGTCGGCCCCGTCATGCGCGCCGCCGCGCGGCAGGCAATGCCCCTACTTCCCAAACTCCTGGGCGTCGAAGCGGAAATGATCGTGCCGCTGGCGTCCAAAGAAGGCATCATCGGCGTCATGGACATCGGCGGCAGCCAACCCTTCACCGGCGAAGATGTGCGGAGGATGGAGTCCCTTGCAGGCCATCTTACCGCCGCCATCCAGCGCAAACGCGCCGAAGAGTCGTTGCGTCACCGCCTGGCTGAGCTGGAAGCCGTCTCGAAAATTTCGACCGCCCTGCGCACGGCGCAAACGCTGGACGAAATGCTGCCGCGCCTGTTGGGCGAAACGCTCACTGTGCTTGAGAGCGAGGCGGGTCTCATTTGCCTGTACGATCCGGCCAGCGACGAATTGCGCGCGGTGGTTGCGCGCGGCCGGTTCGAATCTCTCCTGGGCGTGCCCATCAAGCGAGGCGAGGGAATTGGGTGGGAGGTCTATGCCAGCGGGCAAACGCGCGTTGTGGGTGACTTTGTCAGTGATGCGGTGCTGGCGCCAACGGCGCTTGCCAAATTCCCGCCAGGCTGGGGCGGCATCTGCGCGCCGTTGCATACCGCCGATGCGGTGGTGGGCATTCTGTTTGTGGCCGTGCCGTTGCCGCGCGAGATCACACCGGATGAAACTCGGCTGCTGACCTCGCTAGCCGAAATGGCCGGGAGCGCCCTGCACCGCCTGCGCCTGCACGCAGAGACCCAGTTCCAGGCCGAACAGATGAGCCAGGTCATGTGTAGTGTCCAGGACGGGGTTCTGTTGCTGGACGACGAATACCGGCTGCTGAAAACCAACCCGGCCGGCCACGAGCATCTGGCTCTGCTAGCCGAGTTCACCTCTGCTGGTGCGCTGCAGAAAGACGGCGGCGAAGATGGAGCTCGCCTGATGCGCCTGGGCGACCGTCCGCTGACCCATCTGCTCACCCCCCCACCCGGCGGCGGCTGGCACGGAATTCGGCGCAACGGGCGCGCCTTCGAAGCCCTGGCCCATCCCCTGGCCCCAGGCCCGACGGCCAGGGGATGGGTGCTGATGGTGCGGGATGTCACCCGCCAGCGCGAGGCGCAGGAGCAGCTTCAGCGCCAGGAACGGCTGGCTGCGGTTGGCCAGCTCGCCGCCGGCATCGCTCATGATTTCAACAATCTGATGGGCGTCATCCTGCTTCAGACCCAGTTGCTGAACCGTTCCGTCAGTCTGACGCCCAGAGAGCGCGAACGACTCTCCGTCATCCAACAGCAGGGCCGCCACGCGGCCGCCCTGGTCGGGCAGATTCTCGACTTCAGCCGTCGCGCCGTGCTGGAACGCCAGCCGCTCGACTTGCTGCCGATCTGCAAGGAACAGGTGAAGTTGCTGCAGCGTACCCTGCCCGAACATATCCACATCGAGCTGACCGACGAGGGTGGCGAGTATGTGGTGCTGGCCGACCCGACCCGTATGCAGCAGATCGTGATGAATCTGGCCATCAACGCCCGCGACGCCATGCCCGAAGGGGGCAATTTGAGCATCGGCCTGGCCCATCTGCGTCTGCAGCAGGCGTCAGCGCTTCCTCTGCCCGATATGACCCCCGGCGACTGGGTGCGCATCACCGTCAGCGACACCGGCAGCGGCATTGCGCCGGAGGTTCTCCCCCACATCTTCGAGCCATTCTTCACCACCAAAGAGCCTGGCAAGGGCACCGGTCTGGGGCTGGCGCAGGTCTACGGCATTGTGGGGCAGCACGGCGGGCAGATCACCGTGCGCAGTCAGGTGGGCCAGGGCACGACCTTCACCCTCTATCTGCCCGCGTTGATGGAGGAGGCCGAGGCGCTGCCGGCCGCGATGGATGAGCCGTTGTCGGGCAATGGCGAGTTGCTGTTGCTGGTGGAGGACAACGAACCTCTGCGCGAGGCTCTGGCCGAATTTCTGCGCACCTGTCACTACCGCGTCGCCACGGCGAGCAGCGGCGAGGAGGCCCTGGCGCTGCTGGCCGCGGGGAATGATGAACAGCCCGCGCTGGTGCTGAGCGATCTGGTCATGCCGCGCATGGGCGGCAAGGCTCTGCTGGCGGCCCTGCGCGGCCAGGGCTACCGAATGCCCGTCATTTTCGTCAGCGGACATCCCCTGGACGAGAGCGAGCTACGGTTGCTGGCCGACCAGGGCGTGGGCGCCTGGCTGCGCAAGCCATTCCAGATGGGAGAGATGGTGCAGGCCATCGCCCGTTGTCTGTCGCCCGCTGCGCCCCAGAGATAGACGGAGCTGTCCGCCGCTCTGTAAGAGGACGATTCTGTCAACCTCCACCCTGGTCGGAGTTTACCCTGAGCGCAGTCGAAGGGACGCCGAGAACCGCTTGCAGCAGGTGAAGCAGGGAAGTACGGTGCTGGCCAGTTACACCGTTCGGCTGAGCTCAGGGCAGGTCCTACGATGCGGATGGCAACCGATTGACGGCGGTGATGGGCAGCAGCACAACCGTCTATATCGGCGCCACCTACGAGAAGACGACATCCGGCAGCAGCACGACGATCATGAAGTGTGACCAGTGCGCCCGCACATTACCCCCCGCTCCGTCATCCTCCTGACTCCTTGCGCCCTGGCCACCTGGCGCCCTTGCGTTGAAATCCTCACCTGCGCCCGCACATCACCGCACTCCCCGCGCCCGCGCTCAACCTCTCGTCGTAGTCGTTGGAGCATGAGGCCGACGATTACGCTGATCGCGTTGGGGACGCAGACTCCCGCAGTTTGCAGGAATTCCAAATGTGACCGGGTTTTTGACCACAGAGATCACAAAGAACGCAGAGAAGCCACCAATTTGCGTCTGATCTGTCATTTCTTTGTGTTCTTTGTGTTCTCTGTGGTTGAATATGTGCTACATTTGGAACTGCTACGCAGTTTGCCCCATCGTTGCCTGGGTGTTATAATCGCTGCCGCGTCCGAACCCTGTCGGGCCGTCAATCTGACGTGCGGCCCAACCATGACAGACCCGGAGCGAGTGAGTCATGACCCAAGAACTGAATTTGGCCAATCTCCTGCAGACGCTGCGCCGCCATTGGCTGTTGATCGTCCTGGTCGTCGTCGCCGTGGCCGGCCTGACCTTTGCCTACAGCCTGCTGCGCCCTCCCACCTACCAGGCCCGCGCCGTGCTGCGGGTACGAGTTCCTCAATTCCAGTGGAACATTGACCCTGCCATACAGCGCATCATTGACACGCGGCGCGATTGGCGACGCGAATTCATGCTGCTCGGTCAGACCAACACTGTGGCCGAACGTGTGGCGCCTGCCCTGGGCCTGACCGTGGATAACGACCTCCTGGCGCGCGTCTCGCTGCGCGCCGACTTGACCGACCGTATCCTGCTCGACGCCTCTGGCCCCACCGCTGAAGCAGCCGCCGAGCTGGCCAATGCCTGGGCCGAGGCGCTGCAGAGAGTGGTTGCCGAGGAGTACGGCACCGACCTGATGTATCAAGAGATCAGCGCGCTCGGCGATACGTTCAAGACGCGGCTCGATGCGCAGCAGAAAGCCCTGGAAGACTTCAAGGCTGTCACCGGCCAGGCTGTGAGCGACTCCACGATCACCGAGGCGGCCGGCCTGGAGCCAGATCAGAAGCAGCTCGAAGCAACTGCGACCCTGCTGGCCAATTACCAGGTGGCGCTCGACATCGTCAATCGCCTGCTCGCACAGATCGGCCAGGTGCAAACCGGTCAGCGCGTCGCCAGCGCCATCTCCTGGGAAATGCTCGCCCACAGCATCTTGCAGGAACGCGCCGCGGCGCTCGGCGCCGCGCCCGCCTTCGACGACCTGGCGGCCTGGCAGACCCGGCTGCAGAGCGAGGCCAGGCTCCTGCAAGAATCGGTTGACTGGTTCCAAAGCGCGGTTCTCGCACTGCAAGCCAAACTGGCCCGCGAAGACACAGAACTCTATCAACTGATCCAGCAGCGCAATCTGGCCGCCGACCCTTACCTGGCCGTCCGTCGCCAACTGACCGAGATCGAGTATCAGTCCCCCATTGACCCGTTAGCGCTCGACATCCTCGAACGCGCCGATGCGGCCCTGGCCTCGCGCACATGGTCGGTTCTGCTGCGCCTGGCTATCGCCAGCGTCGCCGGACTGATCGCCGGCGTCTGGCTGGCGCTGTTGTGGGATTTCGTTTTGGGCCGGCGATCGCAGGCGCCTGGTGTCAGCAGCGCTCACTGACCGCGCCCCGCGTTGGCTGCTGCTCTGGGCCGTGCTACACAGTCTGGCCTTCGACGCCGCAACGCCGCTTTGGCAAACGCCCGACGAACCGGCGCATGTCGAACTGGCCTGTTTGTTGGCGCAGCGCGGCCTCACCTTGCGAGCAGGCGACGAAGACCCGGCGCTGCAGCGGCGCATTCTGGAATCGCTGGCCGCCGCCGATTTCTGGCGCCAGGTGCGCCAGTCAACGCCCGATCCGCTGCCCGCTCGTTTCGCTGACGATCCCTTCCTGCGCAACGCGGGCCGGCAGGTGGGCGACGAAGCAAGCATTTCCTATTGGCTGCCCGCTGCGATCTGCCGGCTGCCCCTGGCGTTGGCTCTCCAGGTTCGCCTGATGCGGCTGGCGTCGGGGTTCTTTTTTGCGCTGGCGACGCTGGCGCAGTGGTGGGCGGCGGCGCCCCTCCCGCGCTCGCTGCGCTTGGCGACGACCGCCGCTGTGGCCGGCCTGCCGATGTTGGCCTTTCTGGCCGGCGGCGTCAACAACGACAGTGCGGCGACACTGGCGGCGACGCTGATGTTTGGCTGCCTGCTGCGTTCGCTGCTGTCTCTACCCGACGCCAGACGCCTGCGCTGGGGCATCGCCGCGCTGCTCCTGGCCCTGGTCGCCGCGTGGATCAAGAAAACGGCGCTTTTCACGCTGCCGCTGGCGCTGTTGGCCCTGGCCTGGCAGTGGGGTGTGCGGGGGACGCTGCGCCAACGTCAGGTTTTGCTGCTGCTGCTGGCGGCGAGCGGCACGCTGGCGCTCTGGCCCAGCCGGCAACCGGCCGCCTGGGGCGGACGTGGACAGCCGTGGGGCGGCGGGTTGGCGGCGCAGGCGGCGCATGATGGGCGTTGGGGCATGGTCGTGCGCGATGACGACGTGGGCGACTTTGGCCGTCTGACGCAGCCGCTGCCTGCCGAACCGCTGCGCGCAGAGCGCATCCACCTGGGCGCCTGGCTGCGCAGTCCGCATGGCGTGCAAACGGTGCGCCTGACGATCAAGGATGACGCCGGTCTGGACCGCACGACGGCGGAGGTGGGCGTTGCGTGGCGCTGGCTCGAAGTTACGCGCACGGTCAGCCTGACGACGACCCAGGTATTGATCGGGCTGGCGCCTGGCCCCGGCGTCAATGTAACCGAAACAGGCCGGCTGTGGGTGGATGGCGTGCGCGTGTTAGCGCCGGTCAACCTGCTGCAGAACGGCGATTTCGAGACGGCGTTGACCTGGGGACAGTTGGCGGCGCAACCCTGGCGCGAGCCGGTGCGACGCACCTGGGCCGCCATGACGCAGACCGGTTCGGCCAACGGGGCGCGGGCGCTGCTCTACCTGGCGCTGCTCTTCCCCGGTTTTTGGGGCAACTTTGGCTGGTTGCAGGTTCCGCTGGCGCTGTCGGCCTATGCGGCGCTGGCGCTGGTTTGCCTGCTTGCACTGGCCGGCCTGATTGGCGAGCTGCGGCGGCATCCGTGGGACAGCGCGGCTCAGGCGGCGGGTTGGAGTTTGACGGCGGCGCTGCTGGCGCTGGCGTTGACGGCGGCGCCGGTCATCTGGTTCGACTGGCAACCGCAGGGGCGCTACCTGCTGCCCGCCGTCGCGCCGTTCATGCTCTTGTTGGCGGTCGGACTGCGTTTCTGGAGCCGGCGCTGGCGGCTGGCGCGGGCCGGTCGTTGGTTCCTGCTCGGCTTCGTCGCCCTCGACCTGTACGCCTTCTTTGGCGTGCTCCTGCCTCGCTATTGGAGCTGATGTGGAGCACGCCGGCGCGCAGAGTGGTCGGATCAAATGAGGTATCATCTCAATCAGTAAGGAAACCTGACAGGTCTTTGCCCCGAATTATTGAGATGATACCAAATGAGGAAACACCCATGCTATCGGACAGCATGATCGCAACAGTCAATACCCAAACGCTTGCCTATTGGCGGTGCGAAGTACAAAAGCCGGAGATCATCGCGATCGCACAGGGCAAAGAGATCGGTCACAGACTCGCCGACCCGGTTGACGAAAAAACGACCGCTCTTGTAACGCTCGATCACCTCACGAGTCATCAGCGCGACGCCCACGGCCGGCAAAGATCGCGCAGCATGGGGGATGTGTGGCTGTACGATCGCGGTATTTATCATCCTGTCAATGTCAAAGTGGAGATCGTTGGCTCGGAAGGCCAGCCGAATTTGGTTTCTCTCAAGAAGGTGTTGGGCGCGGTCATGGCGCGGCGCATTGATTCCTACTATCTTCTGATCGTCAAACTAAAAAATTGCCGCCGAAGGGATCACGCCGTCGGTCTATTTTATTGTTAGGCGCGTCCGATGGCAAGAGCCTGTCCGGCACAGCCTCAGCGGTTGACCGAACCTTGTTTCCTCGCAGTCGTAACTTGTAAACCATAACGTTTTGCGTTATGATTGAGCTATGATCAAGTCCTTCTATGACAAGGACACCGAGCGACTTTTCCAGCGCCAGCTCTTGCGCCATTTTCCCCCTGAACTACATCGTCTTGCCTGGCGCAAGTTGGTCCAGCTTGATGTTGCCGAACGGTTGGACGATCTGCGCATCCCGCCTGCTAATCGCCTGGAACGACTGTCGGGCGATCGTGCAGGACAACATAGCATTCGTATCAACAACCAGTGGCGCGTTTGCTTTCGTTGGCAGGATGGAGACGCCTACGATGTTGAAGTGACGGACTATCATTGAGCGTGAGAGGATTAGGACCATGTACACCAAGTTTGCGCCTGTACATCCCGGCGAGATTCTGTTGGAGGAGTTTCTGAAGCCGTTTGGCATCAGCCAATACCGGCTGGCGCAGGACATCGGCGTCCATCCCCGCCGCATCAACGAAATTGTGCATGGCAAGCGCGCCATCAGCGCCGATACAGCTCTGCGGCTCTCCCGCTATTTTGGGCTGTCCGAGCGGTACTGGCTGAATCTCCAGGTGCGTTACGATCTGGAGGTGGAGAAAGATCGCCTTGAAGGACGTTTGGAGCAAGAGGTGCGCGTGTTCAGTGGCGCGGCGTTGTCGCCTGTGTCTGCCTAACAGGCGCTTCCAGGCGACCGCCTATCGCGCGCGGTCGCGAGTCGCTTTTCGTCCACCCGGCGGCGACTGAACCGCGGGTCGTTAGGCCGCCGTGTGCGACCGAACCTGCAATCGGAGCGCATGTAAAAGTTCTGGCGCGACGACGGGGAGTATGTCTACACGTTCAAGAAGACTGGAAACTGATATCTTCACGGGGTTGGCGGCATGAAGTTCTTTGGCCGCGAGGGTCTTTCGTGGTCGTTGATTGCTCCGCGGCTCTATGCACGCTACCTGCCGCCAGGCTACATCCTGGACAGCGGCGCGCCCTGCGCCTTCTTGCGGGGCGGCGTCGAACATGACGAACTCTTCTTCATCCTCGGCTGGGCGCTGACAGACCTCTGCAGCCGTATCTTGAAAGAAGTCATCAATCATACGAGAAATATCCAGAGCAAAGACTTCGAGCGCCTGCCCTATCCGGCCTGGGTTGGCCCCCATTCGAAACGACAGGCCATTTTGGACGTCAAACGCCTGGTCGCCAGAGCGCAGTCTGGAGAGGTATTCACGTTCCAGAGTCAAGCTGTGCGTGCGTTGAATGGGCACTATGAGTGGCGCGCCGGCCGGGTCGAGCCGAGGATCGAACGTCCTGTGCGGCAGATGCCCCTGTTTTCGGTTGGTTGAATCTATCGCGATGGAAACTTACACATGACAGTCATGGATCAACGGCCGCGGCGGATTGCGGTCAATTCGGGTTATCTGTTGATGGCCTACGGCATCGAAGCGGTGCTCAGCCTGGCGCTCTTGTCGCTGGCTGCGCGCTACCTGGGACAGGCCGGCTTCGGGCGCTACGCTTACGTCATCTCTTTCATCGAGCTTTTCATCATGCTCACCGAACTGAGCAACTCCCGCGTGCTCGTGCGTGAGGTGGCCAGCGACCCCGCCAACGCCCGCCAGCACCTGGCCGGCGTCTGGACAGCGCGGCTGCTCCTCTCCGCCGTCATGATGGGCGTCGTGCTCCTGGCCGCCCAGGGCAACTACAGCGATCCCCAACTCTGGTGGGCCATCCTCTTCTTCGCCTTCGGCCAGGTGCTCTTCAATCTGACAGAAGTCTTCACCGCCGTCTTCCGCGCCTATCAGCGCATGCAATATCAGGCCTTCACCGTCGTCTTCGGGCAGGCGCTCATCCTGCTGTTGGCCTACGTCGCCATTCGACTCGACTGGGGCCTGGCCGGGCTTTTCGGTATGCGCCTGCTGGCCAACTTCGTGCGCCTGCTGGCGGGTTGGTACCTCTGCCGCCGCCACTTCTTGGCCGAAGCGATCAGTCGCGAGTGGCGCAGCATGTGGTACCTGCTCAAAGAGTCGTTCCCGCTCGGCTTCAACATGTTCGTGCGCCGCTTCATCTGGCGCGGCGGCATCGTCCTGCTGACCAGCATCCTCAACGCCAAAGCGCCGGGCCAGGGCGACCTGGCGGCCGGCCTGCTCTACGGCCCCATCCGCATCGTCGAACAACTGCGCATCGTCCCCGCTTCGCTCATCGGCGCCATCCTGCCGGTCTTTGCGCAACAGGCGCGCCAGGAACCGCGCAAGTTTCAAGAGACCCTGGGCAAATCGCTCAAGCTCTTCGTGACCCTGAGCTTCCTGCTGGCCCTGACGATGACCCTCCTGGCGCAGCCGATCACCCGCCTGCTGTTCGGCGCTGACCTGGCCGCCGCCGCTCCCATCCTGGCCGTCTTCGGTTGGATCACCCTCTTCACCTTCTCCAACCAGTTCTACGAAGCGGCCCTGCTGGCGGTTGGGCGACAGTGGGTGGTAGCGGCCGGCCTGGGCGCCGGTTTTGTCATCAGCGCCGCCGTCACCGCCCTCTTCCTCATCCCCCGCTACCAGGCGATGGGCGTCGCCTACGGGATCATGCTGGCCGAAGGTCTGGTCTTCGTCGCCAGCACCATTGCCCTACTGCCCTATCTTGATCGGCGCGAGATGGGCCTGTTTGTCGTCAAGCTCGGCGCCGCCAGCGGTCTGACTGTCGCCGTCTTTGCCGCGCTGGGCGCATTTTCGATCATCCTGGCCAGCGCCGGCGCCTTGCTGGTCTTTGCGGCTGCCACCCTGCTACTGCGCACCTTCAGCACGCGCGAACTGGAAGCGGCCGTCGCCATGCTGACCTTCCACAAGCGCCTGCGCCCCATCCGCCGCTGGCTGTTCGATCTGGACGAAAACGGCATGTTGCGTCAAAAACCTGCCAGGGCGCGGCCGCCAGCCGCCGCCAGAGACGCCGAAAACGCCGAGGTCAACACGCCATGACAACCGCCGGCACGCTCCTGGCATCCCCGGCTGTTCTCGTCATCGGCCTGGATGGCGCGACCTGGGATCTGCTGCGGCCGATGATGGCGGCCGGTTGGCTGCCCAATCTGGCCCGTTTGGCCGCTGAAGGCGCAGTCGCGCCGCTGCGCTCCACGCTGCCGCCGCTCACAGCGCCCGCCTGGAGCAGTTTCATGACCGGCCTGAACCCTGGCCGGCATGGCGTCTTCGCCTTCCAACAAGCCCTCAACCGTGATCTGGAACGCACCTACGTCAACGCCACCGCCATCCAGGCGCCGCTGCTCTGGGAGCGGTTGAGCGCACAGGGCCGCCGCGTCGGCGTGCTCAACGTGCCCCTGACCTACCCGGTGCGTCCGGCGCAAGGTTGGATCGTCAGCGGCATGATGACCCCGTCCGAAGAGAGCGAATTCACCCATCCCGCCGACCTGGCCGCACGCCTGCGCGCCCGGCGCTACACGATTGACCTGCGCGTGCTCAAGCAGGAGCGTGACTACCGCGCCCCCGCACAGCGCCTGGCGTTGGTCAACGACTTGCAGCGCGTCCTGTTGGAACGACAGGCGGCGCTGGAGGAAGTCCTGCTGCCGCAGGGCGGCGACTTCATCATGGTGGTCTATGAGACGCCCGACCGCCTGCAACACTGGACCTGGCGCTATCTGGACGATTTGCTCGGCCTGTCGGGACCGCGCACGGCCGAGCTGACGCCCATCCACGCCGCCGTCGAGGCGACCTACCGCGCCCTGGATGCCTGTTTGGGGCGCACCCTGGCGCACGCCCTTTCTGATCGAACGCGCCTTTTCATGCTCTCCGACCACGGTTTTGGCCTGCGCCACACACGGGTACACATAGATCAATGGTTGGCCAATCAAGGCTGGCTGACCTACGCCAGCGGCAAGGCCGGCGTGCGCAAGCAGATGAAACAGTATATGGGGTGGGTCAAGCGGCTGCTGCCGCGCAACCTGCTGATGCTTGGCCGGCGCGCCTTTGCCGTCAATCGCATCATTGACTGGGCGCACACGCAAGCCTATTCGGGCGTGGCGTCCGAGTACGCCATCTACATCAACCAGCGCGGGCGTGAACCCTACGGCGTGGTGGACGCCGCCGCTTACGCCGCGCTGCGTCGCCAGATCAAGGCCGGTCTGCTCGATCTCACCGACCCGCACCGTGGACAGCGTGTGATCCGTGCGGTCTATGATCGGGAAGAGGTGTACCAGGGGCCGTTCACCGAGCAAGCGCCGGACATTCTGTACGAGATGGCGCCCGGCTACGAGCCGACTTCCGAGGTCTCGCCGGGGCGCATCTTCAGCGATGTGACGGACGAGGGCGAGGGCATGCACCAACCCGATGGCATCTTTCTGGCCTGGGGGCCAGACATTGCCGCCCAACGCCTGGGGCCGGGCCTGGGGCTGGCCGACCTGGCGCCCACCATCCTCTACAGCATGGGGCTGCCGGTTCCGAGCGGGCTGGATGGCCGGGCGGCGACGGAAATCTTCGAGCCGACCTATCTCGCCGATCACCCCGTCCGCTATGCCGATGAGACGGGCCTGGCCGTAGCGCCGCGCCAGCAGGTCTACTCGACCGAGGACGAGGCGCTGATTGTGGAAAGACTGGCCAATCTGGGCTATTTGGGTTAGCAGGAGAACGATGCATGAGTGACGTCTTTCGACTCGACGCCGGCCGGGTGCGCAGCGAGCGTCTGCAGCGTTTGGGCTGGCTGGCTGTCCCGTTGGCGCGCTATCAGCGTTGGAACTGGGCCTGGCGCATGGAAATCGCCCTGCGCTACTGGCCGGTGACCGTCGCGCTGACCGCACAGCCGGCCGCACTGCGCATCCTGGACGTGGGCTGCGGCAGTAAGGGGGGCGTCACCACCTATGCGCCGCGCACCGCCGTCGGCGTGGATGTCACTTTCGACCGTCAGCGCCTGCGCGATCATCCTCGGTTGACCCCCGTGGCGGCGTCGGGCGAGGCGCTGCCCTTCGCCGACGCCTCTTTCGACGCGGCGCTCTGCCTGGACACGTTGGAGCACCTGGCCCCCACCGCGCGCCGCGCCGTGGTGATGGAAATGGCGCGCGTGCTGCGGCCCGATGGCCTGCTGATCGTGGGGGCGCCCTGCGGCGCCGAGGCGCGCGCCGCCGAAGAACGGATGGCGCAGGAATTTCAGCGCCAGACCGGCCGCGTGCATCCCAAACTGGGCGAGCACCTCGATCACGCCATGTGGTCAGCAGACGACCTGCAGGCGCTGGCGGCAGATGCCGCCGCCGCCCGTTTCGGACGCTACGAACTGCACAGCGTTCCCAACGTCTCGGTGACGACCTGGCTCCGCCTGCGGCGCTTGTTCGATCTGGGGCGCCCGCTGCCAGGGCTGACCCATGTGCAGCGCCTGCTTCTGCAGCCGCTCTTCCCCTGGATTGCGCCCCGTGTGCACGGAGCGCCGGCCTATCGTCGCATTGTTTTCTGCCGGCAAGCGCAGCCCGACCAGGCTGCCCGCATGACGCCCAACGGCGAGGCGTTGCGACCATAGCGAGAGGATACTGAACACTTGTCTACAGCCAGTCCAGGCGCCGGCCGCGTCGTTGTCGTTGGACTCGACGGCGCCACTTTCGACCTGATTCGACCCTGGGCCGACCAGGGCCACCTGCCCACGTTGGCGCGCCTGCTGCGCAACGGCGCTTCGGCGCCGCTCGTGTCGGTGCTGCACCCCTTCACCGCCCAGGCCTGGACTTCGATGGTCACCGGCGCCAACCAGGGCAAGCATCGCATCTTCGATTTTTGGGAGCGCGATTTCGATGCCTATGGCTTCCGCCTGACCAACGCCAGCTTTCGCGCCCTGCCCGCGCTGTGGACACTGCTCAGCCAGGCGGGGCGGCGCGTGATCGTGCTCAACGTGCCGATGACTTACCCGCCCGAACAGGTCAATGGGGTGCTTGTCTCCGGGTGGGACACGCCGGGCATGGGCGCCGCTTTCACCTATCCGCTGGCGCTCAAGGCCGAACTGCCGACGCTGGCGGGTGGTCAACCCTACGTCATCGTGCCCGACGACTGGAAGTACAGCACGGCGCAGCGCGGCGACTTGGTGCTGGCCGAACTGCTGCGCGAGATTGACGTGCGCTTCACCGTGGCCACCAACCTGATGGCGCGCGAGCCGTGGGACTTGACCTTCTTCGTCGTCAGCGCGCCGGACGGCGCCGCCCACTTCCTCTGGAAATACCACGACCCCCAACACCCGCTGTACGATGCGGAGGTCAACGCACGGCTGTTCGATAGCGATCCTCTGCTGCAGGTCTATCAGCGCGCCGATCAGCGCCTGGGCGAGTTTCTGGCGACCTTGCCGCCCGATGTGCATGTGCTGGTTGTCTCGGATCACGGCGAAGGACCGTTGGAGGACACGGAGGTGCACCTCAACCTCTGGCTGGCCGCACAGGGACTGCTGACGTTGCGCCCGCCGGGCAGCCGCCGTTCGGCGGGCAAGGCGTTCAAGTGGCTGGCCGCTCGCCTGGTTGACCGCGGCAAGCGCGCGCTCTACGGGCGCATTTCCTTTGGCGCTCTCTCGCGCCTGCGGCATCTGTGGCCCGATTGGCTGCGCGTGCGTCTGGGCGAGGAGTCGTTCTTCCCCGGCATTGACTGGGCGCACACGCAGGCCTTTTCGGAAGAGGTGCGCGGAAACATCTGGATCAACCTGAAGGGGCGCGATCCGCAGGGTATCGTGTCGCCGGGCGCCGAGTACGAGGCGCTGCGCCAACGCATCAGCGCCGGCCTGCACGAACTGACCGACCCGCACAGCGGTCGGCGCCTGGTGCGCCGCGTCTGGCGTCGCGAAGAGTTGTTCAGCGGGCCGTTCAGCGAACGCCTGCCCGACCTGCTGGTGGAGGCCGATTACCCCGATCTGTTCCGGCCGCGCGGCGCATACACCGGACGCCAGCCGGTGCGCCGCCTGACGCTGGAGGAAATGCGCCGCCGGCGCATCACCGGCTGTCACCGGGCGACCGGCATCTTCATGGCCCACGGGCCTGGCGTGCAGGCGGGCCTGACCCTGCCGCCGGCCAGCATTCTGGATGTAGCCCCCACTGCGCTTCATCTGTTGGGCGAACCAGTCCCGGCCTGGATGGATGGGCGCATCCTGACCGAACTGCTGACGCCCGAAGCGCAGGCGGCGCGCCCCATCGTGACCGGGGCGCAAGAGCCGCCCGCGCCGCCATCCACCGCGTCAGGCGGCGATGATGTGCAGAACTACGATGAAACCGAAGCCCGCGCCATCGCCGATCGCCTGGCCGGCTTGGGTTATTTGTGAGGTATGCGCTCATGACGCAAAGCACACTGCGCCCTGCAACGACCCTGTTCTACGCCGGCAGCTTGCTGCTGGCCGTGGCGTTGGCCGGACTCCTGCTCGTCTCGCCGTTCGCCGGGCTGGCGCTCGTTTGCGTGGCGCTGGCTGTCACCCTGGCCTGGCTGCGACCCTTCTACCTGCTGACCCTCTTGATCGTCGGGCTGCCCTTTCACGTCTTCGCCAGCCGCGTCATGGTGGGTCAGTTTGGCGTTGCCCAACGCACGGTCGAACTGTTCGCCTTCTGGAAAGAAGGGGTCATGGCGCTGCTGCTTGGCATCTTGCTGCTGCGGCGGCTGTTTGGTCAGGATCGTTTTGCCATCAAGCTCTATCTGTTCGATCTGGGGCTGGCCTCGGCGGCGCTGCTGATGGGCGTCTACGTCCTGGTGACGCCGCTGCTCGATGTGGGCATCTACGGGCTGCGCAACTATCTGGAGCCGCTGGTGGTCCTCTATTTGCTGCGCAGCGTCCCGGTGAGCCGGCGGCAACTGCGCTGGCTGACGCTTGTCATTCTGGCGGTTTCGCTCGTCATGGCGCTGGTGGGCATCTACCAGGTGGCCTTCTGGAATTTCGGTGATCTGTACAATTGGGGGTTTCGCGAGGCCGACGGCACGATTCCCAACGCCTTCTACACCGCCGAAGTGGAACGCCAACCCCACCTGCGCGCCATCGGCACCGTAACCAGCCCCAACGAGTTGGGCTTGATGCTGGTGCTGGCGACGGCCCTGGCGTTGGTGCTGGCGTTGCAGAGCGAACGCCCGCTCTGGCAGCGCGGCCTGCTGCTGGCCATGATGACCACCTACGGCGTGGCCATTCTGCTCACCTACTCGCGCAGCTCGTTGGTGGGCCTGGTGGGCATGTTGGCGGTGCTGGCCGTTCTGGAAATCGGCGTGCGCAACCTCGGCCAGACGCTGCGCTATGCCGTGCGCAGCCCTGGCACGATTCTGGCCTTGATCGCCCTGGCGGCGCTGCTCGTCGTGGGCGCCGAGCGGGTGGGGCTGGTGGCGCGCATCACGCGCGCCATCAACATGAACGATCCGTCCGCCGTGGGGCACCTGGCGTCGTATGAGGCCTCGATCCCGTTCATTCTCGATCATCCGCTCGGCATCGGCATGGGCATGGCCGGGCCGCGCGCGCTCAAGTTTTCCGACCGGCTCAAGATCGAACATGTGGAAAGCTCCTGGCTGCAGTTGATGATGGAAATCGGCATGCCCGGCGCGCTGTTCGTCATGTTCGTCTATCTGCTGATGGTCTGGACGCTGCGGGCGCAGCGCCGCGCCGCCGCGCCGACGGCTGATCCGTTCTTCGACGCCATTAGTCTGGGGGCGCAGGCCACCTGGCTTGGCGCGATGGTCGCCTTTACTTTTCTGCCGCTCATGCAAGAACTGCAACTGATGAGCTATCTGTGGCTGGCGGCTGGCATCCCGCTGGTGGCCGCACGGACAGAGTGAGCGCGCCAATGCCAACCGTCGTCACGATCATCCTCAACTGGAACGGCCGCAAAACCACGCTGGCCTGCGTGCAGACACTGCTTGCTTGCGGCCAGCCGCCGGAACGCGTGATCGTGGTGGACAACGGTTCGACCGACGATTCGGCGGCGGCGCTGCACGAGTATTTTCCGACAGTTGCCGTGCTGGCGGCGGGCGAAAATCTGGGCTTTGCCCGCGGCAACAACCTGGGGGTGCGCCAGGCGCTGCGCACCCTGGCGCCCGACCAGATCTTCCTGCTTAACAACGACGCCTTCGTCAACCCTGACACGCTGCCGCACCTGCAGGCGGCGCTGGCCTCTCATCCGCAGGCCGGCGCAACGGCGCCCAAGATTCACTATGGCGATGGCAAACGCCTCTGGTATGCAGGGGGGCAGATCTCCTGGCGCAACGGCAGCGGCGTGCATCGCTGGCAGGGCGCGCTCGATCAGGGTCAGGCCGACACGCCTGGCGCGGTGGGGTTTGCCACGGGCTGTGCACTGCTGCTGCCACGCGATGTGTGCGAACCGGCGGGACCGTTCGACGAACGCTACTTCTTCATGGGTGAAGATGTTGATTTGAGTCTGCGCCTGACGCGGGCCGGGCGACCGATCATCTACGCCCCGGCGGCGACTGTGATCCATCGCGTGGGCGCCAGTTCGAACCGCCAGGGCCAGCCGTTCATCTGGTATCACATGACCCGCAACCGCCTGCTGACCGTCAGCAAGCACGCCGGCGCCCGGCAAAAATTGCAGTTCTTCGCCTACTGGCCGCTGCTGTGGACGTTCAAGGCGGCGCAGTTTGCCCTGCTTGGCCAGCCCGCCGTTGCGCTGGCGATCTGGCGCGGTTTGCGCGACTTCCGCCGTCTGCCGGCGGCGGCGGTCTCCTCGCCTGGCCTTTAGAAGCGCGTCAGCAGGCAGTCTTCCAGGCGCAGGGTGATCGTGCCGTCGTCGAGGAGGTGACTGGCCACCACTTCAGGCTGAAAGCCGATCAGTTCGAGCGGCGCACGGCGGCGCAGGCCGGTCAGCGCCTGTTCGATCAGATCGGCGTAGGCGCGCAGCCCCGTGTTCCAGCGGGCGAAGACGAGATGTGTGGTTGGCAAGCGGCGCGCCAGGTACTCGACCTTGCGTTTGCTCGTTTCCCCGCATTCGGCCCAGAAGAGGGGGCGCCCTGCGGCGTCCATCTGTGCGAGGTCAGGCCGGTAGCGCAGAACGCTGGCCGGTTCGATCTGCAGGTTCGGATACTGGCGGTAATAGAGCGCAAAGACCAGCGCCTTCATCAGGACGTGACGCTCCGACTCGCCCTCCTTCTTGAGCAGCAGCAGCGGGCGCCCATCCACCCGAAAACGCAGGTTGCGCCGCAGATGCAGTTCAGCGGTCATGATTGGCAATCTTTGACTTCATGCGGTATACTTCTCCGGCTACTTTTCGGCGCCTGATCGGGGAAGCAGGGCAGAAGTCTCCCAAAACTCTCACTCGAGGTTGATTCGATGTCGTCAAGCCTGGATGATGCGTGCACCCGCCTGGAAACGGCCATCTATGCCCAGAACAAGGCCCGCTCTCCCGCCGAGTCGGCGTTGGCATTGCTGGCGCTCGCTGGCGCGTTGGCGCAAACCCTGCATCACTGGCTACTGGCCCAGGCTGCGCCCGCAGCAGAAGAACCGCCGACTGCGCCACCGCCCGCCGAGCAACCGGCGTTGGACGCCCTGCTGGCCGACGATCGCTTGCGTCTTGGTCTGCTCGACGCCGAACAGAGCGCCGGTCTGCTGGCGCTGCACACCCTACGCAACCGCCTGGCCGAAGGTCAGGCGACGACGGACGAAGTCTACAACGCAGCCCATCGCGCCGCACAACTGGCCAGCGAACTGTGGCCCCATCTCTGCGACCATCCCAGCCCACACGTCGAATGGCCCCTCTACGACGAGGCGCGGTCGTCGCTGCCGGTCGAAGTCGAGGCCTTGCAGCGCGAACTTCAGCGTCAACGCCAGCGCGGGCTGGAACTGGAACAGAACGCCCAACGCCTCTCACGCGCCCTGGCGGCCGCCAACAACGAAACCGACCGTCTGCGCGTGCTGGTGGCCAACACACGCAAGCCGGAAGAGATCACGCCAGAATGGCGGCGCGGCCTGCGCGCGCTGCTGACCGGCCTGCTCTTTGCCGGCGTTGGCATTGCCTCCTACTTTGCGGCGCGTCTGGCGCTCGATCTGCCCTGGCCCTGGCTCTTCGCCAGCTTGTTCATCCTGCTCGTCCTGCCGATTGGCCTCTATGCGGGCGCCGTCTCTATCGTGCGCGGCCTGCGCCTGCTCAGCCCTGATCGCATCCTGGGCTATACGGCGCTGCTCGTCATCGTCAGCTTCCTTGTCGTCGTCGCCTTCGACCGCACGCCTGGCGCATTTTCCACACGGGCCGGCGCCGTCGCCACCCGCTGGCTGAGCGGGGCGCTGCGTTCGCCGCTGACCCTGGCGCAGGCCATCCTCAAAGCGCCGGCCCCCTTCGTGACGGCGCTGGGCGGGGACGCCGGCGAAAACGGCGCCGCCAGCCCCACCGCCGTCGCCGCCGCAGCCGATCCGGCCGCTGTGACGGAGACGCCCTCGCTGCCGGCCGTCGAGCCAACCGTCACGCTGACGCCGACACTGGCGCCGCCCATTGCGACGCCGATCGTGGGCATGACGGTCACGCCGACGATCACCGCCACCATCGCCGTGACCCCTACGATGGGAGTTGGCGTGCAGGTGCGCGTCGTCAATACTGAGTTCTTGAACGCCCGGCGCGACGCCGGGCTGCGCTTCCAGTTGACCACACGCTTTCCCGCTGGCGTCATCCTGACCATCCTGCAGGGGCCTGTCGTTGCCGACAATTATACCTGGTGGGAAGTGAAAGGCGAAGCCGGGCAGGGGTGGTGCGCCGATCAATGGTTGGAAGCGGTGGCAGCGCCCGCCGGTTAGGCGAGGCCCGGCCGCCGATGAAGGTCAGTCTTTATCTATCTGCAAACCGGCCGTTCTACACGGCCCAGGGAGGTAAGCCTTGAAGAAGATCGTCGCCATGATTCTGGCCGGCGGCGAAGGAGCGCGATTGAGCGTGCTTTCCGAAAAGCGCGCCAAGCCCTCTGTCCCGTTTGCCGGCAAATACCGCATCATTGACTTTACCCTCTCCAACTGCGTCAATTCGGGCATCTACAACGTGTCCGTCCTGACGCAGTATCGTCCTCACTCGCTCAACGATCACATCGGCATCGGCAAGCCGTGGGACCTCGACCGCAATCGGGGCGGCGTGCGCCTGCTGCAGCCCTACAAGGGACGCCGCGCCGAAGATTGGTACAAGGGCACCGCCGATGCTGTTTTTCAGAACCTCGGCTATCTGCAGGACACCGAGGCCGATCTGGTCTTGATTCTGTCGGGCGATCACATCTACAAGATGGACTATGGCGCCATGATCCGTTACCATCAGGAGGTCGGCGCAGGGCTGACGGTGGCTGTTATGAACGTGCCGCTGGAAGAGACCGACCGTTTCGGCATCATGACCGTGGACGAAAATCAGCGCGTCGTCGAGTTTACCGAAAAACCCAAACAGCGCGACAAAGGCACCCTGGCCTCGATGGGCATCTACGTCTTCGACCGTGACATCCTGGAGCAGCGCCTGCGCCAGGGCGCGGCCAAAGAGGCCAGCCTGGACTTCGGCAAACACGTCATCCCCGGCATGATTAGCGATCTGTCGGTCTTCGCCTATCCGTTCGAGGGCTACTGGGTGGATGTCGGCACGATCCAGAGCTACTGGGAAACCAACCTGGCGCTGTTGGAAGCGGAGCCTGCGCTCGACCTGTACGACACCAGTTGGGTCATCCACACGCGCAGCGAGGAGCGGCCGCCGGCCAAGATCGGCCTGCAGGCGAAGGTGGTCAAGAGCCAGATTTCCAATGGCTGCAACGTGCGCGGTCATGTGGAACATTCGGTGCTCTCGCCGGGCGTCTACGTCTCGCCGGGCGCTTCGATTCGTGACTCGATCATCATGAACGACACCTACATTGGGCCTGGCGCGGTCGTGGACAAGGCGATCATTGACAAGAACGTCTGGATTGGCGCCGGCGCCGTCATTGGCGAGGGCGACGACATGAAGCCAAACGTCAAGGAGCCGGATAAGCTCAACACCGGCGTCACGGTGATCGGCAAGGACGCGCGTGTTCCCCCCAACACCCGCATCGGTCGCAATGTCTTGATTGACGGCGATACCGACGAAAGCAGTTTCCCTGGCCTGACGATTGCCAGCGGCGAAACTGTGAGCTGAGTCAGGAGGCGCAAAGAGAAACATCATGAAAACGCTCGCCATGATCATGGCCGGTGGTGAAAGCCCGGCGCTAAGCGTTCTGACGACGCAGCGGGCCGAACCGGTTGTGCCGTTTGCCGGCAAATTCCGCATCATTGATTTCGTCCTTTCCAACTGTGTCAATTCGGACATCTACAACGTGGCCGTGTTGACACAGTATCAGCCCCGCGAACTGATGGATCATATCGGCCTGGGCAAGCCGTGGGACCTCGACCGTGCGACCGGCGGGGTGCGTGTGCTGCAGCCCTACCCCACGCGTGAGGGGGGCGGTTGGCAGCGCGGCACCGCCGACGCCATTCGTTACAACCTCGGCTTTGTGCAGGAACAGAACGTGGACACGGTGCTCATCCTGGCTGGCGATCACGTCTATAAGATGAACTATCGCAGATTGCTGGCCTTTCACGAACAGAGCAACGCCGATGTGACTCTGGCCGTGCGCGAGGTCAGCCCCTACGATGCCTATCGTTTTGGCATGGTCAAGACCGAGATTGACGGGCGCATCAGTAACTTTGAAGAAAAGCCGCGCCGCACCCGCAGCACCCTGGCCTCGATGGGCATCTACGTTTTCAAGCGCGAGGTGCTGGTAGACTGGCTGCTGCGCGAGGGCAAGGATCAGGTTGACTTTGGCCGCGAGGTGATCCCGGCGCTGGTCAAGCGCCGCCGCGTCTTCGCCCATCATTTCGACGGTTACTGGGTTGACATCGGCACGCTGCAAGCCTACTGGGAAGCCAACATGGCGCTGCTGGCCGAAACACCCGCCCTGGAGCTGGACGACCCGCGCTGGGTGATCCACACCCGCAGCGAGGAGCGCCCGCCGGCCTGGGTTGGCGCCGAGGCGCGCGTCGATGGCAATCTGCTCTGCGATGGCTGCCGCATCGAGGGACGCGTCGAACACTCGATCATCTCGCCGGGGGTCTATGTGGCGCCGGGAGCGCTGGTGCGCGACTCGATCATCATGCGCGACACCATCATCGGCGAGGGGGCCATTGTGGATCGCGCCATCATTGACACCGACGTTGTGGTCGGCGCAGGGGCCGAGGTGGGCGCCGGCGATGACAATACCCCCCATCGCGCCGACCCGGCGCGCTTCAGCACCGGCCTGACCGTCGTCGGCACCGAAGCGCGCATCCCTGCGGGCGTCCGCATCGGGCGCAACTGCGTCATTCGCCCCCAACGCAGCGAAAAGGACTTTCCCGCCAAGATCATCTTGAGCGGCGAAACGGTCTGACAGCGCACAATGCGATTTCATTGTTCTCAGATTGGGTCAGATTGCATAGAATTGCATAGATTGGAAAGGTGGCGATCGTTTTCATGCGTCGAGTTCTTCTCACACTGGCCGGCATCGTGCTGGCGCTGCTCATCCTGGTGCCTGCTGGTGGGTACCTGTTCCTGCGTCGTTCTCTCCCACAAGTCAACGGCACGGTCAAAGTCCAGGGGCTGCAAGGCCCGGTCGAGATCGTGCGCGACCCTGATGGCGTCCCCTACATCTACGCCGCCAACGACCTCGATGCGATCTTCGGGCTTGGCTATGTCCATGCTCAGGATCGGCTGTGGCAGATGGAGTTTCAGCGCCGTATCGGCGCCGGCCGCTTGTCGGAGATTTTGGGCGAATCTACCGTTGAAACCGACAAGTTCCTGCGCACCCTCGGCACGTACCGTGCGGCGCAGCAGGCCTGGGATGCCCTTTCACCGCAGGCACAGCAGGTAGTGCAGGCATACGTAGACGGCATCAACGCCTTCCTGGCCGCCAAGCCAGCCCTGCCGGTCGAATTCACCATTCTAGGCTTCAGCCCGGCGCCCTGGCAGCCCGCCGACGTGATGGTCTGGGCCAAGATGATGGCCTGGAACCTGGGCGGCGATTATGATTCCGAGCTGCTGCGCGCACAAATCTATCAGGCGCTGGGAGCCGAACGCGCCGCACAGCTCTTCCCCGAATATCCCGCCGCTGGGTCGCTGATCCTACCCAACCTGGGCAAGAGCGCCGATGGGCTGGTCGCACTGACGCAGCAGGTCAACGCGCTGCTCGGCGCCGATGCGCTGAACATCGGCAGCAACAACTGGGTCGTCAGCGGGGCGCGCACGACGACCGGCAAGCCGCTGTTGGCCAACGACCCGCACCTGGGCGCACAGATTCCTTCCATCTGGTACCTGGCAAGCATTCAGGGCAACCGCCTGCACGTCATCGGCGCAACGCTGCCCGGCATGCCCGGCGTTCCCACCGGGCACAATGACCGCGTTGCCTGGGGCGTTACCAATCTGGGGCCGGACGTGCAGGACCTGTACGTCGAGCGCGTCAACCCGGCCAACCCCAACGAGGTAGAAGTCAACGGCGCCTGGCGGCCGCTGACGATCGTCAGCGAGACGATTCAGGTCAAGGGGCGCAAGGAGCCGATTCAGTGGGCGGCCCGCGCCAGCCGCAACGGCCCGCTCATCAGCGATGCCATCGGCGACGCCGGCGCAACGTTGGCCCTGCGCTGGACGGCGCTCGATCCGGGGGACACGACGCTGGAGGCGTTCCTGGGGGTGATGTACGCGGGCAACTGGGACGAGTTCCGCAGCGCGCTGCGCGCCTACGTCACGCCGTCGCAAAACTTTGTCTACGCCGACCTGGACGGCAACATCGGCTACTACGGCCCTGGCCGTATTCCTGTGCGGGCGGCGGGCAACGGCTACATGCCCTCGCCCGGTTGGAACGATGAACACGCCTGGACCGGCTTCATCCCGTTTGACGAACTGCCGCACGACTTCAACCCCACCAGCGGCTACATCGCCACTGCCAACAACAAGGTCGTCGCCGACAGCTACCCCTACTTCCTGGCGTCCGACTGGGCGCCCCGCTATCGGGCCGATCGCATCGTGCAGATGATCGAAGAGAAAACCACACTGTCGCCCGATGACATGGCGGCCATGCACGCTGATCAGAAGTCACTGCAAGCGCTGGAACTGCTGCCCTACCTGCTGCGCACACCCACGCAAACGCCGGAACAGGCGCGGGCACTCGACATTCTCAAGACCTGGGATGGCGTCATGCGACAGGACAGCGCCGCGGCGGCCATCTACGCCGCCTGGTTGGTGCACCTGCAGCCGGCGCTGCTAGAGGACGATCTGGGGAAGGCGCTGAGCGAGGAATTCCTGAAAGGTTTTCACCCCACCTATCTAGCGCAAACGCTCGATCAGTCCAACAGCCCCTGGTGCGACAACGTGCTGACGCCGGGGGTCGAGGATTGCGGCGCTGCGCAGCGCACGGCGCTGCAAGCGGCGCTGGAAGACCTGACGGAGCGGATGGGCAACGACAACATCGCAGGCTGGCGTTGGGACAAGGTGCATTTCACCGTGTTCCCGCACAATCCCTTCGATCAGGTGGGCGCGCTCAAGGGCATTTTCAGCCGCCAGATTGCCAACGGCGGCGACGGTTCGACCGTCAACGTGGCGCCGTTCCGCGCCAGTGCGCCCTTTTCGCAGCGCCACGTGCCCTCCTACCGGCACATCATTACCGTGGGCGACTGGAACGACAGCCGCTTCATGCACACCACAGGCCAGTCGGGCAATGTGCTCAGTGGTCACTACGACGATTTGATCGCCCGCTGGCAGGGTGTGGTCTACCTGCCGATGCGCTTCGACCGCGACCAGGTCAGGGCGGTCAACACGCTGCGACTGCAGCCGTAACGAGGCAGGGCTTGCCTTCGACGCCGGTCTGCGCGATACACAGGGGACGTCATACAATCAGTGTTGCAGGTCACACGGTATCATCTCAATAAGTAGGGGAAAAGTAGGGGAAACCTGACAGGTCTTTGCCCCGAATTATTGAGATGTTACGTCACACGCTCACCCACGAGGCACAGATGAAATGCTTATTTCGTGACAGCCCCTGAGCTGGAGACGAGGGCTTTTACAGAGCGCACACACACACATGCCGCGGCTGTGAAAGCCCTCGGAGGTGAAGCATGAGAACCCTGACCGATGATCTTGTCGAACGGGTGATCTCTGCTGCTGAACCGACAGAGCGACCCTTGCGCAAACAGATGTTGTCCGCAAACCAGGCGCGCCGAATTCTATCAGCTCGATCAAGAGGGCCTCTACCGTCTGATAGCGCCTGACCAGGATGGTATCTATCGCTCGGCAGCGCTGCCCGGCTTCTGGCTGCGGGTGGGATGGCTCTGGCAGCCGCCGCCGCCCCAAACGCTCGCTGTGTTGCGCCAGCTCGGCGTGACGCAGCCAATCCAGCCAGGACGCGCCGCGGCAGGCAGCTCGTCAGGCGGCGCGCCGGGCGCCAGGGCTGTTGACTCCGGCAACTGCGCCGGCGGGGCGCGCCAGCGGCGTCAGGCGCACGGCGCACACTTTGTAGTCAGGAATCTTGGCCAGCGGGTCGAGATCGTGCAGGGTCAGCTCGTTGGCGGCGGCTTCGGCAAAGTGAAACGGCAAGAAGACCACGCCCCGCGGCGAGCGCCCCGTCGCCAACACCTTGCATTCGATGTGCCCACGGCGTGACGCCACCTCGACCCACGATCCAGATGCAAGCGCCAACGCGGCGGCGTCATCTGGATGCACCTCCACCACCGCTTCCGGGTAGATTTGATCCAATTTGGAACGACGGGTCAACGTGCCGCCGTGCCAATGAAACAGCACGCGCCCCGTTGACAGCATGAGTGGATAGTCGGCATCCGGCAGTTCGTGCGATTCCAGGAAGTCCAGGCTGTGGAATTTGCCGCGCCCACTTGGAAAAGACTCCGCAAAGAGATAGGGCGAACCGGGGTGGGCAGGCGTGGGGCAGGGCCAGTGCACCCCTCCCTCTGCCTCCAGCCGCGCATAGCTGATGCCTTGAAACGGCGGCGTCAGGTGCGCCATTTCTTGCCAGATGTCCGCCGGATGCCTGTAATTGTAACCGCTGAAGGCGCCAAACGCCAGGTCGTGTACGGCGGCCGGGGCCTCGGCCGGCAGATCGGCGCCGGGCGCACCCGGCGCCAGGCCGGCCGCCTGCAACTGCGCCGCCGTCCGCCGCGCCAGGTCACACACAATCTGCCAGTCGGCCCGCGCCTGCCCCGGCGGCTCGATGGCGGCGCGCACCCGCTGCACCCGACGATCAGAGTTGGTGAAGGTGCCCTCTTTTTCTGCAAACGAGGCAGCGGGCAGGATGATGTCTGCATAGGCACAGGTTTCGTTGAAGAAGATGTCCTGACACACGATCAGCTCCAGGTTCTCCAAACAGCGCCGGGCATGGGCCAGATTCGGCTCGCTCATCAGCGGATTTTCACCCATTACGTAGAGGGCGCGCACGGCCCCGCTGCCGGCGCCATCCACCATCTCCGGCGTGGCCAGGCCCGGCTCCGGGTTGAGCGGCGCTCCCCAGGCCCAACTGAATTTGGCGCGCTGCGCCGGATCATCCACGCGCTGATAGCCGGGAAAGACGTTGAACAGCCCGCCGGCGTCCGAGCACCCTTGCACATTGTTCTGCCCGCGCAGTGGATTGAGACCCGTCCCCTCGGCGCCCAGGTGACCGCACAGCAGCGCCAGATTGGCCAGCGCCAGTGCATTGTCGGCGCCGTGCGTACTCTGGCTGATGCCCATGCCCCAGTAGATGGCCGCCCGCCCCGCCTGCGCATAGAGCCGCGCCGCCCGCACGATGTCCTGCGCTGGTACGCCGGTCAACGCCTCGGCGTGCGTGGGCGTCCAGCGCGCCAGGCTCTGCGCATAGGCGTCGAATCCTTCGGTGCGGCTGGCGATGAAGGCGGCGTTGCAGAGTCCTTCCTGCACGATGACATGCGCCAGCGCCTGCCACAGGATCACGTCGGTTCCCGGCTTTTGACGCAGCCAGACTTCGGCAAAATCCACCAGCTCGATGTGGCGGGGATCGGCCACGATCAAGCGGGCGCCGTTTCTGCGCACCGCCTGTTTCAAGAAGGTGGCGATGACCGGATGCGTTTCGGTGGTGTTGGAGCCGGTGACGATGAAGCACTCCAGGTTGGGCATTTCGGCGATGGCGTTGGACATGGCCGATGAGCCAATCGCCATTTGCAGGCCTGTCACCGAACCGGCGTGGCAGAGACGGGCGCAATGATCCACATTGTTGGCGCCGAGAAGATGACGCACCAGCTTCTGAAAGACGTAGTTGTCCTCGTTGGTCGCTTTGGCCGAACAGAGCGCGGCGATGGCGTCCCCGCCATGCCGCGCCTTGACGCCAACCAGTCGCTGCGCCACCAGATCGAGCGCCTCGTCCCAACTCAGCGGGCGGAAATCGGCCATGTCCAGCGGGCGCCGGCGCGCCCGCCCGGCCCGGCCTCCCGTTGATTCGGCGTCGTCGCGTCGAATCAACGGGGTGGTCAGGCGGCTCGGATGATAGACGAAATCCAGGCCGAAGCGCCCCTTGACGCACAGCCGGCCATAGTTGGGCGCGACGTCTGCCGGGGCGCTGACGCGATAGATCACGCCGTTGGCGTCGGTGTGCAGTTCGACCTGACAGCCGACGCCGCAATAGGCGCAAGTCGAGCGGGTCTTGTGATGTGCAATCATGCCGTTTCTACCTCTTGCTGCCCCGTGCAGGGGCGGCGTCTATGCGGCTAGAGTCACCCGGTCACGGTTGCGCCGGCGTCCAGACTGCGCCAGGACCTCTGCCAGGGTCAGCCCTTGTTCCAGGAGCCACTCCTGGCGCCCCTTGAGCGCGCCGGTGGGACAGACCTCCACGCAGTTGCCGCAGAAGACGCAGGTCGTTTCTGGCAGCGGCGCATCGAAGAAGGTGGCGATGTGCGTCTGAAAACCGCGCTGCCCCAGGGTCAAGGCAAAGGTGTTCTGCACGTCGTCGGCGCAGACCTGCACGCAGCGCCAGCACAGGATGCACTGGCTGTAGTCGCGTACGAAGAAGGGGTTGTCGTCTGCGATGGGCGTCTGGCGGCGCGGCCCGTCGTCGAAGCGCGCCGGGTCGGCGCCGGCGCGGGCGCTGAGTTCGGCAATTTGCGGCGATTGCGAGCAGTCGGCGGCGGCGTGGAGCAGTTCCAGAATGACCTTGCGGGCGCGTAGGACGCGCTCGCTGTCGGTATGCACCTCCAGCCCCTCGACGCACGGCCCGACGCAGGCCGGGATCAGCGTACGCCCACGCGCCGGTTCCACCACGCACAGGCGGCAGACGGCGTTGGGCGTCAGGTTGGGGTGATAGCAGAGGGTCGGAATCTCGATGCCGATGGCGGCGGCGGCCTTCAGGATCGTCGTTCCCGCCGCCACCGTCGTCGCCTGCCCGTTAATGACCACGGCGCAGGTCGCCGAGCCAACCGTCGGGCGCCCGGATGAATCGTCCATCGGCCCGCCTCCCTATTCTTCCTCGCCCACCGGTTCCCAAGAGGAAGTGTAGATCAGCCGCGCAACGCTGTCCCAGTAGAGCGGCTTTTCGTTGCGCAGCATGTCAATGATGAAACTGGCCGATGCCAACGGCAGGCTGCTGATGGTCGCCAGCGAGCCGTTATCGAGCAGAAGCCGAATCTCGGCCTTGTCGCTGCCGGCCTGATGCCAAATGGTGTAGTTGTGAACTTGATTGAGCGCCATAGTTACCTCTCTGCGGGTGAATGCTCGAAAGTGCCATTGGTCATGCGACGCCCGTCACGCCGCCTTCTGCACTGGCCGCGCCTGCGGCGTCGAAGGCTGCATGCAGACGTTCGGGGGCGCTGTAGGTGCGCAGGCTGCCTGGGCGCAGGTAGCCGATCAGGGTGATGTTCCAGGCGCGGGCCAGTTCGATGGCGAGCGCCGTGGGGGATGTACGGCTGGCGACAATGGCGATGCCCATCCGCGCCGCCTTGCCGAGCATTTCAGAACTGATGCGGCCTGTGGAAAGCAGGATCAGGTCATCGGTGACCTGGCCAAGACGTAGACACTTGCCCCACAGGCGATCCACGGTGTTGTGACGTCCGACATCCTGCGCCGCCAGCAGCAGGCGCTCGCCGTCGCTCAGACCGCTGGTGTGGATGCCGCGCGCCGTGCGGTATAACTCGGCGGCCTCCTGCAGCTCGCTCATCAGGCGCATCAGTTGCTCCGGCTGCACGCGTCGCATCGAGGCGATGGGCGCCTGCTGCCCGGCCAAATCGTCGAAGGTGACGCCGCCGCCGCAGCCAGAGGTGATGATGACGCGGCGGGGCGGCTCGAAATGGGCGTTGCGCAGCCACACATCCACGCAAGACCCGCTTGGGCAGACCGTCGCCAGGCGTACATCGTCCATTGTTTGGATCAGCCCTTCGGCGCGCAGGAAGCCGAGCGCCAGGGTCTCCTGTTCGAAGGGGGAACACATCAGCGTGGCCAACTCCTGACCGTTGACGTGCAGACGCAAGAATCCTTCGCCGGGCGCGGCGCCGTCCACCATGCGCCAGACGCCTCGCTCGAACACAGCGTAACGACAGGCAACCAGACCGTCCATCAGACTGAAAACAGCTCCACGGCGCTCGAAACGGCGCTGGAGGCGGTTTGCCCCAAGCCGCAGAGCGAGGCGTCTCGCATCGCGCCGGCCAGATCGTCCAGATCGCGCCAGTCGGATGGGCGAGGCTGGCCATTGCGCAGGCGTTCCACGATCTCCGCCTGGCGCTGCGTGCCCAGTTGACAGGGAAAGCACTTGCCGCACGACTCATGCGCAAAGAAACGCGCGACCCGTCCAACTACCTCCCAGGGCGCTGCGGCATCGTCGAGCGCGATGACGGCGCCGGAGCCGAGCGTTGCGCCGATCTCGCGCAACGACTGCCAGTCGAGCGCCACGTCGAAATGAGCGGGGGCGACGAATGTTCCGGCTGCCCCGCCCAATAGAACGGCGGTCAGACGACGACCGGGCAACGGCCCGCCCGCCTGGTCGTAGAGCAGATGGCGCAGCGACCGTCCGAGCGGCAGTTCGTATACGCCGGGACGCTGCACGCGGCCGCTGACGCAGAAGAGCTTGCAGCCGGGCGACTGCGCTGTGCCGTGCTGGCGCAACCAGCCGGGGCCGCGACGGACGATGGGCGGGATGTTGAACAGGGTTTCGACGTTGCCGATGACCGTCGGCTGGCCAAACAAACCCGCCTGGGTGGGGAAGGGCGGTTTGATGCGCGGCATGCCGCGCTTGCCTTCGATGGATTCGAACAGGGCGGTCTCCTCACCGCAGATGTAGGCGCCAGCACCCAGGCGCAAGGTGATGTCGAAACTCAGCTTGCTGTCGAGCATGCGTTTGCCCAGATAGCCGGCCTGACGGCAGGCGGTTAGGGCGTTTTCCAACAGGGGCGCCAGGTCGGCGTATTCGCCGCGCAGGTAGATGTAGCCGCCCACCTGCCCCTGTCCTTGAATGGCGTAGGCGGCCAGCGCCATCGCTTCGATCACGCGAAATGGATCGCCAAGCAGCAATGCCCGATCCTTGAAGGTGCCCGGCTCGCTTTCATCGGCGTTGCAGACCACCATTTTGGGCGTCGCCGGTTCGTCGGCTGCGCTGCGCCACTTGACGCCGGTGGGAAACGCTGCGCCGCCGCGCCCCACCAGGCCGGAGGCCTCGACGGCCTGTACGACTTCGGCGGGGGTCATGGTGTGCAGGGCATGGCGCAGCGCCGCAAAGGCGCCATGCGCCTCGCCGCTGGCCAGGCTCCAGGGGTCGAGCTGGCGCAGGTGGGCGGTCAAAACCGGTTCGCCGAGGATGGGGATTGGCGATGGGGCGGCGGGAAGAGGAATCTGGGCATTGGGGGTGGTGTGTAGATGGTCGAGCAGTGCGGCGGCGGGCAGGGGGGCGTCATCGAGCAGAAGGGCGGGGGCGCCGGCGCAGCGGCCCAGGCATGGCATCAGTTCGAGGGTGAATGCACCGTCGGGGGTGGTCTGGCCATGCTGGCGCAGGCCGGTACGGCTGGCAATGGCGGCGCGCACGTCTTCGCTGTTGATGGGGTGCGCCAGGTAGCAGGCGACATCGTCGCAGACGCGCAGCATCTGCCGGCCATGCGGCTGTTCGTAGAGCATGGAATAGAATTCGATGACGCCAAAGACATCGGCGGCGGGGATGCGCAGCGTCTCGGCGACGCAAGCCGCCGCCTGCGGTGACAGCCAGCCGTGGATGCGCTGCACCGCTTGCAGGCAGGGCAGCAGGTCAGCGCGTCCCCGGCCCTCGAACGGCGCCAGGGCGGCAGTCAGGTCGGCTGATGGGGATGTGAACGGCGTTTCAGGCATCATACGTGGGCTGCTACTCCCCTTGTCCCGCTGGCGGAGCGGGCGCCTACTGTATCCTGGGAGTGCGCAGTATACTCCATGATGGGAGAAAGGCAAATCCCGGTGGGAGGGAGATGGGGAAACGAAGGGGTGGGGAGACGAAGGGATGGGGAGACAGGGGGGATGGGGAAACGAGGGGATGGGGAGACAGGGGGGATGGGGAAACGAGGGGATGGGGAGAGAGTGTTAAGACGCGAGGGTGAGTGAGGGGGGAGAGCGGAAAAACGCAGAGATGTCTACTTCCTCACCCCTGTTTTCTACTTCCCCCACTCTCCCCTGCCCCATCATGACGCATTCTGCACGTTGACTTGAATGCGCGCCTCCGCCTCGCTACCATCCCAGCGCGTGGCCACCAGGCGCAGGACATACGTCGAATCGGCGACGGTCATCGTGTCCCAGGTCGCCAGCAACCCTGCCGGCTCCACCGGGGTCGTTGCGCTGACAAGCAGCGGCAGCCAGACGGTAGGATCGGGCGCCTGTCCTAATTCCAGGCGATAGCTGGCAAACGCCGAACCATACGCCGCGCCGATGATCTCCACGACGCCCCGCACCGTATCGCCGTCGAACGGCTGATCCAGGCGCACAACCAGCGTCTCACCCGGAGGCGGCGTCGGCGTGATTTCTGGCGTCGGCGTCACCAAGATGTCGGGCGTTGGCGTCGCCGTCGGCAAAATGGGCGTCGGCGTGAACGTCGCAAACAGATCGGGCGTCGGTGAGAACGTGACTTCGGGCGTGGAGGTGGGCGGCGCCGCGGCCAGGAAGATGCGCACGCGCGCCTCGAACTCGCGCCTGGCGCGATCCCACACGCGCACGCGCAGGGTGTAGGGACCGGGCGTCAGCGCGTTGGCGTCCCAGGTCGCCAGGGCGCCATCCTCCACCGGCGTGAAAAACGGCCCTGCCACCTGACCCCAACCAAGCGGGTCGTGACTCTCACCGTACTCGACGCTGAAACGATCGAAATCGGCCAGCGCCGTGCGGCCAAACAACGTGACCCAACCGCTCACCGTTTCGCCCTCCGCCGGTTGGCGAATCGCGATGTCCGGCGCCTGGCAGTTGACCGCAACGTCTGTTGGCGGTTGGGGAATGCCATGCTCGATGGCCCACTGGCGCCCCTCTGGTGGATAGACGACGTAGGGCCGCACCTCCACCAGTTGATCGGGACATTCGGGCGGCGCCAGAAACTCCTGCTCGCCCAGCTTGAAAATACGCACCTGGCGATGGATATCGAACTCGGCGCTCAGCGGCCCGCGCCCCCTGACAAAGACCTCAGCACGGCGCGCCGGGCAGCTTGCGCCCGGCACAGTCCCCGAGTCGGCGCAAACCTCGATCAACTCGATATCCGCCGGCGCCGAAAAGGGGACATGCGCCTTGCCCTTCAGTGCGCCGGCCATGAACCCGTTCCAGATTGGCCCGGCGCCCGCCACACCACTGACGCCGCGCATCGGTGCGCCGTCGCTGTTGCCGACCCAAACGCCCACAGCCAGGTCAGGCGTATAGCCCACCGTCCAGTTATCGCGATAGTCGTTGGTCGTCCCGGTTTTGACAGCCGCGGGGCGGTCGCCCGGCAAGCGCAGCACGCTGTTGGCGCCAAAGGCCGGTGTGCGCGCCTCATTGTCGGCCAGGATCGAAGTAATCTGAAAGGCAACGCTTTCGGCAACGGCGCGTCGAGCCGCCGCCGGTTCGATCAGCAGCGCGCCGTGCGGCTGATCGGCGGCTGCCCGGCAGGGCGCCGCCGTTGGCTGTGGCACGCCCTGACCGAGCAACTTTCCATCGGCGCTCAGCACGCACTGGATCGCGATCGGCGGCATGTAGACGCCTTGATTGGCCAGCACGGCGTAAGCGCCGGTTAGTTCCAGCAACGTCACCTCGCCGCCGCCCAACGTCAGTGAAAGGCCATAGTCGGTGCGCGTCAGGCTCCCGATGCCCAGGTTCGGCGCCAGGGCGATCAGTTGCGGGATGCCGATGTGTTGCAGCGCCTTGACCGCCGGAATGTTGTACGAGTTGGCCAGCGCGCTGCGCACCGTCACCAGACCGTGCTCTTTGTCATCGTAATTTTTCGGAATATAGGGCGGGCGGCCAGCGCCATCGGGAAATTCGGTGCGAATGTCCAACAGCGTCGTCGCCGGCGTGTACCAGTCCCGGTCCAGTTGAAACGCCGCCAGGTAGGTCAGCGGTTTGATGGCCGAACCGGGCTGGCGCGGGCTGATCGCCACGTTGACCTGGCCGGAGATTTCGGCTGCGTTGAAGTCAACGCTGCCCAACATGGCCAGAATCTCGCCCGCCTGCGGCTGCAGCGCCACCAACGCCGCGTTCGTCACCGACTGCTGCGGCGTGAAACGGGCAATGCGCGCCCGCGCCGCCTCTTCGGCCAGCTTCTGCAGATCGCTGTCGAGCGTGGTATAGACCTGCAAACCGCCCTTGTAGAGCATTTCTGGTCCATAGGCGCGCTCCAACTGCTCGCGCACATAGACCACAAAATGTGGCGCTTCGAACGTGTAGCGCAGGGGAACGAGCGGGATATTCTGTGCATCCCAGGCCAGCCAGGCATCGTCGGCCTCCTGCGGCGTGATGTAGCCTTCCTTGACCATCAAACGCAGCACGACCGCCTGACGCGCCTTGGCCCCGGTCGGGTTGGTGTACGGATCGTAGAACGCGGGCGCCTGAGGCAGGCCGGCCAGCAGTGATGCTTCCGGCAGGGTCAGGTCGCGCGCCGGCTTGCCGAAGAAGGTCTGCGCCGCCGTCTCGATGCCGTAGGATGCGCTGCCGTAGTTGATTTCATTCAGGTAGATTTCCAGAATGCGGTCGCGCGGGTAGGTACGCGTGATCTCGGCTGCCAGGATTGCCTCTTTGATCTTGCGCTCCACGGTGCGTTCCGGCGTCAAAAAGACCAGCTTGACCAATTGCTGCGTGATCGTCGAGCCGCCGATGGCCGCCTCACGGTCGCGCACAGCGCGCCAGATCAGGCGTGCGACGCCGATGGGATCAACGCCGGGGTGCAGGTAGAAATTTGCATCCTCGGTGGCAATGGTCGCCTGCACCAGCGCCGGCGCAATCTGATCCAACGTCACCAGCGAACGTCGCCCTGCGTCCGCGTCATACACCTCATTCAGCGGCTTGCCGTTGCGATCGAAAATGCGTGTACTGACAAAGCGCGCCGCACGGTTCTGCAACTCATCCGGCGCCGGCAAATCCGAAGCCACCACAACATAGCCAATCGCCCCGCCAGCCGTCAGCAACAGCCCTACAATCGCGCTGACAATCAACGCGACCAACAAACCATCACCAAAACGCCCCGCTTCCCTCATTCCCGACTCCTCCCCCTCAACTCCACTCCCACGGCCGCGTATTCTGAAAAATCCAGGCGGCGCTGTGAAAGATCGCCGCGCCCAAGAGCGGCAGGGCGGCTTGCCAGCGGTCGCCCTCCTCGTTGAGTGCATGACCCACCAGTAGCCCCGCCAACACCGTCAGCGGCAGGCTGGCCAGGCTGAAGAGGTCCCAATCGCGCTGCCCGCCATAGTCCGGATTCCACAGCCAGATGAACAGCAGGCTGCCGGCGGCGGCAACGATCAAGAAGCGCGCATAGGCCGGCAACCAGGCCGCCGATGCGGCCAGCGCCGGCCTGATGTAGCGCCAGCCCGGCACACTCAACAGCGCCGCCGCCAGGCTGATCGGCGCGCTGAGCAGTTGCTGGTTGGCAATGTCCAGGAGATGTCCCCAGGAAAACATCGTGTAATGTTCCCAGCGCGTCGTCGTTGTCCACAGCGGAACCAGCCAGCGGGCGTCGCCTCCACCGGGGCGATCGCTCGTCAGCAGGGCGGCGATGCCGTGCCCGCCCGCTTCCATCAGCAAGATCACGCCAGCGCCCACCAGCAGCAGCGGCCCCGCCGCGTGCAGCAGCGTGCGCGGCCAGCCGCGGCGCCGGGCGTTCGCCAGCATCAAGATCAGCAGCGATGGCGCCAGGTTGAGCGTGGACGGATGCAGCCCGTGCGCCATTGCCAGAACGAGCGTCGCCAGCCAGAGCGGCGTCTTGCCCGTCAGACAGCGCGCCGCCAGCCAGAGATAGAGCAAGATGGCCGCCGCGGGCAGGCTGTAGTTCTCGACATAGCCAAAAAAGAGCTGCATCGTTCCCAGGCTGAGCAAAAGACCAGCCAGCAGCAGCCGTTGGCCGCGCGTGCGCCCCACCTCCCAGGCCAGCAGCAGCGCCGTCAAAACGAAGACGCCGCCCGCCGCAGTGCTGGTCAGGGCGTAGGCGAGAAATGCGTCGGGCCACTGCCAGAGACGTTGGCCCAGCGCCCAAAGTTGCGCATGCCAGAAGACCGTCGCAGGCGCCTGCCAGGTGAAGACCAGGCGCAAGGCCGGATCGGGATAGGAAATAGCGTTGGTTAGAAGATAGGCGTCGCCCCAGCGTGTGTGCGCCAGGCGCCAGGTCCAGAAGATGGGCAGCGAGAGCAACGCCGCTGCCGTGAACAGCCGCCAGGGTGGTGATGGCGGCATCTGCGGGGAGCGGGTCAATGGGCGCAGGACCGCCAGCAAGCGGCTACTGACGGGCGGCAGACAGAGGATGGCCACGCTGAGCGCCAACGCCCAACGCACCGGCGGGGTCACAAACGTCACAGGCCAAAGGCCCCAGGCCATCGCTTCGCCAAAACGGGGCGCGGCCAGGTGCAGGATCAGCAACAAAAGAACCCACCCGCGCAGCGACCAGAGCAAGCGCCTGGAAAAGAGAGTTTCGGCTGGCATGGGGCGCATTGTACCGCGTCGAGGGCGGACTGCCAAAGTCGGGAACGAACAGCGTGAGGGAGGGCCAGAGTGGCGCTGGCGGCGAGGAGCGTATGAAAAAAGCATCGGGAGGATGGGCCAGGGAGTGGCTCACCCTCCCGATCGGGGTAAACCCTAAAGCTCAAGACCAAACCTCGCAGACTACTTACGAGGGATAGCAGCCCCGATCCTGCGTGCTCGATGCCATTCGTGGTCTGTTTCCCGGGCGGCAGACAGGGGGAATGCAGCCACGAATATCATCGCTCTTCAGGCGGGAGATGGCTTGGGCGCAGAAGCCGGGAGCGGCGCTGCGCAGCCTTAGGGGGACAGTAGGCGTGATGGTTACGGCGTGAGGCGCACAGGTTGGATATCGCCGGAAAGATCCAACTGTTTGACCAGCTCGGTCAACACACTGAGAGACTGCGGCAGGTCTTCGACCGGCCAACGCTCGCCTGTCTGGATGTGTTCGACCTCACCGCGCCAGGCGCCAGACGTCGAAGACGGGGTTTCGCGCCAGAGACGCACCATGAACGATGCATATCGAGTAGAATCCAACACCATGACCTCCTTCTGCGCCCATTTCCAGTCGCAGATCGGCTGCGAGCGAGTGTACAGCCACAATCGTAGTATAGCACAAAGAGTGGCTACAAAGTGGCTACAAACCCGGTTTTTGAGAGGCAAAACGCGGTCAGTTTACGCACGGTATCACGAAGTCAGCGCCGGTGGTTCCATGAGCACATCCTTCCAGAACCACCATTCGAGTGCGGAGGTGGGAAAACGTTTGATCCAGGGTTTGAGCAGAAGGGGATAGCGGGTGTAGAGCAGGGGCACGATGGCGGCTTCGCGCATCAGAATTTCGTCGGCCGCCTGATAGAGGCGCATGCGCCTGGCCTGTTGTTGGCTGACGCGCGCCTCGGCGACGAGCGCCTGATAACGGGCATGACGCCAGCCGCCGTAGATGCGACGGAAGATCACTTCGTGCAGAAAATTGTCTGGATCGGGGAAATCGGCAGCCCATGCGCTGACGCGTAAGAGCGGGCGCTGCGTCAACAGGCGTTCGACCAGTTGCCCGACCGGCACGGTGTCCCACTCCAGTCGCAGGCCCAGGTTCTCCTGCCACTGCTGCTGCAAGAAACGGCAGATGGGGGCTGTGTCGCCCTGACTCAGGCCGTTGAGCGGCGGCAGGCCGCGTCCGCCAGGATAGCCGGCGGCGGCCAGCGCCTCACGCGCCGCCTGCGGGTTGTAGGGCAGTGCGATGCCAGGGCTGTGACCGGGCATTCCGGGTGGGATGAATCCGCCGCTGGCCGGAAACTCATAGCCGCGCTGCACCACTTCCGCCAAACGTGTGCGGTCGAGCGCCAGGGCCAGGGCTTGCCGCAGTTGTGGATTGTCGAAGGGCGGGCGCGACGCATCGAACTGTAGAAACCAGGTGCGCAGCGTCGGCAGCAGGAGATAATCGCCGGGAAAACGTTGGCGGGCGCGGTCGCGCACCTCGGCCGAGGCCCCTTCGAGATTGAGCAGATCGAGCTGGCTGATCTCGTAGGCCGCCAGACTTTCGGCATGACTCATGCCCAGGAGCAATTCCACCCGTTCGACGTTGCCGCTGAAGGCGCCAAAGTAGGTTGGATTGCGCGCCAGGGTCAGGCGCTGGCCCCGCTGCCAGGCAGCCAGGCGATAGGGACCATTGCTGACGAAATGCTCCGGCTGCGTCCAGTCAGCGCCATACTGCTGCACGACGTGCCGCGGAATCGGAAACCAGGGGCTGCATGCCATCAACTGCAGGAAATAGCCGGTCGGCTGTTCCAGGCGCACCAACAGTGTGCGGTCGTCCAGCGCGTGCACGCCGACCCCATCGGTGTCGGTCAGGCGTCCCTGGCGAAAGGCGCTGACGCCAGCGATGTCGTCGAACGACAGGCCCGAATAGGGCGACCGCTCGACGCTGGTGATGATGCGTTTCCAGGCAAACTCGAAATCACCCGCAACGACAGGCCGATCGTCGCTCCAACGCACATCGTGGCGCAGGTGAAAGAGGTAGGTCAGGCCACCGTCGTGCACATCCCAGGCCTGCGCCACGGCCGGCGCTACGCCCAGGTCTGGCGTGCGTTCGAGCAAGCCGCGGAAGAGCAGATCGGCGGTGCCGCTGGTGTAGAATTCCCAGGTTTGCGCCGGGTCGAGGGTCGTTGGCTCCGTCCAGTTCAGGCGCAGCGTTTGCGCTGCATGGGCGATGGAGGTCAGCGGCAGGCTGCTGCTACGCTGCAGCAGGACGAAGGCGCGCTCGTAGGCCGTGCGCGCCGCGGCAAACTCGAAGGCGGTGTGATGCGTCAATGCCAGCTTCATCAGGGCGCGGGCGCTCTGCTCATATTCGCCCAGGCGTTCGAGCCACATGAGCGCCTGCTGATACGCTTCGACCGCCGCTTGATGGGCGTACAGCCCGCGTGCCCGGTCGCCCAACAATAGCAGGTAGTTGACCGCCTTGTGCACTTCGGGGCCGTCGTCGGTTTGACGGGCAGCGATCTGATGCAGCGCCAGCGCCGCCAGCAGTTCATCCTCGCCGAGCAGGGGGTTGCGCAGCGGATGGCGCAGCGCCGCGCCAGGCTGGTTGGCGTGCAGCAGCAGATGGATCGCCGGCGCATAGACCTTTTCCAACGCTTCAGCGGCCCGGCGGTGCAGAAGCAGGCGCCGCCCCACGCTCAACTGTTGATAGACGACCGTGCGCACCATTTCGTGCAAGAAGTGAAAGCCCGTCGTGGTTTCGGCCAGCAGTTGGCGTGCGAGCAGCTCGTCCGTGGCGCTGACCGTTTCTGCCTCATCACGTCCGGCGGTCAGATAGAGCAAATCGCGCGCGCCCAGGCGATCGAGGACGGCGGCGGCTTCCAGCACCTGCCGCGCCAGGGGCGCCAGGCGCTGCAGGCGCATGATGACCGCCTGGCGCACCGTGTCGGGCAAGGGCAGGACAACCGGCGCGGCGCCCAGGCGAGACCAGACCCCAGATTCCAGCAGGGCGCGCAACGTCTCCAGCAGGAAGAAGGGGTTGCCGCCCGTGGCGCGGTGTAGCTGCGCCGTGGCGGCGTCGGTGGCAGCGGCCGGGTCGAGCGCCAGGGCGGTCAGCGTCTGCACCGCCGCTGGGCCGAGCGCCGGCAGCTCGATTTCGGTCAGGGCGGCGGCGCGCACCAGGCTATGCCGCAGATCGTGCAGCGGCGCGGCCTCTTCACTGCGCACGGTGGCCAGGATCAGAATGCGACTGCCGTACAGGCGACGCCCCAGAAACGCCAGCCAGTCGAGAGTCGCCGCATCGGCCCAGTGCAGATCGTCGAGACAAAGCGCCAGCGGCCGGATTTCGGCCAGGTGCACGACCAACTGGCTGAGCGCATCGAAGAGATGCAGGCGAGCGGCGGCCGCATCGGCGTTGTCGGGCGCGGGCGCTGCATCTTGATTGGTGAGGATTTCGGGCAACAAGCGCGCCGCCTGCTGTCGCCACATCGGCGCCACATGCCCCGCCAGAACAGGCCAGTCGGGCAGCGAGCGCAGGGCCTCGCACAGCGCCTGGTAGGGCAAGGGATGTTCACTGCGTTGAGCGCTGCCAAACCCGACCAGGAGCGGCGTCTGCTGGCGTTCGGCTTCGATGAACTCGTGCATCAGGCGCGTCTTGCCGATGCCGGGTTCGCCGTTGATCCAAACGATGTGGCCCTGGCGCAGCAGCGCACGACCCAGATGTTGGCGCAATTGCGTCAGCGCGCCATCCCGTTCCAACAGCGGCGTCTCGACGCCGGGCAGCGGGGCGCGCACGGGGCGCACGGGGGATTGGTTCAACTGATCGAGTCGTCCGTGCAAGATGGCGTGATAGACGGCGCGCGTCGTGTCGAGCGGCTCGGCCCCCAACTCCCGCTCCAGCACGAGCGCCAGGCGGTCGAACTGGCGCATGACCGCATCACGGTTGCCGTTGAGCGCATAGAGCGCCATCAAGGCGCGGTGAATTTCTTCGCGCGCCTCATCCTGTGCCAAAAAACGCTCCGCCAGGGCGATCCCGGTCTCGTAATCGCCACTGGTTTGACAGTCGTCCAGCGTGACGCTGACGGCCAGGTAGTAGGCGTTGTGCAGCGATTGGCGGGTGCGTTCTTGCCACTGCTCGTACTCCGGGTTTTCGGGTACGGCCAGGCCCTGCAAGAGAGGGCCGCGGTAGAGCGCCAACGCCTGGCGCATGGCGGCGCGCCGGCCGGCGCCGCTCGGCGTGGCGCATAGTGTCTCGAAGGTCGCCGCATCCGACCAGGCCAGCGCCGGATCGAAACCGACATGATCGTCATCCATGAGCAGCAGGTTGGGGAGGGGCAGGGCGCGGCGCAGATGGGTGAGCAGGTGGGTCAGTTTACGGCGCGCCTGGCGTTGAGGTTCGTCGGGCCAGAAGAGAAAGGCCAGCTCATCACGCGTCGCCGGGCCAAGCGGAAACGCCAGGCGGCCAAGCAGCGCCCTGGTCTGGCGTCGTGTGATGGCCAACGGGCGCCCTTGCCATGAAATTTCGATTGGGCCGAGTACGCGCAATTGCAGCGGGGCGGTGAGCGTGGTTGGCAGTGCGGACACAGGCGTTCTTTCTGCAATCTGAATCATCGGAGGAAATGCAATTGCATCATCATTCTACCACACAGCCCGATGTGCGCCTAATGCGCCTCGGCTGTGACGATGAGGATGGCTGACGGGCCGCTGCTGGCCGCCCAATTGGCGGCTGGCGCGCCGGCCGTGTGCGGTCGCTCAATGGCTCAATGAATGAAGGGAGGCAGCGTGATGCGGCCCAGCTCTTGCCCATCGGCCGCCCGGTAGAGGATCAGCAGCGGTGTGAAAGCGGCTTGCGCCGCCGGCCCCGCCAGCGTCAAATCGTAGACATCAACGATACGGTCATTGGGCCGCCAGGCGCTGGTGGGGTGCGCCCGCAGCACCGGGACGGCGTCGCGCTGCGCAACGATGCGTCCAGAGGCATCGAGCAGGCGGGCCGAGATGTGCCATTCTTCGCCAAGCGCGGCGCCAACCTGCCAGACCAGGCCGATGCGCTGCACGCGTCCCTGATGCGTGGCAACCGGCCAGCTTGTCGCCGCCACGACGGTCAAAGCGGGCGTCAGGCTCAGCGGTTGGGGCAGGGCGGCGGGTTCGGGCGCCGGCGGCATGGCCGCGCTGCGCACACGCAGTAACGGCCCGACAGCATCGAGAGTCAGGCCGGCGGCAGTGCCGGCGGCGTCGAGCAGACCGGGGAGCGGGCGCAGCAGGTAGACAGGTCGCCCGGCGGCCAGTTCGGCCATGACCGCCTGGCGACGTGCGCCCTCCTCATCGGCGACGATCGTGCGCAGGTCGGTGCGCTGCGCTGCTGTCTGCTGGAAAAAGCGCAACAGGGTCATTTCGCCCAACAGGCCGATCACAGCGGCGCCCGGCTCCAGCGGCTGGCTGAGGATGTCCTGGGCGCAATCGTAGACGCGCCAGTCGCCGCGCCGATTGGGTGTCAGCGACGGCGGCAGGCCAACCGCCAGAACCTCTTCGCACGTCTGCGGGGCGGGGGGCGCTGCGTTGAGCACGGCCCAGGCCTGTTGCAACGGCATCGCCGCCAGCAGCAGCGTCAGGATGATGGGCGTGACGATGCGATCGCTGGCCGCCTGGCCGGGTAGGTGCAGCCCGGCGCGCCTTTGCTGCGCCAGCCATAACAGGATGGCGTCACAAAGACGGGTCGCGCCTACGGCGGCAAAGGGCGTGAAGAGCACGATCAGCGGTAGGAAAAAGACATCGGCATCGGCGGTGCGATAACCGAGGGCAAAGACACCTTGCACGAGCAGGGTCAGCGTCAGGGCCAGCCAGCGTCGCCCCTGCGACGGCCAGGGCCACAGTCCCCACAACCCGGCCAGCGCAACGATGGGGCCGAGCTGCAGGGGCGTTACAATGCGGGCGGTGACGGGCTGTGCCGCAAAAAAGACGCCATAGGCGCTGGCCGTGACATGTTCCCAGAGCGCCGGCCAGGAATCGAGCCAGACACCTGCCGTGGTGGGAATCGCCCGACCGCGCAGCCAGAGGTAGGCGTAGAGCGAAAGAGGCGCCAGCAGGTAGACAGCGGCGCTGGCGGCGTCTCGCATCACGACAGCGGCCCAGGCGCTGGCGCTGCGCTGCGCCGGACGCTGTGCGCCCCACCAGCGCAGGCCGGCCAGCAGCGCCAGTCCAGGCGCCAGCAGGAGCGCCATGCGGTGATGTGTCAGCGCCAGGCCGCTGAGCAGCAGCAGGCGGCGCGGCAACGCGGGCGTGTTGGGCGCCGAGCCGGCGTCACAGACCGCCAGCCAGAGGATGACGACGAAAAGGCCGTGCAGGGCGTAGACTTCGGCCAGGGTCGCTTGCGACCACCACAGGGGCGAAACGGCAAAGGCGCTGGCGACTGCCAGCGCGGCCCAACGTGCGCCACTGATGCGCAGCAGCAGGCGGTAGAGCAGTCCAACCGTCAGCGCCGCAGCCACGGCCGAAAAAATGTTGGCGCGCCAGGCGGCGTCGCCAAGGGGCAGCAGCCGCGTGAAAAGCCAGCCGAGCAGGGTGTACAGCGGGTAGCCGGTGGGGTGCGCCAGCCCAAGCGTGGGCAGGACAACCTGGAACTCCAGGCTATCATCGAAGACGGTCGCCACGCTCGGCGCGGCGGTCAATCCGTAGAGCAGCAGGGCCGCCAGGCTGAGCGCCCCGGCCAGCGCGCGATCTTTCATGCGCAACGCCGATCTTTCTGCGGCCGCCAGTCCCTGGGACAGATGGGCGTCAGCGGCGCCACGCCGCTTGCGGCGTCTGGATGCCATTTTGGGCCTGGCGCAATCTCTGGTACACTTGCCCCTATCATGAAAAAGAAGAACATCTCAGCCTTTCTTGTCACAACTCACGATTTTCTGGTCATTTCGTACATGCTGTCCTGGCGGCGCCTGCTGCCTGCTGCGTTTCTGACGCTCATCGGCGGCGCGCTGCTGGTCACACCGGCGCAGGCGGCCGGCGCAACGCCCGCCCCGCCCGATCCTGCGCTGGTGCTGTCGCTCTTCAGCAGCGCGCTGGCCTTTCTGCTGCCCCTGGGATTGACCCTGCTGACCGCCGGCGGCCTGCCGCCCGAACAGGCGCGCCAGGCGACTTCGACGCTGCTGGCGGCCATGGGCCTGGCGACGCTCAGCTACTGGGCGGTCGGGTTTGCCCTGCATTTCGGCGGCGTAGGCCTGGTTGACAGCCGCCCCGGCTTCGACCGCTTGATCTGGGAATGGTCTGCCCTGGACGAAAGCTGGGGGACCGGGTGGGGCATGGCGGGCCTGAGCGGTTTCGGCCTGTTGGGCGCCGGCGCGACGGCGGACGCCTATCTGCTCTTCATCAGCCGCCTGCCCTGGGTCATTACCGCGGCGCTGATCCCACTGCTGGCGCTGCGTGGGCGGACGCCGGCGCCGGTCACATTGGTGGGCGGCGCGCTCAGCGGCGGCCTGCTCTACCCGCTGACCGGTAACTGGAGCGAAGGGGGCGGCTGGCTGGCCAACCTGGGACGCAATTTGGGCCTCGGTCATGGCCTGGTTGATTTTGCCCATGCCGGCCCGGTCTTCCTGGTCGGTGCGGCGACGGCGCTGGCGGGCGTTTTGATCTTCTTGCCCCGGCGTGCGCCGCGTCCCGCCGGCGAAACGCCTGCACTGCCCCCCGTGCATCTGCCGCTGCTGACGGTGACCGGCGCAGGGCTGCTGTTGGTGGGCAGCATCGGTTGGGCGTTGAGCAACCCGCTGTTGACCTGGGCGCACATGGAACCGGCACTGGCGGCGATCAATGTGTTGTTAGCCGGGGCAGGCGGGGCGCTGCTGCCCATCATCTACACCTGGTTCGTGACCAACCAGTCCGATCCGCTGATGGCGGCGCGCGGTGCGGCGGCTGGTACGGCGGCGGGTTTGGCGGTTGCCGGCTTCACGCCGCCCTGGGCCGCCCTGGCGTTGGGCGCCGTGTGTGGTCTGCTCGTCCCCTTCGTTGCCTACCTCCTGGAGGAGATTTTGTGCCTGGACGATCGAGCCGGCAGCGTGACGATGTTCGGCGTTGGGGGCATGATGGGTCTGCTCGGTCTGGCCCTGCTGGCCGATGGGCGCTTCGGTCAAGGTTGGAACGGCATGGGCGCCGAGTCCTTTCTGGGGATTGCCGGTCAGGGGGTCAGCGGGTTATGGACGGCATCCGGCTTTCGGCCCGACTGGCCCGGTCAATTACAGGCGCAGCTCGCAGGACTTGCCGCCGAGGTGTTGTTCAGCTTCTTGCTGGCCACCCTTGCCTTCGGCGTGCTCGCCGCGCTGGTGCGCAAAGCCCGCTAACCTCCATCCCGCGCCCACAAGGCTATTATGCGCGCCGCTGTCTGGATGTCAAATCGGTTGAGACGCCCGCCGGCGCCGACCGGTATCGGGTGGAGTGTGATTCGCCCCACCACACGCGCCCACGCAGGTGGACGCCCGGCCGTAGGCCCCTCAGGCGCGATTTCACTCTCCCGGTGAGAATGTTTCAGAATTCGATGGGCAAGGGCTGAGCGCAAGGGCCGAGCGAAAGATTTGGCGATAGCCTCGTTTTGTGGGATTGTGAGTTGACAACCAATTACCATAACGAAGACCAGTGATCTTCGCTAGTTGACCATCACTCAAATTCTGAAACACTCTCTCGATCGCACTGGAGTGCTATGATCCGAGTCCGCTGGATTTCCTGCCAGCGGGCTAATGCTCAGGGTGGTGTAGATGGGACCGGTGGGGCGCAAGTCGCTGCGTATGAAGTGTACGGCGGCGACGGGAAGGCGCGCCAGTTCGCCCACCTCCTGGCGGGCGATGATGGCGCCCAACTCGGCGCGTTCGGCGCCAGAGGCGTGATTGGCGACGCGGCCAAGCGTGAGGTGCGGCGTGAAGGGGCGCGCCTCGGCCGGCCATCCCAGACCAACCAGGCTGCGCTCGATGGACTCGGCCAGCCGGCGCAACTGTTGGCCATGATCCAGCACGCCAACCCAGATCACGTTGGGACGCTTGAAATTGGGAAAACAGCCGCGCCCGGCCAACGTCACCCGAAATGGGGGCCGCGACGCCGCAACGGCGTTCAGCGCCGCCGTCACCGCCGTCACCTGATCGGGTCGCGTGTCGCCCAAAAACTTCAACGTGATGTGAATGTGGGCCGGCGCCGTCCAGCGCACAAGCCGCGGAGGCGTTTGCGCCTGCAACGACGCCAGCAGCGTCTGCAACGCCTGGCGGGCGTCGTCGTCCAGCGGGATCGCGATGAAAGTGCGCAACAACGCCGACGCCCCGCTCGCTGGCGACTGTCCCCTCACTTCTTCGGGTCTCATGCCTCGTCTCCCCACGCTTTCACCTGATAACGTGACAAATCAACCGGTGGAAAAGTCACCTTGCGGTATGCATGCGGGGCGGCCGGGCCGTGCGGCGTGTCCCAGAACACGGTGGCGTCCAGACCGAACTTGTCCGACCGGGACTTCTGGCCGGGCGTGTGGCGCGCCGACGGGTCGAGCGAACTGGAGTACTGATCAGGGAAGACGAATAGGCCGCGACCCGCCTGAAAGCGCGTAGCGATAGCCCATTCGACATCGGCGCTGTCGAACGGATTCACATCATGATCCACCACGACGACGTGTTTGAGCGACCCATGCCCACGCAGCGCCGCCTCGATGGCCAGGCGACCATCGTCGGGCGCCTGTTTTTCGATCTGCACGACGGCGTGCAGCCAACTGGCGCCACCCGGCGTGATGTGCACGTTGAGGCAACGACAGACCCGATTGACTTCCTCGAAGATGGTCGGCTCACGCGGCATTCCCATCAGCAGGCGGTGTTCCAATCGTCCTGGCAGCAGGGCGTGGTAGAGCGGACGGCGCCGGTGGGTGATGCAGTCAACCTCCAGCAGCGGCTGCTGCCGCACGAAATCGAGCGTTTGCGTCAGGTCAACGAAAGGACCTTCCGCCGACAGACGGTGCGTCAGACGCCCCTCGATGACCACCTCAGCGTCGGCGGGCGCCAGCAGATCGTTGGTCTGGCAGCGCACGAGAGGGGTGGGCGCCAGGGCCTGGGCAATGGTCAACTCGTCCACGCCCGGCGGCGGCGCCAGAGAGGCGGCGAGCAGGACGTGCAGCGGCAGGCCGATGGCGATGGCAACCGGCAAATCGCCTGGGGATTTGCGCAGCGCCGTGTCCGTGCCGCGTCGCTCGACGATGCGTAGGGCGGCCAGACGCGGCCCCAAACGCAAGACGCGATGGAACGAGGCGTTGGGACCAGTCTCCGGGTCGCGGGTGAAGAGCACAGCGGCAGTGGCGTAAGGGCCGGCGTCGGTGGGCCAGTGGGTGAGAAACGGGATTCGTTCCAGGTCGGGAACGGTCATGACGACCTCCTGGCAGGGGGCTTGCGCCGCGCCCACCTGCGGCGGCGTCTGCGGATGGGCCAGGGCGGCAGCCAGGCGCCGAATCAGGTCGGCGGGGGCGCAGTCCAGGGCCAGGCCGAAATGACGCCGGTCGGCGCACAGGCCGGTGACCACCTCGAATTCGCTGCCGACGACCTGGCGGAAGCGCGTGATGCGCCCCGGCGCGATCTCTTCGAGCGCGCCGCTGACAGCCGCCATCTCCAGGTACGGGTTGACCGGTTGTTCGACGGCGACGACTGCGCCCTGGGCGGCGGCAAGTTGCAGGAAGGTTCGTTGATCCATACGTCGTTGGTGGCGCCGGGCGTCAAGCGCTGGGCGGTGATGCGGCAAACTGACCGGTGTAATGGGTCGTGATGATCGAAACGGCGCCGGCGGAGCGCAGCGCCTGGCTGACCGCGGCGGCGACGTCGGGGGTGATCAGCGCGATGACGTTGCCGCCGCGCCCGCCGCCGCTCAACTTGGCGCCAAAGGCTCCGGCGGCCAGGGCGGCGGTTGTCAGCGTGTCCAACAGGGGGGACGAAACCCCCATCTGGCCGAGGAGGGCATGGTTGGCGGTCATCGAACGGCCCAGGCGTTGCCAGTCGCCGGCCAGCAGGGCGGCCCGCCCGGCGTGCACCAGGCTGCCCACCTCGTCGAACAGGGCCTCGAAGCGGGCGGGATCGGCCTGCCAGGCCCGGCGCACATCGCCTACGGTGAGACGGGTGGGGCTGGCAATGCCGGTATTGGCGATCAGCAGCCAGAATGGGTGCGGGATGGCAAATGGCTCTAGCGCCTGTCCCGCCATGAACCAGACCGGCTGGCCGTAAGCGATGACGGTGTTGTCAATGCCGCTCGGCGCGCCGTGGTGCAGCCGTTCCACCTGGTAGACCAGCGCCGACAGATCGGCGGTGGGGATGGTCTGTCCGGCCCAGGCGGCCAGCACGCGCACGATGGCGGTGGAGACGGCGGCGCCGCTGCCCAGGCCGCCGGCCAGCGGGATGGTGGAGCGCACGGTCAGTTCGGCGGCGGGGGGTGAGCGCCGCAGAAAGGCCAGCGCCAGGCGCACCGCCTGCGCCAGAGGATCGTCATCGGGCGCAAGGGACAGGGCGCGGCGCTGGCCCAAATCGGCCGCCTCGATCCAAAACTCGCCGTTGGCGGCGGGCATGGCGAGTGTGGCGACGGCCTGCACCTGTTCGACCGGCGCAGCGATGGCCGGGCGGCCGTAGACAACGGCGTGCTCGCCCATCAGGATGATCTTGCCGGGCGCCGAGGCGCTGAAGAGAGCGTGCGTCAAGGCTGCAGGTTGTAAAAGAAGTGAATGACCGCGTCGGCGCCACGCGCCCAGTTGAGCAGATGCTGGCGCTCGTTGGGGGAGTGGATGCGGTCGCCTGGCTGGCTGAATCCGGTCAGCACAGAATCAATGCCGAGCATGCGCTTGAGATCGGCAACGATGGGCACGCTGCCGCCGCCGCGGGTGAAAATGGGGGGAACGCCCCAGACTGTTTGCAGAGCGGCCTGCAGGGCGCGCACTTCATGGGTGTCCAGGCTGGTCATCACCGGGTAGGCGGCGTTCAGGTCTTCGAGTTCATAGCGCACGGTGGGGGGGACGTGGGCGTCCAGATATTGCCGCAACTGGGCGATGACCTCGTAGGGGTCTTGATCGGGCACCAGGCGCATGGAGAGCTTGGCCATGGCCGTGGCGGGCAGGATCGTCTTGGAGCCTTCTTCGGTGAAGCCGGAGAGCATGCCATTGACCTCGAGGGTGGGACGTGCGCCGATCCGTTCGATGGGGGAGAAGCCGGCTTCGCCCCACAGCGTCTGAACGCCGGCCTGCGTGCGGAAATGCTCGTCGGTCAAGGGCAGGCGCGCCAGTTCGGCGCGTTCTGTGTCGCTCAGCGGGCGCACCGTGTCGTAGAAACCGGGCAGCGTGACGCGGCCCTCGGCGTCGTGCATTCCGGCGATCAGATCGCACAGGACCTGGGCGGGGTTGTGAATGACGCCGCCAAAGCCGCCGGAGTGAAGGTCGCGAGAGGGGCCGAAGATATTCAATTCGCAGTAGACGAGGCCACGCAGCGAGTAGCCGATGGAGGGGATGCCGTTGATGAGACTGCCGGCGTCGGCGTTGAAAGAGAAATCGCTGGCCAGCAGGGCGCGGTGCTCGTCGAGAAAGGGGATGATGCTGGGCGATCCGATCTCTTCTTCGCCCTCGATCAAGAACTTGAGATTGACGGGCAGGCCGCCGGCGTGCAAAATCGCCTCGATGCCGTTGAGGACGGCGGTCACTTGCCCCTTCATGTCGGATGCGCCGCGGGCATGAATAAAGTCGCCCAGGATTGTCGGCGTGAAGGGGTCAGTTTCCCACAGCGCCAGCGGATCGGGCGGCTGCACGTCGTAGTGACCGTAGATCAGCACAGTGGGCGCCGCGGCGCCTGCGCCAGACCAGGCGCCATAGACGATGGGATGGCGTCCGGTAGGGATCACCTGGGCCTGTGTGATGCCGATGCGCCGCAGATGATCGGCGACCCAGTTGGCCGCCCGCAGCATGTCGGCGGTGTGGTCAGGGTCGGTTGAAATCGAGGGGATGCGCAAGAATTCCTGGTATTCCTCCAGAAAACGCTGGCGCTGTGCTTGGGCGTAGGCAACAGCCTGCTCGCGTTGATTGGTCATGAAGGCTCTCTTTCTTCGTGTCATCGTTGATGTGCCAGGCGCCAGGCGTCCGCCTACGGCCAACTTCCGGCGTCCGTTTATTTCGAGGGCCTATCATAGTACGGTCAGCGTCATTGGTCAAGTCGCGAACAAGGAGTGGGAGCGGCGGTTTCAGGCGATCAGTTGATCCAAACGCTCGACCATGCTGGCCAAAACAGCGAACGTATCCTCCACCGCTTGCGGCGTCGTCATGTCAACGCCGGCCCGCGCCAGCAGTTCCAGCGGGTAGCGTGAGCTGCCAGACTGCAGGAAGTCCACATACGCCTCCGCCGCGCCAGGCTCGCCGCGCAAGATACGGCCGGCCAGGGCGTGCGCCGCCGAAATGCCGGTGGCGTACTGATAGACGTAGTAATCGGCGAACAGGTGGCCAAAGGCCGCCCAGGTGATGCCAACCCGTTCACGATCCGTGAAGACCTGATCGCCGTAGCCCTCTGCGAACAGATCGGCCATCAGTTCGATCATGTCGCTGGCGGTCACCTCCTCGTTGCGTTCGATGCGCTGATGCACCTCCAACTCGAAGCGGGCCAGCGTTGGCATGATGAAGAAGTAGCGGAAGAAATTGGCCATGCCCTCCTCGATGACGGCGATTTGGAAGGCGGGTGGGTGAGATTGCGACAGCAGATGGGCGCGCAGCATGGCCTGATGGAAGTTCGAAGCGACCTCGGCCACAAAGAGCGAGTAGTCGGCGTAGACGAACGGCTGGCGTTGCCAGGTCAGGTAGGACTGCATCGAATGACCCATCTCGTGCGCCAGCGTGCTGACGCTGAAGAGGTCGCCATGATAGCTCATCAAAATGAAGGGCAGCGTGCCGGGTGCGCCGGTGGAGAAGGCGCCCGCCGTCTTGCCGGCGTTGGGCAGCACATCTACCCAACAATCTGCGAGCGCGCCGCGGCGCAGAATTGCCACATACTCGTCGCCCAACGGCTGCAGCGCCGCCGCCAGCATTTCGACGGCCTGCGCATAGGACGCCTGCGGCGTGGCCCCGGTTAGCGGCGCCCACATGTCATAGGGGTGCAGCGTTTCGACGCCCAACGCACGGCGGCGCACGGCCCAGTAGCGACGCCAAACCGGCAGATGGCGCCGGAAGGTCTCGATCAGGTTTTCGAAGACGGAGATCGGCACGGCAATGTCGAACAGTGAAGCGGCCAACGTCGAACTGTGACGGCGCAGGCGCATCTGGAAGACGTTCTGCTTGATCGAGGTGGCGAGCGCCGCTGCCAGTGTGTTCTTCATACTCAGCAGCCCGTCCGTCTGGCTTTCCCAGGCGGTGCGTCGCAGCTCACGGTCAGGGTTGGTCAGCAGTTCGGGCAGATTGCTGAAGGTCACCTGTACCTGGCTGCCGTCGCTGGGCGTGGCCGGGGCGAGCTGCAGGTCGGTGTTGCGCAACTGATCGGACGTAGTTTCGGCGCCGGAGAAGGGGGACGCCAGCATCCCCATGATCTCCTCCACCTCGGCCGAACGCACGTGGGCCTGTTTGCGAAACAGGTTGTGAAAATAATGCCCGAAGATGGCCAGGGCCGGCTTTTGTTCCTGCCAGGCGGCCAGCATCTCCTGACCGATGGCCAGCAGTTCAGGTTCCAGGAAAGAGGCGGCGGCGCGCGCCTGCCCCCAGAGGCCGATGGCCTGACCGAAGGCGGCGCCGGCCTTCTGATCGGTCATGTCAACGAAATGGGACATGCTGGCGTAGGTCAGCAGCCGGCCGACCTGGCGCATGGCCTGCTCGATGGCGTCGAAAGCGGCCAGCAGTGTGGTCGGGTCTGCGGCGATGCGCCCCTGGAAAGAACGCACATGTTCGAGGCCCGCCTGCGCCAGCCCCAGGTTTTCTTGCCAGGCTTCCCAAGAGGAAAACAGGCTGGCGGCGTTCCATTGATATTCTTGAGGAATCTCCGCACGCGGCGGAAGCGTTGATGCAGACATCGTTCGTCCTTCTCTCTTTCTTTTGTTCTGACTTTCTTTCTGACTGTCTGGCTTTCTGGCTTTCTGGCTTTCTGGCTTTCTGGCTGTTCATGGCCAGATTTTACCCGGCCGAGGTAGGGCGCTTCCGGCCGGGCGCCTGTTTGGGCTGTAAGACGGCGGCGGCGGCCTTGCGCACCTTGCGCTTGGGGTCGTGCAGGGCAGTTTGCAGCGCCGACAGGGCCAGGGGCGTGGCGAACCGGCCCAATGCCTGGGCGGCCGCCTCCCGCACCAGGGCGGATGGGTCGCTGCGCAGGCGCTCGGCCAGCGCGGGGACGGCGGCCGTTGCCTTGAGACGGCCCAATGTCACGGCGGCGGCGGCGCGCACGCGGGCCTGCGTGTGCGTCAGCGCATCGAGCAGCAGTGGTTCGGCGCGCACACGTTGACCAAAGCGCGCCAGCCAGAACACGGCGCTTTCGGCCAACGCGGCGTCATCGCCGTACAAACGCTCCTGCCACCATTCGAACGTCTGCGCCTGCTGTCCCCTGAAACGGGCGCCATCGCGTTCGGCGGCCAGGAAGCGTTCGAAAAAATCGGCGAAGACGGGATCGCGCGGGTTGGGGGTGTCGTCGGCGAGCGGGGGCTGCTGCGCACGCTGGCGCGGCGCCGACAGCTTGGCGGCAAAGGCACGCGCTGGCAGGATGCTGGCGCCCAGTTGGCGCGCCCGGCCGGCCAGCTCACGGTCGTTGGTCACCACAGCGTATTGGCCAGGCTGTGCGCACCTGCGCAAGAAGGCGATGATCAGGTCGTCGGCGGTTTGGGGACGTTGGGCAAAGCGCACCTGCAAGCCGGGCGTGGAGAGGTCGCCGGCGGCGCCGGGCATAGCGCCGGAATCGAAGAAGACGATCATCGTGCGACCGGTCAAGCTGCGATAGGCGCGCAGGCGGATCAGGAGCTGCATCTCGTCATCGCGCGCACCCAACTCGATGTTGGGGAGGGCGCCGATCAAGTTGTGACCGTCAATCAGCAGGGACATGTCAACCGCTCTGCGTTTCTTGTTTCGTCTGCTCCGTTTCGTCCAACAGGGCCTGGGCGTTGGCCAAACCGACACCGGTGGGTGTGCCAAGCATCTGGGCCAGTTCCTCGATGCGCGCCGGCCCGCTCAACGCTCGCACCAACGTGGTCGTGCGGCCATCGTGCAACTGTTTGGCAACGTGAAAATGGCTATCGCCAAAAGCCGCCAACTGCGGCAGGTGCGTGATGCAGAGCACCTGATGGTGATCGTTCAAACTCCAGAGTTTGCGCCCCACCACTGCGCCAACGCGGCCGCCGATGCCAACATCAATTTCGTCGAAGATGAGTGTGGGCGTTTCATCGGCATGGCTGAGCACCGTCTTGAGCGCCAGCATCAGGCGAGCCGTCTCGCCGCCGGACGCGACACGCGCCAGCGGACGGAGCGGTTCGCCGGGGTTGGCCGAAACCAAAAACTCGACGCGATCCAGGCCGGTTTCGTCGAAGCTGACCAGGCGCACGGCGGCGGTCTTGTCACCGGCGGTTGGGGCGACGTTGGGGAAGTCGGTCGCCGGGACGGGCGCGCCGTCGGGGCTTTCCTGCCAGCGAATGTCCACGGCGAAGCGCGCCTGCGCCATACGCAGATCGGCCAGTTCCTGCTCCACGGCGCAGGCCAGGCGCTGACCGGCGGCGCGGCGCATCTGTGATATTTGCGCGCCGAGCGTCCCAATCTCGCTCAGGAGGCGCTTTTCTTCCTTCTGCAACGTTTCGATGCGGTCTCCGGCGTTGGCAATGCTGCTCAGCTCGGCCTGCGCCCGTGCGCCAAAGGCCAGAATTTCGGGGATCGTCTCGCCATACTTGCGCTTCAGGTTGTAGATCAGCGAGAGGCGTTCTTCGGCTTGCTGTAGACGTTCTGGGTTGAACTCGATGCGTTCGGCGTAGTGACGCACCTCGCGACCGATGTCAACGATCTGCTCGGTCAGGTCGTCCAGTTGGCGCTGCAGCTCTTCCAGCGTCGGTTCGATGCGGATCAGGCGGCCCAGGGCATGGCTGGCCTGGCCGAGCATCTCCACGGCCGCGCGCTGTTCGTCGCCGCCCTCGTCTAGCGCGGCGATGGCCTGTTCGGCTAGTTTGAGCAGTTGTTCGGCGTTGGACAGGCGCTTCAGTTCCAGTTCCAACGCCTGATCCTCACCCGGCGTCAGGTGCGCCGCTTCGATGTCGTTGACTTGATAGGTCAGCAGGTCGAGGCGGCGCGCCAGTTCGCGCGCATCGCGCTGTAACGTCGCCAGTTCGCGCCGCACGCCGTGCAACTGGCGCACCAGGCGCGCCATCGCCGCGCCGGAACCATCCAGATCGAGATAGCGATCCAACAGGTGGCCGTGCTGCCGGACGTTGAGCAGCGACAGGTGCTCGCTCTGCCCATGCACATCCACCAGCGCCGCGCCGATTTCGGCCAGCAGAGCGGTGTTGACAGTAGAACCTTCGATGCGCGCAATGCTGCGTCCACCGCGTCGGATTTCGCGCGCAATCGTCAACTCCTGTCCGTTGATTTCCAGCCCGTTTTCGTGTAACAGTGGCTCCAGCGCCGTTGCGGCGGTCGGGGTCAGGCTAAAAAGGCCCTCGATGATCGCTTTGTCCTGGCCGGCGCGCACCATGTCGGGAGAGGCGCGGTCGCCCAAGAGCAATCCGATCGCATCAATGATGATGGACTTGCCCGCGCCGGTCTCGCCGGTCAACACATTGAAGCCGGCGCCAAACGTCAGGTGCAGTTCCTCGATGATGGCAAAATCACGAATGGTCAGTTCGATTAGCACGACTCGTCCCTATTCCCTCCTGGCGTCGTCGCTCACCTGCCTGGCGCGCCGCCGGGCGGCCTTGCTCCACGCAGAGATGACAATCAAGGCGATGATCAAGGCGATGACAATCAAGGCGATGATCAAGGCGATGACAATCAAGGCGATGA
>CAZOLV010000002.1:0-10658 GCA_964580725.1 uncultured Anaerolineae bacterium | reverse complement strand
GATGACAATCAAGGCGATGATCAAGGCGATGACAATCAAGGCGATGATCAAGGCGATGATCAAGGCGATGATCAAGGCGATTATAATAATGGAAGGCTGAAAACCCAAACCGGGAGGGGTCAGCGAGTGCGACGATCGCTTGACTTCAGGCGGCGTCGCTGCGCTGCGCCGATGCGCACAAACGTCGCAGCAGGCGGCGGCGCCCATCGAGCTGAGCCTGCTGCGCCGCGTCGTTGGCGCGGATGCGCTGTTCGATGCCTTCCTGTGCGGCGGCGGTCTGCAAGAGGATGCGCTGCGCCTCGAAAACGGCGCTTGCGGCTTCGTCATCCGGCGCGCTCACAAAATCGAGCAGGGCGCGGGCCAGCGGCGGCAGCGCCAGATCGGCCTTGAGCTGACGTAAGGCCGCCAGGCGCAGGCGCACATACTCGGCGAAGCCTGTTTCGCCGGCCTGCTCGGCCTGGGCGATCACCTCCTCCACCGTCTCGTCGAAGCCATCTTCCAGCAGCAGGGGCGTCTGTTCGGCCAGCGTTTGCAGTGCGTGTGGATTGGCGACGCGCATGAAGGCTTGCACGGCGGCCTGCGTCACTTCGGCGTCGTGATCGGCCAGAAACGATTCCCAGGCGGCGCGCAGGGCCTGATCGTGCGACAGCGCCGCCGCCAGATCGGCGGTCGTTCGCACGCCGGCGGCGGCCAGCCGCGCTTGCAGAGAGGCGGGAAGGTTGGGAGGAAGTGGTGTATTCATGATTGCGCCTGTCAGCGCCCGCTGAAAACGGGAGCACGTTTTTGGAGGAAAGCCAGCACGCCTTCACGGCTGTCGGCGCTGGCGCCGGTCACATCTTGCAGAACCGCCTCGATTTCCAGGGCTTCGGTCAGGCTGTTGGCAAGCGCCTGACGCCAGGCGCGCTTCGTCAGGCCCAGGGCCAGCGTGGGGCCGGCGGCCAGATGCTGCGCCCACTCGGCGACGCCGGCTTCGAACTCTTGGGTCGGGAAGACCCGGTTGACCAGCCCCCAGGCCAGGGCCTCTTGTGCGCTCAGGCGGTCGCCGGTCATCATCAGTTCGAGCGCACGGGCAGGGCCGATCAAGCGCGGCAGCAACCAGGTACTGCCGCTGTCGGGAATCAGCCCCACCTTGACGAAGGCCTGGATGAAACTGGCCTGTTCGCTGGCCAGGCGCAGATCGCACGCCAGGGCGATGCCCATGCCGGCGCCCGCTGCCACGCCATTGATGGCGCCGATGATCGGCTTTTCGATCTGCTGCATCAGCAGCACAAGGGCGTTGTAGCCGTTGCGCAAATGATCGCTGATGCGCACGGCGGCAGTGCGCCGCTGCAAGTCTTCCAGGTCTTGCCCGGCGCTGAAGGCGCGCCCGGCGCCGGTGAGCACGATGGCGCGCACGGCTTCATCCGACCCGGCCTGGCCAAAGGCGGCCAGGGTTTCCTGGGTCATCTGTTCGTCGAACGCATTGAGCCGGGCCGGCCGGTTGAGCGTGATGACGGCAACTGCCGCATCGAGATCGTAGCGAATCGTCTCGAACATTCGATCATTCTCCTCTGCAGCGGATTGGCGCTGCGGTTGGTTCACATGTCGCGGCGCGTTGGCGCCGGGTGCTCTTTGGTCACGTCGAGTTGGTCATAGCGACCGCCGTAGAAGAGCAGCGGGGAGCGCGGCGGTTCACCCTGGTACAGCCGAACGGCCCGACCCACGACGATCCAGTGGTCGCCGCCTTCGAACACCTCGTGTTTGATGCAGCCGATGGCGGCCAACGCATCCTGCAAACGCGTTTGGCCAAGCGCCGGCTCTTCTGGCCAGGGCAAAAAGGCGAAGGGCGGCGGCGTCTCTTGTTTCCAGGCGCCGGCGAAGAAAGTCGAAAGGGACTCCTGATCGGCGCGCAGGATGTTGACGGCAAAAGTGGGCGCGGCGGTCAGCATGGCGGCCATGCGCGCCTTCTTGCCGATGCACACCAGCAGCAGCATGGGGTCGAGTGAGACCGACGCGATGGCGTTGGCGGTCATACCGTAGGTTTCGGCGCCAGATTGCGTCGTCACGACGGCCACGCCGGTGGCGAACAGTCCGATGGTGTTGCGATAGGCGCGCGGGTCAAGGGCGGCAGGCAGGTTGGTCATGGCTTCTTCTCCAACGGGGGAATTTTCCAACGGGGGTTCTCGATCAGGGGCCGTTGTGCGATGGTATTACTCGACGTGGCGCAGAGCCAGGCGCATGAGGCGATCGCGCAGGAGGTAGCCGAGCGCGGCGGCCAACAGCAGCGCCGCGATTGGCAGCCAGACCAGATTGGGGGGCAGCAGGGCCACGCCGGCGCCGCTGATGGTGGAAAACACGAGCGCCGGCGAGCGCCCGATGATGGCGGCCAGCAGAAGTTGGCGCAGCGGCGCCCGCGTCAGGCCGGCGATGAAATAGGCAATATCGGCGGCAGGCAGGAGGAAAACGATGGCCCAAATCCAGGGGGAGCGCAGCGCCGTCAAACGCTGCAAGGTCAGCCATTGCCTGCTGCCCGCCAGTCGTTGGGCCAGCGGTTGGCCCCAACGGCGCGCAACCCACAAGGCCAGGCTGGCGCCAATGACCAGGCCGATGAAGTTGTAGAGCAGTCCCAGGGTCAAACCAAAGAGGTAGCCGCCCACAGTGCCGAGCACGCCGCCCGGCAGGGGCGGAAAGACGATCTGGCTGATGTAGAGTAGCACGTAGACGAGAGGCGCCCAGGAGCCGAGCCGCAGCAGGCGCAGGCGCCAGGTCTCGGCCTGAATCATCCAGCCGGCGGTCTGCTCGCGCGCAAGGTAGAAACTCAACGCCGCAACCGCGACAGCGAGCAGGATCAGCGCCGGCAGCCAGCGGTGCAGCCAGGCAGGGATGCGGTCTCTTGATATCATGAATTCAACGTTTCCTCTTCATCTGATCGGGCGCCGGCCCGACGCGCCCGTCGTCGAGCGGCTGATTGGGTCGCGACCTCCTGGGGCCAAACGCCGCAGCACACCTCGCAGTTCCCCCCGTCGCGCCAGCGCAGCGTATGCCAGCCGACCGCTGTGCGCTGTAGGATTATAGCAGATTGCGCAGCAGAGGCGAAAAGGAATTGCCTAAACGAACGAACTGTGCTACTATTGCGTTCACTACTTCACAAAGACCATACAAGCCGCACAACAGGCGCAACGCTCTTGACGCCGTGCGCCAAATGTAGTGCCATTTGCTACTTGCTGTCTGCTATTTGCTATTTTCTACTTACTATTTACTATTTACTAAAGGATATGCGTTCGATGTCAATCAATTCCATACCGGACATCGTGGTGGGCCGGTTGCCAATCTATCTGCGGTCACTCAACTTTTTGGCGGCCGAGGGCCGTGAAATCACCTCATCGCAAGAATTGGGGGATCGGTTGGGCATCAGTTCAGCGCAGATTCGCAAGGACCTCTCGCATTTTGGCGAATTTGGCAAGCAAGGCACCGGGTACGACATTGCCTTTCTGCGCGAACAGTTGCAGCGCATCTTGCAGGTAGACCGCATCTGGGAGGTTGCGCTGATTGGCGCCGGCGACCTGGGTCACGCCCTGGCGCACTACGGGGGTTTCGAAGGGCGCGGGTTCCGCATCGCCGCGGTGTTCGATAACGACCCCAACAAGATTGGACAACCTCTCGCCAACCTGGTCGTTCAGGATAGCCAGAATCTGGCGGCTGTCGTGCGCGCCCAGGGCATCCGCGTCGCCCTGATTGCCGCGCCAGCCGGCGTCGCCCAGGCCATCGCCGACACGTTGGTCGCGGCCGGCGTCCGGGCCATTCTGAACTATGCGCCCATCACTCTGGCTGCGCCGTTAGGCGTGCGTGTGCAGTATATTGACCCTGTGATGCACCTGCAGCGCATGACCTTTTATTTGACATGAGTTCGACATGAGTTGTCATCGGCACTGACAAACTGCCGGCGGCCGGTTGTCGCCAGACAACGGCCATGAAGGAAAAGCCCCGCCCGAGATCGCCAGTCGCCCCGTCGCGACTGCTGAGTCTCACCCCTCGATAGAACGCCCGACCCAACCCCGCCGCAGACCCAATGATTCATCTGACTCCCTGCTTGCGCGTGCGGCGCCCACGACCAGGTTTCTGGAGGCGCACGGCGGCCCTTATGATGCAAGTCATGTTGGCTGGGCAGGTCACGGGTTACAATGAGACCGGCAGCGCTCAGGCCCTTGCGCAGACGCGGGCGTATGCCCAACGAGGCGCCCAGTCCGCAGCAGAGATCAGAACGCTGGAGTTTGGAAGCTGCAAGAAGGTAGGAAGCCAATGACCAGAATCGCCGAGATCATGACAGAAAACCCTGTGACGGTTCAACCCTCGCAGTCTATCGGCACGGCCATCACCCTCATGCGCCAGGGTAATTTTCGCCGTTTGCCGGTCGTCGAAAATGGGCGTCTGGTTGGCATTGTCACCGACCGCGACATGCGCCGGGCGACCAATTCTCCCATTCTCTTGCACGAAAAGTGGTACGACAATTTCCTGCTCGAACACATCGAAGTGGGCGCTTGCATGACCCCCGACCCGGTGACGCTGTCGCCGGAAGCGACTGTGCTCGAAGCTGCGGTCATCATGCGCAGTCGCAAGATCGGCGGCATTCCCATCGTGCGCGGAGATGTGCTGGTGGGCATCGTCACCGAAACCGATTTGCTCGATCATCTGATCGAGTTGCTCGAGGCCGAAGAAGGCCAGCCGACCGAGAATCAGACGCAGCGAGGAGGCGGCTCGTCAGTTGCCGCCTGACGCAAAGCAGGTTACAATTTGCCCTACGAATGCCATCGAATGCCATCAAAGGAGATGGCGATCCAGGAACGATCCCCGCAATCATGGCAGACAGATCCTGGCGAGAGTCCAAAGGAGGAATCAATATGGCCAGAGGTACGGTTGTCATCGAAGCCAATCGTTGTAAGGGCTGCGAGTTGTGCACCACGGTTTGTCCGCAGAGCGTGTTGCACATGTCTAGCGGCTTGAACGCAAAGGGGTATCACCCGGTCGAACTGGTCGAAACCCAGAGCGCCTGCACAGGCTGCGGCTTGTGCGCCGTCATCTGCCCCGACGTCGTGTTCAAGGTCTACCGTTACCAGGCAAAGACGCCGCAACGAGCCGCCGCGGTGGCATAGAGCCGGCGCAAGCGAGAACAGATGGAGCAAAGGAGATCAACCATGGCAAAGGAGCTATGGAAAGGCAACGAAGCAATCGCCGAGGCTGCGATTCGCGCTGGCCTCGAAGCCTATTTTGGATACCCAATCACCCCACAGACTGAATTACTTGAGTATATGGCCGCCCAAATGCCCGCACTTGGGCGGGCTTTTTTGCAGGCCGAAAGCGAACTGGGCGCGATCAATATGGTGTATGGCGCCGCCTGCGGCGGCGTGCGGGTGATGACCTCTTCTTCCAGCCCTGGCGTCAGTTTGATGCAGGAAGGGCTGTCGTACATCGCCGGTTCGGAGGTGCCCTGCGTGATCGTTGACATCATGCGCGGCGGCCCCGGCCTCGGCAACATTCAACCATCGCAGTCGGACTATTTCCAGATGGTAAAAACCGCCGGACATGGCGACTACAACAACATCGTCCTCGCCCCGGCCACGGTGCAAGAGGCGGTTGATTTCACCTATGAGGCGTTCGACCTGGCCGATCGCTATCGCACGGCGGTGGTGATCCTGGCAGACGGCACCATTGGTCAAATGATGGAACCGGCCGAGATGCCGCCGGCGCGCCCACTGCGCACCGAAAGGCCCGACTGGGCTTTGACCGGCGCAGTAGGACGGCCGCATCGTTTCATCACCTCGCTCAACCTGACGGCCGAGGGGTTGGAAAAGCACAATCTGCACCTGCAAGAAAAACTGGCCACGATCAAGGCCAACGAGGTGCGCAGCAAGGAGTTCATGACCGAAGACGCCGAATATCTGATCGTGGCCTTTGGCACGATGGGACGCGTCGCCACGTCGGCCATTCGTCAGGCGCGCGAGCAGGGAATGCGCGTTGGGCTGTTGCGCCCGGTGACGCTCTGGCCCTATCCGGAAGAGCGGCTGCGCACGCTGGCCGCCGGCAAGAAGGCGATCCTGGTGGTGGAAATGAACGCTGGCCAGATGCTGCACGACGTCAAGGCCATCGTGGAAGGCCGGGCGCCAGTACACTTCTACGGGCGCATGGGCGGCGCCATCCCCTTGCCCGATGAAATTCTCAATACGCTACAAACGCTGGTCTCGCTGTACGGCGCCGTCAAGCCGATCAACAGCGGCAACGGATTCAAACACAATGGCAATCAACAGCCGTCGGGCGTCCTGCAACAAGCGACCGTCGCCCATCGGCTGGCTGTCAATCCGGCGGAGGTGAAATCATGACAACGCAGCTCGTTTCACTCGAAGAGATGTCGCTGGTCTATCAGCGCCCCGAAGCGCTGACCGACGTTCCGACGCACTACTGCCCCGGCTGCACACATGGCATCATTCACCGCCTGGTGGCCGAGGTGCTCGATGAGTTGGGCATTCGCCAGCGCACCATCGGCGTGGCGCCGGTCGGCTGCGCCGTCTTTGCCTACAACTACTTCGACGTAGATATGGCCGAAGCGGCGCATGGGCGTGCGCCGGCCATGGCGACCGGCCTCAAGCGCACACAGCCCGACAAGATCGTCTTCACCTATCAGGGCGACGGCGACCTGGCCGCCATCGGCACCAATGAGATCATTCACGCCGCCGTGCGCGGCGAGAAGCTCACTGTGATTTTCGTCAACAACGCCGTCTACGGCATGACAAGCGGGCAGATGGCCCCAACCACGCTACCCGGCCAGGTGACCACCTCATCGCCCAGCGGCCGCGATGTCAGCCTGGCCGGCTATCCCCTGCGCGTGGCCGAACTGCTGGCCGGCCTGCCGGGCGTGTCGTATGTGGTGCGACGTTCGACGCACAACGTGCGCGAGATCAACCGCGCCAAGAAGGCCATCCGCACGGCGTTCCAGGCGCAGATGGACGGGCAGGGGCTGTCGCTGGTCGAGATCCTCTCTTCGTGCCCCACCAACAATCACATGACGGCGGCCGAAGCGTTGACCTGGATCGAGCGGGAGATGGTGCCCTATTACCCCCTGGGTGATTACAAGGTTTCTGAAGCGGTTGCCCGCCTGAACTGATCTGCGGCGGTTGGCCTGCGCCTGTCGTAGGCCTGGCCAACCTGCCGGCGACTGACTTGCAGCGCAATGAGGCGCTGTGAAAGAAATGTTGCAATGAAGCACAAGGAGCGATCAGACATGGAATTCTCGATGGTCTTTTCTGGTTTTGGTGGGCAAGGCGCCCTGTTTGCCGGTCAACTGCTGGCCTATGCCGCGATGGACGAGGGCCGGACCGTGACCTGGATTCCCTCCTATGGCCCGGAGATGCGCGGCGGCACGGCGCACTGCATCGTCGTCGTGGGCACTGAAGAGGTGGGCGCGCCGCTGGTGCGCCATCCCGACGCGGTGATTGCGCTGAATTTGCCCTCGGTTGACAAGTATGAGCCGCTGGTCAAGCCGGGCGGCTACCTGATCTACAACAGCTCGCTGGTGTCACGCGAGGTGACTCGCAGCGATATTCATGTCATCCCGGTGCCGGGCAACGATCTGGCCATGCAGCTTGGCTCGCTGAAACTGACCAACGCCATCATGCTTGGCGCCCTGTTGGAAGCAACCGGTCTGCTGCCGCTGGAGGCGCTCGACCGGGCGCTGGAGAATCACTTACCGGAACGCAATCGGCGTTTCCTGGAGCCAAACAAAGTCGCACTGCGCCGCGGCGCCGAATACGGTCTGCGCGTCCTGGCGTGATGGCGACGCCGTGGGCGCACCTCGTCAGAGGATGCGCTAGAGATCGAGATAGAACAGGAGAAGATGCAATGTTCCAGAAGATACTCGTGCCTCTGGATGGTTCGGCGCTGGCCGAAGCCGCTTTACACCACGCGGAAGCCCTGGCGTTGGAGTTCAAGAGTACCATCACCTTGCTGAGGGTCGTGGTTTCGCCCTATCAGTTGATTGCGCCCGACCTGGTTCTTTCCGGTTCAGTGACCGAGATTCCAGGCCTGCATGAGCAAGCGACGCAATACCTGCAAGGGGTGGCCGGCGAACTGCGGGCGAAGGGCATCTCTTGTCAAACCGCCGTGTTGGATGGGCCGGTTCCCGACGCCATCACCGACTATGCCCGCGCCGAAAGCTGCGATCTGATCGCCATGTCCACCCACGGCCGCGGCGGTATCAGTCGTTGGGTCTACGGCAGCGTTGCCGAAAAGGTGTTGCAAGGCGCACCGTGCCCCATTCTGCTGATTCGTGCGCGCGGCAAATAGCATCGTCCCTGTCCCTGATGGGCGAGCCGGCCGGCTCTGCCCCAGTCCCCTGGGAACACACAAAGGAGTGTTGACATCATGACGACACCGTGGCAACGACGCTACGCACAGCGTAACCAACGCATGGGCAGTTCGGCCATTCGAGAACTGCTCAAGCTGACGCAACAACCCGACATCATTTCATTTGCGGGCGGTTTGCCGGCGCCGGAACTGTTCCCGGTCGAGGCGTTCCGGGCCGCGGCCGATCGAGTATTGACGCAGGCCGGCAGCAAGGCGCTGCAGTACAGCACGACCGAGGGCTACTTACCCCTGCGCCGTCTCATCGTTGAAAAGATGGAAAAATACGGCGTGTACGCCAAAGAAGACAACGTGCTGATCACGTCCGGCTCGCAGCAGGCGCTCGACTTGATCGGCAAGCTGCTGATCAATCCGGGTGATGTCATTCTGGTGGAACGTCCCACCTACCTGGGCGCGTTGCAAGCCTGGAATGCGTATCAGGCCGAATACGTGGAAGTGCCGATTGATGACGAGGGTCTGCAGGTTGGCCTGTTGGAAGAGGCCCTGCGCGCCGGCGTCAAGTTCATGTACATTTTGCCCAATTTCCAAAACCCCGGCGGCGTGACCCTTTCGTTGGAGCGACGCCAGGAACTGGTCGAAATGGCCGACCGTTACGGCGTGCCGATCATCGAAGACGATCCGTATGGCGAGCTGCGCTACGAAGGCGAACACCTGCCGACGCTGGTGCAGTTGGACTGCGAACACCTGGAATCGCGCGCCTGCGACGGTCACGGCTATTTTCGCGGCAACATCCTTTACTTGAGCACCTTCTCCAAGACGCTGGCGCCTGGGCTGCGCCTGGGCTGGATCGTGGCGCCGGTGGAGGTGTTGCAGAAGTGCGTTCAGGCCAAGCAGGGCATGGATCTGCACAGCAGTATCTTCGATCAGATGGTGGCGTATGAAGTGGCCAAAGATGGCTTCCTGGAGAAACATGTGCGCATGTTGCGCCAGGTCTACGGCGCCCGCAGGGATGTGATGCTGGCTGCGTTGACGCGTTATGCGCCGCCAGGGGTGCGCTGGACGCATCCGCACGGCGGGTTGTTTCTCTGGGTGGAACTGCCAGAGGAGATCAACGCCGAGGATCTGTTGCAGGATGCCGTGCGCGAAAAGGTCGCTTTTGTGCCAGGTCATGCGTTCTACGCTGCTGGCCGGCAGGGCGGTCATGGGAATACGATGCGCTTGAACTTTTCCAACGCCGAACCGGCCATGATCGAAGAGGGCATCCGCCGACTGGCGCATGCGATCGAGGGGCGTCTGGCGGGCCAGATCACGCCGGTCATGGCGCCGGCCTTGCGCGCCAACTAGCGGTTTTTTGACAGGATTGACCGGATGGGAAATCGGTCGGGCGATTGAAATCGCGCCTGAGGGGCCTGCGGCCGGGCCTCCACCTGCGTGGGCGCGTGTGGTGGGGCGCATCACGCCCCACCCGATGCCGGCCGGCGCAGGCTGAGCCTGTCGAAGCCTGTCGAAGCCTGGCGTCCACCTGCGTGGGCGCGTGTGGTGGGGCGCATCACGCCCCACCCGATACCGGCCAGCGCAGGCTGAGCCTGTCGAAGCCTGTCGAAGCCTCGCCGAGGTCCTTCAGCCCCGAATTCATTCGATTCGTGGTTCTCGGCTCGTAGTTCTGAGAGGAAAATGCAATGCCAACCTATCTCGTGCGCGACATCATGAGCGCTCCCGCCCTGACTGTCCACCAAGACACCGATCTTGACGAGGCGGCTGCCCTACTCGAAACCCATCAGGTGCGCCGGCTGCCGGTGCTGGACGACGATGGGCGCCTGGTCGGTATTCTGACCAAGGGCGATGTGCGGGCTGCTTCGATGGCGACCGCCGTTGACCCCTACGATCCGGCGGCCAGCGCCTGGTTGACTGTGAGCGAAGCGATGACGCCAGGAGTCTACACGGTGACGCCAGATACGCCGCTGGTGGAGATAGTGGAATTGATGCTGCAATACAAGGTTGGCGGTTTTCCGGTGATGGACGATGACGGGATCATCGTTGGCGTCGTGACTGATACCGACATCTTTCGCCTGCTGGCGCGCGAATGGCGAGAGGATGACGAAGCTGCCACGGGCTGAGGCGGACCAACCCCGCAGAAGTCGTGCATTGGCGCGCCAACGACAGCCAGAGGCAGCGGTTATGCGATCTGACAGATGATGCACGGCCAGAAACAGAGTGGACAGAAAAGCGGCCAGACAGCAGCATCAACGTAGCGCAACAGTAGCAAAAGAGAAGCGGAGCAGAAGCAGAAGACAAGCAGCGCAGAAGCAGAAGAAAAGCAGCGCAGA
>CAZOLV010000001.1:111772-150950 GCA_964580725.1 uncultured Anaerolineae bacterium | reverse complement strand
GTCCACGCAGGTGGACGCCCGGCCGCAGGCCCCTCAGGCGCGATTTCAATCGCCCAACTTCTCCTGCAAGAACCTTAGTTTCTCGACTTCCTGGAACACCTCGCCGCCCTCGTGCGCGTTGAACGGCCAGACCCGCATCTGCCTGACGCCGGCGTAGTGGTTGAAGGCCGCAAAGACGGTGGATGGCGGGCAAACATCGTCCATCAAACCGACTGAAAAAAGAGCAGGACAGGCGGCGCGCGCGGCGAAATTTACGCCGTCGAAGTAAGAGAGCGTGGAGAATACCGTCTCGATCTTGTCCCGATGCTGGCGACAATAGCGACTGATTTCGCAATAGGGCTGCGCGTCGGTGATCTCGACTGCCCGGCGGTAGTGACAGAGGAAAGGCACATCGGCGACGGCGGCGCACAGATCGGGCACAAGCCCGGACGCCGCCAGCGCAATGCCGCCGCCCTGGCTGGCCCCCGTCACAGCGACGCCAGCGCCCTCGATGGCCGGATGCTGACGCGCCGTCTCGATGGCACGCACCGCATCGGTCAACACGCGCCGGTAGTAGTAGGTGTGCGGGTCGAGTATGCCCCGCGTCATGAAGCCCGGATAGTGCGGATTGCTGCCCTCCGGCTCCGGGTCGGGTGTATCGCCCGTGCGCCAGACGCTACCCTGTCCGCGAGTATCCATCACAAAATGGGCGTAACCGGCGCAGGCCCACAACAGCCACTGCAACGGCTGGCCGCGGCCGCCACCGTAGCCCACGAACTCCACGACGCACGGCAGCGGCCGCACACGTTGGCGCGGCAGCAACAGCCAGGCCTTGACCGGCTGGCCGCCGAAACCGCTGAACGTCACGTCATACGCCTCGACCAGCGCCAGATCGAGCGGCGCCAGTTCGAAACGCGGCGGCGCCGCCGCGGCACGCGCCGCATCCAGCGTCTGCGCCCAAAACGCATCGAAATCCACCGGCTCGTTACGCGCCGGCCGATAAACCTGCAATTGCTCCAACGGTAGATCGAATAGCATCTCCCTGTGTCCTTCTTTCCTTCTTTCTTTCTTTCTTTCGTCCGTCCGTGCGTCCGTTCGTGCGTCCGTGCGTCCGTTCGTGCGTCCGTTCGTCCGTTCGTGCGTCCGTGCGTCCGTTCGTGCGTCCGTGCGTCCGTTCGTCCGTCCGTCCGTTCGTGCGTCCGTTCGTGCGTTCGGTCATGCACACACGCACGAACCAACGAATGAAAATTACCCAACCACAATGCAATCAACGAAAAACCGCCGCCGTTCGTTGAACGGCGGCGGCGCAATCATCGCACGCCCGGGCCAATTTGTCAATCGCTCGCCGGCGAGCCGCCCTGCCCCCGGCAGTCGGCGCCTCACTCGCGGCGCACAATCTTGACAGCCAGGTCTCGACTGAACTCGGGCGCAGTGAGGGTCAGCGCCCCGCCCATCATGCGCAGCGATTGTTCGCTCAGCCACTGGCCCGTCTGCGCGTCGAACCAGCGCGCGGTGTAGTTGGCCTCGCTCAGATTGGTGAGTGTGAAGGTCAATCCGCTGACGATGGGCGGCTCGTACTGCCAGCCTGGGCCGGCCGTCTTCGCCTTGAGCGCCTTTTCGTAACCGCGGGCGGCGGCATTGGCATCGTACTCGCGGTTGCGCATCCAGACCAACGCCCGCTCCGGCCCCTGCAACGCCAGCAGATACGCCTGGTCAGTTGTCTGCGGCGCAGCGGCGGTCAGGGTGCGCACATCCTCGCCGGCCATGAAGAGCGCCAGCGGCTTGTAGACCGACCACAGGTTGGCCGGCGCGATCAGCGTGTCCCACCACCAGGCCATGCCAGAACCGGCATACCCCATGAAGACGGGGGTCCAGACGCCGTTGTGCAGATGAATCGCCTCGCGCCCAAACTCTACAGCCGCGCCGCCCGGCGAATAGCCATGTTCGGCCATCAAGAGCGGCTTGGCGCCGGCGGTTGCGCTGATGCTGTCATACGCGGCCCGGAACTCCAGAAACGGATCGCGGCCGCTATAGTCGTGCTGCTGCGCAAAGCTGACGTCGGGCCGCGCCCATAAGCGGGTTGCCCCGCCGTTGGCGTAACTGACGCTGACCAGGTGACGATACGGATCGTGCGCCCGCAGCGTCTGATTCATCTCGTCCATCCAGGGGCCGAGCAGCGCATCGCCAATCGGCGTCCAATTGACCTCGTTCCACCACTCCCAGGCAAACAGGCTGGGTGCGGCCGCATAGCGAGCAGCGATGTAGCGCAGACGCCGCTTGAACAGGCGCCTGGCTTCGGGATCGGTCGCAAAGTCCTGGGGGGCTGCCAACATGCCGCCATTGATGACGTTGTACGGGTTGTCGTCCCACTCCGGGTTCAGTGTGGTGTTGAAGGCGCCGTGATTGAGGAGCGTCAACATGACGTAGATGCCGCGCTCGTCGGCCAGTTGCAGCACTCGATCCAACAGCCAGGCCTGTCTGAGCCGCGCCGTGTAATCGCCCAGGCCGGTGTCCTTCCACTCCAGGGCAAACGACCATGAGGCCATCCAGACGCGGGCGATGTTGCCGCCGTTCGCACTCAAGGCGTCGAACCAGCGCGTGTAGTCATCCAGGACGACCAGATTCTGCCCGCTGGCCCAAGCCAGATTGAGACCGATCGGCAAATAGAGGCCGCCGTTGTCGAAACTGAAGTAGCGCGGGTTTGTCCGGTCAACGCGCACGAAGCCCCGGCCGGCCGGCGCCGTATTGACCGTGAAGGCGACAGCCGCGCTGCGCAGAGACGGCGAAGCCAGCTCGGCCTGGGCGTGCCATTCTCCGGCTTCGGGCGGCGTGAAACGCACCCGCCAACCGGCCGCGCCGCTCGGCTCCAACGTGCGGGGGTCGAACTCCTGACCGTAGAAAGCAGGCGCTGTGATGATGTGGCCAGTTGGGGAGGTGAAGCGAACCCAAAGATCGAATTGGGCGGGATCGAAGGGGTTCTCGACCACACCGTCGGTCTCGATGAGCGCCTCAAGCGGCCGGTTGACGGCGGCCGGCCCCTGCGGCGCTTGCAGCGTCAGGGTCGCGGCCGGCCGAGGCGTGACGGTGGGCGGGGACGCAGTGATCAGGCCCGGTGCGCCGTCGAGCGTGGGCAGGATGGCGTTGGCGTCCGGCGCGGCAGCCAGGCGCAGATTGTCGAGCGTCACGCGGCCGGCCGTGCGTGGAAAGATCACAATGGCCACGCGCTGTGTTCGAGCCAAGTCGCCCAGGGCGGCATCCGCCTTCCACTGCCTGGCTTCGGTCTTGTAATGCTTGCTGGCCAGATCGAACGCAACGGTGCGCCAGCCTGATTCTAGCGGCGCGGTGAGCGATTCGTACCAGGTCCAGGCGGCGCCGGTGCTCAGGGCCAGGGCGACGCCGGCGGCGGCGCCGGCGTTTTCGATGTCGAAGGCCAGATAGGCGGCGGCGCTCAAGTCGAAGGGACGTTCCAGCAGGAAGATCGCCTTTGGCCTGGCCGTCGTGGGGGCATCGAAGGTCAGGGCAAGCGCCTGGCCGCTGCCCCGGCCGGGGGTGAGGGCGACGGCGGCGGCGGCGCTGTCCAGATAGCGAGCAGGAGGGGCGGCCTGCCAGGCGGTCGTTGCAGCCTCGAAATCGTCGAGGATGACCGCGGTGGGCGTCGGCTCTGCTGTGATCCCAACGGGTGTTGGCGGCGCGGACGGCGCAGGCCCGGCGCAAGCCGTCAACAGCCAGGCTGCGATGACGGTCTGTGCGATCATGCGGCGCAGGCGGGTGCGATGGAGTGAGCTTGCCACGGCGGGTTAGCCCTTGACGCCACTGGCGGCGATGGATTCGATGAACTGGCGCTGAAACGACAGGAAGACGATGACCGCCGGGATGGAGGTCACGAGTGCGCCAGCCATCAGCACGCCCATCGTGCCCGGCGAGGTGATCATGGAGTTCAGCCGTGAGAGCGCCACCGGCAGCGTTTGATGGAACGAATCCTGTGCGATGATGAGCGGCCAGACAAAGTTGTTCCAGTTGTTGAGCACGCTAGTGATCGAAACCGCCGCCAGGGCGGGGCCGACGAGGGGCAGAATCAGTTGCCACCAGATGCGCAGTTCGGAGGCGCCATCGATGTGCGCTGCTTCGATCAGCTCGTTGGGAATGGTCATCATGTATTGGCGCAGGAAGAAGAACATCACCACCTGCGGCAGGGCCGGGATGACGTAGGCCTGGAAAGTGTTGATCCAGCCAAAGCTCTTCATCGTCAGGTAGTTGGGGATGAAGTTGACCTGCCAGGGAATCATCATGGAGGCCAAGACGATGAAGAAGACGACGTTGCGGCCTGGAAAGCGATGTTTGGCGATCACGTAGGCCGCCAGCGAAGTGACGATCAGCGACAGCGCCGTGATGACGGCGGTGATCAGAACGCTGTTGACGAAGAATTGGCCGAAGCGCAGGGGCACTTCGGGGAAACGCTGAAAAAGGCCCTCGGTGTGGTTGGCCGCAAAGGGGGTGGCGTCCCACCAGTTGTTCAGCGTGGCGCCGCGTAAGATGAACGAGGGCGGATTCTTCAGCAGTTCGGGGATTGGTTTGAAGGCGCTGATGACCATCCAGTAGTAGGGGATGATCATGGTGAACGCCAGCAGGTAGAAGGGTGTGCGCAGCAGGATGCCGCTCAACGTCAGGCGTTTTTCGCCTACCATGACGAATCTCCTTATTTGTGATTATCGTGATCAACGTGATTGTGACAGCGATCTATCAGTCGCCTTCAGCCGAACGCCCAAGCCGCAAATTGACCAGCGACAGGAGCGCAATGAGGGCTACCTCACCCCATCGCTCACGACGATGCACGTGGACAAGACCGGCATGGGCCGGGTTGCAGTGCAATTGCTCAAAAATCACTTCGACTTTCCAGATTCCGGCCAGGCGACTGTCATCATGAAACCGCACCTGGTCGAGCGCGACTCCGTCAGGCATCTGCAAGCCTGAACCTCCCGGCTGCTCGCCATCACCCCACCGACAACGACCCAAAGGTGGATAACTTACGGAATTGCGCCGGTAGAGGGTATACGCTTGTGACGCCGAACGTCCCGCAGATCGAGTGAATTGCGACTCTCTGCAAGGTTGCCAGGATCTGATCCTCTTTTCGATCAGCGGGCGTGTGCGCCCATGTCCCCGTCGAGTCCCCAGATCCGTTAGTCGTTGTCTCTGGTAGGTCCCCCTGTCCGGGTGAGCGCCGTTCGCAGCCGGCCTCTGCCCACTCAGTTCAGTGTTTCCACAGGAGGTTTGTCATGAATCAGTTTCGTCGTCTGCGGGCCGTCAGTCTGGCCCTGGTGGTCATGGTACTGCTGGCCGGAATGCCGCTCTATGCGCAGCGTTCGCAGCAAGGCATCATTTCGACCGACGCACCCGACACAGCCGTCGCGGCGGTGCCCGTCGAAGAAGCGTTCGAATGGTCGGACACGCTGCCCGAACTGACCGACGAGCAAAAGGCCCAACTCGAGTACTGGGCCGACAAAGTCAATCTGCCGGGGCCGGCGCGCGATCTGACCAGCAAAAGCGCTACCGACATGCTGGCCCCTGAGGCCGCCCCGCTCGAAGGCTCGGAATCGGTCGAGGCCGAGCTGAGCGCCGCCGAAAAAGCGCCACTGGCACCCGGCGACGCCCAGATCTATCGCAGTTCGTACTTTGGCAGCGTCATTCCGAGCGGCTACAAGTCCAACGTCATGGAATCGAGCCTCGGTTTGGGCGGTAAGTACGCCTTCTACACCGGCAACTGGTTCGCCGCCCGTTCGACCAACGGCGGCTCCAACTGGAGCTATGTCAACGCCTATACGAATATGTCCGACTTCTGCTGCGACCAGATCGCCCAATACGACAAGGCGCGTGACATGTTCCTCTGGCTACGGCAGGGCGTCAAGAACGCATCGGGCGTCAACCGTTTCCGCCTGGGAGCATCCACCAACGGCGCATCATCCTTCTGCGCCTATGACTTCTACCCAACCAACGTCAACAGCGGCTGGACGAACCAGTGGTGGGACTATCCGCACATCCAACTGAGCGCCGACTTTGCGTATGTCGCGTTCAACATGTTCAACAACAGCAACTCCTGGACGCGCACCGTCATGCTGCGCCTGCCGCTGGACTCGCTGCGTTCCTGTTCCGGCTTCAGCTACAGCTACCTCTCGACCACGAGCTGGTTCACCTTCGTTCCGGTGCAGGGCGCCGATCATGTGATGTACTGGGCATCCAACAATCCGGCCAGCTCGCCCTATAACCGCATCAGCATCTGGCGCTGGGCCGAGAATTCGGGCGCTCTGTACCAGGTCACCAACACGGTGGCTGCCTGGAGCTACGGCAGCGGTCATCTGTGCGGCAGCAGCAGCGGCAACTGGATGGGTCGCTCCAGCGACCGTCTGCTGGCGGGCGCACGCTACGAACTGCACTACAACAACCTCAACGTCAACGGGCGCAAGGTCTTGGGCTGGTGGTGGAACGCCAAGCAGGGGGGCAGCTTCAGCCAGCCCTACATAGACGGCTACGCCGTTTACGAAGACACCTTGAGCCAGGTCAGCGGGTCACAGGGACGCCCCTACATCTGGAGCAGCAGCAACTGCTTCGGCTATCCAAGCGCCGCCGCCAACGCGCGCGGCGATCTGGGATTCGTTCTCAATTACGCCAACAGCAGCGATAGCTGGAAGCCGCGCGTCGGTTTCATCATCTCCGATGACTACACCGCGGCGCCGCCCGGCTTCTCGTTCTCTGGCGTCGTCGCCAGCAACGCCCGCCCCTCCGACAACAAGTGGGGCGATTACAACACGGTGCGCGTCTTCCAGCCCGGTCAAAACAACTGGGTCGCCGGCGCTCACTACATCCCCGGCAGTACCAACTGTAGCGTCTGCTCGGCGCCGGTCTTCTTCGCCTTTGGCCGTTCGCGCGACTACTACAACTGGAACCGCTGGGCCAACAACTAATCGCTCTCAGGCTGGCGTTTCTCTGCTCCGCGAGACACGCCAGCCTTCACCCTCGCCCCTCACGGTTGGCATCTCCGCTAGAGATGCCAACTTTTTTTAGCGCGCGAACAAAGCGACCAGTTGGCACGTCTTGACCTTGCCATGAGCCGGTCTCATGGAACAGATTCGTCAACGAACAAGGAGTGTTCAATCCAATCCAATGAAACCGATCATGCAAGCCCTCACGCACATCAGATCATCGAAACGATGGGTCGTCACCGGTCTGCTGACCCTGGCGCTCGGCGCATGCACGCTGCAGCCGCCCGCTGCACAGGAAGGCAAGAGCAACGGTTGTCCGACGCCAATCGTCGTCAGTGGCGTCGATCTGACCGGCGAACAGGCCAGCAATGGCCCGGCCGGGATCGACGACGTCACGCAGTCCGCCGGCGCGACCGAGCAGCTCAGCCCGGCCGAGCGTGAAGCACTGCTCGACCAGGTCAACCAGGGGCCGGCGCGTCCCGACGCCCCCGATGGCGCCGATTTGTCTCCCATCCCCGGCACCGAATCGAGCCAGGACACTGCCCTCGCTCCCAACATCGAGCCAACGCCGACGCCATGCCAATAGGGCAGGGCACCGTGGTCAGTGGGGGGCGAGGAGCGAAATGAAATTCGCAGTACGGGGCGAACGCCCTCTCGGCCCGATAATTTGGCGGTTGTGGGACTCCATGCTATAATCGTTCCCCGTGCAACCAATCGTGCGAAGTTCGACCCGGCGGCACAAGCCGTCGGGTTCGCTTGTCATAGAGGATTTGCAGAAGAAAACGAACGGGGAATCAAGAGCCAACATGACAAATCCATTGATGCTTTCTGTCGAGCAGGCGCAACTCGCCAAGAACGTACCGGCGCTGCGCGTCGGCGACACGGTCAAAGTCCATCAGCGTATCGTCGAAGGCAACCGAGAGCGTATCCAGGTTTTTCAGGGCGTCATCATGCGCATGTCGGGCGGCGGGGTGAACGCCTCGTTCACCGTGCGCCGCATCGCCTCGCATGGCATCGGCGTCGAGCGCACATTTCTAACCAACTCCCCTCGCCTGGACAAGATCGAAGTGCTGCGCCACAGCAAGGTGCGGCGTGCGCAGTTGTACTACCTGCGTGAGCGTCGCGGCAAGTCGGCCCGTCTGCGCGAACTGCGCGACTGAACGCGCACCGTTTTGCGTCGCCGAGACCTCAGCCGCCGCGGGCGTTGCTCTCCGGGCCTGTTCACTTCGTCAAGCGCAAGCGCGCAGGGAAATTTCCCTGCGCTTTGTTTTCGTACCAGCTTTAGGACGAAAAGACGCTCGCCGGCTGTCAAATATGATGCGGGGTCAAGGGACGGATTCGACCGCTTGCTTCAGGGCTTGTCGAAATGCCTGATCTGAATGAAGAGCTGTCTCTCTGGCGTGCCGGCTACCGCCGCATCGCCGGGGTGGATGAGGTGGGACGAGGCGCCCTGGCCGGCCCGGTCATGGCCGCCGCCGTCGTGTTGCCCATGTCCAACGAAATCCCGCCGGCGCTGGCCACCGTGGACGATTCTAAACGGCTCGGCCCCAAACAGCGCGAACGCCTCTTCGACGTGATCCTGCGCCAGGCCCTCGGCGTTGGCGTTGGCGCCGTGTCCGCCGCCCAGATTGATGACATCGGCATCGTCGCCGCCACGCGCCAGGCCATGCTGCAAGCCTTGACCCAACTGTGCGCCGGCGGTCCGCCGGCCGACTTCCTGTTGATTGATTTCCTGACCTTGCCGCTGCCCACGCCGCAAAAGGGTCTGGTGCATGGCGACAGCCGCTCGCTTTCGATTGCCGCCGCGTCCATCGTGGCCAAAGTCACGCGTGATCGCTGGATGTGCGCCCGCCACGACGCTTTTCCGGCCTATGATTTTGCCGGCAACAAGGGCTATGGCACCGCGGCCCATCTGCGGGCGCTCGCGGCTTTTGGCCCGTGCATAGAACACCGGCGCACCTTTGGCGGTGTGCCGGCCGCCGCAGGAGACCGCACATGACGACGGCTCGCCAGGGATTGGGCGCACGCGGCGAGGAGCTGGCCGCCGCCGAACTGCAGCGGCAGGGCTATCTCATTCACACCCGGCGTTGGCGCTGCCGTTTTGGTGAAATTGACCTGGTGACCGAGGACGCCGGCGCGCTGGTCTTCGTCGAGGTGCGCACCCGGCGCGGCGATGCCTTTGGCTCGCCTGAAGAATCGGTCACAGCCGCCAAACAGGCGCGTATGATCGCCGCCGCCCAACAGTACGTGCAAGATCACGGCTGGACCGGCGCCTGGCGCATTGATGTCGTGGCCGTGGCTCTCGACCGGGCCGGCCGCTTGCAGCGCATCAGCGTGTTGAAAAATGCCGTTGGAGAATGAGGCCCGCCTTGGTTGCGCCCTGGTCGCCATCGTCGGGCCGACCGCCTCTGGCAAGACGGCCCTGGCGTTACGCCTGGCGCAGGCGCTGCACGGCGAGATCGTGTCCGCCGACTCGCGCCAGGTCTACAGGGGCATGGACATTGGCTCCGCCAAGCCGACCGCCGCCGAACAGGCGCTGGCGCCGCATCATCTGCTCGATGTGGTTGCGCCCACGCATGCGCTGACGCTGGCCGAGTATCGGGATCTGGCCAAGCAGGCCATTGCCGATATTCAGCGGCGTGGGCGTTTGCCCCTGCTGGTGGGCGGCAGCGGCCAGTATGTGCGAGCCATTCTGCAAGGCTGGAGTCTGCCCGCCGTTGCGCCCAACCCGGCCTTGCGCGCCGAACTGGAAGCGCGGGCGCGGGCGCAGGGCGCACAGGCCTTGCACGCCCGCCTGGCCGCCCTCGACCCGGCGGCGGCCGCCGCCATAGATGCGCGCAACGTGCGGCGCGTCGTGCGGGCGCTGGAGGTCTGCCTGCTGACCGGACAGCCGATCAGCCAGCAGCAAACGCGCCAGCCGCCGCCCTACGCTGTCTGGCAGATCGGGCTGCAGCACGACGCTGAGACACTTTACCGGCGCATTGACGTGCGTATCGAGGCCATGCTGGCGCAAGGGTTGGTGGCCGAAACGGCGCAGGTGCGCCAGGAAGTGTTGGCGCATGGCCTAACCGACGATCAACCGGCGCTGACCGGGCTGGGCTACCGCGAAATCGGGCGCTACCTGAGGGGCGAACTGAGCCTGGAGCAGGCAGTTGCCGAGATCGAACGCAACACACGGCGCTTCGTGCGCCAACAACGCAACTGGTTCCGCGCCAGCGATCCACAGATTCATTGGTACACGGCCGAACCTGATCCATACCCCCGCATCCTGGCCGACCTGCAAGCCTGGTTAGCCGCCATCGAAAGAGGGAGTCAAGCATGATTGCTCCGCAGAAAGTCGCCACGCCGTGCCCCTATTGTCGCGCCGTGGTTCCCGTCGAGATTCACAGCATCATTGACGTGGGCCAGAATCCACCGCTCAAAAATCAGTTCCTCGCCGGCCGTCTCAACGCAGCAACCTGTCCAAGCTGTCGCCGCACGTTTCAGGTGGGCGGGGCGCTGCTCTACCATGACGGCAGCAAGCAATTTCTGGGCATCTATCTGCCACACGAGATTAACCTGGCCAACAAAGACCGCCAACGCATCATCGGCGATCTCAATCGGCGCCTGATGGACAGTCTACCGCCCGATCAGCGGCGCGCCTATCTCTTCCAGCCCAAGGAATTCATCACGCTGAACGGCCTGATCGAGGCGATTCTGGCCGCCGATGGCATCACGCCGGAGATGCAGCGGGCGCAGCGCCAGCGCATGCAACTGCTGGAAACGATCATGCGCAGCGCAACCAGCATCGAGGCCCTGCAAGCGGCCGCCAAAGAGTATGACCAGCAGCTCGACCGGGAGTTCTTCGAACTCATCGCCGGGATGGCCGAACAGTCGGCCGCCGATGGGGACACCCAGTCGGCCAATCTATTGGCGATGCTCTATCAGCAGATGCTGCCCATGACATCATTTGGCGCCAAGATCGTCGCACAGCAGCAGATGATCAGCCGCATCAACGAGCGCACGACGCGCGAAGAACTGCTGGAAATGATCCTGGCCAGCGACGAGGATCAAGTCAGGGCGATCGCATTGGTCGGCCGGCCCCTGCTCGATTACAACTTCTTCCAAAAACTGACCGGTCGCATCGAACGGGCGCAGACGACCGGGGATGGGGACGCCGTGCAGCGCCTGACCGCCCTGCGCGAGGATCTCCTGGCGCTGATAGCCGAAATTGACCAGTACAATCGTCAGATGTTCGATCAAGCCGTCGCCTTCCTGCGCGAACTGCTGCAGGCGCCCGACCCGGCAACTGCCCTGATGGAAAATCTGGAGCGCGTCGACGATGTCTTCGTGCAGGTGCTGGAAACGAACTACCAGGCGGCGATGCAGCGCGGCAACCAGCCCATGGCGGAGCGTTTGCAGGCGCTGCTCGAAGTGCTAATGCAGCAAATGCGCCAGGAGCAGCCGTCCGAAGTCCAACTGCTCAACGAGCTGCTGGCAGCCGACTTTCCGGCGGGCGCCCGTGCGCTGTTGGCCGAGCGCAAAGCCGAAATGACACCCAAAGTGCTCGACATGATGTTAGAAGTCGCCGGCTTGATGGAAGCACAGGGTCAGGCAGAACCGGCCAGGCGTCTACGCGACGTTCACGGCCTGGCCGTACTGATGGGATGACCGGCGCCAGGAACTGGAGCGCACATCGGTACACGACGCGTATCTTGTCAAGTTGCACAAAGTCGTGTATAATGTCGCCCTCTGTCGTTTTCGACGCTTGCGTGACGATCATCCAGCGCCAGGTTCTTGCCGATGCAAGAGCCTGGCGTCCTTCGTACCATCATCACCGCGCCAAACCTGCGACGAACGACAAAGGCAAGACGGCGCCCCCGGCGCTGGTCTTTTTTTGTAGCAACTAAACGGCGGCGCCGAACATCTTCTTGATCGGCGCTGCGACAAGGCCAGCCAGGCGTGAAGGCTCTTGCCCGGCACCCCTGTCGTCAGTCAATGCAAACTGCCGCAAACACAACAACACAAGCACACGGTTGACCGCGCCGGCGACGCATACGAGCGCCGCCGGTGAGCAGAGATGAACCGCAACGCCTGCGCCGCACCCGGCCAGTGACGAATCATGCGGATGTTCGAGAGAGAACCAATGGGGAACAACAAAGAAGTGTACCTGACAGCCGAGGGAATCCAGAAACTGCGCGAAGAACTGGAATACCTCCAAACCGTCCGGCGAGCCGATGTGGCTCGCAAAATCCATGAGGCGAAGATGGACGGCGACGTCTCCGAGAATGCCGGCTACGATGAGGCCAAGAACGAACAAGCCTTCGTCGAAGGACGCATCAAGACGGTCGAGCGCCTGATCGGCGGCGCCGTGATGATCGAAAACAATCATCACAAAACCCACGTGGCGCTCGGTGTGCGCGTCACGGTGCGCGACGTCGAAATGGACGAGACTGAAACCTACGTCATCGTCGGCTCCGCCGAGGCCAACCCGGCCCAGGGGCGTATTTCCAACGAATCGCCCATGGGGCGCGCCCTGATGGGCGGCCAGGTCGGCGAACGGCGCCAGATTCAGACACCTGGCGGCGCTCTCACTGTAGAAATCACCGAGCTCAACTGAGCATGTTCGACCATCTGACCGATCAAGAACAGATCCGCCGTGAGAAGCTGGCGCGCCTGCAGGAACTGGGAATCGAAGCCTACCCTGCACGCTGCCAGCGCACCCACACGACCAAGCAGGCCGTTCAGGCGCTGGAAGCCGCCGAAGCCGCACAGACGCAGCCGCCAACAGTCTGGTTGACCGGGCGTCTGGTTGCGATGCGCATCATGGGCAAGGCCTCCTTTGCGCATATCGAGGATGGCAGCGGCCGTATCCAACTCTTCATGCGCCAAAACGATGTGGGCGAAGAGGTCTACGAGAACCTCCTCAAGAAACTGCTCGATCTCGGCGACTTCGTCGAGGCGAGCGGGCCATTGGTGCGTACCAAAACGGGCGAGCCGAGCTGCCAGGTACAAACGCTGCGCCTGCTGAGCAAGACGCTGCACCCCCCGCCGACCCAATGGTACGGCCTGCGCGACGTCGAGACGCGCTACCGCCAGCGTTATGTTGACTTGCTCTCCAACCCCGCCGCCCGCCAGGTCTTCACCACGCGCGCTCGCGTCATCAGCGCCATCCGCCGCTACCTGGACGGCGCCGGATTTCTGGAAGTGGAAACGCCGATCCTACAGCCGATCTACGGCGGCGCGGCGGCGCGCCCCTTCACCACCCATCACAACCAACTCAAACAGGACCTCTACCTGCGCATCTCCTTCGAGCTATATCTCAAGCGCCTGCTCGTCGGCGGCTATGAACGCGTCTACGAAATCGGACGTGACTTTCGCAACGAGGGCATCAGCTTCAAGCACAACCCCGAATTCACGCAGCTCGAATTCTACGAAGCCTACAGCGACTATCACGGCATGATGCGCCGCTGCGAGGAGATGATCGCGGCTGTCGCCGTGGCCTTGAACGGTCACACGCGCCTCACCTACCAGAATCACACCTTCGATCTGGCGCCCCCCTGGCGACGGGTGACGATGCGCGCCGCCATTCAGGAGGCAATCGGCCTCGATTATGCCGATCATCCCGACGCCGCCAGCCTGGCTGCCGCCATGCAGCGCCTGGGCCATCAATCCGAACCGCACTCCAACCGCGGCAAATTGATCGAGAGCCTCTTTGCGACGCATGTCGAGCCGAACCTGGTCGAGCCGACCTTCATTCTCGATTATCCCGTCGAGATCTCCCCGCTGGCCAAGAAGAAGAGCGACGACCCCACCACCGTCGAACGGTTCGAGTTTTTCATCGGCGGCATGGAGATGGGCAACGCCTTCTCCGAACTCAACGATCCCCTCGACCAATTGCACCGTTTCCTGGACATGGGCCGCGCCCTGGAAGCGGGCGACGAAGACGCCCATCCCCTCGATGAGGATTTCATCACTGCCCTCTGCTATGGCCTGCCGCCCACCGGCGGATTTGGGACCGGCATTGATCGCCTGACCATGCTCTTCACCGATCAGCCGACGATCCGGGAGGTGATTCTCTTTCCTCATCTGCGCGCCAAAGAATGACGCAGGATACAGATGCCCTACCCACTCTATGTTGCTTTCGTCTGGCACATGCACCAGCCCTACTACCGTGCGCCAGGTCGTCATGAGGCGCTATTGCCCTGGGTGCGCATGCACGCCGCCAAAGACTACCTGCACATGGTCGAAGTCCTGCAGAAATACCCCACGGTGCAGGCAACCTTCAACATGGTGCCCGCCCTCACCGAACAGCTTCTCGACTACGCCGCCGGCCGCCTGACCGACCGCGTGGCCGTCCTGGCGCAGCGCAACGCCTGGACGCTGGAAGAAAAAGTCTATCTCGTCAACATCTGCTACAGCGTCAACTGGCCAAACATCGCCCGCCGCTATCCCCGCTACGATGAACTGATCGAACGGCGCGATCAGGCGCTGGCCAACCCACTGGCGCTGTCCGACGCCGATTTTCGCGACCTCATCACCTGGTTCAACCTGGGCTGGACCGATCCCAATTGGCTGGAAAACGACCCAGACCTGCGGGCGCTGGTGCAGAAGGGACGCGGCTTCACCCTGGCCGACACGATGGCAGTCATCCACAAACATCTCAAGATGTGCGGCCTGGTATTGGAGCGTTACCGTGAGTTGGAAAGCCGCGGCCAGATCGAAATCACCACGTCGCCCTACTACCATCCCATCTTGCCGCTCCTGGTGGACAACCGTCACGCCCATCGCCCATCGCCCGGCCTGCCGCTGCCCCCACCCGGCTACAATTTCGCCGCCCCCGCCGACGCCGAGGCGCAGTTGCGCCAAGCCGTTGCGCATCACACGGCGCATTTTGGCCGGCCGCCGCGCGGTCTGTGGCCCGCCGAAGGGGCCGTCTCGCCGGAGATTCTGCCCTTCGTTCAATCCGCCGGTCTGCGCTGGCTCGCCTCCGACGAGGAAATCCTGGCCCGCAGCCTCGACATTCCCCTGGTGCGCGATCACGAAAAGCTCATCGCCAACCCCGAAGTCTTCTACCAGCCCTATCGCCTGCAGCTCGATGGGCGACGGGGGCCGGCCATCGTCTTCCGCGACCACGAGATGTCCGACCGCATCGGCTTTCTCTATCAGAACATCCACGGCGTGCAGGCTGCCGAAGACCTGGTGACGCGCCTGCAGTGGGTGCACTGGCGCCTGGGCGATTCGCAGCCGTTCCTGCTGCCGATCATTCTGGACGGCGAAAACTGTTGGGAATGGTACGAGCACAACGGCGACGTCTTCCTCGAAAGCCTCTACCAGCGCCTGCAGCAGCACAGCGATCTGCGCACCACGACCATCAGCCAGTATCTGGAGATGCACCCCACGCGCGCCGCGCTGCCCCGCCTGGCCACCGGCTCCTGGATTCGCGCCGACTTGACCACCTGGATCGGCGACCCGGAACATACCCGCGCCTGGAGCGCCCTGTCGCGCACGCGCGCCGATCTGGTCGCCTGGCAAAACGCCAACCCCCATGCCGATCCGGCGCAGATGGCGCGCGCCTGGCAGGCCATCTACATCAGCGAGGGCAGCGACTGGTTCTGGTGGTACTCGCGCAACAACTCGTCCGACCAAGACCTGTTGTTCGATCAGACTTTCCGGGCCAACCTGGCCATCGTCTATGAAATCATCGGCCAGCCGATACCCGAATGGGTGATGACCCCCATCGCTTTCGGCGGCCATCTACTGCTCAGCCATCAGCAGCCGTCGGTGCAGATCACGCCGGCGCTGCGCGCCGCCGAAGACGCCTCGCCCGACTGGAACGGCGCCGCCATCATCCAGACGCGGCCCGTCAGCGGGGCGATGCAGCGCGCCGATGGGCGGCCCAACCCGCTGCAACTGGTGCGCATCGGCTACAACGGCGAGATGCTTTTCATGCGGCTGGAACTGGCTGTCAACCCGACCCTCACCGACGTTGGCCTCAGCCTGCGCACGGCGCCGCCCGGCGGCCCGGCCAACCATTGGGGCGTGCGTCTGCTCGCCGGTGAGACCGTCGCCAGGCTGCACCGGCAAACCGCCGCCGGTTGGGAGTTCCTGGGCGCGCTGCCAACCGCCGTCGGTGAACGCGTCGTCGAAACGGCCATCCCGTTGACCCATCTCAGCCTGAGTCCCGGCGCCGTGATCTACATCCAGGCCGAAGCCAGCGAAGATCATCGCCGCATCATCAGCCTGCCGGAGGAAGGACCGCAGGCCATTCTCTACACCACGCTGGAAAAGCGCGCCTGAGCAATGCACAACCCCGGCATCTCGGCGCACATTTGCCTGAACGGGCGACCTGTGCTAAAATTAGCCCTGGTTGCGGGTGTAGCGCAGGGGTAGCGCAACTGCTTCCCAAGCAGTGAGTCGTGGGTTCGAATCCCATCACCCGCTCACAGAACTCCAGTTGCGCAGACGACTGGAGTTCTTGTTTTGCCAGACAGATCGAACGCCCAAATGAACCAACGCGTGCGCCTTCTGCTCCTACTGGCCATCCTCCTGGCCTTTGCCTTGCGCCTGCAACATCTGGGCGTTGCCAGTTTTTGGTACGATGAAACCGTCAGCTTCGCGCTGGCGCAGGAACCGGCCGCCGATCTGATCACCCACACCGCCCGCGACATCCATCCGCCCGGCTACTATCTGCTGTTGCGCGCCTGGCTGGCGCTGCTGCCCCCCGGCCGCACGCTGGAGTTCAGCAGCGCCTTCCTCTCCCTCTGCGCCGGCGTGCTGCTGCTGCCGCTCACAGCGCGCCTGGGCGCCCTGCTGCGCCTGCGTCCCGCCGTTCTTGCCGGCGCCGCTTTCCTGCTCAGCATGTCGGCCTTCCAAGTCTGGTACAGCCAGGAAGTGCGCATGTACACCATCGGCGCGGCGCTTGGCCTGTTGGCAACCTGGAACCTCTGGCGCAGCGCACCGCACGCCGGCCATGCCCCATCCCCCGCACGACGCCGCGCCTGGCTCGGCTATGTCCTGACCGCTGCCGCCGGCCTCTACACCCTCTACTACTTCGCCTTCCTGTTGGCTGCCGTCAACCTGGGCTATCTTCTCACCCACGTCGGCCAGCGACGGTGCGTTCCCTGGCGCGCCTGGTGCGCCGCCCAGGCTGCAATCATCCTGCTCTATCTCCCCTGGCTGCCCATCGCCTGGCGTCAGATCGTCGCTCCGCCGGTGCCTCCCTGGCGCAGCCTTACGCCCATCGCACAGGCGGCGCAGGAGGTTTTGCTGGCGCTGGGCGCCGGGCTGACGCTGCCCGCCGGGCTGGCTGGGCTGATCCTGGCCGTCATCCTGCTGCTGGCCGGCGCCGCGTTCTGGCGTCTGCACGACCGCCGCCCCGCCCACAGCCTGGCGCTGCCGCTGCTCTACAGCGGTCTGCCCGTTTTAGCCATCTACCTGATCTCCGTGCTCGTCACCCCGCTCTATCACGTGCGCTACGTCTTCACCTTTGCGCCCCCCTTTGCCCTGATTTTGGCCAGCGGTCTGCTGCGGCTGTGGGAACGGCGCGCCCTGGCCGGGCGCACCCTCGCCGCCGCCGCCGGTTTGGCGCTGATCGCCGCCAACCTCCTGGCCATTCAAGCCGCCTGGCGTGCGCCAGACCATGCGCCGGACGATCACCGGGCGGCGGTGCGCTTCCTGGCCAGCCGCTGGCGTCCCGGCGACGTGATTCTGGTCAATGCCGGCTACGCCTATACGGCGTTGCTGACCTACTGGGAACAGCCCATCGCCTGGCGCGGTCGGTTGAGCGAGCTGACGCCACAGGTCAGCGCCGGTCTGCGCAACGCGCCTGGCGCCGTCATTGTGCAAACCGGCAGCATCGAAGGGCCAGAAAGCCTGGGATGGGGCGATCCACGCGCCGACTTCTATAGCCTGCCCGCCGACCTGGCCCGGCACCGGCTCGCTGAGATGGCGTTGACCTTTCCCCGGCTCTGGCAGTATCGCATCTACGATACCGTGACCGATCCGCAGGGCATCGTGCGCGCCGGGCTGGGCGACTGGCGTCTCTTCGAGGATGATGTCTTCAGCGGCCAGGCCAGCCTGCGCGTGCAAGGCTTCTGGAGTCCAAAGACGGTGCGAACGGCGGATGACCTTGCCTGGCGGGCCGGCATCTGGCTGCTGGCCGCTGGCCGGCTGGAGAACAACGCCGCGCCTGGCGCCGGCCAACCGCTGACGGCCAGCCTCTGGCTGCGGCGCAGCGATGGGCAGCCGGGACAGGCACTGGCGCTTTCACTGCGTCTGTTCGATGAGAATGGCGCCGTTTGGGCGCAAAACGATGAGCCGGTCGGCGGCAATCAGCGCGATCTGCGCACCATCGCCCCAGACGAAACGATCTTCCAGCCGCTGCGTCTGCACATCGCGCCCGGAACCCCGCCCGGACGCTACCTCCTGGGCGCCGTCCTGTACGATCCGAGCAATGCGATGCCCGTGGCCCTGCAGGCAGATGCGGCCGCCCCGACGCCCGATGCGCTGCTGTTGGGCAGCGTGACCATCGCCCCCGCGGCGCAGCCGGCCGTGCAGCCGATTCTGGCGTCATTCGGACCGGCGGCGCTCGTGACGGGCCAATCCCCCGCCGTCGCCATCAGTCCTGGCGACTCCATCCCGCTGACGCTGCTCTGGCAAGCCAGCCAGGCGCCGATACGGCCATCGCTGACGGTTGTGGTACAATTGCTGGCGTCGGACGATCGGGTCGTTGCCGGGTTGGAAGCGTCGCTTCTGTCCGCAGGACGCGATGTTTCGCAGTGGCTGCCGGGCGAAATGTTGCTCGACCAACGCACACTGACCGCGCCCGCTGCGCTGTCCGACGGCGTCTACCGGCTGGTCGTTGCACTGGATCGCAGCACTGACGGTCAGCGCCTGCGTGCGCGCTGCGGCCCGTGGCCCTGGACATCGTGCGGCGTGATCGAAATCAAGCAGATCGAGGTGGGGTCAGGCGAGAACCAATGAAGAACAGCGACAAAAAAACCTTCGACGGATCGGCGATCCGCCAAAGGTTTCATGAGTCCTGGTCGTGCACCACTCGTCGAACGGCCGCTCGGGCTTGCTGGTACTAGCTGGCTCAGGCCAGGCAACCCCGTGGCGCCCGGAAGATACTGCTTAGTGCTGCTACCTTTCGGTCCTGACACGATTCACAGGCTCCCGCCGCACAGGACCCAACCATCCACGCTGCTCGGCCCCACAGTCCCCCAGCGACGAAGGCCCTCGGAGTGGGATTCGACCCCGCCTGGAGCGGATTTCGGGTTCAGGGCACCGCTAGCGCCCCGTCTAGCACGACCGTGTGCATCATACATGATTCACAATGCTTTGTCAAACGAACGATTCGAGGAGACTACACGATGCAGATCAATCTGACCTCTGCGCTTGTCAAGATCGGTCAGGCTTCGCTGGTTGCCGCCGCGCTCTTGTTGGGCGGCGCGCTGCTGTTGGTCCGTCCCGCAGATGTGCAAGCCGCCCCTGACGGTTTCTGCGACACGGTGACCGGCATCCCCCTGGCCGAATGCGAGGCGCTGGCGACGCTGTACAACAATACGAACGGAGCATCCTGGTACGATAACTTCGGTTGGCTTTCCAGCACGACCCCCTGCGACGACTGGACGGGCGTCTTCTGTGCCGGCGGCCATGTAGTCCTGTTGTCGCTGTCGAGCAACAACCTGCAAGGTTCGCTGCCCGCCACGCTGGGCGACCTGACCGCGCTGCAAGAGCTTGATCTGAGCTTCAACTCGCTCAGCGGCGTCTTGCCCGATCAGCTCTGGAATCTGGTCAATCTGCGCCGCCTCTACCTGGGGCGCAACAGCATCGGCGGCCTGGCGGGCGTTCTGACGCCGACGATCGGCAATCTAGCGCATCTGCAAGAGATGGATTTGGGCAACAATCGCATCAGCGGCACGCTGCCGGCGACGATCGGTCAGCTCGCGGCGCTGCAATTGGCCGATTTGCACAACAACCTGCTCACCGGTACGTTGCCGGCAGGCATTGGCAATCTGGTCAACCTGCGCACGTTGGATCTGGGCGGCAATCAGTTGAGCGGTGCACTGCCCTCGACCGTTGGCGGCATGGCGCAGCTCGAATTTCTGAACCTGGGAAGCAACCAACTGACCGGCCAGATTCCGCCGGAGATGAGCGACCTGACGCAGCTCGAGTCGCTGCTGATGTTCAACAACCGGCTGACCGGCACACTCCCGGTGACGCTGGGCAACCTGATCAATCTGGACACCGCCGAACTGTATCACAACCAGTTGACCGGCGGCATTCCTACGTCGGTCGGCAACCTGGCGGCGCTGCGCTCTTTCTCCGTGCTCGACAATCAACTCAGTGGCCCGATCCCGCCGGAATTCGGCTTGCTGACGCTGCTGGAGCACCTGGTGCTCAGGTCGAACCACCTGACGGGCAGCATCCCCAGTGCGTTGACCAACCTCGGCGCACTGCGCACGTTGGCGCTCGGCAGCAACCGCCTCGAAGGCACGCTGCCGTTCTCGCTCGGTCAACTCTCCACTCTGGAACTGCTCGATCTGCACGCCAACCAGTTTGCGCAAGATATTCCAACGACCATCGTCAGCCTGACGCAGCTCACGAACCTCGATCTAGGCTACAACGGGTTGGGCGCACAGCCGGGCATTCAGGGATTCCTAAACACACGCGATCCCGATTGGGCGCAAACGCAGACCATTTCGCCGGCGAACGTGACGGCCGTGCAGCCGGTCAGCGTCAGCATGATCATCAGTTGGACGCCGATTCTCTATCAAAATCACGGCGGCTTCTACGAGGTCAGCTACGGCCCGCTGATCAGCGGAACCTACCCCATGACCGCCACGACCGCCGACAAGACGGGCGCCGGATTGACCATCACGGGTCTATTGCCGGACGTTTCCTACTGCTTCCGTGTGCGCACCTTCACGCCGTCGCACGACACGCAGCAAAACGCCCTGTGGAGCAGCTACACCACGCCGGTTTGTCCCTTCTGCGGCGATTTCGACGGCGACGGCCTGATCGGCATCCCCGACATCAGCGCCATTGCCGAACGTTGGCTGCAGGTGGAGGGCGGCCCTGGCTGGAACCCGGCGTTCGATCTAGATCACAATGGGGTGATTGACATCGCCGACATCATGCGCGTCGATGCCAACTGGGGCTACGGGTGCGCGTGAGAGTTGCGTCCCTACAAAACGACCAGCCTTCGCCGCAAACATGGGCGAAGGCTGGTCATTGGCGGAGAGGGAGGGATTTGAACCCTCGAGGGCCATCAAGACCCTACGCGCTCTCCAGGCGCGCGCACTAAACCGGGCTATGCGACCTCTCCAATCTTAACTCGACTCGACGATCGTGGGGCATTATTCTTTGCAATGGTCTGGGGCAACCCCGTTACAAGAAAATGGCGGAGAGGGAGGGATTCGAACCCTCGAGGGTATTAGCCCTACGCGTTTTCGAGACGCGCGCACTCAACCGAACTATGCGACCTCTCCCCAAAGCCTGCCCATTATAACACAGATGGCAGCATTGCCGCAAAAGCGCCCGTACCGCGAGATTCATCCCGCACGCCCGTACAGCGAGATTCATCTCGCACGCCCGTACCACGAGATTCATCTCGCACGCCCGTACCACGAGATTCATCTCTTCCGCGGGAAGGAGGCGATATGAATATCGCCGTACTGTTCTGTATGATTGATGTGAAAGGACTCTGATCATGTTCCAACCAACTGGCTCAGGCCACCCGAAGTTGTCCCGTGTCATCTATTCCACGATTGTCTGGATCGTCGTTTTCAGCGTCGGCTTGATCCTGGGCAGTAGTCTGGCCTGGCCCTTGGGCGCCAGCGTCGAAGTGCAGGTATTGGTCGGTCTCTTGAGCGGGTATTTTCTGGTCTTCGCCGTCAACCGTTGGGTGCGCCGCATGAAAGGATGACCGGCGCTCCCCCGCTGACTTGCCCCCGCTCACCTTCTTATGGAACATTCCCTGGTTGTCTTCCGTCACAAACTCGCAGCGCTGCGAAGCCCTCCTGCTGCTGCCAGGCCGCAACCACACCAGTGGCCCGGCGTCGAACGGCTGCCCCATTCGACGCCGGGGGCAGCGGCGGCCTGCGCAGCACGATGATCGAAACACTCAACCGCCCGGTTGACGGGCAATGAGTTTGCGACAACCAGGAGAAGAAAAACCATGTCTGCACAACGCTCGTTTGTTGCCAGTTCGCTGCGACGGCGCGCCACGCGCCGTTCATCCCAGGCGCTCCCCACCGCCGTGCTACTTCTGCTCATCCTGACGCTGCTGAACGCGTGCGCCCCCGCGGCCACGCAGCCGGCGCCGACGGCGATACCCAGCCGCGCTGCAAAGACCGTCGTCGTTGCGCCAACGACTACCGTCGCGGCAGCCCGCCTGGAGATTCTGGGGCAGGCGCCGCTGCCCAACGCCGCTCCAACCAATCCCTACTGCTGCTCCACCGGCGGCACTGACCCTGTCAACGGCGAGCCTTACGACGCCAACTTCTTCGAAAACTACGGTGTCAATCCCTTCATTGACACCGAGGACGATCACCTGTCCACCTTCGGTATGGACGTGGACACCGCCTCCTACTCAGTGGTGCGCCGCTTCCTGGAAGACGGCAACTGGCCCGACAAGGACGCCGTGCGCACCGAAGAAATCCTGAACTACTTCAAATGGAATTACCCCCAACCGGACGAAGAGGTGTTCGGCATCAACCTGGAAGGGGCGCCGTCCCCCTTTGGCGGCGAGAAGTATTGGCTGGTCAAGATCGGTCTGCAGGGCCGTCGCGTTGACAGCAGCCAGCGCCCCGACGCCATGCTCACCTTCGTGATTGATGTCTCCGGCTCGATGCAGATGGAAAATCGGCTCGAATTGGTCAAGCGTTCCTTGCGTCTGCTGGTGGAAGAACTGCGACCGAGCGACCGTGTGGCGATCGTCGTCTACGGTAGCCAGGCCCGTCAGATTCTGGAACCGACCAGCGCCCGTAACGCCGACACGATTCTGGCCGCCATCGAGGAGCTGCGCCCCGAAGGCTCGACCAACGCCGAGGCGGGCCTGCGCCTGGCCTATGAAATCGCCAGCGAAGCCTTTCAGGAAGGCGGCATCAACCGGCTGATTCTCTGTTCCGATGGGGTCGCCAACGTCGGCCGCACCGGCCCCGATGAGATCTTGGGCGTCATCGAGCGGTTTGCCCGGCGCAACATCTCCCTCTCGACGGTCGGATTCGGCATGGGGAACTACAACGATGTCCTCATGGAACAACTGGCCGACAAGGGCAATGGCGCCTACGCCTACGTGGACACGCTGTCAGAAGCGCGACGAGTCTTCGTGGAGAACCTGACAGGCACGCTGCAGACGATCGCTAAAGACGCCAAGGTGCAAGTGGAGTTCGACCCACAGGTCGTCAGTCGCTACCGACTGCTCGGCTACGAAAACCGCGATATTGCCGACCAGGACTTCCGCGATGACAAGGTGGATGCCGGCGAAGTGGGTGCGGGTCACAGCGTCACGGCGCTGTACGAAATCAAGTTCCACGACGACGCCTCCGCCGGTCAGGCGCTGACCGTGCGCATTCGCTATCAAGACACCGACAGCGAGGCAGTGATCGAGCAGGAAGCCGCGTTCAGCCGCGGCGACTTTGCCGCTCGCTTCGAGCAGTCCTCGTCCGACTTCAAGCTCGCGACCGTCGTCGCCGAATACGCCGAAATTCTGCGCCGCTCCTACTGGGCCAAAGAGAGCCGCATGAGAGATGTGCTCGACCTGATCGAAGAGCACAAAGACTCACTGCCCAGTAGTGAAGAGACGACAGAGTTCATCGTTCTGGTGCGGCGGGCCGTTAGTCTGGAACGCTGATCTTCTTCAACAATCAACCGTGGCTTGCTTGCCCGCCTTTCGCACGCGTGGTATAATCTGCCCGGCGTCTCGTAAGAGCCGCTCAGTGCAACCACCGACGAAGGCAGCGAGCAAGCCATGGATAAACTCCAGTTCAATATGGTTCAGGTGGTTCGAACAGTTCCTCTCTTCAGCTCGCTCACTCCCGCAGATTGGGAATCTGTCGCCGAGCTGCTCAGCGGGCACTGTTTCCCCAAGGATGCCTACGTCTGTTTCGAGGGCGATCCACCTGAAGCCCTCTTCGTCGTTTGGATGGGCCAGATCAAACTGCTGCGCCATTCCGAACAGGGTCGCGACGTCGTGCTGGATGTGATCGGCCCCGGTCACATGTTCGGCGAGATGGCCGTCCTCGACGGCATATCCTACGATACCACCGCTCAATGCCTGGAAGATTCCGCCGTCGTGACGATCGCCCGCCGCGACTTCTTCGAACTCCTGCAACGCCACCCCGCCCTTTCGATGGCCGTCATCAGCGAACTGAGCCGCCGCCTGCGCAATACCACCGATTTGGTGCGCAGCCTGGCCGTTGACCGTGTGGAACAGCGCATTGCTCGTGTGCTGCTCAAGCTGGCCAACGCCACCGGACGCGTCACCCCAGAAGGCCTGACGATTGACATCCCCCTGACGCGCCAGGACGTGGCCGATATGACCGGCACCACCGTCGAAAGCGCCATTCGCGTCATGAGCAAGCTGCGTCGCCAAAATCTGATTACCACCCATCGCGGCCGTGTCGTGCTGACCAATGTCGCCGAACTGCGCATCGTCGCCGAAAAGTGGTAAAAAGAGCGCAAATTTGTCCCTGAAAAGTCTTGACAAATAGAAGAGTTTGTGATATGATTCACATGCCGGTGAGTTGTGGGAAAGATACAGTTGAAGGGACTTCAATAATTACTTCAATTAGTAGGAGTAGTCGAGAATACGGCCGGCAGTGGGGTTGGTTGTATTGTCTTGATGGGCTTTTCGACGAGTAGATGGCCCAACTCAGTAGGTTGGTAAGGCACCTGTCTGTTCATCGGTACCTCCTTTCGGTGAATGCCCGGCGTTGGGGGACGCCGGGCATTTGCTTTGTCTGGATCAGGCAGCCGCGGCGCCGCATGCGCCGCAGTAGCGATCCCCAGCGCGCAGAGGCTGACCGCACTGCCGGCAAAAGCGCCGGCCCGCTTCTTTCTGCCTGCCGCGCTGAGCGGCAATCTCCTTCTCCAGATTTTCATCGAGACGGGCGGCAACGCCGGCAGGCTTGCGACGAGCAGCGCTGATTTCGGTCTCCAGGGCCGCTTCCTGCACGGCCCGGCGACGCCCGCCCGGGGGGCGCGGTGCTTTCGCTTGCGCCTGGAACGCGTCGAGCGCCTGAATCGCCTCTAGCGCCGCCAGGCGCAAGCGGCGGTCATTGACCGGATAGTCCTCCGCTGCTACCTTGCCCGTCTGATGATCGAATTCCAAATCCTTGATCGCCTTGAGCGTCGCATCGCGCTGGGCGCGCAGTTCGGCCAATCGGTCGGCGCCGCCGGGGGCCGCCGGCCGGCTCGGCGTTGCCTGCACCAGCGGCCAGGCAATGAAGGCGATGACAACCGCCGCGATGAGCACCATCAAAATTGCAGTCAACAAGGCGGCCTCCTACGTGCGTCTGGGCTGTGCAGTCGCCGGCGCGGCGGCGGTGTGCGCGGCAACTTGCGGATGCGGCCACAGGGCGATGATCGTGCCAAAGGTCAACACCAGGCCGCCGAGCCACAGATAGATCATCAACGGGTTGACGTAGACCTTGAACGAGGCGGTTTCGCCGTTGCCGTCCCAGCCGGCCAAAACGACGTAGAGGTCTTCGGCCAACGACATGCGCAGCCCTACCTCGCTGGTCGGTTGATCCGGCGTCTTGAAGTAGAGGTTCTTCTGCGGTTGCACGACGCCAAGATCACGACCATTGCGGGTCACTTGCAGCGGGGCCAGGATTTCGGTGTGGGTCGGCCGCTCCACCTGACGCAGGCCGTTGTAGGTCAAGGTGTAGTCCCGAATCGTCAGGCTGGCGCCGCGTTGAAGCGTGCCCTGCGCCTCGGCCTGGAAGTAGCTGTTGCCGATGATGCCCAGAGCCATCATGACAATGCCTAGATGGACGATGTAACCGCCAAAGCGGCGCTGGTTCTTCTGGGTCAGGCTGAAGAGCGCCCGCGGCCATGATTCCCCGGTGATGCGCCGCCGGGCGGCGGCGCCGCGCACAAACTCTTGTACGATGGTCGCCAGGACGAAGGTGCACAGCGCCAGGCCAACGAGCGCCAGCCCTTGCCTCACCCCAAGCGCAAAAAGCAGCGCCGGCGCCAACACTGTGGCCAGCAGCGGCCACTGGAAGTTGGCGCGTAAGGTCTGCACCGTGGAGCGCCGCCAACCGAGCAGCGGGCCGGCGCCCATCAGGATCAACAGGACGACAAAGATCGGCCCGTTGACCTTGTTGAACCAGGGCGCCGCGACCGAGATTTTGGAGCCGGTCAGCAGCTCGGAAAACATCGGGAAGGTGGTGCCGAAGAAGGTGGCGAAGGCAAGCCCCACGAACACCACGTTGTTGAACAAGAACCCCGACTCGCGACTGAGCATGGAATCGAGTTCGTTGTCGCTGCGCAGCAGCGGCAGGCGGTCGAGCAGCAGCCAGAGAAAGCCCAGGATGGTCACTGCGATGAAGCTGAGAAAGATGGGGCCGACGTTGCTGAGCGCAAAGGCGTGCACCGATTCGATCACGCCGCTGCGGGTGATGAAGGTGCCGATCAGCACCAGCTCGTAGGTCAGGAAGATGAGCAGCATGTTCCAAACCTTGAGCATTCCGCGCCGCTCCTGAATGATGATCGAGTGCAAGAAGGCGGTGGCGGTGAGCCAGGGCAGCAGGCTGGCGTTCTCGACGGCGTCCCAGGCCCAGTAGCCACCCCACCCCAGTTCGACGTAGGCCCACTGGCTGCCCATCAGAATGCCGAGGGTGAGGAAGAGCCACGGCGTCAGCGTCCAGCGGCGGATGGAGCGCACCCAGGCGTTGCCCAACTGCCTGGTGGCCAGGGCGGCGACGGCAAAGGCAAAGGGCACCGACATGCCGACATAGCCCAGGTAGAGACCGATGGGGTGGATGGCCATCCAGTAGTTTTGCAACAGAGGATTGAGGCCTGTGCCATCTGCCGGCAGAAAGCCCAGTTTCTTGAACGGATTGGCGGCAAAGATGAGGACGATCAGGAAGAAGGCGCTGGTGACCAGCAAGACGGCGATGACGTAGGGCATCAACTGCCGGTGCTGGTTGCGAAATCCGATCATGGCCAGCGCCGAATAGCCGGAGAGGATCAGGCTCCAGAAGAGCAGTGAGCCGGCCTGACCGCCCCAAAGCGCCGAAAACTTATAGAATGCGGGCAGATTGCGCTCGGTGTGACTGGCGACGTATTCGAACTGAAACTGGTCGGTCAGCAGCGCCACCCAGAGCAAAACCGAAGCTAACGCAATCAGGCCGGCCGTGGCGAAAAGCGCATTGCGGGCGCTGATGACCAGGCTCTCATCGTTGCGTTGGGCGCCCAACAGGGCAAGCCCGGCGCCCACGAGCGCCGTGACCAAAGCGAGGGCAAGCATGGGGAAGCCCAGGTCGAACAACATGATAGATAGTCTCTCCTTGAATCTCTTCGTGCCTGCTTGCAAGGTTGTCCCAGACGTCTGGAGGACGCCGGCGTGAGTCGCTACGCCGGCAGGCAGAGGTCGGGTCGCGGGGTCAGCGACAACTGCCGCCCGTGGTCAGGCGATCCAAACAGGCGCGCAGTTCTGAATCTGACAGAGGGCCGATCTTGAACCAATCCACCACGCCGTCGGCCCTGATGAAGAAGGTTTCGGGGACGCCCTGAATGCGATAGCGCCGGGCGATCTGGCTGGCCAGATCGGGGCCGTTGGGATAGGTGATCTTGAAGTCGCGCAGGTAGCGCATGGCGGCCGGTTCCTGATCGAGGTAGTCGGCGCCGATGAAGATGACCTGGCGATCGGCGTAATCGAGCGAGGCCTGCTGCAAGGCCGCGGCTTCTTCTTTGCACGGGTCGCACCAACTGGCCCAGAAGTTGAGAACGACGACCTTGCCCTGCAGGGCGGAGAGCGTAATCGAATCGCCAAAGCCGCCCTGATAGCCGGGGAACAGGGTCAGCGTGAAATCGGGCGCCGGGGCGCCGGAGGGACGCGGCGCTTCACGTTTGGCGATCAGGGCGTAGGCAAAGAAGGCGACGAACAACAGGGCGATGGCCAGCGCCGTCCAGCGTACACCCTGGCCGGCCGCCGCCGGCTTTTGCTTGGCGGCTGCAGAAGGGGAAGAAGCGGACGATGGCTCAGTCAATGTTTTTCAACTCCTCTTGCAGGCGCGCCAGTTGCTCGGCGGACAGATCGGACAGGTGGGAAGCGGCCGCGCCTGCGGCGACCGGAGCCGGCCGCTGCGTCCAGCCGCGTAGCACGGTGAAGAGCCAGGCGCTCGCCAGGATCAAAGCGGCGAAAGGGACGATCCAGGCCAGCCAATTGAAACCCTGGCGAGGCGGTTCGCCCAATGCCTGCGGGCCGTACTGGGCGACGAAATAGGCTTTGATCTCCTCTGTGGTCGCGCCCGCCGCCAGTTTCTCGGCGATGACCTCACGCATCTGCTCGCACGCCTTCAGTTCGCAGTTGTCCAGGCGCACGCCGTTGCACAAGGGGCACCACAGCTCTTTGGCGACGGTGTTGATCTCTTCGGGCGTAACCGGCTGCTGCGCCAGTCCGCTGACTGCGCACAGCGCCAGTAGGATCAGCGGCAGTGCCCAACGCAGTGATTTCAAGCTGGCCCGCAGCGGGGCCGCAGGGGGTCTCGTTCTTGCGTGAAGACGATTCATTGTCCATCCTTGAAAGCGACGAATTCGTACACAGTCAGAGGTTCGCTGCGACCACGTACACGCGTTTCGCCCAGGCTGCGCGCCTCCACGGCGTCGCGTACACGCAGGTAGGAGTCCTGACTGAGCAGGATTTGCCCGCCGTGCGACATGCCTTGCAGTCGCTGCGCCACGTTGACGCAATCGCCAATGGCGGTGAAATTCATCAACTGCGCCGTACCGATGTTACCCACCAACGCTTTGCCGGTGTGCAGGCCGATGCCGAAACTCAGGCCGTCGTAGATCGGGTTCGTTCCCAGGCGGCGCTGGCCCTGTTGAATCTCTGCCGCAGCCCTGACGCCGCGCAAGACGTGATCGGTCTGCGGCGCCGGCGTGTTGAAGAGGGCCATGGCCGAGTCGCCCATGAACTTGTCAACCGTGCCGCCGTTCTTGAGCATGGCATCGGCGGCGACCGCCAGGTAGGTGTTGAGAATGTGCACCAATTCGCGTGGGTCGAGCGTTTCGGCCAGCGGGGTGAAGCCACGAATATCAACGAAGAGCACGGTAATTTCCTGGATTTCGCCGCCCAGCTGTGGCAGGTCGGTCTGCGACATGAGCTGTTCGGCGATGGCAGCCGGCGTGTATTGCTCGAAAAGCGTCCTGATGCGAGCGTTGGCTTCGTCCAGGCGGCGGCGCAGTTCTTCGTTCTCCTGACGCAGGCGCACCTTTTCGATGACCTGACTGATGCGTGTGCGCAAATCCTTGAGCGGAAAAGGTTTGTTCACGTAGTCATCGGCGCCAGCCTGCATCGCCTCCAGGGTCAGTTTTTCGGAGGTCAGGGCGCTCACCATGATGATGCCGGTGACAGTGTTGTTGGTACGCACCTCACGCAGCACTGACAGGCCATCCAAGCGCGGCATGATGATGTCTAGCAGAATCAGGTCAGGGATTCGTTGCCGATAGATTGCCAACGCCTGCACGCCATCGCCTGCCTCTTCGACGGTATAGCCCTCGGCCTGCACCACCTTGCGCAGCAGGCGCAGTGTCTCCGGTTCGTCATCCACCAGGAGAATATGGCGATTGTGATTGTCCATCGGCGCTTTCTACGTTGTTTGCTCTGAGTGTCGCTGGCGTGTAGCGCCGGATGGCAGCCGGCGCTGGCGTCGTTTCGTTGAGCGATTTCCTCGATGCCCTGGGGCAGATTATACCATGAAGCAAAAAGCAATGCCAACCTCAAGCGGCCCCGCAAGCTCAGCTTCGACAAGCTCAGCTTCGACAAGCTCAGCCAGCGAAGACACCCCCGACCCCGATTGCCATCCTGCCAATCCTGTCAAAAAAAGAGACGCTGCGACGCCCCCCGATCCCCCCATATTGGGGGGCAGGGGGGCGGTGATGCGGCCAGGGCTGCGCGGTTGTCGAGTCGCGCAGATTCTGCTATACTTGGATGCGATGAGAACACCCCAAACTGGCAGAGACTCCGCAGAACCGTCGCCCACCGGTTCCCCAGTTATGTTCGGATCAGCCCTGAGAATTCGCCCCCAGGTGCACCCGTGCTATCAGGAGGAATACCATGCACCATCGCCTGAACGTGATCTTGATCGTCGTGATGATCGGCCTGAGCGTCTTCGCCGGCGCCGGCGCAGCCCAGGCCAGTTCGCCTGCACAGACTGTCGTGGAAAGCCCCGTCGCCCAAAGCGGGACAATCTACGTCGTGCGCGCCGGAGACAGTCTAGGTCGGATTGCGGCGCGTTTTGGTACGACCGTCCAGGCCCTGATGCGCGCCAATGGTCTCAGCAATCCTAACTTCATCTACATCGGCCAGCGGCTCGTCATCCCAGGCGCATCTTCCGTCGCACCGCCATCTTCGACGCCGCCCGCATCCACCTCGCCCGGTTCCTATGTCGTGCGTCGCGGCGACACACTGGCGGCCATTGCTGCCCGCTTCCACACCACGGTCAGCGCTCTGATGCGCGCCAACCACATCGCCAACCCCAACGTGATCTACGTCGGCCAGCGCCTGACGATTCCAGGCGGCAGCAGTGGCGGCGGGACCGGCGGCGGGACTGGCGGCGGCACGACCCCTCCCCCCGCCAGCGGCGGCCGCTGGATTGACGTGGACATCAGCGCCCAACGCCTGGTGGCCTACGAGGGCAGCCGCCCCGTCTTCAGTACGCTGGTCAGCACCGGCCTGCCGCGCACACCGACGGTTCTGGGTCGCTTTCGCATTTATGTCAAATACCGTTCAACAACGATGGCCGGGCCGGGCTATCGCCTGCCGGGCGTGCCCTACACGATGTATTTCTACAAAGGATACGGCCTGCACGGTACCTACTGGCACAGCAACTTTGGCCACCCCATGAGCCACGGCTGCGTCAACCTGCGCACCTCGGATGCGCAGTGGTTGTACAACTGGGCATCCGTCGGCACGCTCGTCAACATTCATCAGTAACACCAGGAACAAGACTCCCGCCGTCGCGCTGACGGCGGGAGTCTTGCGGAACCAAATCACAACACCTTGCAACAAGCACCCACACGCGCCTGGCAGGCCGATCTGGCGCTCGTCGTCGTCACCGCCATCTGGGGCGGTACCTTCGTCACCGTACAAGACGCCGTGGCGTCGTATCCTGTCATGACCTTCCTGGCGATCCGCTTCACGCTGGCCGCGCTTGTCTTCGTCCCCATCCTGCTGCGTGGTCACAGCCTGACGCTGGCCGCCATGATCGAACGGGCGCCCCGCCAGATTCTGCTGCCCAGCCTGGTCATCGGCCTGACGCTCTTCGCCGGCTACGCCTTTCAGACCTATGGGCTGCGCTTCACGACGCCCGCCAAGGCTGGCTTCATCACCGGCATCTCGGTTGTACTGGTACCGATCGGTTCCGCCATCTTCCTACGCCGTCCGCCCGCCCGGCCCGCCGTGATCGGCGTGATCTTGGCCACGGGCGGCCTGGCGCTGCTGACGCTCAACGATGACCTGAGCATCGCCCCTGGCGATCTGCTCGTCCTCGGCTGCGCCGTGTCGTTTGCGGCGCATATTCTCTTGATGGGCCGTTTTGCGCCGCGCTTCGAGGCCGTTCCGCTGGCCGCCGGACAAATCGCCGGCGTGGCGCTACTGAGCTGGCTAACGGCGCTGCTGTTGGACGGACCGCCAGCCTGGCCGGCGCCCAACGTCTGGTTTGCGGCCGGATTCACTGGCATTGGGGCGACATCGTTCGCCTTTTGGGTGCAGGCGCTGGCGCAGCGTTTTACAAGCCCCACCCACACGGCGCTCATCTTTGCCAGCGAGCCGGTTTTTGCGGCCCTCTTCAGCTTCCTGCTCATCGGCGAGCAGTTGACGGTGCGTGCGCTGACCGGCTGCGGTCTGATTCTGGCCGGCATGTTGATTGCCGAATCAATCCTCTTCTTCCGTCCGGCGCGGCAGCCCGTACAGCCACCAGAAACGGTCGGAGGGGTAGAATGAGCGCAGGGCAGGATCGAGCAGAAAATTGCCGTCTCGCCACAGGTTGCGCAACTGGCTGTCGAGGCGACGTAGCTGCCCCTGTTCGGACAGGATGTTGAGGCCGGCGGCAGTCGCATCATCGAAGAGTAGCGCCATGCGCACCCGTGCGCGCACCTCGGCCGCATAGGTCTCGGCGCAACCGCCGCGTCTGAAACATTCCTCCATGTACCAGCGCCAGGAGTCGAGATTGCTCTTGATCTCCTTGCGCAAGAAGAACTCCCACTGCGCCGGATGGATGCGCCGCGCCGCCTCGATCTGCACGGCGGCCTGTTCCACCCGTGTGCGCTGTTCGGGCTGCAGCGCGGCCGCACGCCAGCGCAGCAGTTGCAGGCGGCTCAGCACGCCACCCAATGTCATCTTTGGCTGCTGCGTGCCCAACGGCCCTTGCACGACGATCTGGCGAAAGAGCCGATCCCCCAGTAGATAGTCGCTCAACTCGGCGGTCATCGCTTCGAGAACGACCAGTTCTGTCGTCAGTTGATTCATGATCTTACGTCCTTTCCGTGCGGGGCGGCGACCCGCCCCAACGCGCGGGTGCGCATACTTCGATTATAATGATGCAGGCGGTGAGAATGCAAAAAAGGCAAGAACGATGCGAGCGTTGATCCAACGGGTCACCCGCGCCGCGGTGAAGGTGGCGGGCGCCACAACGGCCGCGATTGGGCCAGGGCTGGTGATCCTGGTTGGCGTCGAAGAGAGGGATTCGACCGGCGAAGCCCAGAGTCTGGCGCAGAAGATCGCCCAGCTACGCATCTTCGACGATGCGCAGGGGCGTCTCAACCTCTGTGCGCTCGATGTGGGGGCGCAGGCGCTGGTCATTTCACAGTTCACGCTCTACGCCAACGTGCGCCGCGGGCGCCGGCCCGACTTCATCCAGGCGGCGCGGCCCGAAACCGCGGCGCCGCTAATCGAGAGTTTCAGCCAGGCCCTGGCGGCGCAGGGCGTGGCCGTGCAGAATGGCGTTTTTGGCGCACACATGCTGGTCGAAATTCACAACGATGGCCCCGTCACCATCTGGTTCGATACGGACGAACTGGCTCGCCCGCGCCGCGCCGGCGCTTGAAACCGGCCCACATGGGCCGGCTCTCGCAGGCCCATGCCGATTTGCCATCTCCTCCGCCTTGTGTGGTACAATACTGCCCATGTGTGATCGCATAGCATTCAGCAACCAAAGAGGTCGGCATGGCCAGAAGCCCTAATCCTGGCAATCAATTCAGATTACCCGATGCCCTCCTTTCGCACGTTCACGACGGTCGCGTGGCGCTCGAAGATGTGTTGCGCGCGTTTCCCAATGCCAACAAAGACCCGGACGCCTGGGACGATATTCTGGCGTCGCTCAAAGCGGCCAACGTTCAGCTAGCCGAACAGGCCGAAGCCGATTCGGACGTGGATGTCGCAGTAGATGTCGAGGGCGAAGAGGAATATCAGACAACGGCGCTGGGCGGCGCCATGTCCGATCCGCTGTCGCTCTACCTGCGCGAAATGGGGCGCACGCCGTTGCTGACCGCCGAGCAGGAGGTCAAGCTGGCGCGCGAGGCGGTGCGCAACGAAGAACTGAAGGCCGCGCTGGCCGAGGTCAGCCTGCCGGCCGATCGCAAACGCCAACTGCGCGCCGACCTGCAGAAGGCAGAGGCGGCGCGCGATGCGCTGATTCGGGCCAATCAACGCCTGGTCATCAGTGTCGCCAAACGCTATCGCGGCCTGGGTGTGCCGTTCCTCGATCTGATTCAAGAGGGCAACCTGGGGCTGATGCGGGCGGTGGAGCGGTTCGATCCTGCCAAAGGCAACCGCCTTTCGACCTACGCCATGTGGTGGATTCGCCAATCCATCATTCGCGCCGTAGCCAACCTGAGCCGCACCATCCGCGTGCCGATTCACGCCGGCGAGCGCGAGCGCAAATTGCGCAAGGTAGCCCAGGAACTACAGCAGACGCTTGGACGCACCCCCAATGCGCACGAACTGGCAGCCGAACTGGGGCTGACCCCGCGCCAGGTGCAGCGTCTGCAAAACATGGGCCAGCAGGCGGTCTCGCTCGACCAGCCGATTCGCGAGGGTGAGTCGGACGGCAGCAGCCTGGCCGACTTGATCGAAGATGAGAACAGCCTGGCCCCATCCGAACTGGCCGCCCAACGCCTGCTGCGCGACGATGTGGCGGCGGTCCTCTCAGATCTGAAGCCGCGCGAGGCGGAAGTCTTGCGTCTGCGCTACGGGTTGGAGGGGGAGCGCGTCCACACGCTCAAGGAAGTGGGCGAGCTGATGGGGGTCACGCGAGAGCGAGTACGCCAACTGGAAATGCGCGCCCTGCGCAAACTGCGCCATCCACGCATCGGGCGCCGCCTCAAGGGCTATCAGCGCCGCCGCTGAAACAGCGGCGCCCCGCCGGCCCTTGCGCCTGGCGCCAGCCTCTGCCACTCAACTCCAAATCCCCGGCACGATCAGGCCGCACTGCGGGCAGCGTCCGTCGGGGCCGATGCGTTGTTCCAACAGGTGAAATCCATAACGCCCGATCAGGCGCGTCCCGCATTGCGGGCACCAGGTCTGTTCCCAGTCGCCCACGCGGCCGGGCAGGTTGCCGGCGTAAACGAAGCGCAGGCCCGCCGTCCGCCCAATTTCGGCGGCCCGGCGCAGGTCTTCCACCGATGTGTTGGCCGGATCGTGCATCCGATAGTCCCTGTGAAACGCCGTCACATGCCAGGGGATGTCGGGCGATAGACCGGCGATGAATTCGGCGGCGGCCCGCAGCTCGGCGGGATCATCGTTGAAACCGGGTACCACCAGCGATACGATTTCGACCCAAAAGCCAAGCGCCACCGCCAGACGAATGCCGTCCAGGATATTTTCGAGCGTGGCGCCCAATCGGCGATAGTTGCGCGCATTCATCGTCTTCAGGTCAATCTTGATGGCGTCCATGTGCGGACGCAGGGCGGTGAGCGCGGCGTGCGTGGCGTTGCCGTTGGAAACGAAGGCCGTGCGCAAACCAAGCCGGCGCGCCTCGCTGAAGATGGCGATGGCCCATTCGGTGGTGATGAGCGGTTCGTTGTAGGAACTGACGACCAGACTGGCGCCCATGCGCTGCGCCATGCGGGCAATCTGCCCGGCGTTGATCGTTTGCACCGGTGCGCCCGCCTGGTCATCGCGCAGCGCCTGCGAACTGATCCAGTTTTGGCAGTAGTCACAGTGCAGGTCGCAGCCGAGCATCCCGAAGGTCAGAGCCTGGCTGCCCGGCAGCAGGTGGTTGAAGGGCTTCTTTTCGACAGGATCGCACTGCAGCGCCGCGACATAGCCAAAGGGAGCGTAGAGGACGCCATCCGCCGCAAAGCGCACCTGGCAGACGCCGCGCCGTCCCGGCCCCACCTTGCAGCGGTGCGCACAGGCCAGGCAGCGCACCCAACCCGGTTTGTCGGGCAATGGTTCTACCAGCGTGGCCGCCTGCGTCAGGCGGTCGAGACGAGCAGCCAGACTTTCACGCGTCATGATCGCAAACCTTTCCCGCAACGACTGGGCGGCAGCCGCGGGTGTGCTCGTCAGTCCTGGGCGGGGGTGTAGGCGACGGCGGCATAACCCACGACCGTACGCCGGTCGCCGGCAGTGTCACCAGAGTTGCGGTAATCGAGCAAATGAGGCCGCCAGTGCAGACGACGGGCAATTTCCATCAGCGCCAGCAGGGGCAACAGGCCGCAGGCCTGCTGGCGACGGACTCCCGCCTGGTCGCCGGCCAGCAGCGCCGCCAACAGCGCATGGTCGCGCGTCACGGCCTCCTGATAAGCGTGATAATGGCTGAGATCTGTGCTGACGATCAGCAGCGCATCGCCGGCCTGGCGCAGGGCTTCGCACAGGGCGGGAACGACGGCGTGCGGGTTGACATCGCCAAAGAGCAGCGGGACGATCCGGGCGTGCGGCAGCACAAGCTGCAGGAAGGGCAGTTCGACTTCGAGACTGTGTTCGCCCTCATGCGCCGGTTCGAATGTGCAGAAAGGCGCCCCCTGGGCCAACAGATGCGCCGCCCAGTCGTGCGCCAGGGGGATGCGGCCGAGAGGCGTGGCAAAGGCGTCGTACTGGCTGATGGCCACGCCGTCGAAGGGAACGCGATGCGCCGGGCCGAGCAAGAAGACCGTGCGGGGCCGATCGGAAATGATGGCGGCCAGGCTCTTGAAGGCGCTCGCCGCGATGGGGCCGGAATAGATGTAGCCGGCATGCGGGGCAATCAAGGCGCAAATGTCCTGCACGGCAGGCGCGGGCGCCGCATCGAGCATCTGCTGCGCCTGGCTGCGCAGCGATGGCGCAGACGCCGGATAGAACAGCCCGGCAACCGCCGGAGTACGCACCGTCATCGTTGACATGGCACACCTTCGCAAGACAGATCAGCGTTCACTGTGACGGGCCGGCGGCGCCGTCAAGCCGCCAATCGCCGAATCTTTGGCCCGGTCATACGATTCTAGCGAAAAACGACCCCGCTGTCAAGACCCCTGAAACCTTTGCACCCGCCGTGCGTATCATTCACTGACGATCAACAGCGTCAAGTTCGTTAGATACTCAGGACAAAAACGTGAGCCAAACAGAACAAGAACGGGCCTGGCTGGAACAAGCGCTGGCGGGCAACCAGATCGCTTTCGGCAGGCTCGTCGAAGCCTATCAGAGACCGGTTTACAACCTGGCTTTTCGCATGTTGGGCAACGCCGGCGAAGCCGAAGAGGCCGCCCAGGATGCTTTTCTCAAGGCCTACACCCGTTTGCAGACGTATGATCGCAGCCACAAATTCTCGACCTGGCTGCTGGCGATCACATCGCACCAGTGCATTGACCGCCTGCGCCGCCGTCGTTACACCTGGCTTTCGATCGAAGACAACCCGGCCATGCAGTGGCTGGCGGGAGAGAACGACCGGCCGGACGAATCGGCCCTGCGCCGCGAGGCGGGCGATGAGGTGCGCCTGCTGCTCGACCGGCTGGAGCCGACCTATCGGCTGCCGCTGGTGCTGCGCTACTGGCACGATCTCTCCTATGCCGAAATCGCCGAGGTGATGGGCATCACCGAGGCGGCCGTCAAGTCGAGACTGCACCGGGCGCGCCTGCAGATGGCCGAACAGATGACCAGGCAACAAGCCGCCGTTGCTGCGACTCCCCGCAAGAACAGTGCAGCGGTCGTGTTATGAAAACAACAGAGGGGTACAACGCCATGCACACACACATCTCGACTGAAAAACTCTCGCTGGCCCTAGACAGTCAACTGGCCGCTGCCGAGCAGGCAACGATGCAAGAGCATCTGGCGCAGTGCGGCGCCTGCCGGCAGCACTGGGAGACGTGGCAGACGATTGCCCATCGTCTGCAACAGTCGCCCATGATCGGCCCGGCGCCGGGCTTCGTCCAGCGGTTCGAACAGCGCCTGCAGCGTCGCCAGGCCGCACGCCGCGGCCTGCTGGGCGGCATCGTCCTGCTCACCGGCTCGATCTCGCTCTGGAGCTTTCTGGCGCTCATCGCCCTTCTGCTCGGCTTCTCCTGGCTTGGCGCCAACCCCGCGTGGGCCGGCGCGCTGGTAGATTGGGCCGTGCGCGCCGCCCAGACGCTGCAGCCGCTGACCGTGGCTGTGCGTCTGTTCTTTGGCGGTCTCTCGCAGATTCCCCTGCCAGCCCTCTCAGTGATCTGCGGAGGCGCCATGCTGCTCATCACTTTCGCCTGGGCGCACATGGTGCACCGGCGACTCGATCAACTGGCGCCGTTGCCCAGCCTGGGCGCTTGAGCGAAATTAACCTTGAAGAACCCGCAAATCGGAGGAGATTGACTGATGATTACGAAAAAATGGATCGTTTCGATTGGCGTCGCGCTGTTGCTACTGCTCAGCGTCGCGCCCGCACTGGCCCAAGACGGCGGCGGCGGTAAAGTCGTCATTGGCGAACGCTACGTCCTGGCCGCCGGTGAACGGCTCAACGGTGATCTTGCCGTGTTGGGCGGCAGCGCCCTGATCGAAGATGGCGCCCAAGTCAACGGCAACGTGGCCGTCGCCGGCGGTTCCCTGACCGTGGACGGGACGATCATGGGCGACATCGCCGTGTTTGGTGGACAGGTCGAGCTGAATACGACCGCCGTCGTCGAGGGCGATATCGCCACCTTTGGTGGCAACGTCAGCCAGGCCGAAGGCGCGACGGTCAACGGCGAAGTGGTCGAAGGTTTCGGCGACCAGCCGCCCTTCGAGTTACCGCAGATCCAAATCCCGGCCACGCCGCAGCCGCCATCTGTCCTGCGCATGCTGCTGAACTACGTCTGGCAGGTGCTCAGCGCCATCGGCCTGGCGTTGGCCCTGGCGGCCCTGGGGCTGCTGGCGCTCGTCATGTTCCCCAAACCGGTCGAGCGTGTGGCCAACACCGTCATCGCCTCGCCGGCGGCAACCTTTGGCGTCGGCCTGCTCACCATGCTGATCGTGTTTGGGCTGGCCGCCATCCTGGCGATTACGATCTGTCTGGCGCCCATTTCACTGCTGCTGCTGCTGGCGGGCGCCGTTGCCTGGCTTTTTGCCTGGATTGCGCTTGGCTGGCTGGTGGGTCAACGGCTGCTGGAAGCGATCAAGCTGCGCAACGCCAACCCGCTGCTAGAGGCGATTCTGGGCATCTTCCTGATCACGCTGCTCTGGCGCGCCGTGCCTTGCCTCGGCTGGCTCTTCTGGTTCATCATCAGCGCCTGGGGCCTCGGCGCCATCGTCCTGACGCGCTTCGGCATGCAGCCCTACAACCCTCGCTCAGGCCCTGGCGCGCCGCCGCCGGGCGCTCCCCTGCCCTCCCTGGCGCTGGCGCCCTTCGACCCGTCGCCGGCTGCCGCCGCCCCGTTCGAACCGGCCAGCGATCTGCCCGACAGCTTCCTGACCGATCTGGAAGATGACCTGCGCGCGGCCTCAGCCGCCGCCGCGCCGCCGGCCGAACCGGCCATCCCGGCTGCGCCGGCCGAAACGGCTGAACCGGCTGCGCCGGCTGAACCAGCCGAACCGGCTGCGCCGGCCGAAACGGCTGAACGCTAGGGACAACACATCGCGCACAAAG
>CAZOLV010000001.1:89415-111672 GCA_964580725.1 uncultured Anaerolineae bacterium | reverse complement strand
CCGGCTGCGCCGGCCGAAACGGCTGAACGCTAGGGACAACACATCGCGCACAAAGAAGCTGGCGTCTCTTGACGAGACGCCAGCTTCTCTTTTTTTGACGCCCAAGACCAAAGCCCCAAACCCGAAAGGCTTTAGAAACCCTTAGGGTTTTTTCTACCACAAGACGGGCATCTCTGTCTGAACGAGACGCCCGCATCGTTCAGAAGATTCTGGCGATCTCGTCCACGTCGAAGCGGCGCATGGGCTGCCATCCCTGCCCGCTGCGCCATTCGCACACCCCTGCGTCCTGTGGGACGACCTGGCCAATCTGCGCCGCCGGAATGCCCGCCGTCCGGCAAGCCGCCAGCAGACCTGGGGCCGCCTCCGGCGCCAGCGTCGCCAACAGCCCGCCGCTGGCAATCGTGCCAAGCGGGTCGAGGCCGTAGATGTCGCACAACGTCGTCGCGGCGGGCAGCAGCGGTACCTGCGCCAGATCCACCTGCAAGCCAATGTTGGCGGCCTGGGCAATCTCCCACAGGCCGGTCACAACGCCGCCTTCGGTCGGGTCGTGCATGGAATGAATCAGCGCCCGCTGGCAGATGAACTGCGCCGTATGCACCACGCTGATGCCCGGATCGTGCAGAAAGCCGCGCGCCCGCTCGATGAGGTCGGGCGCGACGCCGCGGCGCAGCAGATCGTCCGCCTTCTCGCGCGCAATCAGCGCCGCGCCCTCGATGGGCGCCTGCCGTAGAAACAACACGGCGTCGCCCACATGGGCGCCGGCCGTCGTCACCAGATCGGGCGGGCTGATCTCGCCCAACAGCGTGCCGCAGACGATGGGCCGGTCGAGGCCATGCGTCACTTCGGTGTGACCGCCCGCCAGGGTGATGCCCAACGCCGCACAGGCCGTCTCGATCTGATCGAAGATGGATTGCACCAGGGTCAGATCGGTGCGTCCGGCGGGCAGCAGTACGGTTGCCAGGAACCAGCGCGGCCGGGCACCCATCGTCGCCACGTCGTTGGCATTGACATTGACGGCATACCAGCCGATTTCGTCGGTGGCAAAGGTGATCGGATCGGTCTTGGCCACCAACAGCGTGCCGCCCGGCGTCACAGCTTGGGTGCGGAAGTCAATGACAGCGGCGTCTTCGCCACTGCGCGGCCCGACGAGCAGACGCTCATCGGACGCGCGAAAACGCAGCAGGAGATGATCGAGCAAGGCTGCGGGCAACTTTCCGGTCGAAAACATCATCGTTCCCGTTTACTGGCACCCCCGCTGATTCCATGACCCCGCCGCGACGGTCACGTCTGTCACATCAATGACCCCGTCGCCGTTCAGGTCATAAACTCGATTCCAGCCTGGATCGCTGCTGGTCATGCCAAAGCGGCCGGCCACGGCCATCAGGTCGCCGATTTCAACCTGGCAACTGCAATCCACGTCGGCGGGCAGACAGACGGCGTAGCTCACGCTCAGCTTGGCGGCAAAGGCCGGGTTGCCCTCGTAGGCCAGCGCGTCGAAGTAGCCGGCGTTGGCGGCATCCGAGGTCAGCAGCAGCGCCAGGGCGTTGCCGCTCTGCCAGGCGGGCCGATTGACCACCTCCTGCAGCAGCGGGCTGATGTCCGGCGAAGCGACCCACGCCATCGGCAGGGTGCTGGCGACGTTCCAGGTCTGATTGGCGGCGGTGCGCGGCATGTCCAGGGGAGCCGTCACGGCGAAGTTGGCAGGGTTGTCCAGGGCAGCCCCTTCGATCTTGAGCGCCACCAACGGGTAGGCGGTCGGGTGATAGCTGCGGTACAGCCAGAGCGCCGCCTGCGTGATGCGCACGTGAAACGGAATGTCCACGCTGCTGAACCGCACACCGCTGACCAGGTGATTGCTGCTGGTGTTGCCAAAACGCAGCACGATGTTCGACAGATCGAGCAGGCCGGTGCTCAGACGCTGCGTGGCGTCGTCGTTGCCAGCGACCACCTGCTCCTCCAGCGAGGTAACGTTGGGAGTCGGCGTGGCCGTGGGGGTCGCGGTGGGGGTCGCGGTGGGGGTCGGCGTTGGCGTATTGGTCGGAACGATCAGCGTATCGGGAAAATCTACCAGAGTCGTGGCGCCCGCCGTGACCGTTAGATCTACCAGGTTGGACGACGGCGGCGAAGTGTAGCCGGGCGGGTCGGTTTCGCGCAGGCGATAGGCGCCGGCGGTGCGATCACGAAAGACAAAGGCGCCGTCGGGGCCGGTGATGACGCTGTCGAGCGGGCCTCCTTCGGGCGTGAGTAGTTCGACCTGTGCGCCGGGCAGGCCCGGTTCGCCGGCGGAACGCACGCCGTTGCCGTCCAGATCGTTGAAAACGACGCCGCCCACGTGCCCGGCGCCAGGCAGCGGCGTCGGCGTGTTGGTTGGGGCAACGGTGGGGGTGGGTGTGCGCGTCGGCGTGGGTGTGCGCGTCGGGGTGGCGGTGGGGGTGGGCGTCGGCGTCGGGCCGGCGCTGTAGGCCATGATCTTGCCGTCGTGGGTCACCACCCATCCGTGATTGACGTCTACGAAATCGGCCTCCCAGATCAGGGCGCTCGATGGGATGTCGGTGATGCGGGTCCAAACGCCGCCGCCGTTCGTGGTGTGATAGATACGCCCGTCGTAGTTGTCGCCGCCCAGGCGATACCCGCCCACAGCCCATCCATCCTGGGTATTGACCATCTCGATGTCGAAGAGGTCAACATTGCCAATGGACATCTGCGTGCTGAAACTCAGGCCGCCGTTGGTGGTGTAGTAGATCAAGCCGCCCTGACCGGCCAGGTAGCCGGTGTTGGCGTCGAAAAAGTGCAGCCCCATCAGGTCGCCAGTGGGCGCAAAGCGGCGCGTCCAGGTGCCGCCAGCATCGGTGGAAATGGCCATCGTGGCGCCGTTGCCGGCGCCGTAACAGGTGTTGCCGAAGCAGATGAACTCCCAGATCACCACACTGCCGCCGGGGAAGAATTCGTTCCAGTTGGCTCCACCGTTGGTCGAACGAAAAGAACGGCCATTGGTGCCGCCGGCCAACACCAGGCTGCTGTTGGCCAGATAGGCCGTGTAGAGATAGCCGCCGTAGCCAGGCATGGCGGAGAGCGTCCAACTGCCGCCGCCGTCGCTGGTGCGAATGGCCTGACCCGAAATCCCAACGCTCAAGCAGTTGGTGGTCGAGAGACAGTCAATCCCCCCCTGCCAACCGGAGACCGTGCCGGGCAGATTGAGGCGCGTCCAGTTGGCGCCGCCGTTGGTCGTCTTGAGGACATAGGGATCGCCTTGACCGCCCCAGTCGGGGCCGCCCACAGCGAAGCCAATTTGCGTCGTGACCATGCGAATGCCGCGCAGGGTGATGCCCGCCGGCGCCTGGTACTGCACCGTCCAGGACGTGAGCGGCGCTGCGGCCGCACGAGGCGCCGGCGCCTGCGTTTGCCAGACCACGCCGATCGCCAGCCCCAGGATACAGAAGGCGATCAGCCAGAAGCGTTGGTGTGTTGTTTGCATCAATTCGATCAATCTCCAAATAAGCGAGGTTTGCGCACAGAGGCGAGCATCAGGCCGGCGCCCGACGTCGGTCGGCGCGTCGCAGGACATACTTGCTCGCTTCGGCCACGATGGCCGGGATCAGCGCCAGGGGCAGAACCAGCTCCCACTGCGCCAATGTCAGAGGAACCGTGTTGAACGGCCCATTGAGGAAGGGGATGAAGATCACGGCGGCGACGAGAATCGCCGAGACGATCACGGCGATCTGCATCCACCGGTTGGTGAAGACACCCAGCTTGAACAGCGGATAGCGTTCCGAACGGGTCGTGTAGGCAATGGGCAGTTCGGCCAGGGCCAGGGTGGCGAAGGCCATCGTTTCGGCCAGGTCTTTGCCGTGCTCACGCAGCCCGACCCAGAAGGCCGTCAAGACGACGGCGGTCAGCGCGACGGTCATGACAGCAATGCGTATCATCATCAGGCGATTGATGATCGGCTCGCGCGCCGGGCGCGGCGGCTGTTGCATGATGTCGGGATCGCCCTTTTCCATACTGAGCGCCAGGGCTGGCGCGCCGTCGGTCAGCAGGTTGAGCCAGAGCAGTTGAATGGCGGTCAACGGCGGCGGCCAGCCCGCCAGCGCCGCAATGAAGATGATCGCCACTTCGGCCACGTTGCAACTGAGTAGATAGAAGACGAACTTGCGGATGTTGCTGTAGATGATACGCCCCTGCTCAACAGCGCCGACGATCGAAACGTAGTTGTCGTCGGTCAAGACCATATCGGCGGTTTCTTTGCTCACATCGGTGCCGGTGATGCCCATGGCCACGCCGATGTTGGCGCGCTTGAGCGCCGGCGCATCGTTGACGCCATCGCCGGTCATTGCCACCACTTGATCCCGCGCCTTGAAGGCCTCCACGATGCGCACCTTGTGCTGCGGCGAAACACGTGCAAAGACATCGGTCTGTTCGACCGCAGCGATGAGCTGTTGATCGCTCATCTCGTCAATTTCGGCCCCGGTGTGAACCTGGCCGTGGGGGCGCAGCAGGCCGATCTGCTCGGCAATGGCCTGCGCCGTTTGTGGATAGTCGCCCGTGATCATGACTGTGCGAATCCCGGCGCCGCGTGCTTCGACGATCGCCGGGGCGACTTCGGGCCGCGGCGGGTCAATCATGCCGATCAAGCCGGCAAAGACCAGACTCTGCTCGACGGTTGCCGACGTGATTTCGGCGGGCAGTTCAGGGAAGAAGCGATAGGCGACGCCGAGCACGCGCAGCGCCCGCGACGCCATACGCGAGTTGGCCGCGCCGATCTTCACCCGCTCGGCCTGTTCGATGACATGCACGCCCTTGCGCTGCAACAGATGGGTGCAACGCTGCAAGAGCAGGTCGGGCGCACCCTTGACGCACACCACGTAACCCTGCGTGTTGGCCGGGAACGGGCTGCCGTCGTCATCGGTCACGCGATCCAGGCGATGCACCGTCGCCATCAGCTTGCGTTCCGAATCGAAGGGTACTTCGGCCACACGGGGATAGCTCTTTTCCAGTTCTCGGCGCCACAGGCCCGCCTTGGCCGCGGCCACGATCAGGGCGCCTTCGGTTGGATCGCCCGTCATGCGATAGGTCGGCTTGCCGTTATCCATACCGGCGACTTCCAGCTCGGCGTCGTTGACGAGCGCCGCAGCCCACAGGAGCGTGGAAGTCTCGATGTCGTCGCGCACATCGGCCTGGCGGTTGTCGCGATCAGGGCGACGGAAGATGCCCTCCGGCTGATAACCGCCCCCTTCGATGGTCACCTCGCCTGAAAAGACCGCCATCTGCACCGTCGTCATTTCGTTTTGGGTCAGGGTGCCGGTCTTGTCGGAACAGATCACCGTGGCCGAGCCGAGGGTTTCGACGGCGGAGAGTTTGCGAATGAGCGCATGACGGCGGATCATCTCGCGCATTCCCAACGCCAGGCTGATCGTCACGATGGCGGGCAGGCCTTCCGGCACGGCCGCGATGGCCAGGCTGACCGCAATCAGGAAAACCTCGACCAGCGTGTCCTGAAAAGTTCGCAGATAGGCCGGCAGGCCACCGTTGGCGGCCCAGAGCAGGCTGAGATCGGTGTCACGCACGACCGAGACGAGGAAGACGCCCAGGCAGATCACGAGCGCCGCGATGCTCAGCGTCTTGCCCAGGTCTTCGAGACGGCGCTGGAGGGGGGTCGGTTCTTCCTCGAACGACTGGATCATGTCGGCGATCAGGCCGATCTGCGTCTGCATACCGGTGCCAACGACCAGGCCCTTGCCGCGGCCATAGGTGACGAGCGAACTCATGTAGGCGGCGTTGCGGCGATCGCCCAGGGAGGCGTCGCTGGCCAGGGTGACGCTGGCGTGTTTTTGTACCGCGACCGATTCGCCCGTCAGCGAGGCCTCGTCAATCTTGAGGTTGACCGTTTCCACCAGGCGCAGGTCGGCGGGGACGTAGTTGCCCGCTTCGAGCATGACCACATCGCCTGGCGCCAGTTGGCGGGCAGGCAGCTTCTGGCGGCGCCCGTCCCGAATGACATCGGCTTCGGGTGCGGCCATCTTCTTGAGCGCCGCCAGCGCCTGTTCGGCCCGGCTCTCTTGCACAACGCCCAGCACGGCGTTGAGCACGACGATGGCCATGATCAGCCCGGCTTCTACCCAGTCGCCGAGCAAGGCGGAGATGACACTGGCGGCCACCAGCAGCAGGATGACGAAGCTGTTGAGCTGTTCGAGCACCAGCTTCCAAAATGGGGGGCGCGGACGTTCACGCAGTTCATTGGGGCCGACGCGCTGTAAACGTGTTGCGGCTTCTTCGGTCGTCAGGCCGACGTCGAGCCGCGTCTGCAAGTTCGAGATCACCGCTTCGACAGTCTGGCTGTGCCAGGACTGCGACTGATTGGATTCCATGCGAACGGTTCATCCTCCATAATTAGTCCAGAGTCATCGGCTCAGGACGCCGGGGCAAAGCCGGGCGCAGTATACCACAGGATCGAAGACGCACCAACCAGGCACAGGGGGGCTTTGCGGCTTTGACAAGGCACACGGGCGCGGTTACAATGCGGCGTCGCCGGCGCCTGGGCGGGGCGAGACCCGGCGCACGCGCAGCGCCAAGAGCAGCAGAAGGAGCAAACATTGATAGACCCGGTTGCCATTCGAATTGGTTCGACGCCATTGGTGCGCTGGTACGGTCTCTTGATCGTGATCGGCGCCGTTTTTGCGGCGTATCTCGACAGCCGCGAGGCCAAACGGCGCGGCGAAGACCCGGAACACATCTGGTCGGCGTTCATGTGGTGCCTGATCGGCGGCATCATCGGCGCCCGCTTGCAGTTTGTCGTCACGGCGTCGTTGGAAAACCCCGCCTATCTGCAGAGCTACCTGTCGAACCCACTCAACATCATCAACACCCGCGAGGGGGGCGTCGGCATCTTTGGCGCGCTGGGGGGCGGGCTGCTCGCCTTCTACCTCTACACGCGGCGGGCGGGCCTGCCGTTTTGGCGTTGGGTTGACATTGCCGTGATCGGCTTGCCCTTTGCGCAGGCAATCGGGCGTTGGGGCAACTACTTCAACCAGGAGTTGTACGGCGGCCCCACCAACGCCCCGTGGGGCATCGCCATCGAGTGCACACACCGTGTGGCGCCCTACCAGTGCCCGCCGCTTGGTCAGTTCACCGAGGCGGCGCGCTTTCATCCGACCTTTCTGTACGAATCGCTCTGGAACCTGCTTGTCGGTCTGCTGCTGCTCTGGCTGGCGCGCCGTTACGCCGCACGTTGGCCGGCCGGTTCGCTCTTCAACCTCTACGTGGTGGCCTATCCCCTGGGCCGTTTCCTGATCGAATTCATCCGTCTGGGCACGCCGCTGGCCCTGGGGCTGACGATGGGGCAGTTCTTCTCGCTCGCAGCCGGGTTGGCGGCGCTGGCGATCTTCATTGTGCGCCTGCGCCGGCGCGCCGGCACGGATTCGAACCAGGGCAACGAGGCCTCGTGACCCATCCCGCCGGCGCCGGAAAGCCCCGGCGGACGCCGGTCGTGCGGCGTCCAAACGATGGCCTTTTGCCGGTTTGACATGGAAAACGAACGTCTGTATAATGGGTTCGTTGATGATTCGACAGAGAATCTAGCTCGCACGCCCCAATGCCCGCCATTTCCGTTAATCGTGCAGTGCTCGTACCTGCGACAGGCAGGAGGAAACCCAGGCACTCACCTCGGCATGGCTAGCGCGCATGAAGGTGCTAATACCCATGGGTGTGAGTAGGAAGCCAGGCGTTGTCATCACCGACAGCGCCGTGGATTGAAGTGAGGAAGCACTGTGCACGAGAACTTACAAGAAACCAACACATTGGCCCCCGCCGGCGATACGACGACCGTAGTTGTCGAGCCGGTCGCAGAACAGCCGGTAACGGCCGCTTCTCCCGTCGAAACCCCAGTCGCAGAAACCGCTGAAAGCGCCCCTGAAGGCGCCGCTGAAAGCGATCCTGAAGACGCCGCTGAAAGCGCTCATGAAGACGCCGCTGGAAGCGCCCGTGAAGGCGCATCTGAGCGCAGCGGTCGCCGGCGCCGTAATCGCGGCGGCGGCGGACAGAACAATCTTCCCATCCGCGTCATCCCACCCAAGAAAGTGGTCCGAGTCCTCAGCGTCGGTATGCCGGTCGAAGGCGTCGTGCGGCGAGTCGCCGATTTTGGCGCTTTCATTGACATTGGCGTCGGCACCGATGGCCTGGTGCACATCTCCGAGCTGTCGGTCAGTCGCGTCGGCAAGGTCAGTGACCGCTTGAAAGAGGGCGATCAGGTGACGGCCTGGATCAAGGAACTGAACCGCGAGCGCAATCGCATCAGCCTGACGCTGGTCGAACCTGGCACCAAGACGATTCGCGACCTGCAAGAGGGCGAAGTGGTCAAGGGCAAGGTCACTCGCGTGGTACCCTATGCGGCTTTCCTCGACATTGGTGTGGGCCGTGATGCCATGCTGCACATCCGTGAAATGTCGAACGGCTTCGTGCGGCGGGTCGAAGATGTGGCCAATGTGGGCGATGAACTGGAAGCCAAGGTCATCAGTCTCGATCGGCGCCGCCAGCGCATTGACCTCAGCCGCAAGGAACTGGAACCGCCGGCGGTCGAAGCGCCTGCGCCAGTGACGCCTGAGCCGGTGATCGAAGAAAGCTACGAGCGGCCGCGCGGTTCCGAAAATCAGGGCCGGGGTCGGGGACGCGGCGACGACGACATGCCCGAAATGGGCGGCGGCAGTCGCCGTGAGCGCGAGCCACGCGGCGGGCGCGGCGGCGGCAACGGTTCGGAATACGGCGAACGACGCGGCCGGCGCGAACGTGGCAGTCAGCGTGAGCGCGAGGACTGGAACGACTACCTGAAGGACAACGAAGAAGTCGGCCCGACCGCCATGGCGCTGGCTCTGCAGGCCGCCATGGGGCAGGACATCGAACAGGAAAGCCGTCGCCAGAAACGCATGGAGAAAGACCGCGAACGCCGTCGCCAGGACGACATGCGCAACGAGCAGGAAGACATCGTGGCGCGCACACTGCGCTTGCGGCAACCAGCCTGACCAGAATCACGCGTGGGTGCAACACCCGCCCGTGGTCTTGACCCGGTTGGCAGTCGAATGAGTGATCTCATCGGCTGCACGCCGGGTTTTTGATTCCAGGAAAACGCCAATGACTTTTGCCATCATCGTGCATGGCGGCGCCGGCAATATCGCCGATGACCTGCGCCCCGATCACGCCGCCGGCATCCGCCAGGCGGTGACCGTTGGCTACGACGTGTTGCGCCGCGGCGGCAACGCGCTCGATGCGGCGCAAAGCGCCGTGATGCGTCTCGAAGAACTGCCCGCCTTCAACGCCGGGCGCGGCGCTTGCCTGACCAGCGCCGGCGAAATCGAGATGGATGCCGGGCTGATGGACGGGCGCGATCTGCGCGTCGGCGCGGTCGCCAGCATCAGCCATGTGACGCACCCCATCGCCGTGGCGCGCCTGGTGATGGAACAGACGCCGCACATCCTGTTCGAGGGCCGGGCGGCGCAGGCCCTGGCGCAGGCGCACGGCATCCCCTGGGCGTCAACAGAAGCGCTGGTCACGCCGCGCAGTCAGGAGGGCCTGGCGCGCTGGCGTGAACGTATGGCCGCCCTGCCGCCTGGCGCACAGATCGCCGACACGGTGGGCGCGGCCGCGCTCGATCTGCATGGCAATCTGGCGGCGGCCTGTTCTACCGGCGGCATGACGGGCAAAGCGCCGGGGCGCATCGGCGATTCGCCGCTGCCCGGCTGCGGCTACTACGCCGACAATCAGGCCGGCGCCTGCGTTGCCACGGGATGGGGCGAGACGATCGCCCGTGCCATCCTGACGCGACGGGCGGTCGAAGGGCTGGAACGCGGCTTGCCGCCGCAGACGGCGGTCGAACAGGCCCTGGCCTTCCTGGCGCAGCGCACCGGCGGCTGGGCCGGGCTGATCCTCCTGACGCCGAGCGGGCAGATCGGCGCGGCATTCAACTCTCTGCGCATGACGCACGCCTGGTGGACAGACGCCATGAGCGCACCGGCCATTGTGGCGTGACCGGCGGTTTCAAGCGACGCGACAGAGCAGCCCTTTGAGGTATTCGCCTTCGGGAAAACTGAGCAGCACGGGATGATCGGCGCTGTGGGTGAAGCGGCCGATGATCTGTGCATCGCGCCCGGCGTCCAGTGCCGCGCCAAAGACCACCTTCTGAAACAGGTCGGCGCTGATCAGGCCGGAGCAAGAGAAGGTGGCCAGCAGACCGCCGGGGCGCAGAAGTTGCAGCGCCAGGAGGTTGATGTCCTTGTAGCCGCGCGTCGCCGCCATCACCTGAGCTTGCGCATGGGCAAACTTGGGCGGGTCGAGGATCACGGCGTCGAAGAGGGCCTGCTGCGCCCGCAGTTGCCGCAACGCCTGGAAGACATCACCGGTCAGGCTGGCGGCCTGCCGTTCAGGATCGTAGCCGTTGCGCCGCAGATTCTGTTCCGCCAGTTGCAGCGCCTCGTGCGAGCTGTCCATGTTCGTGACATGCCCGGCGCCGGCGCGCAGGGCATAGACGGCGAAAGCGCCGGTGTAGGCGAAGCAGTTCAGCGCCCGCGCGCCCGGCATCTGCGCCAGCGCCGCCGCCAGGCGCAGCCGGTTCTCGCGCTGATCGAGATAGAAGCCGGTCTTTTGGCCGCTCGTCAGGCTGACGCCAAACTCCAGCCCATTCTCCCAGATCGCCAACGGTTCCGGCGGCGCCTGGCCCGCCAGCGGCCCAACGCTGGCCGGCAGCCCCTCATGGCTGCGCACGTCCACATCGGAACGTTCGTAGATGCCGGCGGGCGCCAGCGCCTCCTGCAGCAGGCGTACCCACAGATCGCTGCGCTGCGCCATGCCAAGCGTCAGCAACTGCACGACCAGCCAAGCGCCGTAGCGATCCACGATCAGGCCGGGCAGCCCGTCGTTTTCGGCGTTGACCAGGCGAAAGGCGGTGGTGTCAGTGCCGGCGGCCAGGCCCTGGCGCGCCGCCAACGCCTGGTGCAAGCGACCCCGCCAGAATTCATCGTCCACCGGCTCATCACGCTGCCAGGTGAGCAGGCGCAAGGTGATCTGCGAGCGGCGGTTGAGGTAGCCGCAGGCCAGCCATTGGCCGTTGGCGTCGAAGACCTGGGCCAGGTCGCCGTCGGCCGCATCGCCGGCAATGCGCGCCAATGCCCCGGAAAAAACCCACGGGTGGCGCTGGCGCACCGGCTTGTCCTTGCCCGGTTTGAGAAAGATGTGCGTTTCCTGTCGTTTCTTCATCTGATGAAATCCTCGCAGCGGTGTTGGCAACGCCCGGCGGCGGCGTCATTGGTCGCTCTGCTGCCACTCCAGGCTGAGCACGCGACGGGTTTCCGGTTGCACGCGCGCCCAGTCGGCGATGCGCAACCCGCAGACCCAGGCAATGCCCTGTGCGCCGATCAGCAGCGGCCAGCGCGGGCGCAGCGCCGCCGGCAGCTTGTGGTTGATCATGAAGGCGTGCAGCCGGCTGCGCCGCCCATGCAGGCCGAGGGGCGCAAAGAGGTCGCCGGCCTGGCGGACGCGCAGATGGGGCATGGGGCCAACGGCGTCGGCATCGAGAAAGGCGCGCCAGCGTGATCCCTGCTGCGCCCAGTCGGCGGGCAGTTCGCTGCGCGGGAACAACGCGGCCATGACGCTCCAGGCGCTGTCCGGCAGTGCCGTGCGCCCCGGCGCAGTCAGCGCCAGCGGCGAAAGTGGCAACTGCGGCCCCAGGCGCTCAGCGGGCGGCGCTTGCTCATCGGCCAGGGTGAAGGTGTCGTAACTGACCATCAACGCCAGGCCGCGCGGCAGCGTCATGCGGTCGCCGGCGGCGCAGGTCGGACGCGCCAGTAGTTGGCGGGCGCTTTCGACATGTTCGAAGCCGATGTCACGCAGGCCGGGGCGCAGGCGGTGCATCGCCTCGCGCAGCAGACTGCGCTGCCAGGCAACGTGCAGCGCCCGCCAGGCGGTCAGCGAGAGGGTGACGGCGTCAGGGCCGGCATCAACAACGACCCGCGGCCAGAGGTCGGCCAACATCTGGCGCAGGGCCTGATGTTCGTCGGTCAGGACACGCGCCGAGCGCAGCAGCGCTTCGCGCACGGCGGGATTGTAGGTCTCCAGCAGCGGCAGCAGTTCGTGGCGCAGGCGGTTGCGGAAGAAGCTGAGATCGAGATTGCTCTGATCGCGGCGCGGCGCCAGGTCGTGAAAATCGCAGTAGGCTTCGATGTCGGCGCGGGTGACGCCGAGCAACGGGCGCACCAGGCGCAGGGCGGCGGGCGGCGCGGCGGCGGGCAGCACGCCATCCACGACGGCGCGGCCCCAGGGTGGGCGTGGCAGGACGTGCAGCGGTAACATGCCGCGCAGCCCGGACAAGCCGCTGCCGCGCAAGAAGTGCATGAGGATCGTTTCGACCTGATCGTCGGCGTTATGGGCGACGCCGACGGTGCGCGCACCGACGGCGTGCGCCACATCGCCCAGGAAGGTGTAGCGAGCGCGCCGGCCAGCCTCTTCGAGCGACAGGTGCGCCTGGCGCGCTTCCTGCGTCACATCGGCGGCGCCCAGATGGCAGGTCAGGCCCCAGGCGGCGGCCGTCTGCGCCACGAAGCTGGCGTCAGCGTCGGCGTCGGCGCCGCGCAGCCCATGATGCAGATGGGCAACGTGGATGCGCGGTGTCCAGGGCGCCGGGAGATTGTGGAGGATGTGCAGCAGGCAGAGCGAATCGGCGCCCCCAGAGACGCCGAGTACGATCTCTTCGCCCGGTTCGAACAGCGCCCAGGTCTCGATGGCTTCCATGACGGCCGCTTGAATGTCCATGACGCAGGCAATTGTAGCATCAGGGCGGGATGGGGCAAAACGGAAGGGGGGTGTGGTAGAATGGGAGAAGATTCGTGGAAGAGAAGGAGATCTTGGGAAATTACAGAAAATCGTGGAGAGGTGTGAGGAGGGGGGAAAATGTTGGATAGGGCTGAGCATGTCATCATCAGTGCGGGAGCAGCGGCAGAGGGGGCGGCGGTGGAAGAGCTGAGGCGCGCCGCGCCCGCAGCCGAGGTGGTGCGACGGTTGGAGCCGGGGACGCTGCTGGCGGCGGTGACCGATCCGCTGCGGACATTGATGCCGATCTGGCGTGAGAGGCCGCCGATTTGGGTGCGGCATGTGCACCCGGTGCATGTCGTGACGCCACTGTTGGACGGGGAAGCGGGGCTGCTGCGGCTGGAGGAGGCCATGACGCCCTGGGCGGCCGCGCTGACGCCGGCGCAGTCCTTTTCGGTACAGACACGCCTGGTGGGCCAGGGGCCGTGGCCGCAGACGCGCTTCGACATCAACGAGCGCCTGGCCGCCCTGCTGCAACGGTTAAGCAGCGCGCCGCTGGATGTGCGTGAGCCGGCACAGGTCGTCTCAGTGACCGCCGTCGCTGAGCGCGCATTCGTGGGGATTTCGGCGGTGGAGCTGAATCTGAGCGCCTGGGCGGGCGGACAAATGCGCTTTGCACGCGAGACGGGCGAGCAGATCAGCCGCAGCGAGTTCAAACTGCTGGAGGCGCTGGCCGTCTTCAAGCTCGACCTGCCGACGCGTGGCGCGGCGCTCGATCTGGGGGCGGCGCCCGGCGGGTGGACGCGCATCCTGCGCCAACGTGGGCTGGAGGTGACGGCGGTTGATCCGGCCGACCTCGATGGGCGGCTGTTTGGGGTGCCTGGCATCGTCCATGTGCGCGGCCTGGTGCAGCACTATCAGCCGGGCGCACAGCGGTTCGTGGTGATCGTTAACGATCTGCGCATGGATGCGCTGGCTTCGGTGCAGGTGATGCAGCGCGCCGCCGCCTGGCTGCTGCCGGGCGGCCTGGCGCTGATGACGCTCAAACTGCCGGAGCAGCAGCCGCAGGCGGTGGTGCAACGGGCGCTGGCGGCGCTCAAGTCGCACTATCGCCTGTTGGGCGCACGGCAGCTCTTTCACAACCGCAGCGAGATCACTGTGGCGCTGGCGCGCCCAGGATCGGCGTAGCGCGCTGCGCGCCGGCGCTGGCCAGGAATTCCAAATGTGACCGGGTTTTTGACCACAGAGATCACAAAGAACGCAGAGAAGCCACCAATTTGCGTCTGATCTGTCATTTCTTTGTGTTCTCTGTGCTCTCTGTGGTTGAATATGTGCTACATTTGGAACTGCTAGGCGCTGGCGGCGGTGCTTGACATTCCGACGGGTGCGTGTTATAATCCCCATGACGCGATGCGTTATGAGATAACCACCATCGCTATGACCGTTTGCACCGGCGCATGATTGCCGGGAGCAAACAGAGCGATAGACAAGGAGAGAGTCACATGGCACAGAAAAAAGTTGCAGAGAAGGCAGAGCAGGTCGTCGAGACTGTGAAGGTCGAAATCGTCGAGAAGGCGGAGAAGGCCGTCGAGAAGGCGGAGAAGGCCGTCGAGGCTGTGAAGGCCGAAGTCGCCGAGACGACAGAGAAGGCGACTCCTCTGCTGGAAACCGTGCATCGTGTTTTGCTGGCGGGGGTCGGCGCGGTGGCGTTGACATCGGACGAGATCCAGGATTTCGTAGATCGCCTGGTAGAGCGCGGTGAATTGGCCGAGCGCGACGGGCGCAAGGTGCTCAAGGACGTGATGTCTCGTCGCAACGGCGCCGAGAAGCAGGTCGAAAAGAGCGTGGAGAACGCCTCCAACATGGTCGAGGAGCAGATCGAGAAGATTCTCACGCGGCTCAACGTACCGACCCGGCATGACATCGAGGAGCTGGGCAAGAAGATCGGCGCCCTTTCCAAGAAGGTGGACGAACTGAGGAAGTCGGCAGCCTGAGCGATCAAGCAGTGCGCGACTACCCCGCATGAAGATGGGCCAGGTCTCAGCGAGCGGCGCCCGCCGCCCCGCTGTAGCCCTGGCCCTTTCTTGTCGTCGCGACGCCGTCGCCGCGCGGCTGAATCCGTGACTCCGAAAATTGTTTGACACATCGCGGCAAGACCGTTATAATGAATCGTGAGCGGATTCTCGCTCGCACCTGTTTTCGCTGCCCCCTGTCCCCCTAACGATGCAAGGACCAGGCGATGCTCGTCATCAAACGTTATCCAAACCGCAAGCTGTACGATACCGAAGCCAAGCGTTATGTCACCCTGGAGGGCATCTCTGAGCTGATTCAACGCGGGAAGGAGGTGCACGTCGTTGACCACGAAACAGGTGAAGACCTGACCACCGTGACCTTCTCCCAGATCATCTTCGAGCAGGAAAAGCGACGTTCCGGTTTCTTACCCAAAGCAATCCTTTCCAATTTGATTCGCACCGGCAGCGATACGCTGGACTACCTCTGGCGCTCGTTTCAGGCTTCGACCAGCGCCGTGCACCTGTTGGAACAGGAGATCAACCGCCGGCTCGATGCGCTGGTGGAGCGCGGCGAGCTGGGCGCAACAGAAGCCAGCCGCCTGCGTTCCGAATTGGCCCGCTTTGCGCCTGCGCTGAGCGGCAGCAAGGAGACCAGCGACATACAGGCCGCTCTCGAAGCCGACGAGACCGTTCTGGCCCGCCTCAACATCCCCACGCGCGCCGACATCCTGGCGCTGCAAGAGCAACTGGAAGCCTTGACCGGCGAACTGGAAGCGCTGATGCAGGCGCGTCAGGAAGCGCCCGAAACGGCCGCCTCGCCCGGTCCTGGCGCCGTCGAAGGCGAGGCGGCATGAACGCCGAACATAGCAAGATCGCCCTGGTGTTGGCAGGCGGCGGTTTGACGGGCGCCGTCTACGAAATCGGCGCCCTGCGCGCCATAGACGACCTGCTGCAAGACCGCACGGTCAACGATTTCGACATCTTCGTGGGTACCAGCGCCGGCGCCATCGTCACCAGCCTGCTGGCCAACGGCATGACGCCAACCGACGCCATGAATGCCCTGGCCGGGCGACATGTCGAGGTACGGGCGCTGTGGGCAGGCGACCTGTTTCGGCCCAATTACGGCGAGTTCATCAGCCGCGTGCGTCACTTCCCCGCCACGCTGCGCAACGCTCTACGTCACTACAGCCGCAACGTCAACGACATGAACCTGTGGGACTTCATCTGGACGCTGATCGAGGTCCTGCCTTCCGGTCTATACGACGGCGCGGCGCTCGACACCTACATCGCCAATGCACTCAACCGCCCCGGCCTCAGCAACGACTTTCGGGCGCTGGCGCGCGAACTGTACATCATCGCCACCGATCTCGACACCGGCCAACGCGGCGTCTTTGGCACCGATCAAAACAGCCACGTGCCGATCTCGCTGGCCGTGGCGGCTTCGTCGGCGGTGCCGCTGCTCTACAAACCGGTGCGCATCGGCCAACGTGACTACATAGACGGCGGAATGCGCGGCAACGCCAGCATTGACCTGGCCATCGAGCACGGCGCCAAGCTCGTCGTCTGCATCAATCCGCTGGTGCCGCTCGACAATCGCCGCAAGCGCGGCGTGCCGATGCTTGGCCCCGACGGCACCTACATCAGCGATCGGGGGATGCAGGCCATCGGCTCGCAGGTCATCCGCATCTTGATGGGTTCTGGCCTCAGCTATCACATCAAGACGCTGCGCCGCCGCCATCCCGACGTGGACATCATTCTGATCGAGCCGCGCGCCGACGATTTTCAGATGTTCTTCTACAACATCATGCGCTACTCTGCCCGCCTGCTGGTGGCCGAACACGGCTATCAGTCGGTCACCCTCGACCTGGCCGACCGTTATCACGAGTTCAAGGAGATTCTGCTGCGCCACAACGTGCCGATCTCGCGCCGGCGCGTGATCGAACGCATCCAGCATCTGGAAACAGCCGCCCTGGCCGAAACCCCGGAAAACCTGTCATCTTCCGCCAGCGAGACGGTCATCCAGGAAGCGGCGAACCCCGCCGGCGGCAATGCCTCGGTTTTCAGCCAACTGGGCGACATCCTGAATTCGCTCGATGTGACGCTTGACAATTTTTCACGCCGGCGCATCGCCCAGAAGGATATGTTCCTTGACTCCTGAACGACGCCGATCTCTGGTTGGCGCCCCACCGTTGGCCAGGAAGCAACGAACGGCGTATCGCCCGATCCGCCGTTCGTTCGTTTCAGCGGTCAACCTGCCGCGGCTGGCGCTGCTCCTGCTCGCCTCGCTGCTGCTGGCCGCCTGTGTTCCTGGCCGCCTGCTGACGCCGCCGCCCACGCCAGAACCACTCATCCCCACCTTGCCGCCGCCGCCCGTCTTCCTGGCGCCCAAAGCAACCGCCACTGCAACGCGCCCGCCCACGCCAACCGTCACGCCGGCGTTGGCATCGCCGCCCGCAAGCGGCGGCATCACGCTGACCGCCACGTTGACCGTCACCGCGGCGCCCACCGCGCCGGCCTTCCCCACCGACTGGCGCCAGCGCATCGGCATCGGCGTTGCCAACGGCAGTTTCGAACAGTACACCTGGGGCGAGGCGTTGCCTGGCTGGTATTTGGACTGGAAGATCCATTTGAACCCCGTGCGCCCGGCCGGCATCGAGTTTGCGCAGATGGTGCGCCTGAAACAGGGCCAGTCGCTCTACGCCCTGGACGATATTGCACGCGTGGCGCGGGCAAATCCCGGCTCGCTCTGGCTCATCGGCAATGAGCCGGATGTCGCCTGGCAGGACAATTCGACGCCGCAGCAGTACGTCGCGGCCTATCACACCCTGGCCGAACGCATCACACAGGCGGATCCGACGGCGCGGCTCGCCATCGGCGGCATTAGCCAGGTCACGCCCCTGCGTTTGCGCTATTTACAGACGATTTGGGACTTGTATCGAACGCAGTACGGTGAGGTCATGCCGGTGGATGTCTGGAACATGCACGCTTTCGTGCTGCGTGAGGAGACCGATTCGTGGGGCGTCGGTTTGCCGCCCGGTTTCGAAGACGCCGCCGATGGGACGCTGTGGAACATCGAGGATCACAATCGGCTCGACCTGGTGCATGAGCAGGTCGTTGCGCTTCGCCGCTGGATGGACGCACACGGTCAGCGCGACAAGCCGCTCATCGTCACCGAATACGGCATTCTGATGCCAGCCGACTACGGTTTTGGGCCGGATGTCGTCGCCGACTTTCTGGCGCAGAGTTTCGACTACTTCGCCACGGCCAGCGATGCCGCCCTCGGCCTGCCGGCGGACGACAATCGTTTGGTGCAGCGTTGGTGCTGGTACAGCACGTCGGACGACATCTACCCGACGGGCAACCTCTTCAGCCTGCCCAATCTGGCGCCGACCGACATTTTTCGTGCCTATGCCGCCTACCTGCGCGGCTCGCACTGAGCGGAGCGGGCGGCTCAGCGCAGCCCCATCTCGGTCAGCACTTGCGGGTAATGCCGCTCTGCCTCCACGAACAGATCGCCCAACTGCATCGCCTTGAAAACGAAGCCTTTGGCCGTGATCTGGCCACCAAAGAAAGCATCGCGCAAACGCACTTCGCCAAGCCAAATCTTGTGCAGGGTGTCGGCCTCCAAATCGAGTTCCAGATCGGCCTTGCCCGTTTGCGGCCCAAAGAACGCTGCCGCCGGCCGCTGGCGGCCGTCGAGCAGAATCTGTGCGTGGGGCCGGCGCGTGTTGAGCCGGATGACCAGGCTGGAACGCGCAAACTGATCGGTCGCCGCGCTGTTTTTCATCAAACGGCCGAAAAGCCTGTGCATGACCGCATAGAACTGTTTTTCATCTTGGTAGAATGGCACCCTGACCTCCCAAAAAGAGTGAACCGAGCCGCCGGCCCTGAGATGAGCCGGCGGCTCAAAAACATCACACAGGATCGCAACGGGGCGATCAGCCTGCAAACGACCGCCAGACCGTTCCGGCCCGGCGGCTCTGAATCGCACACCATGCGCCGCGTTACGAACGGCGCCGGCTGAAGATCAAACCGCCGATCAGTGCGGCGACAGCGCCCAGCGCCGCGCCCACCGTTTGCGCCGACGCGCCGCCGGGGAGACGGGCCGGTTTGGCGGCGTCGGCCACGCTTGGCGCCTCGCGCGAGTGGCGCCCCTCTTCGGCCAGGCGCTGCAGGCGCGCCGGGTCGCGGCGCAGCTCATCGGCCAGGGCGCGCCGCTGCGCCAAATCCTCGTCGGTGACGTACTTGTCGAAGGAACGCAGGCCGGCTAGCTGGAAGCCGTGCTTCTTGAACAGGCGATAGATCTCCTTCACCCGGTCCATCTCAATGTTGCGGCCAAGCGTGTAGTCGTCGAAGATGCCCTCCATGGCCAGCAGCGTCGTTTCTGCCAGGCAGGCGTAGGCCGTCTTGGGCGGCAGGCCGATGTCGAAGCCAAAGTCCACGTCGCCCGGAATCAGGATTTCGCCCGATTCGATCACCAGGACATCGGGGCGCAGCGCGGCCTCTTCTTCGGAAATGTCGGGCGGGCGGGCCACATCGCAGATCACCGCGCCGGGCTTGCAGCGGGTAATGTCAATGATGCGCGTCTTGAGCGCCGTCGTCGTGGTGACGATCAGATCCACGTCGCCCAGGTACTCATCGGCGCGGGTGGCGATGGTCACTTTGGCCTGCGGCGTTTCTGACTCGATCTGGCGCTTGAGCGCAATCAGACGTTCGGGCCGCGGCGCCACCAGGACAACGTTGTAGATGGCCTGCGCCAACAGGCGGGCGCAGACAGCGCCGATCGAACCGGTCGCCCCAACCACCATCGCCTTGCCCTGGGTCAGGTCGGTTGCGCCCATCTTCAGGACCGCCTGCTTGCCCGTTTCCAACGTCGCCGCAACGGTCAGCGAATTGCCGGAGGTGATGCCAATGTCGGCCTTCTGCGCCACCGAGATGCCGGCGTCGCCAACGACGGAGGTGAAGGCGCCCAGGCCCATGATGCGCGCCCCCATACGTTCGGCCAGGCGCGCGGCTTTGATCAGCCGCCGGTAGGTGAAACTGGGGTCGCGGCGCATCAGTTCGCGCGGCGTGGCGCCCAACGTCAGCAGCACACCCTCGACGCGCTGGCCAGTGGCCGGCGAGACGGCGCCGGTGATGCGCGAGAGGTACATGGGCGGTATCTCAGCGACCAGCCGTTCCACCAGCTTTTCGGGCAAGAAGCGCAAAACCCGCAGACGCTTGTCCTTGTAGATGTAGCGCGGGCTGAGCGGATGGATCACAAAGGCAAAGCGGTTGACCTTGCCCTCGTCCTCGCGCAGATGAAGGATCTTCGGCTTCCAGACCAGATCGGCCATCAGGTTGAGGTAGGTGTCCTCATTGAGAGGCGCCTGGGGGTTTGGCCGCAGCGCCACAAAGATGGCCTCGATGGCCGCTGAGGTGAGGCGCGCCAGTTCGTTGTCCGGCCAGGGCATGGTGGTGATGACGATTTCGGCGCCACGCGCACGCAGATCGGCGATGTCCTCGTCGCTGGCGCTTTCCACGACGATGGTTTTGCGCTTGAGGTTGGCGGGGGCGTAGCGTCGAATGGCGCCCATGTCGCCGGCCAGCACATCGGCCTCCTGAAATGGCTTTTCGGCCCGCGACACGCCAGGCGTCCCGGCGATGGGGAAGAGCCGGCGGAACGGCTCATCCTTCAACTGCGCCAACGCTGGGCCGGCGCCCCGTTCGAGCGCCACATTGTTGCCCAGGGCCGTCGGCAGGCGGAAGTAGATCATCGAGTCGGCATAGCTCACCTCGACAGCCGACTCTTCCAGCGCCGCCGCCAGTCCCCGATGATTGAGGCCAGGGACCATCAGCACACGCTTTTGGCCAAAGATGCCGGGCTGCGCCTCGTTGGCCAGGCGCACCGCCCACCGTTCGAGCGCCCCGCGAATCCCGCTGCCGTCGAGGACAGGGGTCTGCGTGGCCGCTTTGCGCATGCGCTCGCCCTGTGCATGCGTCACGGTGACCGGGCCAAGGCTGAGTCTGCCGGCGATGCCCTCCAGGGCAATGGCATCCACCTTGCCGTCGTATTCGCCGATCAACTCCAGGAGGCGATCCTCATTGCCATCCACTCCGATGCGGCGCACCGACACGGCGCGCCCCAAAAAGCTGACTTCCTGTGTGAGGTCGCCGGTTGGTCCCAAGTGCAAGACCAGGATTTGTTTTGTCATGTTTCTACTCGTTTCTGTGATCTGATCCGATCCATTCAGTTTGGCGTTTTCGTTAGTGCGATCCGTTGCGTCCAGGGGCCAGACGTCCGGTCGCCTGAGCAAGAACTGCCGCCAGGCGGCGCTCGCCGCGGCGCAAGTCCGTGCGGCTCGCTACGATATTATAGCGGCTAGGGGGGCGTGCGTCAAAGCCCTCCAGCCTCAATGCCGCCCACAAAAAAGAACCACCCAGCGCCATGTGGCTGAGTGGTTCTTATGTCAGAAGTTCAACGGGCGGGAGCCGCAGCGCCGATTGGCTGTTACTGAGCGCCGTTGGTGGGCAGCAGGGCGCGCAGGCGATCGGCGATCTCCTGATAGGATGCCACGCCCACGAAGCGATGCACCTCGCGCCCTCCGGCGAAGTAGATCACCGTCGGGATGCTCCGCACGCTATATTGGGCCGGCACCGTCGAGTTTTCGTCCACGTCGAGCTTGGCGATCACCGCCCGGCCTTCGAACTCAGCGGCCAGCCTGCCGATGGAGGGGGCGATATAACGACAAGGGCCACACCACTCGGCCCAGAAGTCAACCACCGCCGGCATATCGGCCTGCAGGATGCGGGCCTCGAAATCGCTGTCGCCGACATGCGCCGGCTCCGCCGTGTTGTGCGTCGCGGGCGCCGCCGGCTTGACCGCCAGTTTGCTGCCCAACAGACTCTTGAGAAAACTCATGTCCTGTTCCTTTGCTGGATTGCCGATTCGACCTGGCTTCAGGCAGCAACCTGCGCGCCGTTGTGCTGTGGCTGAGTCGTCAGGAAGCTGTCAACACGCTGCTTCAGATACGGATAGGGCACTGCGCCCACGATTGCGTCCTGCGGCTCGCCGTCGCGCACCAGCAGCAGCGTGGGGATGCTCTGAATGCCGTACTGCCCGGCCCACACTGGGTTCTCATCGGTGTTGACCTTTGCGATGCGCAACTTGCCGTCGTACTCGGCGGCCAGTTTTTCCAGCGAAGGCGCAATCATGCGGCAGGGGCCACACCAGGGCGCCCAAAAATCTACCAACACAGGCACCGGCGAATTCAGCACCTGATCCTCATACGTGGCGTCGCTGACATGAACTGGTTTCATTGTAATGGGTTCTCCTTCTTACTTACTTACTTACTTACTTACTTACTTACTTACTTACTTACTTGCTTGCTTGCTTACTTGCTTACTTGCTTGCTTGCTTGCTTGCTTGCTTACTTGCTTACTTGCTTACTTGCTTACTTGCTTACTTGCTTACTTGCTT
>CAZOLV010000001.1:72890-89315 GCA_964580725.1 uncultured Anaerolineae bacterium | reverse complement strand
CTTGCTTACTTGCTTACTTGCTTACTTGCTTACTTGCTTACTTGCTTACTTGCTTGCCATTTTCTCTTGCGATGTTTCGTCTCGTTATTTTGCTTCTGCGCGTATGCGCTCGATCAAGGTCAAGGCAACCTGGCCTGCGGCATTTCGACCGGCATCGCTGCCGGTAGGCCGCTCAGTGTATCCACCAGTTCTTCCACCAACCGCTCCGGCGACATGCCCGGCGCCGGGTGCAACAGACACTCGGTGGCATGGGCGCGCACCAGCACCATACTGGCCTGATGCACGGCGGCGCGAATGGCGGAGAGCTGCTGCAGCACCGCCTGGCACTCGCGGTCTTCATCTACCATCCGCTGCACGCCCCTCACCTGTCCTTCGATGCGCTTCAAGCGGCGCTGTAAGTCGCCTTTCGTCTCGCTGTTGCCCAACTGCATGGTTGACTCTCCCTGTACAATACTAGGGTAGAGTATATCACAGATGTGTTGGTGTGTCAAATGGGCGGCAGCGACGGTTTGGCAGTCGTCCGTTCGTTGGACACCCATTTCTGTTTGTGGTATACTCCGGCGCCTGGTTGGCGACGGCCAGGCGCAGTCTTTTTTGCGAGCGGCAGTGGGCTGGAAACGCAGCGCCAAAGGCTCGCTCCGGTGCAGTTTATGCGCATGTTGGTCGTCAGCGATGAAATCGAACCGCACCTGTATGGGCCAGGCGCCTACAAGCTGCACGGTAGCATTGATCTGCTCATCAGTTGCGGCGATCTGCCGTTCTACTATCTCGAATATCTGGCCAGCGTTCTGAATGCGCCGATCTATTACGTCTTCGGCAATCACGGCTTCGAGACTGAACAGCGCGCCGACGAGATCGAACCGGCGCAGCCGCGGGTCGGCGTCAATCTAGATCGCGCCGTCGTGTGCGAACGGGGCGTGCTGCTGGCAGGGCTGGAGGGGTGTATGCGCTACAACCGCCATGCACGCTTCCAGGCGTCGGAATGGGAGATGTGGCGGCGCGTGTTGGGTTTGACGCCCCGTCTGGCGCTCAATCGTCTGCGCTACGGTCGGTTTTTGGATGTGTTGGTGACGCATGCGCCTCCCTTCGGCATCCATGACCAGCCTGACCGGGCGCACCAGGGATTCAAGAGCTTTCTGTGGCTGCTGCGCACGTTTCGCCCGCGCTACCATGTGCACGGCCACATTCATCTGTACGATCGTAATCGAACGGCGGCGACGCGCTATCATCGCACCGATGTCATCAATGTGTTCCCCCGGCGTATCATCGAACTGTAACTGGTGGGAGTGGAAGGATCGGCATGCACAGGTCTACAACGGTCACGATTTTTGGCAGTTCACGCTGCAAACCGGGCGCGGTGTGTTATGAAGAGGCGCGCCAGTTGGGCGCACTGCTGGCACAGGCCGGCTACACCGTTGCCACGGGTGGCTACACCGGGACGATGGAAGCGGCCAGCCGCGGCGCGGCCGAGGCGGGCGGCCACGTCATCGGCGTCACGTGCGATATTTTCACCGGTCACGTCCCCAACCCATGGGTGCATGAAGAGCGCCGCACCAGTGACCTGATGCAGCGCATGACGAGCCTGGCGACAGCAGGCGACGCCATCGTTGCCGTCATGGGCGGGGTCGGCACGCTGGCCGAGGTGACCTATGTCTGGAACCTGCTGCAGATCGGGGTGATGTCGCCGCGCCCATTCCTGTTGCTTGGCCAGGACTGGCAGCCAATTCTCGACGCCATCCGCGCCCACAGTCACATCGGTTCCGCCGTCGCCGCACTGCCGGAACTGGTCGCTTCGCCGCAGGCCATTCTTGATCGGTTGCACGTGCTGATCGTAGGTTAGTGGAGAGCCGGGGTGGCTGGAAGATTTGGTCTGGTCTGATTTTTCGTCAATCATTCATTGCTCCTGAGGAGTTTGGGTATGGCAGAGGAAGTTCGTATTACGCCGCGTGGCGAGGATTATGCACGCTGGTACACCGATGTGGTGCAGCGCGCCGATTTGGCCGACTATTCGCCCGTCAAGGGCTGCATGGTCATCAAGCCCTACGGTTATTCGCTCTGGGAAGCCGTGCGCGATGGGCTGGACCGTCGCTTCAAGGAGACGGGCCATCAGAACGCCTATTTCCCCCTCTTCATTCCGATGAGTTTCCTGCAGAAGGAGGCCGAGCATGTCGAGGGCTTTGCGCCTGAGCTGGCCATCGTGACACACGGCGGCGGCAAGGAACTGGAAGAGCCGCTGGTGGTGCGCCCCACGTCGGAAACGATCATCGGTCACATGTATGCGCAATGGATCCGCTCGTACCGCGACCTGCCGGTGCTCATCAACCAGTGGTGCAATGTGGTGCGTTGGGAGATGCGCACCCGGCTCTTCCTGCGCACAACCGAGTTCCTCTGGCAAGAAGGGCACACGGCCCACGCCACTTACGAGGAAGCCGAGGCCGAAACGGTGCAGATGCTTAACATCTACGCCGATTTTGCCATCAATGATGCGGCCATCCCGGTGATCCGCGGCGTGAAGTCGTTGCGCGAGAAGTTCGCCGGCGCCGACAAGTCGTACACGATCGAGGCGATGATGGGCGACAAGAAAGCGCTGCAATCGGGCACCTCGCACAACCTGGGGCAGAACTTCGCCAAGGCCTTCGACATCAAGTACCTGGACCGCAGCAACCAACTGCAGCACTGCTGGACCACCTCCTGGGGTCTGAGCACGCGCATGGTCGGCGCCATCGTCATGACGCACGGCGATGACCAGGGCCTGGTGCTGCCGCCGAAACTGGCGCCGTATCAAGTGGTCATCGTGCCGATCTGGCGCAAGGAGCAGGAAGAAGCGCTGGTCGTCGCATCGGCCACGGCGTTGGAGCGCGAATTGAAGGCGGCGGGTTTGCGCGTCAAGCTCGATCTGCGCGACAACTATTCGCCCGGCTTCAAGTTCAACGACTGGGAGATGCGCGGCGTCCCGCTGCGTGTCGAAATCGGGCCGCGCGATGTGCAAAACGGACAGATCGTCCTGGCGCGTCGCGATGTGCCCGGACGCGAGGGCAAACGCAGCAGCGAGCGCGCCGCCGCGGCTGCCGCGGTCACGCAAACGCTCAACGACATTCAAGCCAATCTACTGGCGCGAGCTACGGCCTTCCGCGACGCCAACATCTTCGACGTCAAGTCGTATGGCGAACTGCAAGAGGTGCTGGATGGGCCGGGCGGCTTCTGCCGTGCCTGGTGGGACGGCAGCGGCGAGGACGAGGACCGGATCAAGGAAGAGACCAAAGCGACCATTCGCTGCTTCCCGTTGGAGCAGCCGGAGGGCAGCGGAACTTGCTTCTACACCGGGCGTCCGGCCACGCGCATGGCGATCTTCGGACGCGCGTATTGATTGAATGAATCGAACAACCGGGCGATTGAAATCGCGCCTGAGGGGCCTACGGCCGGGCGTCCACCTGCGTGGACGCGTGTCGTGGGGCGCAACACGCCCCACTCGATGCCGGCCGGCGCAGGCTGAGCCTGTCGAAGCCGGGCGTCCACCTGCGTGGACGCGTGTGGGAGGGCGAAATTCGCCCCACCCGATGCCGGCCGGCGCAGGCTGAGCCTGTCGAAGCCTGTCGAAGCCTCGCCGAGGTCCCTCAGCCCCGAATTCATTCGGCCGGCCTCTAACTCTAACCGAGATTGTGAACGTACTTCTGCAGTTCGCGCTGATTGATCTTGATCACGCGGTCGGGCAAGATGCGGGCCATCTCTTCGGCGCTAAGCCGCACGCGTAGAATCTCCAGGGCGTCTTCTTCTGATTGCCCGTAGGCCAACTTCTTGCGGCCATCCACCAGATCGAACAGGTACATATAGTGCGGATTGCTGAAACTGCTCATCGCGATCTGATCTCCCCTACGCTTTGATGAGCGCACCCTGGAAGACATCGGCGCCGCGACTGTCGCCGTCGGAACCGCGCTTGATCTCGGCGTCGTATGTGCCTGCCAGCAGGTCACGATAGAACTGATAGTCCACGCCCTTGACCTTCTCGTCGTCGGGGTAGCGGTGGTAGTTGTCCTTGCTCATCAGGCTCTTGCCCTCCGCAATCAACTGATAGCCCAACGCCGAACCGGGATAGGGCGCATAGAACGCAATGGAGGGCATGACCCGTTTCATGCGTCTGAGCATGCGCATTGTCTTGAAAGCGTCCTCGTGCGTTTCGCCCGGAATGCCCAACATGATGTTCGACCAGAAAACCGGCGGTCGTTCGCCCTTCGCTTCCAGGTCGTCGCCAATGCGGTTGACCAGGTCAATCGCAAAGTAGTTGTCCTCTTCGGTGCACTCCTTGTTGAGCAGCCGCAAGATGCGATCGCTGCCCGATTCGAAGCCAATCGAGATCGTGCGCCAGTTCGTTTCCCTGACCAACGCCTCGAACAGATCGGGCCATTGGCGCACGGTATCGGCCCGCCCGGCCGCCCAGTACGTCCAGCGTTTGGTCTTGCGCGGGTACTTCTCCAGCCACTCCTTGAGCCACGTCGGGTTCTGGAAGAACATCGAATCGTGAATCACTACCGAACCCACGCCATAGGTGCGATCCAGAAAGTTCAACTCATCAATCACCTGATCCACCGAACGTCGTCCCATGTTGGGGATGTAGGAGCTTTCGTTGCAAAAGACACACTGCCACGGGCAAACGCGGCTGGTGATGATGGTGGCGACGGGGCCTGGCCCCCAGCCGCACTCCGGCTCCAGGGGCCAGCGCCATTTCCATTTGCGCTGCATGCGCCAGCCGACCGGCTTCGGCCACAGCGTCCGTTCGATCATCGGCCACTCGGCCATGGATTTGGCGCCCTGCGCTCGAAACACGCGCTCGAAAGCCAGGGGGTCTTTCACCAGATCCACGATCACGTTCTCCCCTGGCCCAATGCAGATACGGTCGAACTCCGCCACGGCGGCCATCTCATCGGGCGCAACCGTCGCGTGCATCCCGCCCGTCAGCACCAGGCCCTGCGGGTTGATCTGCTTGAAGAGCCGGGCCGCTTTCAGCGCAGGGGGGTAGGTGTAGCTGCGCACGTTCATCAGCAGCATGTCGTAGCCCGTCATCTGCGGGGCCAACTGTTCCCAAGACAGCACCGCCCGCGTCGAAGCCAGATCGGTCTGGATGCCGTTTTGTTTCAGGATAGTGCGCAGCAGGCCCAGACCGTGATCCTGCCACTGTTCATGCGGCCCGCCCGGATTGACCAGATCGCCCAGATCGCCCAGGTCGAGCCAAAGGATATTCGATTGTTTTTTGGGTCGCAAGCCAAACAGAGACACGTCAATTTTCTCCAAGAACTGATGGGGGATGAGGGACACGCTCGGCAGTGTGCGTCAGATAGGCAGGCGTCGCCGCGGCGAGCCGCAGGTCTTGCTTGACCGGGAAGCCGATGCCATCGCCGGCCGGCGCCCACGCGCGATGGTCACATTCCAGGCGATAGCCAAAATCGGTGCTGAAGCTGTTGAAAGCCTTACGTGGCCAATCGCGCAGCGGCTGGCGCATCAACTGGCGCCAGCCGCGGCTGGCGATGCCACGCCAGCCATAGAGCTGCCTGGCCAGCCAGTCGTAGCCGCGCGCTAGATGCGCCGGCGACATTTGAGCCGGGTAGTAGGTCACATGATTCGTATCGTAGAGCGACCAGGGCACGTTGGGCAGCAGCCGGTTCTCCTCAACCCATCTGGCCCGCTGCGGCGTGCCGACGTACGGAGTCAAAATGGTGATGCTGACGCCGTCCAGGCCGCTACTGCGGATGAAGTCGTAGGTGCTCTGGAAGATGGCGGGCGGGTCGCCGTCGAAGCCAAAGACGAACAGCCCCACCACGCCGATGCCCGCCGCATGGATGCGTTCGATCACCTCGCGATACCGTTCGATGTTGCCCTTCGCCTTGCCGCCCAGCTCCCGCCGGTTCTCCGGGTTGGCGCTCTCGAAACCGATGAAGAACTTGTCCAAATGCGCCTCGCGCCCCAGTTTGAGCAGTTCCGGATGATCGGCCACCAACTGTTCCGCCTGGCAGGTCCAGCCGCTCAAGGGCAGCTTGCGCAGAGCCTTGAACAGGGTTTCCATGTACTCCGGGTAGAGGCGGAAATTCAGGCCGAAGTTGTCGTCGGTCAGGAAGAAGCGTTTGATGCGCCGGCGTTCGATCTCCTCCACCACCTGATCCACCGGCCGCAGGCGCATCACCCGGCCGGAGACGCGAATGGCGGTGCAGAAAGTGCAACTGCGCGGGCAACCGCGTGTGATCTCCAGATAGGGAGTCCAGTAGTTGCGATTCTCGTCCACCTGACGCAGCACACGTTCGGCCAACGGCGGCAGGGTGTCGAGATCGGCCCAGTCGGTGTCAACGTAGCGCGGCTGCAACCGCCCGCCGTCGAAGTCGGCGATCATCTGCGGCCAGGTGCGATAGGCCTCGCCGACGGCAATGCTGTTGGCCCAACTTGCCACTTCATCGGGGGCCAGCGTGGCGTGCGCACCGCCGATCACCACAGCGGCGCCGCGCGCCTGCGCCTGGCGGGCAATCCAGTGCGCACGGTCAATCTGCAGCGTCTTGGCAGTGATCCCCACCAGATCGTTCGGCCCCAACTGTGCGAACGGCACCGGACGCAGGTCTTCATCTATGATCTCAACTTCGACGTCGGCGGGCGCCAGCGAAGCGAGTCGCATCAAGGTGTACGGCGCCATCGTGGCTTTGTTCAGGAACTTGCCATCCCGGCCCGGTTGAACAAGATAGATTTTTCTGAGCGACAAACGATTCTCCTCGTAGACAAGGCTGCGCCGGCGCTTCCACCCCGGGAGCACCCGTTCCACCAACCCCGCCTGTGCGAACATCGCGCGGCCAGCCGTTCCTGCGGCCGGCCGCGTCATTTGCGCAGAGATTATACAGATTGCAGAGTAGAAAGCAAGCCGTGAAGCCAGTCACGCCGGCGGCGTGTGCGTCGCGCCAGCATCACAGCGACAGCGCCTCGGCCTCGAATACCCAATCGTCGGGCGCAAAGTGCTCCGGGTGATGCTGCGCCCAGGCCTCGCGGCCCTCGGCGGCAATGAAGAGCGATCCGGTCAGGCAGATCAGCGCCGCAGGTTCCGCCAGACGCAGCGCATCCTGCAGGGCAACGGTGGTCGTGGGCGCCGTCAGCACGCCAGGCGCGGCAGTTTCCTCACCCGACACCGCGAGGAGCTGTGCGGCGATGGCAGCCAGATCGGCGGGCGCGGCGGCGCGGGGATGGCGCGCCTGGGTGCAGATCAGCCGATCTGCCACCGGGGCCAGCGCCGCCAGGATGCCATGCACATCCTTATCGAGCGCCGCACCCACGATCAAAATCAACGACCCGCCCCGCTGGCGCCTGGCGTCGCACAGCAGCGCGGCCAGCTTCTGCGCCGAATCTACATTGTGCGCCCCATCCACCACGATCAGCGGCCCGACGCCGGCCGGCGTCAGCCGTTCGAAGCGCGCCGGCCAGCGCGTGGCGCGCAGGCCGCGCCGCACCGCCTGCCGGGTGATCGGCACGCCCTGGGCGCCCAGCGTCTCGGCGATCATCACAGCCAGCGAGGCGTTGACCGCCTGGTGCGGGCCAGCCAGCGATTGGGCGAAGGCGGCCTGCCGGCGCTTGGGCGCAGCAGCGTCTGGCCACACCCAAAAACGATCGTTCGTTTTTCTCATCGAATAGCGCCACAACTGCATTGGCGGCGCGCCGGCCGGCGCCGGCGGCGCAGCGCCGGCCGGCTGCAAGAGCAGCAGCGGCGCCTGGCGCGCCCGGCAGGTCTCCTCGATCACGGCCAGCGCCTCCGGGGCCTGCGGGGCGCAGATGACCGGAACACCGGGCTTGATGATCCCGGCCTTTTCGTGCGCAATTTGGGTCAGCGTGTCGCCCAGAACTGCCATGTGATCGAGGCTCAGCGAGGTGATCACGGTGACGGCCGGCTGCACGACGTTGGTGGCATCGAGCCGGCCGCCCAGCCCCACTTCGAGGACGACCCATGCGGCCCGCTGCTGCGCAAAATGGGTGAGCGCCAGCGATGTCAGCAGTTCGAATGTCGTCACGCCAGGCGTCGCCTCGAAGGCCGGGCGACAATGTTCGACCAGCGCCGTCAGTTCGGCGCGCGAGATCAGCGCCCCATTGACCCGCATGCGCTCGCGCAGCGTGTGCAGGTGCGGCGAGGTGTACAGCCCGGTGCACAAGCCGGCAGCGCGCAGAATCGCCTCGGTGAATGCGCAAACCGAACCTTTGCCTTTGGTGCCCGCCACGTGTACAATACGATAGCGCCGGTGCGGGTCGCCCAACGCCAACAGCAGCGTCTCCATCCGCCGCAGATTCAATGTGGACGCCGAATAGTCGAAACGAGGCTGGCGCTCGAAGTTGACGCGGCCAAAGATCGTGTGCAGGGCGTCGAGATAAGCCTGGGCGCCCACTTGCTGATTTTGAGTAGAGTCGAAGTCCATAGCGGCGCCCATTGTACCCCAGCGCCTGTGAAAGGCAAACTGTGCAACAAGCGTCGCCATCACCTATCGCCCCCCGACCAGCGCAGCCGCGGCCGCTCACGCCCGGCCGCGCCCACCTGCTGGCGCTTGCCGGTTTCCTGCTGCTCAGCCTGCTGCTGACCTGGCCCCTCTTGCCAAACCTGACCACGCACGTCCCCGGCGACGGCATTGACGATCCGGCGCTGGCCTGGAACCTCTGGTGGGTCAAGTACGCCGCCGTGGATCGTCAGGTCAGCCTGTTCGACAGCCGCTGGATGTTCCATCCTGTCGGTATCAACCTCGCCTTCTACACCTTGACCGTGTCGAACGGTTTGCTGGCAACGCCGCTGCAGATTGCGCTCATTCCGCCCGGCGCGCCGGCGCACACGGGCATCATCGTCGCCTACAACTTGCTGCTGCTGTCCTCGTTCACCCTCAGCGGCTATGGCGCTTTTCTGTTGGCCCGCGATCAGTTGCGCCACGCGCCAGGCTGGTTCGGGCCGGCCTTCCTGGCGGGCGCCATCTATGCCTTCGCCTCCAGCAAATTGTTCTACGCGGCGCTCGGTCAGGGCAACATCGCCAGCTCGCAATGGATTCCCTTCTGTGCGCTCTACCTGGCGCGGCTTGGGCGTGCGCCCACCATGCGTCAGGCGCTGCGCAATGGAGCGCTGGCTGGCCTGTTCCTGCTGTTGCAGCTCTGGGTCGAGATGACCTTTGCCAGCTTCCTCACCTTGCTCGGCGCCTTCTTTGGTCTGCGCTGGCTCAGTGCCGTCCGCTGGACGCCCGCCGCCCGCCAACTGCTGGCCCGCCGCAGCGCCGGCCTGATCGCCCTGGCGCTGACCACGGCGCTCGGCGCGCTTCCCCTGCTGGCGGCCATGCTGCCCGATTTGCGCGCCGAGGGCAACTTCTTTGCCAGCGGCGGCGGCTTCGCCGACATCTTCTCAGCCGATCTGGCCGGTTTTTTGTGGCCAGTGCAGATGCATCCCCTGTTCGGGGCCGCCGCCCGCGCCGCCCCCTTTCCACACGATAAGGGCCAGCACATCTTCATCGGTTTCAGCGTTCTGAGCCTGGCCGCGCTCGGCCTGTTGACCGGACGCCGGCGGCCGGCCACGCGCTTCTGGGCGCTGGCCACATGCACCTTCTTTCTGCTGACCCTCGGCCCCACACTGCGCCTGGGCGGCCAGGATACCGGCATCCCCGGCCCCTTCGCCCTGCTCTCGCGTGTGCCCTTCTTCGATGGCAACCGCTATCCAAGCCGTTTCAGCGTCATGCTGATGCTTGGGCTGGCGCTGCTGGCCGCACAAGGACTTTCTACCCTGCTGTTGCGCCTGCGGCGGCCTGATGCCGGTTTGGGCCGGCGCGGGGCGGCGCTGGCGTTGGGCAGCCTGCTGCTGGTCTTGGGCGAGCATCTGGCGGTCCCCCTGCCGCTCAATAATCTGGCGCAAGTTCCCGCCGTCTACCAGACGCTGGCGGCCCTGCCCGGCGATTTCGCCGTTCTGGAGATTCCGCCCGGCTGGCGCAACGGGGCGCGCGTCCTGGGCAAACAGGACACGCTCATCATGGCGCAGCAGTGGTTCCAGGCGCTGCACCACAAACGACTGTTGGGCGGCAACACGTCGCGCAATCCCCCTTTCAAGTTTCAGTTCTTCACGCAGGCGCCCGTGCTCAGCACGCTGATCGCGCTCACCAACGCCGCTGACCAACCGGCACATACACGGCTACGCAGCATCCTGGCCGATCCCACCGCCTGGCAGCAACTGCTCGATCAGGACCGCCGCGCCGCCCACACCGTGCTGCGCCAGCTCGACATTCGCTACATCGTGCTACACGAGGCGTCTGCGCCCGCCAACGTCATTTCTTATGTTGAGTCCGTGCTGCCCGTGCAACTGCAAACCGTGCAGGATGGCGTGCGGCTCTACGCCGTCACCCTACCCACGGCGCCAGCGCCGGTCGAAACCAGGCTGAATGGCCCGCTGGCGACGCTTTATCTGGGCGAGGGGTGGAGCGGCTGGCTGCAAGAACCGGTTCTGGGCGCACAGTGGAATCAAGCGCCGCAGACGGCGGTGTGGGCCGAACGCCAGCGCAGCCGCCTGCTATTGCCGGCGCCGCCGGCCGGCGAAGCTGCCCGCCTGGAGCTGGAGATGGCGGCCGCGGGGCCAGGGCAAACGCTGCGTGTGCGGTTGAACGGCTGGCAGTCGGCATCCATGCCATTGGCAACCGGCTGGCAAACGATCAGCTTGCAAATTCCGGCGCAGGCGGTGCAGCCAGGCGTCGCCGATGTGATCCTCGAATTTGGCAAACTCTACCCGCTGCGGTTAGAATCGGGCATCTCGGCGCACATCGGAATGACGGGCGTCGCCGCCCCGGTCTCGATCTACGTCGAAAGCGCGGGCGAGGAGAGCGGCGACTTTGCCCACATCTGGGTCAATGGGCGCGACGCCATCGGGGCACAGGCGGGCGAGCCGGGCTATTTTGCGGTGGTCATCGAACGAGAGACGGGACGCATCGAAACGGTACGTCATTTCGACACACTGGCCGACGCGGCGGCTGCCGAGGTCTTGGCCCAGTTCATCGCCAGTTTGCCCGCCGGGCAGATCGTTGCCGTAGCCGCCGCCGACGAAGCGTCGCTGGCGCTGAGTGCAGAGGCGATTGCCGCCTTCAACAGTATTGGCGCCCAGGGCGATTTGCGCGATCATTTTCGTTGGGGTCATGCCATCATCGGCGTCAAGGGAGCAGCACCCGGTCAGGCCGTCGAGGCGCTTGGCGCAGTGCAACCGGCCACAGCGGCCGTGGGCGGCGCCTGGCGCAGCCCGCGGCTGGCGGCGGCGCTGCGGCGCATCGCATGGGGATCGTCCTGAAAGCGGCGCCAACAACGATCATAGAGGAATGGGGACGATGGGGGACACAAACGTCGGTGTGGCGCTGGTTGGTTGCGGCTACTGGGGGCCGAATCTGGCGCGCAACTTGAGCCTGGTGAATGGCGGTCATCTGGCGGCCTGTGTGGACAGCGACCCACAGGCGCTGGCGCGCATGCAGCGGCACTTTCCTCATGTCGAGATGTTGACTGATTTTGCGGAGGCTTTGGGGCGCCGCGATATTGAGGCCGTGGCGCTGGCCACACCGGCACGTACGCACGCCGCGTTGAGCCTGGCCGCGCTGGAAGCAGGCAAGCACGTCTTCGTCGAAAAACCGCTGGCCATGAATCTGGCAGAGGCGACCGAGATGGTCGCCGCCGCCCAACGCGCCGGACGCATCCTGATGGTCGGTCATGTGTTCGAGTACCATCCGGCAGTGCGTCAGATCAAACAATTGCTCGATCAAGGAGAATTGGGCGATTTGTACTATCTCTACAGCACCCGTGTCAATCTGGGCCGCGTGCAGTCCGACATCAACGCGCTATGGAGCATTGCGCCGCACGACGTTTCGATCATGCTGCACCTGGTCGGCGCCCTGCCCAGCCAGGTCAGCGCACAGGGTCGGGCGTTTCTGAGCGGCAGCGTGGAGGATGTGGTTTTCGTCACCCTGCGTTTCGACAACGGCGCGCTCGGACACATTCACGCCAGTTGGCTCGATCCAAGCAAGACGCGCCAGCTAACGGTGGTGGGCAGCCGACGCATGGTGGTCTATGACGATGTGGCGTCAGAGGGCAAGGTGAAGATCTACGACAAGGGGGTCTATCGCAAGAGCGAGGCGGGCTATGGGGAGTTCCAGGTGAAAGTGCATTCGGGCGACATCACGATTCCACGCCTGGACATGACCGAGCCGCTGCAACTAGAGTGCCAACACTTCGTGGACTGTATCCGCGAGGGAAAACTGCCGCTGACCGATGGCCTGAACGGACTGCGGGTGGTCAGGGTGTTGGCGGCGGCGCAGGAGTCGTTGGAACGCGGCGGCGACGCCGTCGAGATAGCCTGGCCGGGCAAGACCCGCGACTAGAAACAAATCGGACGCCCTGATGTGAAGAGCGTCCGATGTCAGAAAATGTCCGAAGTTCGCAACGGCTGTCGCACGCTGGCGTCATTGCGAACCGGCTTGCGGCCAACTCGTCGGCAAAAGGTCCGGCAGCTTGTTCGATTTGGGCGTCGGAGTGGGTGTTGGGATCGGTTTGGCCGGCGGGACCTTGAGAAAGACGCCGGTGGCAAGCCTTGCGTTGACCGAGATCCCGTTGTAACTGGCCAGCGCTTTGACAGTTACGCCGTAGCGTTTGGCAATCGAACTGAGGGTCTCGCCCTTCTTGACGACATGAACGATCACTTTGTCGGCCTGCGTTGCGGCCGAGGCGGTGGGCGCGAGGGGGGCGATCAGTGCGAGCAGGCAGGCGAGCGCCAACGCCAATCCTGCTTCGATCAGACAGGTCACAAGGAACCGAGAGGGACCGGCAGGTCCAGATACCAATGTAGTCATTTTTCGATGCGCCTCATACGATCTATCATCCTTCAGAAGATTCATCACTGGGCCTGGATTTCTTCTTTTGTCATTGGGGCCAGCGTCGCTGATTTCGTGCGGGGCAGATTCAGCAGACTGACTGGACGTTGGCGACATTCCAAAATGCGCCTCGACTCGTCGTTTTGTCTCCAGTGTCTGTGTGTGTTATATTACGAATCATGCCGCACGACAATAGGCGGAAAGTACGCAATTGTCATAGATTTGTTATTTTACAAGAAAGTCTCATGCCATTTCTTCGTGGTCTCGTCGTTCTCTGGTCAGGAGGCATCCACATGCGTCATCGCAGTGAGTTGATCGTCGTTCTCATCGCCTGTGTTTTGGCAGCCGGTATGCAGCCGCCGTCAGCATTTGGTCAAACTGGCAGCGCGCTCTGGAAGACCTATACCGCCGCCGATGGGCTGGCAACCAATGAAGGCTACGCCATCTATCAGGATCAAACGGGCGACATCTGGTTGGCAACCGATGCGGGGGTCAGTCGCTTCGACGGCCTCTGGCGCACCTACGATGTCAGTAAAGGTCTCGTTTCCAACCGGGTGCGGGGCATTCTGCAAAGCAGAGACGGACGCTCGATGTGGTTCGCAACCCTGGGCGGCGTCAGCCAGTTGGCAACGGACGCAAGCGGCGTCCAGACCTGGAACTCGTTTACTGCCGCCGCTACCAACAACATGCTGCTCGACAACGACGTGCGGGCGCTGCTGGAAGCGCAAGATGGGCGGTTGTGGTTTGGCGTTGGGCAGGGCATTGCGGTTTACGACCCTCAACTGACCGGCGTCGCCGCCTGGTCACATTTCACCGAAAAGGACGGCCTGGCGCCCGGCCAGGTGACCGCGCTGTTGCAGGACGACACCGGCGCGATCTGGGCGGGCGGGGTGGCCGGCGTAGCCCGTTTCGACGGACAACGTTGGAGCGACGTCTTACCGGCGAGCGGCCTGGCGCTGGCCCGCATCAACGCCATTGTGCAGGACCGCGCCGGAGACATCTGGTTTGCAACCGAAGGCAACGGCGTGCTGCGGCTGGAAAAGGCTACCGGCGCCTGGCTCCGGTATGCCATGACCGATGGCTTGCCTGGCAACAACGTCTGGTCAATCTGGCAGGACATGGAAGGCGACTACTGGTTCGGGGCCAATTTTGGCGGCGTGGCCCGCTTCGACCCGCACAAGCCGGAAGGTGAGCAGTGGGCGCTCTTCAGTGTGGCCAACAGCGGGCTGGTGGCCAACTCCGTCCGTGCGATTTGGGAAGACCAGGCCAACGGCAGCATCTGGCTTGCCACCACGGCTGGCCTCAATCGCTATGACTGGCGACAGTGGCGCGCCAGTTCGATCGGTGAAAACGGCAGTTCCCCCAAAGTGTTTGCGACGGCCGAAGACGCCGAAGGCCGTCTCTGGGCAGGCACCGACACGGCGGGTCTGTTCGTGCACGAAGGTGATTCGTGGCTGCCGGTGGGCTTGAGCGAAGATCCAAACGAAAGCCTGGCCTTCGTCTCTGCGCTGTTCTTCGATGCGCAAGAACGCCTGTGGGTCGGCACCAATGGCAGCGGTCTGTTCGTGCGTGAACAGGACGAGTGGCAGCACGTCGTCGAAACAACGCTCTTCGAACAAGCCACGATCATCGGCATTGCGCAGCAGAAAGACGGGACGCTGTGGTTTGGCGGTTTCGATGGTCTGGCGCAACTGCTGCCGGGCGACGCTCCGCGTGCAGAGAGATGGCGGGTCTTCCGGGCCGACAACGGGCTGCCCAGCGCCCGCATCCAGGCGCTGTTCGTAGATGCCGACGATCGGGTCTGGGTAGGCACCGATCAGGGAGCGGCTGTTCTCAGCCGCGACGGCTGGCAGACCTACGACAAGGGCAATTCGCTGTTGCCCACCAACGATGTGCGCGCCATCACGCAAACGAGCAATGGTTTCCTCTGGTTTGCCACCTGGGCCAGCGGCGTCGCACGTCTCGACCCTGCCAGCGGTCAATGGCTCAATCTGACCGTGGCCGATGGGCTGGTCTCGAATGGCGTCGTGACTCTGCTGCACGATCAGGACGACGCTATCTGGATCGGAACCGACGGCGGCATCAGTCGTTTCGACGGTAGCACCTGGCAAACCTATCAGGAGGCCGATGGCCTGGCCGGCGGCATTGTGACGGCGATGTATCAGGACAGCAAGGGCATCTACTGGTTGGCAACCGTCGGCGGACTGAGGCGCTATCAGCCGGAAACTCGCCCGCCGTGGGTCCGCATCTCAGCGGTCAATTCACGTCCGTTGAACCATGCGCCGGTCAACCTGACCAATCTGGACACCGTCACGATCGAACTGGCGGGCGGCGATCAAGAGACGGACAACAACGACCTGCTCTTTCAGTATCGTCTGCTGCCCGCCAGCCCGCAATGGCAGCCTGTGCGCAGCCGGCCGCTGCGTCTGAATGCACTGGAGGTGGGCGAGTACACCGTGGAGATTCGGGCGCGCGACGACGCCATGAACTATTCTGTCCCTGCGCAGGTCGCCCTGGTCATCGCGTCCCCGCCCCAAACGATGACATTGCCGTTCGTCGGCGTCATGACGCTGAACAACGCGTTGCCCATCCTCTTCAGCCTGGGTCTTGCCGTCATCGTCACTGGTGCGGCCATCGCTTCGACGATGCGCGCCCGCCGTCGCCCGCGCGAGGCGTTGGAGCGAAAGTTCAATCCCTACGTCTCCGGAGAGCCGGTGCGTCGCGACGATCTCTTCTTTGGGCGCGATGAACAGCTCAAACGCATCCTGACGATCCTGCACAACAACAGCGTCATGATTCACGGCGAACGGCGCATCGGCAAGACCAGCCTGCTCTTCCAACTGGCCGCTCGGCTGCGTGGAGTGCAAGACCCCGCATACGACTTTGCGCCGGTGCTCGTTGACCTGGAAGGCACACCGGAGGCGGAGTTCTTCCATCGCCTGATGGAAGAGATCGTCGAGCTGGCGCCTGTAGAAGCGAGAGCGGGGCTTGACTTGGCCTTCGATCCGGCGCAGGCCGATTACAGCGCCCGTGATCTGCGTCGTGATCTGCGTGCCATCATCGGCTATTTGCAGGAACGCACGACGAAGACAGTGCGGGTCATCCTGCTGCTCGATGAAGTTGACGTGATGAACGACTACGATCAGTTGACACAGCAGCAGCTACGCCGCATCTTCATGGAGCAATTTGCGCAGAACCTGGGCGCGGTCGTTGCGGGCGTGCGCATCAGCAAGGCGTGGGATCGGCTGGAGAGTCCGTGGTACAACCTCTTCAACGAGATCGAGTTAGCCCCCTTCGGGCGCGAGGATGCGCTGGCGTTGCTGCAAGAGCCGGTCAAGGGGGTCTATCGCTGGAACCAGGATGCGCTCGATTTCGTCATCGAGCACGCCGAGGGCCGCCCCTACCGTATCCAACAGTATGCGCTGGAGGCTGTCAATCACATGTTCGAGGGGAAGCGCACAGTGATCACGCTGACCGATGTGCAAGCCGCACACGAAGTCATCCAACGCATGGCCGAGTCATAGAGGCAGGGCATAGTGCGAATTGCCGATCGCCC
>CAZOLV010000001.1:55052-72790 GCA_964580725.1 uncultured Anaerolineae bacterium | reverse complement strand
GTATCGTAAGGCGAAATTCATTTCGCCCGTATCGTAAGGCGAAATTCATTTCGCCCGTATCGTAAGGCGAAATTCATTTCGCCTGTGTAAAAAAAGTGAAAAAAGGAAGGCGCCGTTGTGGGAAATCCATATATCGTAGGAGGCTGGGTCAGCGCCGCGTCGCATTATGGGCGGCGTGGGTTGATCTCTCATCTGCTCGACGGCCCCAACAACGCCGTGTGGGTCGTCGGCACGCGGCGCATCGGGAAGACCTCCCTGCTGCGCCAAATCGAAAACTTGACGACGACGCATCCCCGCTATGTGCCGCTCTTCCTCGATCTGCAGGGCATCGTCTCGCGCCAGGAACTGGCGGAAGAGCTGCGCTATGCGCTGGAAGAAACTGGCGGGCGCCTGCAAGCTGCCGGCGTGGATGTAGCGGCGCTGATCGCCGAAGACGAGATCGGGCTGCTGCGCGGACTGCGCCGCCAGTTGATGGCCGCAGGGCGCACGCTGTTGCTCCTGATTGACGAAGGCGAAGCCCTGGTGACGCTCGGACAATCAGACCCGGCGCTGCTGCAGCGTTTGCGCAAGGTGCTACTGTCGGACGGCGGCCTGCGCGTGATCCTGGTCTCGACCAAGCTCCTGCTGCAATTGAACGATCAGGCCGCAACCTGGGCCACGTCACCCTTCTTGAACGGCTTTGCGCCCCGCAACCTGACCAGCCTCGATCCGGTTGCCGCCGAAATGCTCATCCGGCAAGAGCAATCGCCCACGGCGATCAGCGCCGATGATCGCACCGTAGACCGCATTCGAGAGGAAACGGGCGATCATCCCTATCTGATCCAGACAATCTGCCAGCGCCTTTGGCAGGAGGATGGGCAGTTGCGCGAACTGGCGCTCGCCGATCTGGCAGTGGACGACGTGCTGGCCGGATTCTTCGAGCACGATTTCAATCATCTCTCCGCCGGCGAGCGCCGCATCGTGCTGGCGGTGAGTGTGGCCGGCCTGACGAGCGAGGAAGAAGTTCGAACCGCGACCGGGCTGTCCGAGCCTGAAACGGTCGGCTTCGTGTTTGGGCTGATCAAGCTCGGCTACCTACGCGTGGTTTACAACCAACTGGCCATTGGCAATCGCCTGCTCGACTCCTGGATCGAACAGAACGCCGCCCGCCTGGCGCAGCGCGTGAACAGCATGATCTCCGACAACAGCACCCAGCGCCTGTTGGAAGCGGGCCGCCGTGAAGAAATGCAGATGCTGCAAGATCAACTGAACATTCTGCGCAGTAATCTGGCGGAGTTGGAGATGCAGCGCGTCCAGTTCGGCTTGCAGGTTCCGCTCGGCGTGATCAACAGCATCAACGTGACCAAGCGCGACATCAACCGCATGGAGAATCAGCTCTCCAACCTGGCCGATGGCCTGGCAAGCCCACACACCGGCCTGGCGCCAACCGTCAAGAGCCGGCCCGTCAGAGGCCAAGATCTTTGAGACCTGAGCGCAAGACAAGAAAAAAAACAGAACAAGGAAACGAAACAATCGCTATGAGTTCGACAGCACAAACGGTCGCCATTCCGATGGTTGACCTCAAGGCACAATATCAAGCCATCAAGCCGCAGATTGATGCGGCGATTGCGCGCGTGGTGGAAAACACCAGCTTCATCATGGGGCCTGAAGTGACCCGTTTCGAGCAGGCCTTTGCCCAGACGGCCGGCGCCGCCTACGGCGTCGGCGTCGCATCGGGCACGGCGGCCCTGCACCTGGCCTTGCTGGCCTGCGACATCGGGCGCGGCGACGAGGTCATCACCAGCCCCTTCACCTTCTTTGCCACCGGCGAAGCCATTTCGCAGGCCGGCGCCACCCCCGTGTTCGTGGACATCGAACCCGACACCTACAACCTATCGGCGGAGATGGTCGAACGGGCGATCACGCCGCGCACCAGGGCCATCGTGCCGGTGCACATCTACGGGCAAGTCGCCGAGATGGACGCCATTCTGGACATTGCACGGCGCCACAACCTGCGCGTCATCGAGGATGCGGCGCAGGCGCATGCCGCCGAGTATCGGGGACGCCGGGCCGGCAGCATGGGCGATCTGTCCTGCTTCAGCTTCTATCCGAGCAAAAACCTGGGTTGTTACGGCGACGGCGGTCTGGTCACCGGCAACGACGAGGCCCTGATCCAGCGCGTGCGCAAGCTGCGCGACCACGGCCGCATCAGCAAGTACGAACACGATGAGCTTGGCTGGGGCTATCGCCTCGACGCGCTGCAAGCCGCCATCCTGGCGGCCAAGCTGCCCTTCCTGGAGAGTTGGACGGAGTCCCGCCGGCGGCACGCCGAACAGTACAACGCCCTGTTGGCCGGCAGCGAAATCGTGACGCCCACCGCCCGCCCGTACAATCGGCACGTCTATCACTGCTACGTCGTTCGCACGCCGCGCCGTGATGAACTGGCAGCGCATCTGACCAACGTCGGCGTCGGCGTCGTCATCCACTACCCCCTGCCGCTGCACCTGCAGCCCGCCTACCGCGACCTGGGGTATCGCGCCGGCAGCCTGCCGGTCAGCGAGGCGTGTGCGCAGCAGGTCGTTTCGCTGCCGATGTACCCCGAACTGACCGAAACGCAGATCGAGCGGGTGGCAGAGCTGGTGAAAGGGTACAGTGGGTGAAGGTGCAATTGCGCGGAGCGACGGTTTCTGTCTTGATCCCGGCGCGCAATGAGGCTGGAAACATCCCGGCGCTGTTAGCGCAGGTGGCGACGGCGTTCGATACGCTCGATCTGCATGGCCGCGCCGAACTGGTGTTGATTGACGACGGTTCGACCGACGGCACCGGCGACATTGCCGCCAGCCAAGCCATCGCCTACCCCTTCTTGCGCCTGATCCGTCACCGCCGCAACCTCGGCCTGACGGCGGCGTTGCGCACCGGCTTCCGCGCCGTCAGCGGCGACATCATCATCTTCCTGCCCGCCGATCTGGAATCCGACCCCGCCGAGGACATTCCCAAACTGCTGCTGAAGATGCAGGAGGGTTACGATGTCGTCGCCGGCTGGCGCCAGGGGCGCGCTGACGGCAAGACCTTCGCTTCCGGCATCTACAACACCGTCTCGCGCCGACTCTTCGGCGTGCAGGCGCACGACATGAACTGGATCAAGGCATTTCGGCGCGAAGTGCTGTTGACGCTGCCCCCGCTGCGCTCCGACTGGCACCGCTTCTTGTTGATGATCGCCGCCCAACAGGGCTATCGCATCGGCGAAACCCCCACCAACTGGTACCCCCGCAGCGCCGGGCGTTCCAAGTACGGCTTCAGCCGCATCCCCATCAGCCTGCTCGACGTGCTGGTGGTCAAGTTTCTGCTCACCTTCAGCCAGGCGCCCATGCGGTTCTTCGGCGGGCTAGGGCTGGGCGCGCTGGCGCTGAGCGGCGTCGCCGGCATCTACCTGCTGCTGCTCTACATGACCACGCAGACGCAGCAGCGCCCCATTTTCTGGACGGCGGGCGGTCTGGCGCTGGCCGGTCTGCTCCTCATCCTGGTCGGCTTCATCGCCGAGCTAATCGTCAGCCAGGGCGAGCAGATCAAAGAGATGGAATGGCGGCTCAACGACTTCATGGCTAACGCCGGCTACGCCGGCCGCCCGTCAGAATTACCGCCGGCGGACGATGCAGGCGCGCCATGAAAATCGGCGTTCTGACCCATAACTTCCCGCGTTTTCAAGGCGATTTCAGTGGTTCGTTCGTCGAGGCGCTCTGTCGCGAGTATGTGCGCCAGGGCGCCGAAGTGACGGTCGTTGCGCCCTTCGACCCGGCCTACCGACGACGGCCCGCCGATCTGCACGGCGTGCGTCTGCACACCTACCGCTACGTCTGGCCGGACGCCTGGCACCGTCTGGGTTACATGCGCACGATGCGCGCCGATCTGGCGATGAAGGGCGAGGCCTACTTCCTGGGCGCGCTGCTCTTCAGCATGGGGCTGGCCGCCGTGACGCGCTGGATCGAACACGCACAACCCGACGCACTGCACGCCCATTGGGTCCTGCCCAACGGCTTCCTGGGCGCCGGCGCGGCGCGCCGCCTGGACATTCCGCTCATCGTCTCCATTCCCGGTTCGGACGCCCTGGTGGCTGGGCAAAATCGGCTGTTCCGGCGCATGGCGCAACGAGCCTTCGACGCCGCCGGCCTCATCACCGCCAACAGCGCCGAACTGCGCGACGTGGCCGTGCAGGCACTGGGCGCCGATCCATCCAAATTCGAACTGATCATCTACGGCGTTGATCCCCAGGCGCTGCGGCCCGATTCGGCGGCGGGCGCAACCTTGCGCGGGCGGCTTGGGCTGGCCGCTGACAGCGTGGTGCTGTTGGGCGTGGGGCGCATGGCGCCCAAGAAGGGTTTCGATACAGCGATCCAGGCGCTGCCGCTGCTGCGGCAGGCGCCGCCGGTGGAGCTGGTGTTGGTGGGCGATGGAGACCTGCGCCCCACCTGGCAGCGGCTGGCGCAGACAGTGGGCGTGGCCGACCGGGTGCACTTCGTGGGCAACGTGCCCTACGATCAGATCGGCGCATACTACAACCTGGCCGACATCTTCGTGATGCCGTCGGCGACGCAGCCGGCCGATGGACTGAACGTCTGTGTGCTCGACGCCATGGCCTGCGCCAGGCCCATCGTGGCCAGCGTGGTGGCGGGCAACCCACTGGTGGTGCGCGACGGCGATAACGGTTTTCTGGTTCCCGAACGTGCGCCCGACAGGCTGGCCGCTGCCATCACCCGTCTGAGCCAGAACCCGACTTTGCGCCAGGCGCAGGGGCTGCGCAGTCGTCAACGCATCGAGCAAGAGTTCGCCTGGGAACACCTGGCGCGCCGTTATCTGGCGCAGTTCGAGGCGCTACGCGCCACTGGCCGGCCGCTGCCGCCTGCCGCTGGCCATTGACTATAACCGCGATCAACACATACCGCTCACGACCGCTGCTCAGCCGCCAGGCGCCTGGTTCTCATCTACAGGCGTCCGATCGCTGGCGGCTGCGCGACGCTGACCCTCGTCCGCTAACAAACGGCGCAGGACCTTGCCGACGAAGCTCTTCGGCAAGTCCTGGCGGAACTCGACCCAGGCGGGCACCATCGTCTCTTCGAGTCGCGCCCGGCAGTAGGCGATCACCTCTTCGACCGACGCCGTTTCTCCCTCACGCAGCACAACGAATGCCTTGGGCGTGCGGCCGATCGGCACCACCACCGCCTCCTTGATCTTGGGGTGCTCGTACAACACCTCCTCGATCTCGCGCGGGAAGATCGGGTTGCGCATCCCCTCGTCAGCGTACCAGATTTCCTGACGCCGGTTGACGATCTCGAAATAGCCGTCCTCGTCCATGCGCGCCAGGTCGCCGGTGCGCAGCCAGGTTTCGCCGGCGCCATCCATGACCAGAGCTTCGGTGCTGGCCTGCGGCATGTTCCAGTAACCGGTCATCACCTGCGGCCCACGCACCAGCAGTTCGCCCACTTCGCCAGGCGGCAGATCTTCGCCCGTCTCCATGTCGGTGATGCGCGCCTCGGTGTTGGGCAGCGGAACGCCGATCGTGCCGACGCGACGTTGCCCCTTGAAGGGGTTGGCGTGCGTCACCGGCGAGGCCTCGGTCAGGCCGTAGCCTTCAATCAGCCGCCCTCTGGTCAGTTTCTCGAACTCCTCGGCCACCTCCACCGGCAGCGGCGCCGCGCCGCTGATGCAGAACTTGACCGACGAGATGTTGTAGCGGCGCACGTTGGGGGCATTGTTGATCGCCACGTACATCGCCGGCACGCCCGGAAAGGCGGTGGGGCGGTAGCGTTTGATCGCCCTGAGCACCTGATCAAGCTCGAAGGTGGGCAGCAAGATGAGCGTCGCGCCGAGCGCAATGGGCACGTGCATGGCGGTGGTCATGCCGTAGATGTGCGAGAAGGGAAGAACGCAGAGGAACGACTCCTTGCCGTCGCGCAAATCGCTGAGCCAGTGGCGCGTTTGCAGCGTGTTGGCCACCAGGTTGGCATGAGTGAGCATGACGCCCTTGGGGCTGGCGGTGGTGCCGCCGGTGTACTGGATCATCGCCAGATCGCCCGGCTCGGTCTGCACATCGGGGCGATGGGGCGCAGCGCCGCGCATCAAATCGCCCCAGGGCATGAAGGCCTCCGGTATCTCCTGGCTGACGCCGCGGAAGCGCACGGCATAGAGCAGTTTGTGCAGCGGGCTGAAGTAGTCGTCGGTGCGCGTTTCGATGACGCGCTCGATCTGGCTGGCGTGGGCGAGATGGCGTGCGACCGGCCGAAAACGATCAAGGCTGATCAAGATGCGGGCGTTGCTGTCGCGCGCCTGGCGCAGCAGGTCTTCCTGATCGAACAGGGGGTTGCAGGCGACGATGACGGCGCCGGCCTTGAGCGCGCCGTAAAAGGCGATGACCGCTTGCGGCAGGTTGGGCAGCAGCAGCATGACGCGATCACCGGGCCGGATGCCGAGTTGGGACAGGCCGTTGGCGCAGCGGTTGGCGTGACGCTCCAGGCGCAGGTAGGTCAGGTTGGCGCCGCCGGGCGGAAAGCGCACGGCGGTCTTGAGCGGAAAGCGGCGTGCGGCCCGTTCCAGGAAACGAAACAGCGGGCGTTCGGGCAGGGCCACGGTGAACGGGACGCCCTCGTCGTAGAAACGCAGCCAGGGGCGTGTGGGGTAGCGCACGCGCGGCCCGGACATGGGGCGGCTGAGCGTGCGCCCGCTGACGCGCGCCGGCGGCGCACCCGGCGCTTCGGCCAGAAAGCGTTCGATGGCGCGGTTGACGGCGTCGGCGCGCTCGATCATCACCATGTGAGCCGACACCGGCACCTTGATCTCCTGGGCGCCGGGGATGAGGGCGGGGACATCTTCGAACGCGGCGCTGGGAAAGAGGCGGTCGCGATAGCCGGTGATGACGAGAGTGGGCGTCTGAATTTTGGGAAAGACGGCGGCGCCGTTCCAGGCGGTCAGGGCGTGGTGGTAGAACGTCTTGGCGACATGGGGGGGCGCCGAGAGTGTGCGACGGGCGACGCGCCAGAGGGGAACCAGCCAGGCGGTGGGCAGGTTGAAGGGCAGGCGCGCCCAGGGGTTGAGTCGAAAGGCCGAGGCCGTGCCGATCACCACCAGGCGCTCCAGCCGGTCAGGATGATTGGCGGCGTACTGTGCGGCCACGGCGCCGCCAAACGAATGGCTGAGCAGGACAAATCGCTCCGGCAGATTGAGACGCCCCACCAGGGCCTCCAGGTCTTGCTGGATTTCGTCCATCGTGTACTGCGAGCTCGGTTTGTCCGACTGGCCATGACCGCGCAAATCGTAGGCGATGACGCGCGCATCGCGGCTGAAGAAACTGAGCTGGCGCACCCACTGGCCAGCCTGACCGCCGAAGCCGTGGATGAAGAGCAATGTGCGCTTGGGCTGTTCAGGCCCGATCTCGATGACACTGAGCGCAACGCGCGGCTTGTCCTGTATGCGCACCTCGCTGCGATACAGCTCGACATCAACCTGCATGAAAGCCTCCCCAGGGGGCGCCGGTGAGCGGTTCTACTGCACCCACACGCACCAACTAAAAGACAAGACCCGCTTTCGTTGGTCAAAAACGGGTCTTGCCGGATGCCGGGCGCCGCTTCGTCTCGCAGGTGCGGCGGCGAAGCGGCGCCTTGATTTAGATCGGATTTCGATCGGATTTAGATCGGATTTCAATCGGATTTCAATCGGATTTCAATCGGATTTCGATCGGATTTCGATCGGATTTCAATCGGATTTCAATCGGATGACACAGGCGCTGTCAAAGCGCATGGCGGCTCAGCGCGTGCGCTTGCGGGCGGCCCAGGCCAGGCCCGCCAGGGCGGCGATAGCCGGGATGGCGTAGGGCAGAACCGTCACAGGCGCCGGGCTGGCGGCGACAGAGGCCAGGCCGATGGCGGTCGGCTGGTCAGGCTCGCAGGCGGTGACGACCACTTCGTCCACTTCCCACCACCAGTCCCAACCGGCCACGTAGTGCCAGCGCACGATGACGTCGTTCTGACCGGCGCCGTCCAGGTTCGGGCTTTCGTAGGTGCGCGGTCCGCGGGCGCTCGTAGTCCAGGAGTGGACGTTCGACCAGGTGGCGCCGGCATCGGTGCTGACGTCGAGCGCAGTGGTTTCCGATCCGCTGAACGAATAGTAGTCGAGGTTGAAACCAACCCGAGCATCGGCGTAGTTCACCAGGTTTAGCTGCGGCGTCCACATCTGGGTGTCCATGGCGACGGACGAGCTGCAGTTGTCGCTATCGGCAATCGCAAAGAGACCGCTGCCGCCGGTCAGATTGCCGCGTGCGCCTGGGTCGGAGTTGTTCCAGGCGGGGAAGCCGTTGGTGCAGCCGCTGGTGCTGTCGGCCACGGTCCAGCCGGCGGGCGGGAAGCTGCCCTCGAAGCTTTCGGTCATCAGCGTGACGACGTGGTAACCCGCCGCACAGCGTTCGGGCGGCGGCGGCGGCTCGCCAAAGGAAATGAAGTCATAGCGGATGTTGCCAGTGCTGGCGCCTTCTGAGATGCCGCCAAACTCCAGAGAGACGTTCTGGCCGGCATAGGCAGCCATCGGCAGCACCACTTCCACCCAGTTGGGGTAGGTGTTGCTGGCCTGCAAGAGCGGCAGAGTCCAAACCTGGCTGCCGTTGACGTTGAGGTACGCGCGGTCATTGTCACCGTCATCCGCATCAGGCCGGTAAGCCATATACCAGAAGCGCAGATCATTGTCCGAAGCGGGCACGGCGATGCCGGCCTGCGAAACATAACTGGTGGCAGGCGTGCCGCCGCAGTAGCCGCCGGCCCAGAAGTCCATCATGCCGTCCTTGGCGGCGGCGCCCCAGACGCCGCTCCAGTCGCCAATCCACTCGCAGGCCACGTTGGTGACTTCGGTCCAGGCGGAGCCAGGAGGCGGGCCGTTTTCGAAGCTGCCATCATTGACCAGAGTGTTCGGGCTGCCAGGCGAGCTGACGACGGTTGCTGGCCGCGCGGGCGCAAATCCGCTCATGCGCGACAGGCTGTTGGGGGCGGGCGGGTCTGCCTTGCTGGCGACGACGGCGGTGACCAGGCTCAGACAGAGAATGGTTACCAGAAAAGCGTACAAAATCACCTTACGCATTGTACACACACCTTCCTTCACGTGTTTGCTTGCTTGATGCACTCGTTTGCCCTGCTCGATCCCATCTCGCAACTGGGTCAGGGCTGCAAACGATCACGGACGAACGTAATCTGCCAAGTCTCAGCGCATCGCTGAGAAGACGCAATCGGAAAAATCGAGAGGGTTTCGACAGAGGCCGGCTCTTGACGGCGCCTGTCGGGTGAACACAAAACGGATGACGGATCCGGTGGAATATCTGGCTTGTTCAGCGCCTCCTTTCCGGGAGATAGGCGACCTGATAGCACAACAGGGCGGACGAGAACCAGTTGCCTCTCTCGTTCGAACGTGAGTGCATGGTCGAGGCTCGATCTGATTGGAACTGATGCCAAGTCGGGCGACTGCTGCGCTTCTCTTGAAGCCGGGCGGACGAGAAGCGATGCGCGCAACAGGAAAGCAACGAACGTCGAAATTCTAGCACACATCACCGCCTGTGTCAAACGCGTCCACAAATTTGGCATTCTGAAAAATCTGAGTAACCTGGAGGTCTGAATCTGACGTGGCGGGAGAATGACCATGTTAGCCATGCAATTGTTTGCGCCGTGGCCGGTGGATGACGACGATCCACTGGTGACGTCGGAGCTGCCAGACCCGCAGCCGGGAGCGGGACAACTGCTGCTGGCGGTGGAAGTGTGCGGGGTCTGCCATACCGACTTGCACATCGTCGAGGGAGAGGTGGCGGCCCCGCAGATGCCGCTGATTCCAGGGCATCAGGTGGTGGGCACGATCCAGGCGCTCGGCGCAGGGGTGACCAACCACCGGGTGGGCGAACGCGTGGGAGTCGCCTGGCTGCACGCCGCTTGCGGAACCTGCCGCTTCTGCCGTCGCGGCCAGGAAAACCTGTGCGAGCAGGGGCGCTTCAGCGGGCTGCACGCGCCCGGTGGATTTGCCAATGCCATGCTGGCCCAGGCCGATTTTGTCTATCCAATGCCCGCCGGCTTTGCCGACGAACAGGCAGCGCCGCTGCTCTGCGCCGGGGTGATCGGCTATCGGGCGCTGCGCCTCAGCCAGGCGCAAGCGGGGCAGCGTTTGGGGCTGTACGGCTTTGGCGCCAGCGCCCACATCACCATCCAGGCGGCGCGCCATCTCGGCTGCGAGGTCTTCGTTTTCACGCGCAGCCCGGCCCATCGCGCACATGCGGCTGCCCTGGGCGCAGCCTGGGTCGGCGGACCGCAGGAGACGCCGCCGCACCGGCTGGATGCCGCGATCAACTTCACCCCCTCCGGCGCCGTGACGCTGGACGCCCTGCGCGCCCTCGACCGCGGCGGCGTGGTCGTCATGGCCGGTATTCACAGCAGCCCGCTGCCCGCACTCGACTATCGCCTGCTCTACGGCGAGCGCCAGTTGCGCAGCGTGGCCAACGCCACCCGTCAGGACGCCAACGAACTGTTGGCGCTGGCGGCCGCCATCCCCATCCAGACCGATGTCGAAACGTTTCCCCTGGTCGAAGCCAACGAAGTTCTGCGCCGGCTCAAGCGCAGCCAGATCAATGGAGCGGCGGTGCTACGATGTTCCAAACCTTGAAGCGTGCGGCCAGACCAGGCCGCCTGCACACACTCTGGCTGCTGCTGGCGCTCGGCCTGGCGCTGCCAGCCTGCCGACAGCCAACCCCAACGCCCGCGCCGGTGTTCACGCCGGAGCCAGGTCCGCCGGTGCAAATCATCCCGCCACCAGCGACCGCTGCGCCGCCCTCGCCGGCGCCGGCGATCCCACAGCCCAACGACGCGGCGCCCGAACCAGAGGCCAACGCCCGTGCGCCCGGCAACTGGAGCAGCGGCTCGCGCCAGGGGATGGGGACGGCGTTCACCTATGCCACGCCGGGCGACCAGGTCAATCCATCCCGCGTCTGGTTTGCGCTGGACGACGGCGCCGTGACCGATCTGTTCTGGCCGCGTCTTGACCAGGCCAATTTCCACTCGCTGCGCTTTCTGGTGAGCGATGGCAAGACCTTCTTGCACGATCTGTGGCGCGACGCCACTGTGCAGACCGAACGGCCCTGGCCGCGCCTGCCCTTCTGGCGTGTTGTCATGCGCGACAAAGCGCAACGCTATCGCCTGACGCTGGAAACGGCGACCGCCTCCAACGCCGACGGTGTGCTGTTGCGCGCTCGCTTCGAGGCGCTGCAAGGCCAGCCAGGCGATTACCAGGTCTATCTGTATGTCCTGCCGCATCTGGCCAATTCGGGACGCAACGATGTTGTCGAAGTCAATCTGAGCGAAGGAATGGCCATCTTTGGCGATACGGTGGATACCGGGCTGACGGGTCATGCCGCCTTTGCCGCGTTGACCGGCGACATCCCATGGATCACCGCTTCGGCGGGCTATGTGCGCAACAGCGATGGGCTGACCGACCTGGCCGATTTTCGGCTCGACACCGCCTATGCGCAGGCGGGCGCACAGGGGCGGCCCGCACTGACCATTTGGCTGACGCCGGCGTCCGAATGGCTGTTGGCAGTGGGCTTTGGGCCAAACGCGGCGACGGCGCGCACACAGGCGGTTGCAACCATCGCCCCCGGCTGGGAAGCGACGGCGCAATCCTATCTGGCTGGCTGGCAGGGCTATGTGGATGGCCTGGCGCAGTTCGATGCGCCGGCGCCCGATCTGTTCTACCTGAGCGCCTGCCTGATCAAGGCGCATGAGGACAAAACGATGCGCGGGGCGATCATTGCCTCCAGCGCCGTGCCGTGGGGCGATCGCACGCCCGACGGTGTGGAGCAAGGGGGCTATCGCCGGGTGTGGGCGCGCGATCTTTATCATGCGGCTTCCGGCCTGTTGGCGGCGGGTGATACGACGACGGCGCCAGCCGTGCTGGCCTTTCTGGACGATGTGCAGCAGCGCCCCACCGGCGCCTTCCCGCAAAACAGCTATGTGGACGGCCGGCCGTACTGGACGGGAACGCAAATGGATCAGGCGGCGGCGCCAATCCTGCTGGCCTGGCGGTTGGATGCCGTCGAACGTTACGACAGCCTGGTCGAACCGGCGGCGAACTTCATCGAGCACAGTGGGCCGTTCACGCCGCAGGAACGGTGGGAGGAGTTGGGCGGCTATTCGCCGGCCTCGTTGGCGGCGCAAGTGGCGGCGCTGACGGCCGCGGCCGACCTGGCGCGCCGCGCCGGCGATGATGCGTCGGCCGCACGCTGGCAGGCAACCGCCGACGCCTGGCAGGCTCAGATCAAGACCTGGACGTTCACCACGAACGGGCCGTTGGGCGACGGGCGCTATTTCTTGCGGCTGGCGAGCCGTGGCGGGCCTGGCGCCGCGCCTCAACGGGCCAATGAGGCAACGACGATCCGCATCGGCGGGCAGTTGGTGGATCAGCGCACGATCGTGGATGCCAGTTTTCTGGAGTTGGTGCGGCTTGGCGTGCTGGCGCCGCAGGACGAGAGCATCCTGGCGACGCTGCCCAAAGTGGACGCCAGCCTGCGCGTCGAGACGCCGTTCGGCCCCAGTTGGCGCCGCTATCCGGGAGATCGGTATGGCGAGGAGAGTCGCAGCAGTCTGGCGCTTGGTCAGGGGCGCCCCTGGCCTCTGCTGACGGGCGAGCGCGGCGTTTATGCAGTGGCTGCGGGCGAGCGAGCGCAGGCCGAGGCGTTGTGGCAGGCCCTGGGCCGCTTTAGCAACGAGGGCGGTTTGCTGAGCGAACAAGTCTGGGAAGACGATGGGCAGGGGACCGGTTCGGCGACGCCGCTCGTGTGGGCGCACGCCGAATATCTGGTGCTGTGGCGCTCCTGGCACGACAACACGGTGCACGACCTGCCGCAGGTCACGGCGGCGCGCTACGCCGGCAAAACCCTAAAGGCTTCTGAAACCCTGCGGGCTTGGGGCTTCCGCCCTGAACTGGTACCATAGCGTCATTGATTTTACCGGTTGATCTCTCTAGAATCGGGCGTGCAAATGCCACAGTAAGGGCGCTGTGAAGCATGGGGCGCTCGGAATCAGAAAGATTCCGGCGCCTTTTCTTTTGCGCCGCGCAGTCCTGGCCAGCCGCCTAAAAACCGAGACGCTGCCAGAGGGGCGGGCCGAGAATGAGCAGGCCGATGATGACGGCGCCCAGGGCCGCGATCAGCACGGCGCCAGCCGCCACATCCTTGGCAACGCCGATGGCGCGCCGCTGTTCCAGGGTGATGGCGTCGCCTAAAGCCTCGACGGCGCTGTTGCAAGCCTCCAGACCAAGCACCAGGCAAAATGTCAGCACCAGCAGCGCCCAGTGCGCCGGCGGCAGTTGCAGCCACAGTCCAACGAGCGTGACCGCCATCATGATGACGACGTGGATGCGAGCGTTGCGCTGTGTGCGCAGCAGATAGCCAATGCCGGCAAACGCCACGCCAAAGACAGCCGCAAAACCGCGGCGGGACTGCTTCATGCCGGGCCGAGAATGGCGGCCTGTTTGGCCCACATGACCTGTTCCTCGGCGGGCGTGGCATGGTCATAGCCCAACAGGTGCAGCACGCCGTGCACGGCGAGCAGCGCCAGTTCGGCGGCGGTCGTGCGACCCTGGGCGGCCGCCTGCGCCGCGGCGTAGGGGAAGGCAATGATGACATCGCCCAGGTAGTTGGCCGTTTCGGGCGCGGCGATGAAACCCGGCGTCGCTTCCTGCGCCGAAAACGACAGTACGTCGGTTGGCTCGTCGAGGCCACGATAGTCACGGTTTAGCTGCTGCACCTGCGCATCGCTGGTCAGCACCACGGTCAGTTCGGCCGCCGGCCAGCCTTCCATACGCAGTGTGCGTTCCAACGTCGTCCGCAGCCCTTGTTCGTCCACGGCGGCGGCTTCGAGTTCGTCGAGAATGATCGTGATCGGTTGTTCGTCATTCATGATCGTGCGCCTTCAGAACAACGTGTAGATCAGCGGGCCGAGCGCAGTGGCCTGCGCCAGCGCAAAGAGCAGGCCGCATAGCAGCAGCACGGCCACCATCGGGATGATGAACCAGAGTCGCCTCCTGGCCAGATAGTCGAGCATTTCTCCAACCAGACCAACACGAGCGCCCGCATCACGGGCAGTGCGTTTGATGTCCACGTCGAACTCCTCAGTCTGAAGTGATCGTTGACGCCGCTCAGGGGGCTGCCGTCGGCGGCGCTTCGAAACCGCCGGCCACGGGCGCCAGGCGCTCTTGCAACACAAAATCGGCCACAGAATCGCCAGCCAGACGCTCGGCGGTCGGCGTCCAGTGACCATCGTGACGCAGATGCAGCGGGCCGTCGCTGTACGTCCTGAAGATCGGCAAGAGGTCCAGATACGGGATGTTGGCGCCGTCCAGGATGCCGTAGAGCACGCGGTTGGGCTGCTCCAGGTTCCAATCGTAAGGCTGCATAGCAGGGTAGCGCAGAATCGTCGCCTCCCACAGATCAGAGTTGATCTGCTCCTGGCTGGTGAGAATGACGACGGCCAGGCGCGCGCCGGCAGCGCTGACTTCTTTGTCGAGCGCGCGCAGCAGTGCGTTGGTTAGCGAAAATGCGCTTTCCCATTCTTCGGTCGGTGGGCGGCGATAGACGCCGTAGGCCACGGGGATGTAGTCGGGCGCAAGGGCGGCGTCGGTGGTTTCCTGTCCCGGTTCGAGCAGGCCCCCGCGCACCAACAGGCGCGCCAGCGGCGGGATGGACTCACGCAGCATCGGCATGACAAAGCGATAGAGCGCAGAATGGCGCTGCAGCCATTGGCGCAGCGACTGTGCGGGGGCCGGTTCAGCGGTTGCGGTTGGGCGCGCCGTGGAGAGCGCTGCCGATTTCGGCGCCTGGGCTGGATCGAACGGGTAGTATTGGAGCTGCAGTTCGCCGCCTGTCAACGTGAAGAACGGCTTACGCACCGAGCCAATGTTGGCCGTTTCGAGCGCTTCCGAGTTGTTCATGAAATCGTTGCCGGGGAAGAACCCCAGTATCACCAGGTCGGCCTCGTACTTGAAGCCCTCGTTGCGGAACCAGAGCAGCGCCTGATCGGTGCCCCAGGCGCTGACGCCGGCGTTGATGACGCGAAAGACGATCGGCGAGCTGATCTCCTGGTGCATTGCCGCCAGCCGCTGTTCCAGCACCTTGCCAAAGGTCTGTTCCAGTTTCACGCGCATCCCTTCGACATAGGAATCGCCGAGCAGGAGAATGCGGAACTCGTCCGCCGACTTGGTGTATTCCAGTTCGAGGTCGCGCAAGCCCTTGCTGTTGATGGTGACTTCGACGTTGTACTCGTTGTGAGGATTGAACCAGCGCCCCACGGCGTTGGGCTGATGCGACCAGCCGTACTGCGCGTCGGGAATCTTCCAAAACCAGCCGGGATCGCCGGCGGGCGGCGCCAGGCCCAGCACGCGCACGGTCATTTCCAGGAGCAGGAGCGCCGCCAGCGCGCCGCTGACAGAGAGGGCTGCGCCGCGCAAAACGGCGCGCAGGATGCGCATCACGGCGATCGCCCTTTCATCTGGTCTTTGCGCACCAGATAGTTGCCCAACACCAGGGCGTCAATCTCGCTCTTGCAGAACGTATTGAAAGCGTTGGCCGGCGTGGTGACGATCGGCTCGCCGCGCAGATTGAACGAGGTGTTGAGCAAAACCGGGGTTCCAGTCGCCTGGCCGAAGGTCTCAACCAGGTCGTAATAGCGCGGGTTCCAGTCGCGGCGCACCGTCTGCAGGCGGCCGCTGCCGCCGATGTGCGTCACGGCGGGGATTTCCTGCTGACGTTGGGCGAAGATCGGTTCGACGAGCAGCATGAAGCGCGCCGGGTAGTGCTGCGCGGGCGCTTCCAGATCGAAGTAGCGCGGCGCAGCCTGCTCGGTGATGACCGGCGCAAAGGGGCGGAACGGTTCGCGAAACTTGATCTTCTCGTTGACGATTTCTTTCATCTCGGCGCGGCGCGGATCGGCCAGGATGCTGCGGTTGCCCAGGGCGCGCGGCCCCCATTCGAAGCGCCCCTGATACCAGCCAATGACGCGACCGGAAACGAGATCATCCACGATCACGTCGCGCAGCTTGTCGTCGGGCAGTCTCTGGTACGGGATGGACTGCTGGCGCAGGAAGGTTTCGATTTCGGCGTCGCTGTACTCGGCGCCCCAGTAGCAGTGCTCCAGGGTAAAGACGCGCGGCTGCTTGAGAACAACATGCCAGACGTAGAGCGCTGCGCCCAGCGCCCCGCCCGAATCGCCCGCCGCCGGCTGCACATAGAGCGAGTCGAAGGGCGTTTCGCGCAGGATGCGCCCATTGGCCACGCTGTTCAGCGCCACGCCGCCGGCGAAACAGAGATGCCGCAGGCCGGTCGTGCGGTGCAGATGATTGGCCATCTTGAGCAGCGTCTCTTCCGTCGCCAGTTGGATGCTGGCCGCTACATCGGCGTAGTATTGGTTGCGTTCCTTGACCTCGCGGGCAAAATCGCCGCCGGGATGGGTGGCGTCGGTGACGAAGAGCGCGTTGGGATCGCGCGGTTCGCCGAACAGTTCGACGAAGGGCGCCCCAAACGTGCGGTCGGTCGAATGGTGGTAGGTGAAGTAGCGCATGTCGAGCCGGAAAGAGCCGTCGGCGGCAACCTGAAACAAGCGGTGAACTTTGTCCAGGTATTTGGGCTGCCCGTAGGGCGCCATGCCCATCACCTTGTATTCCCCTTCGTTCACCTGAAAGCCTAGCCAGGCGGTGAAGGCCGAATAGAGCAGGCCAAGCGAGTGGGGAAAGCGCAGCTCGCGGTCGAGCCAGATGTGGTTTTCACCCTGGCCATCCCAACAGGCGGCGGCCCGTCCGAGCGCAGCGGTGGTCCATTCTCCCACGCCGTCAACGGTGAGGATGGCGGCGTCCTTGAACGGCGAGCAGAAGAAGGCGCTGGCCGCATGGGAGAGGTGATGATCCACGAAAAGGATCTTTTCCGCCGGCAGGTTGAGCTTGCTGATCAGCAGGCCCTTGACCCACAGCTTTTCGTTGAACCAGGCGATCATGGCTTCGCGGAAGACTTTGTAGGAACGGGGAACCGTCTGCAGGATGCTGAGCAAGATGCGCTCCAGCTTGGGCAGCGGCTTTTCGTAGAAGACCACGTAGTCCAGGTCGTCGGCGGTGATGCCTGCCTGCCGCAGACAAAACTCGATGGCCAGGGTGGGAAAGCCAAAATCGTGCTTGATGCGCGAAAAACGCTCTTCCTCGGCGGCGGCGAGCAAGCGGCCATCGTGCAGCAGGACGGCGGCAGCGTCGTGATAAAAACAGGAAACACCTAGAATATACATGCGCGACTCGAATTCATCATTTCGTCAGGGTGCGTCATTGGCGCGTGGCGCTGCCAGTTCAAGACTGCAAGCGGGCGCCGTTCAGAGTTTCGTCCAGCGGTTGGCGCTCCTGCCAAAACGTCGCAACGTCGGTGGGCGCCGGCGAGACAGGGGCATGATGGAGGTCGAGTGGATCAGAAAAGAGACGCAACAGCGCGCCGGTGGGCAGCGCCAGCACAACGTACAGGATACTCAGCAGCACGCGGGCCTGGAAGTTGCCAATGGCGCGCATCACCGCCTTGAATTTTTCCCAAAATGTCTTCAGCACGCGTGGGCGTTGCTCCTTGTCTTGTTCAGTCTCGTTGATCAGATCGGCTAGATTGTAGCATAGGATGAACAAAGGACAAAACAAGAAGGTTCCGAAGTCTTGAAGACCTGTCAGGTTTTCCA
>CAZOLV010000001.1:35696-54952 GCA_964580725.1 uncultured Anaerolineae bacterium | reverse complement strand
AACAAAGGACAAAACAAGAAGGTTCCGAAGTCTTGAAGACCTGTCAGGTTTTCCATAACCTGACAGGTCTTGAAGACCTGTCAGGTTTTCCATAACCTGACAGGTTTCCAGAAGTCTTAAAAACCTGTCAGGTTTTCCAAAACCTGACAGGTTTCCAGAAGTCTTAAAAACCTGTCAGGTTTTCCAAAACCTGACAGGTTTCCAGAAGTCTTGAAAACCTGTCAGGTTTTCCATAACCTGACAGGTTTCCAAGGACAAAACAAGAAGGTTCCGATGTCTTTGCAGACTGTGCGAGTTGTTTGGTATAATTCTAACAACGGCATGTGCGTTCATTATCTCTCACTGGAGGTCTGTAACGATGAAGTTCATTGATCTCTCGATTCCCCTCGGTATCGGCACCCCTGCCTGGCCCACTTACGAGCCGCTGCAAATCAAATACTTCAAGCGGCTGGCTCCCAATGGCGCCAACGGTCAATTGATCACCCATTCCAACCACCTCGGAACTCATTTGGATGGGGAAATTCACTTCTACACCCCTGGCAAAGACATCGCCAGCCTGACGCTCGACTACCTGACCGGCCCCGCCGCCGTTGTGGATCTCTCCGACGTGTGCGGCGACTATGACATCTACACCTCGGCCATGGTCGAAGAACGGGTGGAAGTGCGCGAGGGCGACATTCTCATCATTCACACCGGCTATCACCGCTACGGGTGGGATCAGCCGCGCGCCGATGAAATCCGCTACATGGTCAAGCACCCAGGCCCCGACCGGGAGTTTGCCGAATGGTGCAAGGCGAAAAAGCTCAAATGGCTGGCGGTGGACTGCGGCAGCGCCGATCATCCGATGAACACGATCATTCGCCAATGGATGCCGCGTCAGGCGGCGGAGGCCGAGGCGCATTTTCAAAGCAAGTATGGCCAGCGCCTGGTCGAGGTCTTCAGCGATGACAAGTACCAGTTGATGCACATCGAGATGTTCCCGCACGGCATCATCCACGCCGAATGCCTGGGTGGCGATATTGATCTGCTGCTCAATCAGCGCGTCGAAGTCGGCTGTTTCCCCTGGCGCTTCGTGGACGGTGAAGCGTGCATCGCCCGCATCGTGGCCTATGTGGATGATGACCGCTACGCCAAACTGATGGCGGCCAAGCAGGCGAGGGTGCAGACGAAATTCGGCGACTGTCTTTGCCAATCTCCGCAACTCTGACCATTCAAGAGGTAACACTGTGGAACAATTCGATTATGTCAAGCCCTCGTCATGGGCAGAGGCCAGCCGCATTCTGGCGACGGAGGGCAGCAACGCCCGTATCCTGCAGGGCGGCACCGATCTGCTGATCCGTATGCGCGGCGATTTCATCCATGCGGGGATCGTGGTTGATCTGAAGGGGCTGCCGGGCCAGCGTGCGGTCGCTTTCGACGCCGCCAGCGGCCTGAGTCTAGGGGCCGCGGTCACCATGAACGAGACGGCAAGTCATTCGGCGGTGGTTGCTCACTTTCCGATGTTGGCGGAGGCGTGTGCGACGGTCGGCTCCTATCAACTGCGCAACCGCGCCACCATCGGCGGCAATGTGTGCAACGCCAGCCCGGCGGGCGACAGCATCCCGGCGTTGCTTTGCTACCAGGCAACGGCGGTCATTTACGGGCCGCAGGGCGAGCGGCGCCTGTCGCTGTTCGATTTCTTCAAGGGGCCTGGCAAGACTGACCTGCAGCCGGGCGAATTCCTACTGCGGCTGGAACTGCCCACCCCACCCCACGGCGCCTATGGCGTTTATAGCAAACTGGGGCGCACGAAAGTGGGCGACATCGCTCTCCTGGGGGTCGGAGTTCTGGGCTGGCCGCAGCGCGGCAATCCTTCCGGTGCGGCCTGGCGCATTGCGCTGGCGTCGGTGGGACCGACGCCGCTGCTGGCGCCGGCCGCGGCGGCGCTGTTGGCGCAAAGCGTCGAGGAGACGGCGATCGAGGCGGCGGCCAGCGCCGTCATGCAGGCGAGCCGGCCTATTGATGATGTTCGCGCCAGCGCGGCCTACCGGCGGGCCATGGTGCGCACCCTGGCGCGCCGCGCCATCGCTGACGTCGCGGCCCATCTCCCGCTCTAGAACCGCTCCACAAGGCAATCGAGGCAATCATGTCACATTTGGTCAATTTTACGGTCAATGGCGAACGCTACGCGATGGAGGTCCCGCCCTATTACACGCTGCTGCGGCTGCTGCGTGACCGCCTGGTGTTGACCGGCGCCAAGAACGGCTGTTCCGCCGGCGAGTGCGGCGCTTGCACCGTCCTGCTGAACGGCGCGCCGGTCAATTCGTGTCTGGTTTTGGCGCCCGAAATTGATGGGTGCGAGATCATGACGGTGGAAGGGCTGGCGCAGGATGGCCAGCTCGATCCGGTGCAAGATGCGATGATCGAAGAAGGGGGCACGCAGTGCGGTTTTTGCACGCCCGGCATCCTGGTGGCGGCGCGGGCGCTGCTGGATCGCAACCCACACCCAACCGATGAGGAAATCCGCCTGGCGCTGGTGGGCAATCTGTGCCGCTGCACAGGCTATGCGCGCATCGTTTCTGCCATCAGCCTGGCGGCGACGCGCCAGCAGGCCGCGTGAGTCAAAGGAGCTGCGACTATGAGCATCAAGAAGACGACGATCGTTGGCTCGAGCTTTCCCCGCGTCGAAAGCCGTTCGAAAGTGACAGGGGCGGCGCAATACGTGGACGATATGCAGTTCGGGCCGAATCTGCTGCACGGGATGCTGAAGCGCAGTACGCGCCCGCACGCCCGTATCGTCCGCCTGGATGTGAGCAAGGCGCAGGCGCTGGCAGGCGTGCGCGTCGTTGTGACCGGCCAGGACTATCCGGGCCTGACTGGCCTCTATCTGTCCGACCGCCCGCTGTTTGCGGTGGATCGGGTGCGGTTCGTGGGAGAGCCGCTGGCCGGGGTTGCGGCCGAAAGCCAGGAGATCGCCGAACAGGCGCTCAAGCTGATCGAGGTGGAGTACGAGGACCTGCCTGGCGTGTTCGATCCGGAATTCGGCGCCAGCCCAGAGGCGCCTTTGATCCACCCTGACCTGATCAATTACAACTACGTGCCGTTTGTCTTTCCGCAGAAAGAGACAAATATCTCGAACTGGTTCAAGGTGCGCAAGGGGGACGTGGAGCGCGCCTTTGCCGAGGTCGAAGCGGCGGGCGGGCTGGTGTTCGAACATAAGTACCGTGTGCCGCATGTGCAGCATGTGCCGCTGGAGACTCACGCCACGGTGGCGCAGATGGACGGCAACGGGAAGATCACGCTGTGGGCGTCGAGCCAATCGCCCTTTGCGCAGCGCAATTTGATTGCCAAGGCGCTGAACATCAGCCACAGCCGTTTGCGCGTCATTACGCCGTATGTGGGAGGCGGTTTTGGCGCCAAGGCGGGCGTTTCGATGGAAGGGGCGTGCGTGGCGCTGGCGATGCGGGCGCGCGGCCGGCCGGTCAAACTGGTGATGACGCGCGAGGAGGAGTTCTACACCACATTCGTGCGTCAGGGGCTGGTGGCCATCGTCAAGATGGGGATGCTGCCCAATGGACGCATTCTGGCGATGAAGAATACCTACTACTGGGACGGCGGGGCATATACGGAGTACGGGGTCAACATCACCCGCGCCGCCGGCTACAGTTCGACGGGGCCGTACTATGTGCCGAATGTGTGGGCCGATTCCAAGTGCGTCTATACGAATCACCCCATCGGCGGGGCGATGCGCGGCTTTGGGATGCCGGAGATTCACTGGGCCATCGAACAGCACGTGGATCGGGCGGCGCGCCAGATGGGTCTCGATCCGGTGCAGGTGCGGCTGCTGAACTGCATCGCAGAGGGGCAGGAGACGGTGACGGGGATGATCATGCACCCGACGGGTCTCAGTCAGTGCATCGAAAAGGCGGCGGCGGCGATCGGGTGGGGCAAGCCGCGTCCGGCCAGCGCGCCGCACAAGGTGCGCGGCCTGGGCATTGCCTGCATGTGGAAGGCGCCGGCCATGCCGCCCAACCCCGGTTCGGCGGCGACGATTCGTTTCAACGAGGACGGGACGGCGCTGGTGAACGTGGGCGGGGTGGACATGGGCCAGGGCACGCTGACGATTGCGGCGCAGTTGGCGGCGGAGGGCCTGGGTGTGCCGATCGGCGATGTGCGCGTGAATACGGTGGATACCGACTACAGCCCGTATGAGTGGCAGACGGTGGCCAGCCGCTTGACCTGGAGCATGGGCAATGCGATCCTGAACGCGGCGCAGGAGGCCAAGATGCAGATCATCGAGATGGTGGCGGAGGCGTGGAATGAGAACCCACAAGACCTGGACATCATCGAGGGGCAGGTGGTGAGTTATGCGACGGAGGAGTCCATTCCGCTGAAGAACATCGTGGTGTATGGGATGCAGCGGCCCGACGGCACTTGGATCGGTGGACCGGTGGTGGGCAAGGGGCGCTTCATGCCGCAGTATGTGACGCCGCTTGACGCCGAGACGGGACAGGGGCCGCGCGCGGTGGTGCACTTCACGACGGGCGCACAGGCCGTGGAGGTGGAGGTTGACACCGAAACGGGCGCAGTCGAGGTGATGCGCATGGCCGCGGCGTTCGATGTTGGTAAGGCGATCAACCCGGACATGGTGAAGACGCAGATGGAAGGGGGCGCGGTGCAGGGACTGAGCACGGCGCTGCTGGAGGAGATCAAGCTGGTGAACGGTCGGCCGCTCAATCCAAATTTCACCGATTATCGGATTGCGACGGCGATTGATGCGCCGGCGCATATCGAGTCAATCATCGTGGAGGTGGCGCAGGACGATGGGCCGTTTGGGGCGCGCGGCATTGGGGAACATGCGATGGTGCCAACAGCGCCGGCGCTGGCCAATGCTGTGACCGATGCGGCGGGGGTTTGGATTGACAGGATGCCCATCACCGCACAGCGCGTCTGGGAAGCGATGCAGGCGCGCGCGGGGATTTCTGTGGGCTGAGATTGTCGGAGCCAAAGTCGGAGTTCAGAAGTCAGAAAATGACGTGCAGCACGATGTCGGCGCTGAAGTGGGCGAGGATGGCGTGTTCGAGTCCCCAGCGCCAGTAGAGGTAGCCGATGATGGCGGCGCCGGCCAGCCCGCCGGCAGTCACCGCCGTCCCCAGAGTGCGCGGCGAGACCGTAGGCAGGCGCGCGCCATACAGCCAGGCGCGCGCCAATGGGGAATCGAGACCGACCGCCTGGCCCAGGCGCAGACCAAGCCAGTCTTGTACTCGGAACTGAAAACGCGTCTTGAGCAACGCCACAAAATCTGCAATTGACCGATCCCCAATCAACACCTTGAAATCGGCATCGAGAGTAGCGCGCGGTCGTCCCCAAATGGCGTTTGCGATTCCTCCGATGACCACATAATCAATGCGTTGGCTAATCAAGAATTGCTGGATCTCATCCAGTGCTTGGAGCGGTTTCTTCATTTGGTGTAATACTCCGCAGCAGCTTATTACGCCGATGAAGCAGACTCCAGTGGTCTGCGTGTTGTTCCAGGAACAGCGGCAAGTCGTCGCCCGCCAGTTCGATGGCCATACCGTACAGCTCAAAATACTGATCCAACGCCTCATCCACGCTTAAAAACGGCAGACTGCTCGAACGTTCCTCTTGTTCCCACGCGTTGAACAGCTCATATCCCTCCAGCATCTCGCGCAGCGTGAGAATGGGGCGCTCGTTTTGCGGGTCGGATGGGTGCTCAGTCATGGCTCGATTTCTCCATTCACGGGCGAAGGCGAGGGCGAGGGCGAGGGCGAGGGGCGAAATGAATTTCGCCGAACATGAGTATATCACATCTGGCCTATCCTCTCAACCCTGCGGCGAAAAAATTGCCAAACGATACAAAATAGACGCGGCGGCCCGGCGCGAGTATAATGCTGTCACACCGGCGCATTTGCCACTGCTCTCACGGCCGGACTGCCAATGCTCATCGGGCCGACCGAGAACCCACCGCGATACAAACCAGGACGAACAAGAGGATATGGCACAGACAGAGTTAGCACAGGCTATGGCGCCCCAAATGTGTATCTCAGGCGTAGCGCCATGGGCAGTTTCGCGCGCAAAGACGTCGCCGCGTCCGCCGGTCTCGAAGCCGCGTTCGGCGTCCCCGTGCGGACGCAGGGCGCAGTGGTGCTGGTGATGGTCTTCTTTGTGCGCCAGGCGCGGGCGGGGTGAGAGGCGGAAGGTCCAAGTCGGCACGCCCGAAGCAGCATGTCGCACCGGGCTACGTGGAATTCCTCGAGCGCGCCAGCGACGGCTTCGTGGCGTTCGACGCGGGGATGAATGACGCTTACGTCAACGCCATAGGGAAGAATATGGCGCGAACTTGAAAATTGGATGATAATATCAGTTGAAAGATTGTCGCGACGCGCCAATCTGATCCAAGGAGAAAATCCAATGAACGAGAAGGAACAACCTGAGAGAACGACGCGGCGACGCACGGCGCCTCCTCCCGCCCGGACGAACCAACAGGTCGCCGCGCCCGAAGCGAGTGTCCCGCCGCAGGCTGACCCTGCGTTGCCCACCGCAGAAAGCGAGGCGCAAACCGAGGCAGCCTCCGCCGCCTCGGAGCCCGCGCCGGCTGCGCCCTCCTTCCCCATCGTCGGCATCGGCGCGTCGGCGGGCGGTCTCGCGGCGTTCGAAGCGTTCTTTGCGAATATGCCGGCGGATGTCGAATGACCATCCGCGAGATCGTGCCACTGTCCAGGCGCGCCGAGCATAACGCCTTCGTGCAGAAACTCGCGCGCGGCGAGCCGATCGAGACGTTCGAGACGCAGCGCATCACGAAGGACGGCAGGACGCTGGACGTGCGGCTCACCAGCACCGCGCTGGTGAACGCGCAAGGCAAGCCCTACGCCGTGGCGACGACGGAGTGGAATCTATGAAACCCAAACCAAAAAACCAACCCACTCCCCTGCGCCAACGCGCGGAAGAAACCCTGCGGCAAAGACCCCAACCGCCGGAAAAACTCGCGCGCGCGGATATGCAGGAACTGATCCACGAACTCCAAGTCCATCAGATCGAACTCGAAATGCAGAACGATGAACTGCAGCGGACGCAAGCGGAACTCGAAGCGGCGCACGACAAGTACAGCAACCTGTACGATTTCGCGCCCGTCGGCTATCTCACACTCGACGACAAGAATATCATTCGCGAAGCCAACTTGACGGCGACGACGATGCTGGGCGTTGAGAGCGCGCGCCTCGTCAAGCAGCCGCTGACGCGTTTCATCGCCCCGCAAGACCAGGACAAGTTCTATCTCTTGCGCAAACAATTGCTCGAAACGCAGACGCGGCAGACGTGCGAGGTGAAAATCGTCAGGCACAACCAGTCCGATTCATCCAGGATGACATTATTCGACGCGTTGCTGGAAGCGACGATTGCGCAGGGCGCCCAAGGTGCGGTCATCTTCCGCGTCGCGCTGAGCGACATTACCGAACGCAAACGCGCCGAGCAGCAACTGTCCGTCCAGCACGCCGTCACGCTGGCGCTTTCGGAAGCGGAAACACTGGCGCAGGCCATGCCTGCGATTCTCAAAGCCGTGTGCGAAGGGCTGGATTGGAAGCGCGGCGAATGTTGGAGCGCCCATTGGAGCATGGACAAGGAGACCATGCGCCTGCATTGCGTCGAGTCCTGCCACATGTCGCAGGGCGAATCCCCGCAGTTCGAAACGATGACCAGCGAAGCCCAATTTGCGCCCGGCGAAGGGTTGCCGGGCAGGGTGTTTGCCAGCGGCAAGCCGGAGTGGACGCCCGACATTGCCAAAGATGGGTTTGCGCGCGTCGCCCAGGCGTTGAAAGCCGGGTACCGCGCCGCCTTCGCCTTCCCGGTCAAGGTGGGCAGCGAAACGTTGGGCGTGATGACCTTCCTCGATGGCAAAGTTCGCCCACCTGAAGCGGTGCAGTTGCAGATCATGCAGTCCATCGGGCAACAGATCGGGCAGTTCGTGGAGCGAAAACGCGCCGAGCAGGCGCTCAAAGAGAGTGAGTCGCGCTATCGCGACCTGGTGGAAAACACCCGCGACCTGATCTGCACGCACGATCTCGCAGGGCGGCTCCTGTCCGTCAACCGCGCGGCGACGCAAGGTATCGGCTACCTGCCCGAAGAATTGATCGGGGGCAATTTGCAGGAGTTCCTCGCGCCAGATGTGCGCCAGGAATTCGGCGCGTATCTTGTCGAAATCCAAGAAACCGGCCTATCGTCCGGCATGATGAAGATACGAACGAAAAACGGCGAAGATCGCCTGTGGGAATACCGCAACACCCTGCGCACGGAAGGCGTCGCCGCGCCCATCGTGCGCGGATTTGCCCACGATGTCACCGAACGTCTGCGCGCGTCCCAGGCGTTGAAAAAGAGCGAGTCGCGTTTCCGCGCGCTGATCGAACACAGCGCCGACGCGATTGCCCTGCTGGATCGCATGGGACGGTTGTTGCATTTTCAATCCACCGCCGCCGGGCACATCCTCGGCTACGACATGATTGACAACGAAGGGCGGGATATCTTCGAGCTGATCCATCCCGACGACCGCGAACGAGTCGCCGCGCAATTGGCGCAGTTGATGAAAGAACCCGGCTCGCTGCTGACCACTGAACTGCGCCTGCGCCATAAGGACGGCTCCTGGCGTTGGGTGGAGGCGACCGCCACGAACCTGCTGGAAGAGGCGGCGGTGAACGCCGTCGTCGTCAACTATCACGACATCACCGCGCGCAAACAGGCTGAGGAAGCGCTGCGATTGAGCGAGGAACGCTTCCGCGCGCTGATCGAGAACAGCAGCGACGCGGTCTCGCTCGTCAGCGCCGAAGGGGTGGACTTGTACCGCAGTCCTTCATCCGACCGTATTCTCGGATATACAGATGAAGAGATGATCGGCGGGAACGTGTTCGAGAACGTCCATCCCGACGATCTTCCCCTGCTCATGACCCTCTTCGAGCGGCTCCTGGGTCAACCGGGCGGCAATGTCACGGCGCAATTCCGAAACCGGCATAAAAACGGTTCGTGGGTGTGGCTCGAAGTCGTCGGCGCAAACATGTTGAACGTGCCGGGCGTGAACGCCATCGTCGCCAACTACCGCGATATCACCGCACGCAAAACGGCGGAGGAGAAGATCGCCCAAAGCCTGCGCGAGATCACCACCCTGCGCGACATCGGTCGAAACCTGGACGCCGACATTTCCCTGGAGCGGGTCATCCGCGCTGCGCTGGACGGGGCGCGCAACGCCCTGCAAGCCGACCTGGCGCTCTTCTTCCGTATGGGCGCAGAGGGATTGGAATTCGCGGGCGTTTCACCGGGAGATTCGACGCACCACATAGGCGCCCCGATCGTGCCTTTGGGTATGTGCTTATGCGGGGACGCCGCCAGACAAAGAACCCCCATCTACTCGCTCGATATTCACACCGACCTGCGCTGCAACCTCTTCGAGTGCAAAAAGGCGGGCGTACGTTCCTTCGCCTCCCTGCCGCTGACGAGCGAAGGCGAGGTCATCGGCGTGCTGGGTGTGGCATCGTATCAGGAGCGCGACTTCCAAACACAGGCGCTCTTTCTCGAAGCCATCGCCCTCACCGTCTCCATCAGCCTGCGGAACGCGCTGCTGCACGAAGAGACCCTCCAGCGCGCGGCGGAGTTGGAGAAAGAAGTCGCCGAGCGCAAGCAGGTGGAGGAGGAACGCTCCCGACACATACAGGTGTTGGAATCGAGCTTGAATGAAATCTATATATTCGCCGCCGATTCGCTGCGGTTCACCTACGTCAACCTGGGGGCGCGAAAAAATCTCGGTTACTCGATGGACGAACTCTTGCGGCTTACCCCGCTCGAGCTTAAACCCGAACTTACATTGGAACAATTCCAGGACATGCTCCGCCCCCTGTTGTCGCATCAAGAGGAGGTTTACGTATTCGAAACACTCCACCGCCGGAAGGATGGAACGCTGTACCCTGTCCAAGTTCATCTACAATTGGTCGGGGCGCTTTTTGTGGCGATCATCCACGACATCACCGAACGCAAACGCGCCGAGCAGGGATTGAGGGAAAGCGAGGAACGCTTCGCCAACGCGTTCAACTCCAGCCCGGTCGGCATTACCATCACCACGCTGGAGGAGGGACGCATCCTGGATGTCAACCCCAGTTTCCTGCGATACAGCGGTTATACGCGCGAAGAAATCGTCGGGCGTGCGTCGCTCACATTGAACCTGTGGGCAAACCCGGCTGACCGCGAGAAGATCACCGCCGCGCTTCGGCGGGATGGACGCATCCATGATTTGGAAGTGCAAATGCGCGCCAGGTCCGGCGCGGTCCTGGACGTATTGGTTTCCATTGAGTTGATCACGGTTGGAAACGAGCGTTGTATGCTCTCGGTCGTCCACGACGTCACCAATGTCCGCCGCGCCGAACAGGAGGCGCGTTTATTGCAGACCATCGCGCTGGGCGTGGGCGGCGCAAGAGACCTGGACGAGACCATCACGAACATCCCGCGCCTGGTCTGCGAAGCCACCGGTTGGATCGTGGGCGAGGCGTGGATTCCCAGCGCGGACGGGTCGCGGCTCACGCTTCACCCCGCCTGGTTCAGCCGCGAGCCGGGCATGGAGAATTTCCACGCAGTCAGCGCCGAATTCACGTTCGAGCCGGGCGTCGGTCTGCCCGGGCGCGCCTGGCAATCGCACCAGGCGGTCTGGATCGAAGATGTGACGAAAGATCCCAACTTCCCGCGCGCCGAATTGGCGCGGCAGGCGGGACTGAAAACGGGCATAGGCGTCCCGGTTCTGGGAACGGAAGAAGCGCGGCAAGCCGGGCTGCGCGCAGGTGTCAGTATCCCCGTCATCGCAAATGGGCAGGTGACGCTCGTGTTGGATTTCTTCATGAGAGAAGCGCGCCCGCAAGACCCTCGCTTGATCGAACTGATCTCCGCCGTCGCCGCCGAACTGGGCGTGGTCGTCGAGCGCAAACGCGCCGAGTCTGCGTTGAAGAAACTTTCCCACGCCGTCGAACAAGCCGCCGACATGGTCTTCATCACCGATCCAAACGGCGTCATCGAATATGTCAACCCGGCTTTCGAGCAATTGACCGGTTACACCATGCAGGATGTGCGCGGCAACACCCCGCGCATCCTCAAATCGGGTTTGCAGGACAAAGCCTTCTACGCCAAACTCTGGCAGACGATCAAGGCAGGCGAAGTCTTCCGCGCGGAGGCCGTCAACCGCAGGAAGAACGGCAAGTTGTATCACGTCGAGCAGACAATCACACCCATCCGCGACGAGCGGGGAAACATCACCCATTTCGTCTCCAACTGTAAGGATGTCACTGCGCGCAAACAGGCGGAAGAAACTCTGCGTCGTCGCCTGGTTGAATCGGAAGCTGTCTCGAAAATATCTACCGTCCTGCGCGCCGCGCAAACCCCGGACGAAATGCTGCCGCTCCTGCTGGACGAAACCCTGCGGGCGCTCGAAGCCACGAACGGCGCCATCCTACTCTATCATGCGAAAACCGGCGACCTGCAATTCGCCGCCGACCGCGGCTGGTTCACGCCGCTCCGGACGTCGCACATCGGGCCGGGCGAAGGCATTGCCGGAAAGGTGTTTACCACCGGCGAGGCGTACCTCACGCACGACTTTGCCGCCGATCCCCTCACCCGCCCATCCGCTGTCGGACTGATCCCGCCCGGCTGGGGCGGGGCCTGTATTCCCATTCATGCGGCCGCCGAAATGATCGGCGTCCTGTTTGTGGCCGTGCAGTTGCCGCGCGAGATCACCCCCGACGAGGCCCGCCTGCTCACCTCGCTGGCCGAAATGGCCGGGAGCGCCCTGCACCGCCTGCGCCTGCACGCGCAGACCCGGCTCCAGGCCGAACAGATGGGCCAGGTCATGCGCAGTGTGCAGGACGGAATCCTGTTGCTGGACGACGAACAGCGGCTGCTGGAGGCCAACCCGGCCGGCCACGAGTATTTGGCTCTGCTCGGTGACTTCAAGCCAGCCGGCAGCTTGGGGCAACAGGATCAGATGGAGAAGGCGCGCCTGGCCCGTTTGGGCGATCACCCGCTGACCCATCTGCTCACCCCCCCGCCCGGCGGCGGCTGGCACGGAATTCGGCGCAACGGACGATTCTTCGAGGCCCTTGCGCACCCCCTGGCGCCGGGGCCGACGGCCAGGGGATGGGTGCTGATGGTGCGGGATGTCACCCGCCAGCGCGAGGCGCAGGAGCAGCTTCAGCGCCAGGAACGGCTGGCTGCGGTTGGCCAGCTCGCCGCCGGCATCGCTCATGATTTCAACAATCTGATGGGCGTCATCCTGCTTCAGACCCAGTTGCTGAACCGTTCCGTCAGTCTGACGCCCAGAGAGCGCGAACGACTCTCCGTCATCCAACAGCAGGGCCGCCACGCGGCCGCCCTGGTCGGGCAGATTCTCGACTTCAGCCGTCGCGCCGTGCTGGAACGCCAGCCGCTCGACTTGCTGCCGATCTGCAAGGAACAGGTGAAGTTGCTGCAGCGTACCCTGCCCGAACATATCCACATCGAGCTGACCGACGAGGGTGGCGAGTATGTGGTGCTGGCCGACCCGACCCGTATGCAGCAGATCGTGATGAATCTGGCCATCAACGCCCGCGACGCCATGCCCGAAGGGGGCAATTTGACCATCGGCCTGGCCCGTCTGCGTCTGCAGCAGGCGTCAGCGCTTCCTCTGCCCGACATGACCCCCGGCGACTGGGTGCGCATCACCGTCAGCGATACCGGCAGCGGCATTGCGCCGGAGGTTCTCCCCCACATCTTCGAGCCGTTCTTCACCACCAAAGAGCCTGGCAAGGGCACCGGTTTGGGGCTGGCGCAGGTCTACGGCATTGTGGGGCAGCACGGCGGGCAGATCACTGCGCGCAGTCAGGTGGGTCAGGGCGCGACCTTCACCCTCTATCTGCCGGCGCTGGCGCAGGAGGCCGAGGCGCTGCCGGCCGCGATGGATGAGCCGTTGTCGGGCAATGGCGAGTTGCTGTTGCTGGTGGAGGACAACGAACCTCTGCGCGAGGCTCTGGCCGAATTTCTGCGCACCTGTCACTACCGCGTCGCCACGGCGAGCAGCGGCGAGGAGGCCCTGGCGCTGCTGGCCGCGGGGAATGATGAACAGCCCGCGCTGGTGCTGAGCGATCTGGTCATGCCGCGCATGGGCGGCAAGGCTCTGCTGGCGGCCCTGCGCGGCCAGGGCTACCGAATGCCCGTCATTTTCGTCAGCGGACATCCCCTGGACGAGAGCGAGCTACGGTTGCTGGCCGACCAGGGCGTGGGCGCCTGGCTGCGCAAGCCTTTTCAGATGGGAGAGATGGTGCAGGCCATCGCCCGCTGTCTGTCGCCCGCTGTAGCCGCGGTCGCAGCATCAGATCAGGCCGGATTCAAGCCAAGCGACCCGACACAATGAGGGGCGTGAGAGGGTAGGGACAACCGGTTGAAATATGCAATCAGCGCACACGCGTCAAATACATAGCGTTCGACTGACCCGTTGTCTGGCGACATAGTATCACAACTCCAACGCCTTTTCGACCCGCTTGTTGCGTGCAAACTCGTCGGTGCTGCTCAAATAACCGCGATACTTGCCGCGTAGACTTCTGATCGTCTGCAGGCCCTCTGGGGGACACAGCGTTTCGATATTCAGGATCGTCACGAAATAAACCTGATCCTCGGCGTCTTGAATTGGCTCCAACGGGCGCAGCAACCCATCAACATACATCGCCTGGATCGTTCTTGGGGATGCAATCATCATCTTTCACCTCGCAGATTGGTCATCAGCAAGCGCCCTGAGATGACGCTGCGGCGACATCATGATACACCTCTCGCCCGGCATCGTCCACCCTCACGCGGCCCCCTCCACCACTGCGATCTCCGCCGCCGTCAACCCGTATAGCTCATACACCAGCGCGTCAATCTGCTTGTCGGTGACCTCGATCTGGCGCTGCAACACCGTCTTGACGTGCGGCGCGCCCTCCGCGGCCAGTTTCTTGTGCCGCCACCCTTCGAGACCTGACAGGTGCGTCGTGCGACTTTCCTGCCTGACAGACTTCTCCACTGGCGCACCTGTCAGGTCTTTCTCGCTTGATCGCGGCGTGAGAAAGCGATGAGAGCAGACTTGACAAGCGCCGACAGGCGTGTTAAACTCTTCAACAAATTGTAAACAATTAACAGTTTACTGTTTACACTCACAAGATACAAGAATCGCTTCTATCCCGACAGGAGAAAACACGATGGACAACGATGCCCTGGCGCAAGTCCTATCTCCCCCCATCAAACGCTCTTTGGCCGATGACGTTGCCGAACGTTTGCGCAACGCCATCTTGTCCGGGCAGTTGGCGCCGGAGGAACGGCTGCGCGAAGTCGAGCTGGCCGAGATGTTGGGCGTCAGTCGTGGGCCGGTGCGCGAGGCGCTTGGTCGTCTCGACCGCGAGGGCCTGGTTGTCATCGGCCGCACCGGCCGCACCACCGTGGCCCGCCTTTCGCGTCAGGACCTGGACGAGGTTTTCAGCTTGCGACGGACGCTCGAACGGTTGGCGGTCGAGTACGCCTGTGTGCGCGCGACCGCGGAGGACATCGCCGGGATGCAGGTGGTGGTAGATGACATGGCAACGGCGCTGGCGCGGGGTATCAGCGAGAAAGAAGGGGCCGAGCTTGATCTGCGCTTTCACGACGCGCTGTACCAGGCCAGCCGCCACCAGCGCCTGCTCAATTTCTGGAATACGTTGCGGCCGCAGATTTACGTCATCATGCTCGGCCGCAACGTCGCCAGCGCCGACTTCAAGGACGCGGTCGTTTATGGGCATCAAGGGATCGTGGATGTGATCAAGACGAGGGACAAGGAGCAGGCGCTCGATTTGATCGAGCAGCACATGGCTGTTGCCTACGATCTGGTGAGCAAGAGCTACGAGCGGTCGCAACCGTCTACGGCTGCTGAAGGCAAGGCCGAAGGCTCGGCCGTCAGCGATTGAAGGTTGATTTGCGAGCGGCCGCCGTTTGCGGCGGCAGAGTGGAAAACCAACGATGAGATTGATCACGTTTGTATCCAAGCAGCAAGTTCGTCTGGGCGCCCTGGATGGACGCCAACGGGTGTATGACCTGAACCGACTGGAGCCGCGCCTGCCGGCCGACATGCTGGCCTTTCTCGCAGCCGGCCAACCGGCGCTCGACCTGGCGCGCCAGGCGCTGGCAACGGCCGCCCCCGGCCAGGGCTTCGACCTGGCCGAGGTCGCGCTCAAGGCGCCGATTCCCCGCCCCGGCAAGATCATCGGCATCGGCCAGAACTACCTGGCGCACGCCCAGGAGTCCAACGCCGCGGCGCCGCCTTTCCCCATCATCTTTGCCAAGTTCGCCAATACAGTGATCGCCCACGGCGAGCCGATCGTTGTCCCGGCAGCGGTGCGGCAACCGGATTACGAGGGCGAGCTGGGCGTGGTGATCGGCCAACGCGGTCGCAACATTCCTGAAGCGCAAGCCCTCGACTATGTGGCTGGCTACCTGCCGGTGCATGATGTCAGCGCCCGCGACTGGCAGAATCGCACGGGTCAGTGGGTGATCGGCAAGACCCCGGACACCTTTTGCCCCATGGGCCCGGCCCTGGTCACGGCGGACGAGATTCCCGACGTCCAGAATCTGTGGCTGCGCACCGTGATCGGCGGCGAGGTGCTGCAAGAAGGCCACACCAGCCTGATGATCTTTTCGATTGCGCATCTCATCGCCGACATGAGCCGGGTGATGACGCTGGAACCGGGCGACGTGATCGCCACCGGCACACCGGCCGGGATTGGCGCTGCCCGCACGCCGCCGCGCTGGCTGCGGCCAGGCGATGTGGTACGGGTCGAGATCGAGAAAGTGGGTGTGCTGGAGAATCCGGTGGTCTTCGAATGATGAACCTGGGCATGGCTTGCGTTCTTCAGCGCCGGCATCGGTTTCAGGGATGTCTCATACAGATGAGGAGCGCGATGTGACAAGCGACCGAACCGCCTCTCAAGAATCGTCTTTCCGACAACCATTCTACAGGCGCCTGCTGAGCGTGACGGAGCTGGGTGTGGTGGCAGCGACGGTGGTGTTCTTCGTGGCTTTTACCGCCGCAGACAAGAGCATGGCGAATCCGGCCAATCTGGCGCGCATGGCGCTGCAGGGTAGTTTTCTGGGGCTGGCGGCCTTTGCCATGAGTTTCCTCATGATCGCAGGGGAGATCGATCTGTCCAGCGGCGGCACGGCGGCGCTCAGTGCGGCCGTTGCCGGCGTGCTGTTGATGAACTCCGGCTGGCCAGAATGGGCCAGCTATACGGCGGCGCTGACGGCTGCCGCAGGTGTAGGACTTCTGAACGCTTTCATCACCCTCAAGATTCGTATGCCCTCGTTCTTCGCCACCCTGGGCACCAGCTTTCTGGTCAGTGGCCTGGCGATCTGGATTCTCAAAGGCACCTGGCTCTATGTAGCAGACCAGATCCCAACCCTGCTGAAGGTGTTGAACCCGTCGCCGCTGTTCGCGCTGCCGTGGGTCTTTGTCGCCCTCCTGGTTGCTTATGTGGTAGGCGATCTTCTCATGCGAACCTCGCGCCTGGGGCCTCTGCTGACGGCTGTGGGCGGTAACCGGTGGGCGGCCGAGATCGTGGGCATCAATGTCAAGCTGGTGAAGACCCTGTGTTTCGTGTTCGTAAGCCTCTGCTGCGGGCTGGCGGGCATCCTGGTGATGGCCTATTCGGGCACGACGGACGCTTCGATCGGGGACGGCTGGCTGCTGTGGGTGATCGCCATTGCCATCATCGGCGGCGGCAGCCTGCGGGGTGGGACGGGGAGCATCATCGGCGCTTTCTTTGGCACCGTGCTGATCCAGATCATCCGCATGGGCCTGCTCAACGCCAAGGTGCAGACCAATGCGCAGGGCATCGTGATCGGGGTCATTCTGCTTGCCGCCGCTTCGCTGGACGTCCTCCGGCGCAAGAGCGTCCAGTATTAAGGCGAGAAGAATGGCACAAGTGGATGCAAGCCAATCTACAGGAGGGCAGAGATGGAGATGACCGCCAACGAAGGCGCCCCGATTCCCTGGAGCAAGAGACTCGCCGGTTCAGCGCGCAACCTCTTGGACCGGCAGGAAGTCGGGATCGTCCTGCTCTCCATCGCACTGACGGCCTTCTTCTACTCGCGCAATCCCGCCATGCTGGCGCCAGCTACCCTCGTCGCCATCCTGCGCACCATGGCCTTTCCGGCCTTGATCGCCATGGGGATGGTGCAGTTGATGATCGCCGGGGAAATTGACCTTTCGACGGGCGCGATGATGAGCCTGACTGCGGTCTTGGCCGCTAAGCTGATTCGCGATGCCGGCTTGTCGATCCCGGCGGCGGTGCTGTGCGCGCTGGGGGCGGCCGCCCTGGTGGGACTGATCAATGCCTTCTTCACCGTGAAGGTCGGCGTGCCCGCCGTCATCACCACCATCGGCGCCATGTTCCTTGTGCGCGGCGTCAGCTACTCCTTTACGAACGGCTTACCCATCTATCCACTTCCCCTAGAGGTAGGTATCATCGGTTCGTGGCGCCCCTTGGGAATCTCCTTCACCTTCGTCCTGGTCTTGGGCATCATGCTTGTCGTCCAACTCCTCTTGAGTTGGACGCGTTGGGGATCGGCGCTGTTTGCCACCGGCGGCAACAAGTTGGCGGCCCAGATATGCGGCATCAACACTGATCGCGTCAAGACCATCTGCTTCGTGGCCACCAGCTTGCTAGCCGGCATGGCAGGATTGTTGACCATGAGCCAGCTCCCGCAAACGCCCGGCGATCCCATCATCGGCAAGAATCTGGAATTGCATATCCTGGTCGGTGTGATCATCGGCGGCGTCAGTTTTCATGGCGGGCGAGGCTCTGCCGTGGGTGCCTTCATCGGCGTTTTCTTTATCCAACTGGTGAAGAGCGGCCTGGTCGTCGGGCGCTTCGATTCATTCTTGCAGACCCCAGTTCTAGGTTTTCTGTTGACACTAGCCGCCGTTGTTGATGTCGTGCGACATCGCGGAGATGAGATTTGAGCGGTCTCAGGCGCAGTACCTCACTCGACCATGCGAGCGCTGCCGTACACATGGCTGCATGCGCAGAGTGTTGCGCTGGAGACGCACTGAAAGGAGGAGGATTCTGTATCGAAGAAGAAAGCAATGATCTTGAGCCAATTGTTTCGCCGATCGTTGAAGGCCGAATCGTCGGCCGCACTTTTGCAGGGAGGGTTGAAATGTCTCGAAGGTTACTGTTCCTGACTCTATCTATGATTGCTCTTCTGGTCATGCTGTCAGCGTGCGCCGCACAGCCGGCGCCCACGCAGGCCCCAACTCAACAGCCAACGGTTGCGCCCGCGGCAAGCCAAGGCTCCGTGAAGGGTAAGTTCTACTGGGTGCAGAGTTCGGCCTGGCATCCGGTGCATCAGTACACGCAGCAGGGTTTCCTGGCGGGTTGTGAATCGCTGGGGCTGGACTGCGAGTTGGCAACCACGGACGAGAACACGCTGGACGCCCTGGTAGCCCTGGCCGACCAGGTGGTATCGCGGCCGGATGCGAAGGGCGTGGCGATGTGGTTTGGCGGTCTACCGGTGGCCAAGCCGATCATCGAGAAGGCGAAGGCCAACGGCATCGTCGTGGCGCTGCCGCACTTCCCGGTAGAGCAAGGTTTCTACGCCGACAACGCCGTGCAGATTGCGGCCGACACGTCGAAGTATCCCGACCCGGTGGCCAAGGCGATGTGCGAGGAGTTGAAGAAGCAAGGGGTGAGCACAGGCTCGATTGCCGTCACCGAGAACAACCACAACGCCACGGAGGACATGGTGGCGAAGGTGTTCGCGGAGGGAATCAAGAAGTACTGCCCCGAGTTCACAGTGCTGCCGGTGGAGTTGGAAGGACCCGAACCGACGCAAGCCATTGCCGTCGCGACATCGGTCATTCAGGCCAACCCCGACATCGTGGCGGCGCTTTCGACCACGGGCGGCGGCCCGACCACCTGGGCGGGTGCGCAGAAGGAGACGGGGAAGAAGATCGTGGCGGTGGGCATGGACGCCACTCGCGTCAACCTCGACCTGGTCAAGAACGGCGAGGTGTGGGGCCTGGTGGCGCAGCCGCTGTACGACGAGACCTTCGGCTCGGCGGAACTGCTGTACAAGATGGCCAACGGCGAAAAGGTGCCCTATTGGACGGTGCTGGAAGCGCCGCTGGTGACAAAAGACAACACGCAGCCATACTACGACCTGCTGGCCCAGCTCGAACCCAAGTTCCGCAAAGACGCCAA
>CAZOLV010000001.1:17232-35596 GCA_964580725.1 uncultured Anaerolineae bacterium | reverse complement strand
AGCCATACTACGACCTGCTGGCCCAGCTCGAACCCAAGTTCCGCAAAGACGCCAAGAACCCGGATGAGGCCAAAGCAGCGGACTCCGTGAAGGGTAAGTTCTACTGGGTGCAGAGTTCGGCCTGGCATCCGGTGCATCAGTACACGCAGCAGGGTTTCCTGGCGGGTTGTGAATCGCTGGGGCTGGACTGCGAGTTGGCAACCACGGACGAGAACACGCTGGACGCCCTGGTAGCCCTGGCCGACCAGGTGGTATCGCGGCCGGATGCGAAGGGCGTGGCGATGTGGTTTGGCGGTCTACCGGTGGCCAAGCCGATCATCGAGAAGGCGAAGGCCAACGGCATCGTCGTGGCGCTGCCGCACTTCCCGGTAGAGCAAGGTTTCTACGCCGACAACGCCGTGCAGATTGCGGCCGACACGTCGAAGTATCCCGACCCGGTGGCCAAGGCGATGTGCGAGGAGTTGAAGAAGCAAGGGGTGAGCACAGGCTCGATTGCCGTCACCGAGAACAACCACAACGCCACGGAGGACATGGTGGCGAAGGTGTTCGCGGAGGGAATCAAGAAGTACTGCCCCGAGTTCACAGTGCTGCCGGTGGAGTTGGAAGGACCCGAACCGACGCAAGCCATTGCCGTCGCGACATCGGTCATTCAGGCCAACCCCGACATCGTGGCGGCGCTTTCGACCACGGGCGGCGGCCCGACCACCTGGGCGGGTGCGCAGAAGGAGACGGGGAAGAAGATCGTGGCGGTGGGCATGGACGCCACTCGCGTCAACCTCGACCTGGTCAAGAACGGCGAGGTGTGGGGCCTGGTGGCGCAGCCGCTGTACGACGAGACCTTCGGCTCGGCGGAACTGCTGTACAAGATGGCCAACGGCGAAAAGGTGCCCTATTGGACGGTGCTGGAAGCGCCGCTGGTGACAAAAGACAACACGCAGCCATACTACGACCTGCTGGCCCAGCTCGAACCCAAGTTCCGCAAAGACGCCAAAAACCCGGATGAGAAGTAGTCGTTGTTGCTAATGTCGGGGGATGTGAAGCATTTCCGATCCTGCCGAGCTTACAAGCTGAGTTGATCCCTCGGCCTCGTCAACCACGGGCCGGGGGACCAACCCTACGCAGAACCACGCGTTGTGCGCCGCGATGACAAGGAGCCGATACCATGACTGACGCAATGACAAGCGGGCGCGGCGAGACCGGCGCCGCCGACCGGCCGCCCCTCCTGGAAGCCAAAGGCATCTCGAAGGCGTTCGGCCATGTGCGCGCCCTGGACAATGTAGATTTCGAACTGTACCCGGCCGAAATCGTGGCTTTGATCGGTGATAACGGCGCAGGCAAGTCCACGTTGGTCAAGATCCTCTCAGGAATTTATCGCAAAGATGCAGGTCAGATCTACGTGGAGGGCAGAGCCATCGAGATCCATGGCCCCAAGGATGCCGAACGACTCGCCGGCATCTCGACCGTCTACCAAGACCTGGCGCTGGTGGATGTGCGGGATGTGGGGTCGAACATCTACCTGAACATGGAGCCTACCCGGCTAGGCTTGTTCATCAACTTCAGAAAACTGTATGCCGACGCCAAGCGGGTGATCGAGGTCCTGCGCATTGACATGCCGTCGGTGCGCGTCGATGTGGGCGAACTGTCTGGCGGCCAGCGGCAGGGCGTCGCCATTTCGCGCGCCCTGGCGCGTGGTCGGCGCATCTTCATCCTGGATGAGCCAACCGCCGCTTTGGGCGTCGAACAGCAGCACAAGGTGAATGACCTGATCCTGACCCTCAAAGCCGAAGGGAAGACGGTGCTGGTGATCAGCCACAATCTGGAGCACGTCTTTGCTGTGGCCGACCGGCTGGTGGTTCTGCGCCGCGGCAAGCGCGTGGGCACGCGTCTGAAGACGGAGACGACCAGGGAGGAGATCGTCGGGCTGATCACGGCTGCAATCAAGGGCGACGCGGCCGATTGATGCCTGGCGGGTCAGGTCCGCCGGACGCCGACCCAAACGGGTCTATACCCAAGAAGACCAGCAAAATGGTGAACTGATGGCAGTGAATCCTTATGATCTGAGCGGAAAACTCGTGCTCGTCACCGGCGCCGGCGTCGGCATTGGGCGCGGCGTTGCCCTGGTGTTGGCAGAGATGGGCGCCGATGTGGCGCTACATTACGGCAGCAGCGCCGAGGGCGCCCTGGCCGCCGTCGAGCAAATCGAAGCCTGGGGCAGGCGGGCCACTGCCATTCAGGGCGACCTGGGCAAAGTGGCTGACTGCCGCCGCGTGGTGAACCAGGCAGCCGCCTTTCTAGGCGGTCTGGACGGCCTGGTGAACAATGCCGGCATCACCACGACAATTCCCTTTCTCGATGTCCGCGAAGACCAGTTCGACCGCAGCTACAACCTGAACATCCGCGGCCAGTTTTTCTGCGCGCAACAGGCTGTGCCGCACATGGCGGCGCGGGGCCGCATGCTGCAAGAACACACCTCTGACGGCCGGTGGGCCGGCGGCAGCATCGTCAACATCTCGTCGGTGCATGGCATGTTGGGCTGTCCCGGCCATTCGGTCTATGCCGGCACCAAGGGCGCCATTGATGCCTTCACCCGCGAACTGGCAATCGAACTAATCCCACTGCACATCCGCGCCAATGTGCTGGCTCCCGGCACGATCGAAGTACCGAGCTATTGGCGCAAATCGCCGGGCTACACGCGCGAGGCCGGGAACAAGATCGTCCCCTGGGGCCGGGTTGGCCTGCCGGAAGAGGTTGGCTATCTGGCCGCCTATTTGATCTCCGACGCCTCCGAGTTCATGACCGGCTCGGTGCTTTACTTCGATGGCGGTCTCACCGCCAAAATGGCGCTGCCCGAACAGGCCGAGCAAAGTGAAGGCTGAAGTGATCCTGGCTACGCAAGGGCGCGCCCGCCATCATCTGCCGGCCCATCAGGCTCGTGCTGGATGGCAGCGAGAGTCGAGAATCGAGAATCATGATAAAGAAGCGACTGCGATTCGAGCAGCTCGATTTCATGACCAACAACGTGGTTGGAATGGACAACGGCATGATGATTTGGTAAGACAAGGAGGAACCGTGGAGCCAGGCTCGATGACACACGTCAAAGTGACAGCGCAAGCGCTGACCGCGTTTTGCATCGCCGCTATGCGCAAGAGCGGCCTGGGTGAGGAGGATGCCCGGCTGACCGCCGAAGTCCTCGTCACTACCGACACGCTGGGCACCTTCACGCACGGCACGCGGCAGTTGCGCGGCCTGCTGCAGAACCTGCGCGCCAGCCGGCTGAGCGCAACCGCGCGCGAGGAGATCGCCGCCGAGGGGCCGGCGTGGGCCATCGTGGATGCACACTACGCCATGCCGCCCGCGGTCTCGTACCGCTCGATGGAACTTGCCATCCGCAAGGCGCGGGCAGCCGGTATCGCCTATGTGGGCGTCAGGCACAGCAGCCACTTCGGCGCCGCCGGTTTCTACGCCAACCTGGCCGCCGCCCATGACATGTTCGGGATGTCCATGTGCAACGTCGATCCGTGTGTGACCGTGCCGGGGGCAAAAGGTCGTGTGCTGGGCACCAACCCTATCGCCTACGCTGCCCCGGCCGGCGCCGAGAAACCGGTCTATCTGGACATCGCCACCAGCGCCGTCGCCGCCACCAAGATCTTCGCCGCCAGAAGCCTGGGCGCGCCGATCCCCGACAACTGGTTGCTCGACGAAGACGGGTTGCCCACCAGCGACTACAGCCAGTTCCCCGAAAAGACCGTGCAGGCGCCGATGGCCGGGCACAAAGGCTACGGGCTGGCCGTCATGGTCGAAATCCTGACAGCAGTGCTCACCGGCGCCGCCATCATGAGCCAGGTGAGCAGTTGGGTGGCGGATTCGAGCGCGCCAACCAACGAAGGCCATGCTTTCATCGCCATCGACATCGGTCAGATCATGCCGCTGGCCGAGTTCAAGACCCGCATGGATGGCATGATCCGTGAGATCAAGTCGGCGCCGCTGGCGAAAAACGCCAAGCGCATCTACCTGCCGGGCGAGATCGAGTTGGAGCGGCGCGAGAATGCGCTGGCTGCGGGCATCCTGCTACCGCCCGATGTCGTCGCCAGCCTGCGCGGGCTGGCGGAAGATGTGGGCCTGGATGCGCAGTCGTTGTTTTCATCCTGATGTCGTGGAGACAAGAGCCATGTTTCATCCTCTTTTCGATCTCACCGGTCGCGTGGGGCTGGTTTCGGGCGCGGCCCGCAACATGGGCCGGGCATCGGCCCTGGCCCTGGCCGAAATCGGCGCCGACCTGCTAATCACCGACATCGACGAGCCGGGTTTACTGGAAACGGCGGCGCTGATCCGCGGCCTGGGACGGCAGGTGGCCGCTGTCGTTTATGATGTATGGGACGAGGAGCAAATTCGAGCCATGTACCGGCAGATCGATCAGGAGTTCGGGCGGATCGACGTCGTCGCCAACATCCCCGGCGCCAACATCCTGGGCCACCCCGAGGAGATCACGCTCGAACACTTCCGCAAAGTGCTCAACGCCACCCTGGTCAGCAAGTTCGTGTCGTGCCAGGAGGCCGGGCGGCGCATGCTGGCGGCCGGCAAGGGCAGCATCATCAACATGTCGTCCATCGGCGGCGTGCGCGCCCTGGGCCGCGGCAACTTCGCCTACAGCGTCGGCCAGGCGGGCGTGATCCAAATGACGCGCGAGCTGAGCACCGAATGGGCCGACCGCGGCGTGCGGGTGAACGCCATCGCCCCGGCTCAGATCACCAACCCCCATTTCGACATCCGCATGGACAACACGCCCGGCCTGCGCGAACGCTTTTTGCGCGGCATTCCCATCGGCCGGTTGGGCGCGCCCGACGACATCAAAGGCCTGGTCATGTTCCTGGCCGCAGACGCCTCGAGCTTCGTCACTGGCTCGGTGTTCGGGCTGGACGGCGGCAACCTGGCCATGGGCGCCAACGCCACCATCGGCCGCAAGGAGGCTTGAATGTTCTATGCCTGACAATCCCCTTTCCGTGCCCTCTCCAGACCATCTGCTGGCGCTCTACCGCACCATGCTGCTCATCCGCCGCAGCGAAGAGCAGTTGGTCAAACTGTATGCTTCCGGCAAGATCTACGGTGGGGTGCACACCTACATCGGCGAAGAGGCGGTGGCGGCGGGCGTGTGTGCTCATCTGCGCCACGATGACGTCGTCTTCAGCACGCATCGCGGCCACGGCCACGCCCTGGCCAAAGGCGTGCCCGCTCACGAACTGATCGCCGAGGTGTTGGGCCGCGCCGGGGGCTGTTCGGGCGGGCGCGGCGGCTCGATGCACCTGTTCAAGCCGGAGGTCGGCTTCATGGGCTCCAGCGGCATCGTTGGCCCCTGCATCACGCTGGCAGCGGGCGGCGGCTATTCGGCCATGCTGCGCAAGACCGGCGGCGTGAGCGTGGCCTTCTTTGGCGACGGGGCGACCAACAACGGCGCCTTCCACGAGGGGCTGAACCTGGCGAGCGCATGGAGCCTGCCGGCGATCTTCGTCTGCGAGAACAACCTGTATGCCACCGAGGTGCCGCTGGCCAAAGCGACGAAAAATCCCGACATTGCAGCGCGGGCGGCGGCCTATGGGTTGCCGGGTGTGGCGGTGGATGGGAATGACGCCCTGGCCGTTTACCGCGCCGCGGGCGAGGCGGTGGCCCGCGCCCGCACCGGAGGCGGCCCCGCCCTGATCGAATGTCGCACCTACCGCACCCGCGCCCATGCCGAAGGGATGCGCGACGCCGGCTATCGCACGCCAGAGGAGGTGGCGGCCTGGAAAGAACGCGACCCCATCCGGCTGTTTCGCAAGAGACTGCTGGCCGAGGGCAGCGCCGCCGAAGCTGATCTGGAGGCGATCGAAGCGGAAATCATGGCATTGGCCGAGGAAGCAGCAAGATTGGCCGAGGCCAGCCCCATGCCGGATCCGGCGACGGTGAGCCGGCACGTCTATGGCGAAGCGGCGACGCCCCCATCGCTCGCCTACCCCTCTCCATCGCTCGCCGCCCGCGCGCTGAGCTTCGTCGAGGCGGCGCGCGAGGCGCTGGCCGAAGAAATGGCGCGCGACGCCACGATCTTCGTCGTCGGCGAGGGCATCGGGCCGCGCGGCGGCAACTTCAACACAACCTCCGGCCTCTATGCGCTCTACGGCGAGGAACGGCTGCGCGACGCGCCGATCAGCGAGCGTGGGTTCACCAATCTCTGCACCGGCGCCGCTGTCACCGGCACGCGGCCCGTCGTTGATTTCATGTTCATTGACTTTCTCACCGACGCCTTCGGCGACATGCTCAACCAGATGTGCAAGCTGCAATGGATGAGCAGCGGCCGACTCAGGATGCCCATCGTCGTGCGCGGGTGCGTGGGCGCGGGACCATCCAATGCCGCCCATCACTCCGGAAACTACTACCCGTTCTTCATGCACATCCCCGGCTTCCGCGTGGTGATGCCATCCACACCAGCCGACGCCAAAGGGCTGCTGAAGACCGCTCTCCGCTCCGACGACCCGGTGCTCTTTTTGGAACACAAGGGTTTGCTGGCGCTGAAAGGCCCCGTGCCTGACGGCGAGTATTTCATCCCCTTCGGCCAGGCGGCCATTCGCCGCGCCGGCAGCGACCTGACCATCGTCGGCGTCGGCTTTACGGTGAAGCAGGCGCTCGACGCCGCCGAACAGTTAGCAAAGGAGGGCGTCTCAGCCGAGGTGATCGACCCGCGCACCCTGGCGCCGCTGGACATAGATACGATCCTGGCTTCGGTGCACAAGACCGGACGGCTGCTGGTGGTGGACGAGGACTTCGCGCCCTGCGGGGTCGGGGCCGAGATCGCCGCCCAGGTGATGGAGCGTGGCTTCGATGATTTGGATGCGCCGGTGCGGCGACTGAACGGTCTCTTCGTCCCGGCGCCCTACAGTCCGGCGCTCTACGAAGGGGTGGTCCCGCATGTCCAAACCATCGTCCAGGCCGTGCGTGATCTATTGGCGGAGTGATGACTGAGCCTGCGAGGAGATAGACATGGCATTCGAGGTCGTGTTACCCCGTCTGGGCTGGAGCATGGAAACAGGCAAGCTGGGCGAGTGGCTGAAGAAGGACGGCGAGCGCGTGCAGGCGGGTGACGCCCTCTTCACCGTCGAGGGCGACAAAGCCGTGCAAGAAGTGGAGGCGCTAGAAAGCGGCATCCTCCGCATCCCGCCCAATTCGCCGCCGCCGGGCAAGGAGCTTCCCGTGGGCGCGCGGCTGGCGTATCTCCTGGCCGATGGCGAACCGTTGCCGTTTGCGCCGGCGGTGTATCAGCAGGGAGATCGGCCCACGGGGGCCGCCGCCGGTCCAACAGCCGCACAACCGGCGAGTACAAACCCAATCCGCCGCCCGCAACCGGCGCCAACCATCAGCCCGCGCGCCCGTCGCGTGGCTCGTGAGTTGGGCGTGGACTGGATCGGTCTTCAGGGCAGCAGCCGCAGCGGCCGGATCGTGGAGCGCGATGTGCGCCTGGCCGCCGGACGCGCACCTGGCCTCGCACAGCCAGCGCCGGCCGTTACGCCGGTGGCGCGGCGCGTGGCAAACGACCTGGGCGTGGATGCCGTCGCCCTGGCCACACAGTCACCGGGCAAGCGCATCCGACGGGCGGATGTCGAGGTGGAAGCCGGGCGCGCTCGATCCGAGCAAGCGAGGCCGGAGCCTGTCCCGCCGGCCGCTCTGGGCCAGCCCCTGACAGCCGTGCGCCGCCTGATCGCCGAGCGCATGGCCACCAGCGTCCACACGACGGCGCCCGTCACCCTCACCACAGAAGTTGATGCCACCGAGATCGTGCGTCTGCGCCGGCAGTTGCAGAATGATGCCGGCGGGTCGGGTCCGACGCCTTCGTACAACGATATCCTGGCCAAGCTGACTGCTCAGGCGTTGCTCGAACACCCTGCGCTCAACGCCCGTTTCGAGGGCGATGCGATCGTGCAGGCGACCACGGCCAACATCGGCATTGCGGTTGACACCGTGCGTGGCCTGCTTGTGCCGGTGCTGCGCGATGTGCAGACGAAATCGCTCCGGCAGGTGGCGCGCGAGGCGACCGCCCTGATCGAACAGGCTCGCACGGGGCGCATCGCCGCCGACGACCTGCGCGGCGGCGGCTTCACCATCACTAATCTGGGCATGTACGAGATCGACGCCTTCACGCCGATCATCAACCTGCCGGAGTGCGCCATCTTGGGCGTGGGCAGGATCATCCCCAAGCAGGTCGTGGTGGATGCCGACGCTGAAACGGTGGCCATCCGACGGATGATGGCCCTGAGTCTGACCTTCGATCACCGGCTTGTGGACGGAGCGCCGGCGGCGCGTTTCTTGCAGCGCCTCAAGCAGTATATCGAGAAACCCTATCTGTGGCTGGCAGGTCCACCAGGAGAGCTGATGCGATGATGACTTCCAGCCATCCGGGGGGACAACCGTAAAGGTTTTGGAAACCTTTAGTATTTGGGACTTGGGACTTGGGACTTGGAAACGGCAGCCACATGCACTATACTATGTGACAATGTGACATCATGGACTGGCCCGCCGACACTCAGTCCTGCATGCTGTGCGGGGTCGAGCAGTGGCTATGCGACCGGAGCGGTCACCTCCGCTTTGCGCTGGCGCTGTAGATGAGGAGCGCCGATTAGATGATCAACACCGTCAAACGAAAATTACTGGCCGGACAACCGGCCCTGGGGATCGTCCTGCTCACGGGGTCTCCCACCGCGGCAGGGATCGCTGCAACCTGCGGTTTCGACTTTGCGCTGGTGGATAACCAGCACGGCGATTGGGATGACGCCTCGTCGCTGGCTGCCTTTCGCGCCATCGCGCTGGGGCAAGCCATGCCCTTTGCGCGTGTCCGCCAGAACGATTACGGCGCCATCGGCCGGCTGTTGGATCGGGGTGCGCTGGGCATCGTCGTGCCCATGGTGAATTCGGCCGCGGAGGCGCGGGCGGCGGCCAATGCGATGCGCTACCCGCCGCATGGAGGCCGATCTTTCGGAGGCGTCCTGGCTGCCCACTACGGCGCCGATTATCGCACCTGGGTGGATGATCAGGTCTTTCTGGCCGTGCAAATCGAGACTGCCCAGGCGGCCGCCCACGCCGAAGAGATCATGGCTGTAGAGGGCATCGACGGCTGTTGGATTGGCCCCATGGATCTGGCGCTCTCGCTGGGCGTAGACGTCGGCGCACCGGCCCATCACCACGCCATCCTGCGCGTGTTAGACGCCTGCCACCGGACGGGCAAAGCCCCCGGTATCTACACTCCCAACCCGACCGTGGCCCGCGACCGCATTGCGCAAGGATTTCGCTTTGTCACCGTGGCCGACGATAGCGCGCTCATCGCCGCTGGTGCGCAGGAGGCTATCCGCCGGTTGGCAGTATCATCGTGACGTTCATTTCAGCCCACCCTGGGACGTCCATTTCAGCCCACCCTGGATAGAGGTCGGCTGCGCCTCCCCCGTTATTTTGCATAGGAGCATGATCATGTCACCCTCCAAAGTTGTCCTCACCGATTTCGGCGATCCAGATCACAGCCTGGAAGCCAACGTCCTTCACGGCTCCGGCCTCGATATCAACCTCGTCCGCCTGCAAACCAACATCCCCGAGGAATTGATCCCGCACGTGGCCGACGCCGACGCCCTCCTCGTGCAGTGGGCGACGATCAATCGCTCGGTGATTGCCGCCATGACCCGCTGCAAAGTCATCTCTCGCTATGGCATTGGCGTGGACATGGTGGATCTGCAGGCCGCCGGCGAACACGGCGTGATGGTCGCCAACGTTCCCGACTACTGCATGGAAGAGGTTAGCGATTCGACCATCGGCTTCATTTTCGATCTGAGTCGTCGCACCATCTTTCTGGATCGCTATGTGCGCGCAGGCAGATGGGGTTCATCGTGTTCCCTGCCAGCCTGGCCCCCAGCGCGGCTGCGCGGCCAAACGCTTGGTATCATCGGCCTGGGTAACATTGGTCGGGCCGTAGCGCGCAAGGCCGCCTGCCTGGGCCTGCACCTGCTCGGCTATGATCCCTATCTCACGCCAGAGCAGGGGTCCGAATTGGGTGTGGAGTTGGTGGCGCTGGGCGAACTGTTGCATCGTGCGGACTTCGTCACCTTGCATTGTCCGCTCACCGCCGAGACGCGCGGGCTGATCGGCGCCGAGCAACTGGCGGCGATGAAACCCAGCGCCTGTCTGATCAACATGGCGCGCGGGCCGGTGGTGGTGCAATCTGCCCTGTACGAAGCGCTGAGCAAGCGCACGATCACCGCCGCCGCCCTCGATGTGCTCGAACAAGAGCCGCCCGCCCCCCATGATCCGCTGCTGCAACTGGACAACGTCATCATCACACCGCATTCGTCCAGCGGGTCCAGCGATGCCGTGCTGCAATTGCGCCGCGACGCCGCTCAGAACATCGTGGACGTGCTGAACGGCAAGTTGCCACGTTCGATCGTGAATCGCTCGGCCCTGGGCTGGTCGAATTAGGACGCCTGCGCGCATGGCCGCCTCGTTCATCGGCATTGATCTTGGCACCTCATTCATCAAGGGCGCCGTGCTCGATCCAGATCGCCTGGTGGTCGAACACATCCACCGCGTCCCTTTTCCCGACCCGCTGCCCGATCTGCCGCCCCTTCGGCGCGAGTTCGACCCGGCCGCCGTGTTGTCAGCAACACAGCGCCTGCTGGCCAAGCTCCTTCCGCTCGCCGCGGGGTGCGAAGCGATCCTGATGTGCAGCCAGATGCACGGGCTGGTATTGACGACGGCAGGCGGGGCGCCGCGTTCGAACTTGACCACCTGGCAGGATCAACGCGTGCTGGAGCCGCACCCTTCGGGCCAGGGAACCTGTTTCGACATGCTCGCGAGTCGGCTCACCCCCAACGAGATGCGCCAGCTTGGCAACGAATTACGGCCGGGTCAGCCGCTCGGTGTGCTGTTCTGGCTGGCCGAGCAGGACCGGTTGCCCGCCGCCGATCTGATCCTGGCCTCGCTGCCCGATTTCGTGCTCAGCAATCTCTGCGCGACGGAACCGGGGATCGAGGCGACTCACGCCGCCGCCCACGGCGCCTTCAACCTGGAGGCCATGGCCTGGCACGAGTCGCTGATCGAAAAGCTAGGGCTGGACAGGCTGCGCTGGCCGCAAGTCCGACGCCAGGGCGAGGTGGTGGGTCTGTTGTCGTTCGGCGAGCGGGCAATTCCCTGCTTCACGCCAGTGGGGGATTACCAGGCGGCGCTGGCAGGGGCGCTATTGCAGGAGGGTGAGCTTTCACTCAACATCTCGACCGGCTCGCAGGTTAGCATGCTCATGCCCTCGCTCGCCTGCGGAGACTACCAGAGCCGTCCCTTTTTCGATGGGCGCTACCTGGCCGGTATCACCCACATCCCGGCCGGCCGCGCCCTGAACGCTCTGGTCAGGCTGCTGTCGGAGCTGGCAGTTGGGCAGGGCGTGGCCGTGCCGGAGCCGTGGGAGTACATCTCACAGCGGGCGCGACGAGTGGGGCCGACGCGGATGGCGGCCAACCTGGCCTTCTTCACCTCGGCCTGCGGCGACCACGGTGAATTCACCAATCTGCGTGAAGAAGAGCTGACGGTCGGTCACCTCTTCCGGGCGGCGTTCCAGAACATGGTTGACAATTACTACCGTTCGGCGCAGCGACTCCGCTCTGGCGGAGCCGCCGCCGCGCCGTGGCGCGCGTTGGTTTTTTCGGGCGGCCTGGCTCAGAAGATCGCCGTGCTGAGCGAGATGATCGTCGAACGCTTTGGCGTCCGCTATCGTCTTTGCCCAACCCCCGAGGACGCCCTGCTTGGGCTGCTGGCGTTGGGGCTGGCGTTTACGGGGCGCACGCCATCGGTGGCCGAGGCAATGGCTCGCATTTATACCGCCTATGGCGGCGACGAGATGTATCGGCGGCCCTAACCGCCGATCGATCGGGGTCGGGCGGGCTATTCCAGGCCGATATCCAGAAACCACTCGTAGGCGCTTGTGGCCCCCACGGTCGAGCATTCGCCGCGCAGGCGGGCCACGTCCAGGCGGTCGAAGCTGGCGGTTGCGGGTTCCAGGAAGATGCTGTAAAGCCCATCCCACCCGCCTTCGTCCGCCAGGACGGCGAGATAGGGCGCTTGCTCGACCGGCCAGGCCAGGCGCAGCGTGCAGCCGCTGCGGGGATAGGTTAGCGCGCACCAACCCTCCGGCATCCGCCCCTTGACGAAATACTTGGCCGCCTGGCGGGCAGTCTTGGGCTGTATCCGGCGCAGGTCGCGCTGGCGGCCATCGGCCAGCCGGGCGATCGGCCAGTCGAACTCGTCGCCGCAGCGACCCAAGCTGTCATCGAAGTTCAACGCCGTCATGATCTTGCGCACGCCGCCAGGCAGCGCCAACTCCGCCCCTTCTTCCAGATTCAGCATCATGTGCGCGGCCCACAGGAAGTCGAAGTCGAAACCGGAAAGGTTCGTCAGCCGGTAGTCGCTGTGCAGCGTGGCGGAGCCGGCAAATGAGACCCATTTCTCCAGGCGATAGGGGAAACGCACGCCGTGGACGGCGAAGTGAAGCCGGCCATTCTGCTCGTCGCACGTCCAGGGGATGCTCCATACCTCGCCGTGGTCGGGGATCAGCGTCCCATGCCACGGATCGCCTTCGTAGAAACAGCGATCGATGCTGGGGAACATCTCGTCGAAACCGGAGCACTCGCCCTGCGCCACGTAATCGCCATCGTAGGGGGCCAGCCGGTATTGCTGGTTGGGTCGTTGCAGCAGCAGTTCGAGATGCGCCGGTTTGTACAGCAGCGAACACAGCTTGGCTCCGCTGCCGGGCAGGAATTGGGCGGCCAGCGATTCCGACTCGAGGGTGATGGCCGGCTGGTCTTTGTAGCGCGAGGGCCGGGCGGCCGTCTTCATTTGCGATACACCAGCAGTTCGCCCTGCGTCATCAGGCGCGGTTCGACCTCCGGGGCCAGTTCCTGGCAGGCGTCCAGGAACTGGGCCGGATTGCCGTTGTGCTCGGCGAACATCCAGAAATGACACGGGATCGCCAGCCTGGCGCCGGCGTCGTGCGCCAACCTGGCCGCCTCGACGCCATCCAGATTGCCGTAGGCGCCGTTGATGGGGGGGATGATCACATCAATGCCGGCGGCGAAGAGGTTCTGCCACTTGTCTGGGCGATAGGCCGTGTCCGCCACCTGCCACACTTTGATTTCTCCGACCTGGATCAGCAAGCCGAGCGCCTCCGGGGCCAGGTCGCCGTGATCGGCAAAGACCCCGGTCAGGACGACGTCGCCGTAGGTCAGCGTCTCGCCCTCATGGATGATGGTGTAGCGGTCTGCTGGGACGCCCAGTTTCTCGAATTCAAGGCGGCAATCGGGCGCCGCCACGAAATGGATCCTGGGGTTGCGGGCGAGGACCGGGATAGCGTCGTAATCGAAGTGGTCGGCGTGCGAGTGGCTGCAGGCCACCACATCGGCTTCGACCTCTTCGGGAGCGAGCGGCGCCGGCATGATGCGCTTGAAGCCATAGCGCACATCGGCCAGCAAGCGGTGGACGCAGTCGCTGAGGTAGGCGTCCACGTAGACGATCGTGCCGGCGGGCGTTTTGTAAACGAAGCCGGCCTGCGCCAGCCAGAAGATGGCCAGGCTGCCGGGTTCCACCTCGAGTTCCTTGATCTGCAAGGCAAGTTTGCTTGTCATCGCTCTCCTCTGATTTCTTGAATGAGGGCCAGCGCCTCTGCCGTCCTGGCTGCCGGCCTCTGCCAATCGCCGCCGTCCAGATACTCCTGCTTGATCAGATTACACCCGATGCCAACGGCGGCGACCCCGGCCTGAAACCAGGCGGCGAGGTTTGCGGCGTCGCCTGCACCCCACCGGTTTGACCGCGACATCATGATACACCTCTCGCCCGGCATCGTCCACCCTCACGCGGCCCCCTCCACCACTGCAATCTCCGCCGCCGTCAACCCGTACAGCTCGTACACCAGCGCGTCAATCTGCCTGTCCGTCGCCTCGATCTGGCGCTGCAACACCGTCTTGACGTGCGGCGCCCCTTCGGCGGCCAGCTTCTTGTGCAGGTCGAGCATGCGCTGCACCAGGCTGACCATGCGGTCGTGGCGCGCGGCGTCGGCGGGGTTGGTGAAGTCAACGGTGCGGATGGGGAGTTGTTCAAGATATGACTTGTTCATATCGTCGGCCAAGTAGTTTACGCACCAGAAGTTCATCAACTTGGATGCGAGGATGCCCTGGAGATACTTGAGCCGACCGACATCATCCTGTCTGGATACAATCACCTGTAGGGTCTTCATACCGGCGGAGTCATTTCTTTCATCCAGGCCACACACGAGTCTCTGCTTCCATCGCATCTTTTGAATCCGAATCACCCAGATTTTTGGACGAGAGTAGAACTCTTGCCGCTTGGAGGGAGTTAGGCTCCCACTAGTGATTCGAATACCTGGCGCGACTTCAAAGCGCAGCACATCCTTGGGAATAACCATCCAACAATCCCCGTCCTTCTGCTCGACTAAGTTGAACTTACTTCCCTCCTCACCGCGAGATACCAAAAAGTCACTGTCTAGATCCCGTAATCGGGGCTGATTCTCAAATCTGCGCGCAATGATCTCTTGCGCCTCCGCCGTAGCCAGATAACCGACTACCATTCCCGGACGATGCATCCAAACCTGCTGAGGGATTTCCGTGTCTGCGTTCCATTCACCTTTCCCGAATTGTGCCAACCTTTCTTCTGCTGAGACAATGTATCTGCTGAGTTTGCGATGGCTTATGCGATTATGGGCATCAGGCGTAGACTTTGACAGCGAGAAGACCAAACACCAGGTGTCACGCACCTTCGAAAAGACTGGCCCCGTCTCGATCAAGACATGTATTTTATGTCTTTCAAAGAACACCTTCCTTGTTGGCAAATACCCATCCTTACGGAGGAACGTATCAGGCACGATATAGCCGAGCATTCCTTCATCTCGGAGAATCTGGGACGCTCTCTCGATAAACAGAGCATATGAATCCAGCGTCCTGCCTTGCCCGGTGACGTATTTCACCCTCAAGTACGACTCTTCAATTGCCAAATAGGAAGCTCCCCATGGCGGGTTTCCGACAATCGCGTCGAAGCCGCCATCGGCGAACACCTGCGGAAACTCGGCCTGCCAGTCGAACACGTTGACCCGCAGCGCGGCCTCGTCGTCCAGCAGCGCCAGTTGCTGCCCGTCATAGAAGTCGGGGCCGATCAGCGAGTTGCCGCACTGGATGTTGCGGCCCAGGTCGGGCAGGGCGCGCTCCGGGAACAGCGCGAGCTGCTGGCCCAAGGTCTGCTCGTCCTCCCCTTCCAACACCTTGAGCAGCAGCGAGAGCTTGGTCACCTCCACGGCCTGCGGGTCAATGTCCACGCCGTAGATGTGCTCCAGCAGGATGCGCTTGCGCTCGGTGATGGTCAGCCGCCACTCGTCGCGCGCGGTCTGGTAGAGCCGCGGGGTGCGGCCCGTCGCCCACTTCTCAGCGCCCTCGGCCAGGTAGGCGGCCAGGTACCAGTCCAGCAGGAACTGGTACGCGCCCAGCAGAAAGGAGCCGGAGCCGCAGGCGATGTCGGCGATCCGCAGCGGCGCGGCCTTGCGGCCCAGGCGCGGGGCCAGCCCCGCCACCTGGCGCAGCGTCAATCCCGCCAACAGCTTGCCCACCGTCTGCTTGACGATGGCGTCCACGATGAAGGTGGGGGTGTAGAAGACGCCGCCAGCCTTGCGCACCTCCGGCTTTTCCTCCACCACCGCACGGTGACCGGGGGTCAGGCGGATGACCTTGCCCAGAAACTGCTCGTAAACCTGACCCAGGAGATCGGCGGGCAGCACGGAAAACTCGTAGGGGCTGTCGGGGTAGTAGAGGCTCTTGAGGATCTCGCGCAGCAGCTTGTCGTCTATGGTCAGCAGCGGGGTGAGCGTGTCGGGGGCATCGCCGCGGCCCTTTTCGGTTTGGGATTGGGATTGGGATTGGGATTGGGATTGGAAGTAAAACAGGCCGGAGTTGTAGCGGGCGTCGGCGTGTCGAAAATGCAGCAGCAAGCGCTGGTAAATCTCCCCGCCGTTGACCAGCGCCAGCAGGCTGCCGTAAGGCTCGACGCCGCGATCCTCGCAGATGCGCAGGAAGATGATGCGGTCAATGGTGCGCTGCACGGCGAAGTTCAGTTCACGCTGGCTGAGGCCGGGGTTGCGCAGGGCGATGCCGCGCGCCAGGCCGTCGCGCCAGCCCTCGATTTCGGTCAGGAAGGCGGCGTCCACCTCGGCGGTGCCGCGTTTGCCCCCTTTGGCCTCGGCGAAACGGTCGAACACGCCCTTCAGGATGGCCTCACGGCTGAAGATGCCGGCGATCTCGTCCCACCGTGCGTCGTACTGATCGAAGGTGAGGTAGAGCACACGGGCGGTTGCGGACTTGTCGCCCTTGTCGGGGCGCACCCGGCAGTCGTAGACGGCGAACTCCTCGAAGTCGGTAAGGATGCTCAGCGCAAGTTTGGCGCTCCAGGCGTAACGGCGCAGTTGGTAGGCCGGGTGCGGGTCGCCCCTGACGTCCACGGAGGGCTTTTTGGCCTCGACGAAGAACTTGCGCACGCCGCCGATGCGGAAGCCGTAGTCGGGGGCTTTGACGCCGCCGCCGACCTTGATGGCGTCTTCGTGTACGACATCCTTGTAGGCTTCAGCGTAGCCCTGGCGGTTGCTCACGTCCCAACCGAGCGTCTCGAAGAAGGGGTCAATGAACTCGCGGCGCACCTGGGTTTCGTTGTACTGGCCGCGCTTGTAGCTGTCCAGGTTGGCGCGAAAGCGGGCGACGAGTTGGTGGATGGTGTCAGGTGTGGGCATGGGTGAGTCTCCTGAGAGAGAGGGGGGGCGATCAACGCGCTTAACACGCTGTGGCCAGGTCGAGGTCGTTCTCGCAACGGACATCCTGGCGCACCTGACACCAGCCCTACTCCAGGCAGATGCGCTGGCGCAGCGGCCCGGCGATCCCGGTCCAGGCGTCGCCGGCGCCTTTGCTGGCGGCTTCGCACAGTTCCAGTTCGGCGAGCAGGCCGGCGTCGGAGCGGCTCAGATCGCTCTGCAATTGGCGGCGTTCGGCGTCGGTCATGGCGTTTCTCCTCTTGTGAGATCCGAGAAAGGCAGGCATCAGGCATTCGGCGACAGACGCCCCGATTCTACCACGCTTGGCCCTGAAAAACGAATTCGCTTGTTGTATCCATCGGCCGCGCCTGTCGAAGTCGGGGAGCACCGGCGCGTTTTTTTGACAGGATGAACAGGATTGACGGGATGGGAATCGGGGGCCCCGTCGGCTGAGCCTGTCGAAGACGCAATGACGCCCTGCCTGCCCCTCAATTTGGGGGGATGGGGGGCAGTAGGTGAAATCAATTGCGCGGTACGGGGCCGCTCGTTCAGCGGATGGCCACGTAGAGCGTGTAGCCCCATTCCCCATCCGTCGGCGCGCCGACGATGATGCGATAGTCCTGGCTGCGGGGCAACTTGCCCAACCAGCTCGGCTCGCCCACATCCATGCGCTTGTAAATCTCGCCGTCCTGCACACCGACCAGCGTGAAGTTCATCTCACCCTTGCTGGAGAGCTGGATTTCCATCGTCTGCCCGGCTGCGGCCCACAGCACATACTCCTTGCGCTCCTGCCCCTGCACGATGCCGCTGCGGCTGTCGCTGTACGCGCCAGGCGCAAAGCGGATGCGTTCGGCCCCGCTCCCATCGCTGCCGGTCGGCCGCGTCAGGCTGCGATCGGCCGACACGTAGCAGACGTTGGACGCCGTGTTGGTGCAATAGATGCGCCACCAGCCCCGGTCGCGGCTGATGCCCGTGACCCGTGCAATGTCACCCGCCCGCATCTGGCCAATGACATCGTAGGACGCACCTGGCCCCGATCGCACCCGCACGTCGGTCATCGCCGTGACGTTGCGCACATCGGTGGGATCAATGACAACACCGCCCGTCTCCCCGCCGCGCTTGACGCAGAGCCGCTGACCCACGCTGATGCGATCGGGGTTGCCGATGCCGTTCATCTGCTGCAACGTCGCCACCGACAGCTTGTAACGGCCGGCAATGACCGACAGCGTGTCACCCCGCCGCACCGTGTAGTAGAGACTGCACGCCGCCGCATCGGAGCGAGCCTGAGCGCCCTGCGGCGCCAACGTCAGCACTGCCAACAGCAGCAAAACCAAAAAGCCATTTTTGTTTCTCATCTTCGTCTCCCTTATAATCTGAAACCTGAGGTCGCTGTTGTCTCGTCCATGATCGAAACAGGATCGAGAACACCTCCTCGACTGCACACACAAGATCGAACGACACCCGGCGTTGCTTCAAGTGACACTCGAACGTCCTGAAAGTGTCACAAAAGTGACACAA
>CAZOLV010000001.1:9246-17132 GCA_964580725.1 uncultured Anaerolineae bacterium | reverse complement strand
CGAGAAGTGATCGAGAAGTGATCGAGAAGTGATCGAACCATCGTTGACATTCGGCGCCTGGCTGCGCCAACGCCGTGAGGCGCTCGGCCTGACCCGCAAAGAGCTGGCCTATCACGCCGGCTGCTCGCTTTCCACGATCCGCAAGATCGAAGATGGCGAGCGCCGTCCCTCGCGTCAGGTGGCTGAACTGCTGGCCGGCCCGCTGCGCATCCCCGGTGAACAACGCGCCCACTTCCTGCAAGCTGCGCGCGGTGAACGCCGCGCCGACCGGCTGCCGCTGCACCCCACCGCGCCCGTCCCGCCCATCTCACGCTGCGTCAACGTACCGGCGCCAACCACCCCGTTCATCGGGCGCGAGACCGAGCTGGACGAGATCATGCGGGCGCTGCAGGAAACCGGCTGTCGCCTGCTCACCCTGACCGGCGCCGGGGGCGTCGGCAAGACGCGCCTGGCGTTGGAAGCGGCGCGCCGCTGTGCGGCGCACAACGCCGGCCCCTTCGCCGACGGCGTCTGTTTCGTCCCACTGGCGGGAGTCGCGACCAGCGATCACATCCTGCCCGCCGTCGCCGATGCAGCAGGATTTACTTTCTACGGCGCCGCCGCACCCATGCGCCAACTGCTCGACTACCTGCAGACCAAACGGCTGCTGCTGGTGTTGGACAACCTGGAGCACCTGCTGGCGGGCGCCTCCCTCCTGGCCGAAATCCTGGCCCAAGCCCCTGGTGTCAAGCTGCTGGTTGCTTCACGCCAACGCCTGCAGCTACAGGGCGAATGGGTCTTTGCCGTGCCAGGCCTGACCTACCCTGTGCGGGCGGCCGCGCCAGACGACGAGGCCGCCGGCGCCGCCGCCCTGGAGTCGTACAGCGCCGTCGCCCTCTTCGTCCAATGCGCCCGGCGCGCCGAGCGCAGCTTTCGGCTGACCGCCGCCAACCGTGCGGCCGTCCTGCGCATCTGCCAACTGGTGGAAGGACTGCCGCTCGGCCTCGAACTGGCGGCGGCCTGGATGCGGACGCTGCCGCCGGCCGAAATTGCCGCCGAAATCGAACGCGACCTCGCCTTTCTCACCGCCTCCGCCCCCGACCTGCCAGAGCGACATCGCTCGCTGCAGGCCGTCTTCGACCACTCCTGGCGACTTCTGACCGCCGAAGAACGCACGGCGTTGGCGCGGCTGGCGGTTTTCCGCGGCGGCTTTCAGCGCGCCGCCGCCCAACAGGTCGCACAGGCGACGCTGCCCCTGCTCTCCGGCCTGGTCGAGAAGTCGCTGGTTCGCCACGACGCCGGCCGCTACGACATGCACGAACTGACGCGGCAGTATGCGGCCGCCAGATTGCACGCCGATCCGCCGACCGAGGCGGCCACGCGCGATGGTCACAGCGACTATTACCTGGCGCTGCTGCACGCCCGCGAGGCCGATTTGCGCAACGCACGCCAGAAAGAGGCGCTGGACGAACTGACCGCCGAGATTGACAACCTGCGCGCAGCATGGGACTGGGCGCTGACGCAGGGTCGCCTGTCCGCGCTGCGTCAGGCCACCACCAGCCTGATGGTCTATCACGAACTGCGCAACCTCTTTCACGAAGGCGCCGCGCTCTTCGACCGGGCGCTGGCAACGGTGCAGGCGTGCGTCAGCCAGCAGCAGGACGACCGCACCTGCCAGGTCGTCCTGGCCGATGTGCGGGCGCAGGCGGCCTATTTCGGTTTCCGGCTTGGTCGCATGGCCGAATCGCAGGCGCTGCTGCGCCAAAGCCTGGCCACACTCCGCCAACTCGACGATCGCCCCCTCTACGCCGAAGTGCTCTGGTATGACGCTTTCGCCTGCTGGTTCGGCGGTCATTTTGCCGAAGCCGACGCGGCGGCGCGCGAAAGTCGCACGCTCAATCACAGCCTGGGGCGCGCCTGGCAAGTCGCCATCACCAGCATGATCCTGGGCGGCGTCGCCCACGACCGCGGCGATTATGTCGAGTCAAGAGAACAACTGATGGAGGCGCTGCGTCTTTGCCGTGCCGCCGGCGACCCACGGCTGATTTCGATGACCCTCAGCTTGCTCGGCCGCGCCCATCAGGCGCTTGGGCAGCACGCCGCCACAGAGACCCTGCTGCGCGAAGGGCTGCGGCAGGCCACGCTGACCGGGGATCGCTATGGCATCGGTTTGGCGCTGGAGCAACTGGCGCTGATCGCCCACGCCGGCGGCAAGCCGGGCGAGGCGCAGCGGCTGCTGCAAGAGGCGGCGGCGCACTTTGGGCAGATCGGCGACCCGTGGAGCCTGTCACGGGCGCTCAGCCGTAGCGGCTGGTTCCGCCTGGCGGCGGGTGATGCGGCGGGCGCACAGGATGATTTCAGCGCGGCGCTGCGCACAGCGCGCACAGGCGGTATCATGGCCAATGCGCTCGATGCGCTGGTTGGGCTGGCGGCGGCGCAGGTGCACGATCAGAGCGCCGGCGGCGCCCAAGCCCTGGCCCTGGCGCTGCGCGTGCTCGAACATCCGGCCAGCGCCGGCGAGACGCGGCAGCGGGCAGCACATCTGCGCGACGAACTGTGCAAGCGTCTGCCCGTGCAAGAGCAGGCTACCGCCGCCCACCATGCTCAGACCAGCAGCACGGCCTGGCCGCTGGCCGAAGAAGCCACCGATTTCGGATTCATCCAATGCCTGCTGCCTGAACAGTGACCACCCCGCGTGCACCGGTCGGCGGCCGCGCCCGCCCGCAACTGTTACGAACAAGGCACCACTTCCTTCATCCCCGCGCCTTCCGCCAGATGACCCGCTTGAACACCACTGCCAATAGCCCCGTTGCAAGGGCGACGTAGAATGACCAGACGATGTTGGCATAATCGCCGACCCGATTGCCGGCGCCCGTGCCGGCCGCATTGACCGGCATGGTCAGCGCGGGCAGGATCAACGTGGGGATGGCGAACAGGATGCCATCGAAGATGAACAGCCACTTGACCCACGCCTCCAGTTTGCCGCCCGTGAAGACGGGGCCGGCCGCCAGTGTGGCAAGGCAGAAGAAGACGTAGCCGAGCATGTCCTGCGCAAAGATCGGCGTGCCGGGAATGAAGACGAACGGCTTGACCGCTTCTGCGGCGATGGGCAGGTAGTTGTTGGCGACGAAGGTCAACTGGATGTAGTAGGTTAGCGAGCACATCACCGCATAGATGGTGGCGAATGCCAGGCCGAGCTGGCTCCACACTTTTTTCTCCGGCGCGGCGTAGTGATGAATGCTGACCATCATCGTCACGAACGCCGGCGCCAGCAGGAAGGACGAGCCATAGGCGACATCGAGCGGCCAATCGAAGGCCAGCGACAGCGGGAAGATGATCAGCATCAGCGTCACGATGACGGACGACCAGAAGCCGAGTTGGGCGACAGATTTTTGAGTCATGCTAACTCCTATCTGGATGGTGCAGATTACCGAATCAAGGCGCGGATGATCTCCGCGGCATGCTTCTTGAACAACGACAAATGCCCTTCGTCCGGATAGAACTTCGCTTCGCATTTCGGGAGGGCCGACGCGGCGAAACGAGCCATTTCCACAGGGACGTTTTGATCCGCTTCGCCGTGCCAGAGCAGGATCGGCGATTGAATTTCCTGCAAGCGAAAGCCGAAATCGGTCACCGCCAGCAGCGATTCGTGGAACGCGCCGCGCGTCCCGTTGCGAAGGGCTTCGGCCAGCATGTGGACGAATCCCGCCTGGAAGCTGGCATCCGCCGTGATGGGCCGATCAGGCGCCGGGAGGTTGGCGGCGGCGGAGGCGGTCATTAGTTTGGGGGCGAAGCGGATCATCACCGCCATCATCCCCAAAAACAGGCGCGCGGCGAATGGATGTTCGCGCGGCAGGGTGAGATATTTCCGCGTCCCTCCGTTGACGTTTTGCATGAGTTCAGCTTCGGTGAACAACGCCGTGCCGCTGACGATGCCCACCTGCGTCAGGCGTGCGGTGATGGCGCGGGCGCACGCCAGCCCGTGAATCCCGCCCAGCGAGTAGGCGAGAACCGCAAAGCGCCCGATGGCGAGATGGTCGGCGAGCGCCAGCAGGTCTGTGGGAAAATCGAGCAGGCGGCGGTTTGGCTGGAAGTCGGAGCGCCCCATGCCTGGGCGATCCACCGCGATCAGGCGGACGTTCAGTGAACGCAGCAGCGCGTCATCGCCGAAGAGCGAAAACTCGACGCGCGAACTCGGCGCGCCGTGCAAGTAGAAGATGGGTTTGCCGTCGGGCGAACCGTGTTCGTCGTAGCCGAGCCTGCGCCCGTCGGGCAGTTGGAATTGTTGATTGCGTTTGGTCATGTCTGTCTCCGTGTAGATGGACGCAGACGCGAGGAAAAGGACGCAGGATTCATGCGCTCTTCTCTGCAAACGCCAGCAGGTGACCGTCGGAATCGAGCGAGTATGCGGCGCGGCCGCCCCGGCCGCGGTCGGCGAGCGGACTCATCACCGCCGCGCCCGCTTCGCTGGCGCAACGGTGATGCGCCAGCGATTCCTCAGGGGGACTAGTTCTTCGATTTTATGTAAAACAATCTCCTATCGTTCGTTTTTCGTTCTTGCCCGGCGAAAACGAAGGATTCATTCCGGGACAATTTGCCTGTATACTAGCAATTGCGGTACAGGTATGGCCACATGCGTGGCTCGCCCCACCTTACCATCCGAGGGCCTGTCAAGAAACAACTCCCCGTTTTTGCCCACCTCTGACAGAGAAAGAACGGGAATTCATACTTCGACGGTCCTCAGGGGACAGTTACCGCTGTCATTCGTTGTCTGAAGGAGGAGGTTCATGTTCAACAAACGATGTCTGATTGCTGGTCTTCTTGGTGCAGCACTGCTTGCTACGGCGGTCGGGCTTGGCGGGTGCGGGGCCAAGCCGACTCCGAACCCGGCGCCGCCGGGGCAACAGGTCGCCCAACCTACGATCGAGCAAGTGAAAGCGCCCCCGCCGGCCCCCCCCTGCCGAAGTCAAAGATGAGTCGGGAGCTGCGGCCAATGCCGTGGACTTGATTGCGGCCTGGGTAAAGGCCGGCGCGCCCGAAACGACGTCCTTCGCATATACAGGTGCCGATGGCAACACCTACCAGGCCTTCTTCGCCCCCGACATTCTGCCGTTGTTCACGCAGAACAACGTCTGGTTCGATGGGGCGCAGGCGTGCACAGGCTGCCACTTTGCCAACGCCGAGAACTCGTACCACGAGATGGATCTCTCCTCCTACAAGGGCGTTCGCATCGGCGCCGATTCGCTCGAAGAACCGCCTGGCGTCTCCATTCTGGGCGAAAGCGCACCGGGCAAGGGCGACTTCGATTGGGGCAGTTCGAAGCTGCGCGAACGGCTGCGCAACAACCGTATGCCGCCAGGCAGCGCCTTCGACATCACCGAAGCCAATCGTGACGGGCCTTGTCTGAACCTGGGCGACAAGAGGGTCGAGGTGCAGTTGGACAAGTTCGACTGCGAACTGACCGCCGTGGGACTGATCGCAGCATGGACGCAGGCCGGCGCGCCAAACGGCGCCTTCACCTACGGCGGGGCCAACCTCACCTTCGAGCGCGATGTCCTGCCCTTCTTCACCCAAAACAATATGTGGTTCCAGGGATCCCAAGCCTGCACCGGCTGTCACTTCGCCGCCGCTGAGAACTCGTACCACGAAATGGACCTCTCCACCTACGAGGGCATCCTCGTCGGCGCCGATTCGCTCGAAGAACCGCCCGGCGTCTCCATCCTCGGAGAAAGCGCACCGGGCAAGAAGGACTTCGACTGGAGTCACTCCAAACTGCGGGCGCGGTTGCGCAACAACCGCATGCCACCAGGTTGGGAGTTCGACATCACCGAAGGCAACCGCGACGGCCCGCCCGTCCTGGCCGGCAAGCGGAAATAAGGTCGAGTAGAGAAGATGGCCGATTGGGGTCGCCCCAATCGGCCATTTTCATTTAAGAACCTTCTGGCGATGAGTATGCGTAGACCGTCCCTGCCGCGTCGCCAAAGAAGAGCCAACCGCCTGCCGCACTGAGGCCGGTGCGCGCCGCCACAACGCCGGTTTCCACATGCCAGAGCGAAGCGCCTGTGGCCGCATCCAGGGCGTGGATATCACCCTGTTGAGTCAGAAACAGGAGTACATCATCCTGCAGCGTCGCTGCGCCTAACAGATAGTTGAAGGAGCCGCCAGGAATGTTGAACTGCCAGATCAGCGCCCCGCTGTTGGCATCCAGGCGGGCAACGGTGGTGTTGGCTGCGCTCGAGTAGATGGCGTCATCAGCGCCCAGGAAGGTGGGCGTCCAGTTGCCCGTATCCCGCCGCCAGCGCAACACGCCCTGCCCGGCATCTATGCCGTTCAAGAAGTCCTGATAGCCGACGAACACCAGCGTCTCGGCAGCGGCATGAAGACGCTTGGGAAAGCCGTCTTCCGCCTCGTAGGTCCAACGCACCGTTGCATCGCGTGCATCGAGCGCATAGATACGCACATGGCCGCCTTCATCTATCGGTTGCGGATCGGCAAAGTTGCCGCCCACGTAGATCGTGTCCCCGCGCCGCTCTGGCGTTTGCAGGATGTAGTTCCCTGTCTCGAAGGTCCAGATCGGTTGACCGTTCCGGGCATTGCGGGCCAACAGTTGCGCACGGCCAGCGACGTTGGCATCCAGCTCCGGCCCCACAAAGGTAGTCGGGATATACAGGGTGTCCCCGTAAACCAGCGGCGGCATCTGGCATTCGATCCCGAGCGCCTGCTGCCACAAAACCCGGCCGCTACCGGCATCCAACGCGGCAAAGCCTCTGCCCTTCAGCCCCACAAAGATGCGGCGAGCATCGGCGGCCACCGCCCGCTCCCACAAACCCTCGGCCGGGGCGAACTGCCAGCGTGTACGACCGGTGCGAGCATCCAGAGCGGTTAGCGGGCCGCCGGCAGGCGCCACAATGACCAGATCGCCCACCAGCAGAGGCGGCTGGTGAATGGCTCCGCCCGCAGCATAAGTCCAGGCCAGGGCGATGTGCGCATCCAGGCGACCGCCCTGTTTCGCCTGTTCGTGCGTGCAACTCGCAAGGAGCAGGGCCAGGAGCAACCAAACGAGCAATTGCGGTCTTCGGGCGTGGTCAATCATGGCGGCCCCGTGCGGCAAGAACAGAATTCGATCAGCTTCACGTGCGTCTCCTTCATATCTTCCATATCTTCTCTCCTTCATATCTTCCATATCTTCTCATGAATCTTCGCAGTCGTTTGGCCAAGCGGATATTTGACCATCCACACGGCTTTCTCTCTTTCACGCTTCAACCTGCTGGTTGAAAATCGTTCCGTAACGTCATCCTCTGATCTGCGGCAGTCGCACACGCTCGATTCAGAGGATTATGCGGCGTTTTCGGGATGCCCGCTATCACGGGCGGTACGTCACCACCAGTCGCGGCCAGTTGGGAGGGCTTTCTCGGCTGGCAAAACCGCGCCAGCCAAGCGCGCTTTCATTCTTACTGACCAGCGCCAAACCGTAGTTGGCTGCGCCGTTGACCCAGGTCTGCACCAGGCTGGCGACGTCCCACTGGTAGTAGCCAACGGTCTGGCCCACACCGAGCACGTTGTTGGCGCCCGTGTACGACGGTTGCGAGGCCCAGGTGACTGTCATCTCCTGCCAGGCGGCGTCGCTGCGCTTCAGTTCCACATCGAGCAGCGCGGGTGTGGCGCTGAATTGTACCAGATAGGCCTGGAAAGCCGCACTCTGCACGGTCGCCCCGCTTGGAATGCCAGACAGGTTGAAGCGGAACAATGCCCGGCCAGTGCTGGAAGCGCTCAGACTGCCCACATAGAGCAACGTCGCTGCGCCATAGTTGGTCGTGGGCGCCGACGAAAAGACATACGCATCGGCCACCGGCGTCAGGACGATGGTCACCGGCGTCGGCGTGCGCGTGGCGGTTGGCGTCGGCGTG
>CAZOLV010000001.1:0-9146 GCA_964580725.1 uncultured Anaerolineae bacterium | reverse complement strand
GCGTGCGCGTGGCGGTTGGCGTCGGCGTGCGCGTGGCGGTTGGCGTCGGCGTGCGTGTGGCGGTTGGCGTCGGCGTGCGCGTGGCGGTTGGCGTCGGCGTGTGCGTGGCGGTTGGCGTGGGTGTGGCGCTGCACAGCCGGTTCCAGCCCGTCGCAATACCGATGACATCGTCAATATCAACATCGCCATCGCGATCCAGATCGAAGCGCGGATCGAAGCCGGTGATTTGCCCCCAATCGGAAGCAACCGACTCGATGTCCGTCATGCCGTTGCGACCGTCGCCGTCGAAGTCGTAACACAAGGGGTCAATCTGCCCAAACAGCGCAAACTCGCTCAACCCTCCCAGCGCCACATGCAGTTGGTTGTCCAACAGATCAATGCTGGCGTCCAACGCCTGCCAGCCGGTCGGCGCCGCGGCGCGCCACACATCGAGCCAGCGCTCGTCGCCGATAGGGCCGTCGCGCCATTCGTGGTGCCGATAGTTCACGGACAACTGCAAGGGGACAGGAAACGCGGTGATGGGCTGGCCGTTGTCGGCGCGGCGGGCCGTCAGTTGAAAGTGTGCGCCGCCATAGGCATGGCCGGCAGACGGCGCATCGCCCGGCCGCTCCAACCGCACGTAGCGAAAGATGGCGTTGGCCAGCAGTGCGCCCGGCGGCGCGACCATGTGGATGCGGTGATCGGGGCTGTCGAACTCTCCGCCGCCCGCAGGCACAGCCGCCTCGAACGGCGGCTGATAGCGGATGTCGTCGTCCGCGATGATAGACACGTTGCCGGCCGCGTCGCGGAAACGCACGTAGACGAAGGCCTCGCCGGTCAGCGGGTGCGGCGCCAGCGTCCAGGGACTGCTGGCCGCCAGTGGCGCCCAGGCCGCGGCCGCAAAGTCGGACCGGTTGGAGATCTGCATGTGGGTGGCGTCGTCGGACGCGTCGAGGCTGAGCGCCACATCCAAATCTGCGCTGTGTTCGGCGCCATCTTCGATGACCACCAGACCTTCTGGTGCAGCCACGTCACCCTTCGGCAGGCCGTGGACAATGGCGCTGAAGCCGCTGCGCGCGCCGCCCACGCCGTCGCAGCGCAGGCGGTAGTATTGGACGACGCCGTTGGCCAGCCCGCCGTGGTCGAACAGGCCGGTCGCAGGATTGACGTTGGCGAGAAAGACGAAGCCTGCGGCCAGGTTCGTGGTTCGCTCGACGCGCAGGTTGGCGCAGACAGCTTCCGAGGTGAAAAAGATGTGGTTGGCGCCATTGTCCGGCTCGACCCACACCTCGCGCGGGGGCCGCACCACGTCATCGCCGGGAACCAGCGGATTGCGCCCCGCGATGACCTCGGAGCCATCCGCCTCGCCGCCGCGATCGCTGTCCGAGCGGCGGGGATCGGCGCCAGCCGCAAATTCGCCGGCGTTGGTGAGCTGATCCCCATCCGGGTCACCGGCCGCGCCGTTGATCCCGGTGGGATCATAGGGATCGAGGCCGAAGCGCACTTCCCAGCGGCTGGGTAGACCATCGCCATCCGGATCCCACAGGCTTGGCGTGGCCTCGGCGACCGCAAAATAGCTGACGTGGGCGTGGCGGGTGAACGCATCGCCGAGGTTATCGTTTCCGCTGGCGGTCACGTGCACCTCGTAACTGCCGGGCTGGTTGACGCGGGTGAAGAAGCTGCCATAGGTTCCATCGCCGGCTGTACCATCGCCGTGCTCGCCGTCGTCGAACAGGGACATGGTGTAGGTCAGGGCTGTTGCAGAAGTCACTTCCGCCGTCAGCGACGCAGCGGTCACCCCGCCCAGGCTGTCGGTTAGATTGGCGACGATGGGCAGAGCGAGTCCGGCGCGTCGCAGATCGGGCGCTTGATCGAAGAAGACGCGCATCTGCACACCGTTGGTCTCGCGACCGGACAGCGTCGCCACATACTCGACCGGCGCGCCGGGCGCGGTCAGACTGACGGTCCAGTTGCCCGGTTGCAGGTTGGCGACCTGCCAGACCAGGTGACGGTTGCCCAGGGAATCGGGCAGGCGCACCACGTCGGGCGGTGCGGGCGCCAGCACCGCGCCGGTCGGGTCGCGCAGCACAATGTTCGGCGCGGCTGCGCTGTTCCAGTGAAAGGCAAAGAGGGCATCCTTGACGCCGGTCTCCGGCGCGGGAATCGTATCGGTCGAGGTTGCGCCGGCGGCCACCTGCCCCTGCTGCTCCCACAAGCGGTCGAGGTTGGCGATATTTTCGGCAATCTGGGTGTACAGGTCGGCCAGGGGGTTGGAGAGGGTGACGGCGGGTTGGTCGAGCGCCGTCTCGACGATATGATGATAGCAGACGTCCAGCAAGTCCTCGCCGCAGGTGTCGGCGGCGATGCGCCGCATCAGGTCCTCGTGCGCACCCTCGCCCAGCGCAATGGCGTGCACATGGGTGCCGGCGTCCATCAGCCGGGCGCGCACGTCGTCGTAGAAGAGTGGCGTGTTCTCCATGCCGTCAGACAGCAGCACGATCCACCAATCGTTGTCCGAGCCGACCGCATCCAGGCGATCCTGCGCCATGCTGAGACCGTCACCGATGCTGGTATTGCCGCCGGCGGCCAGCCCCTGGATCGCGGCCTGGGCGCCGGCGCGCACGCCGGCGGCCTGCGCGTCTGGCAGCAGCGCCAGGCCAGCCGCCGGGTAGTCGCCGGTGGCGTTATCACTGAAGCTGACGACGCCCAGCCGATCGAACTGCACCAGGTCTTCGGTGTGGAAGCGGGCCGCGTCCTGGGCGGCCAGCAGCTTGTCGCCCGCCATGCTGCCCGAACGGTCAATCACCAGCACGCGGTCGCTGCGCACTTCGTCGTACCAAACGGCGTCGTTTTCGATTGCGCTGACCACGCCGCCAAGCCGCACGGTCAGGTCGTACTGGGCGCCGTAGAGTGCGCCGGGTTTGCTTGGCGCCTGCGCCACCAGCCAATACTGCCCGGTGTGGCCCAGATAACCGCCGTTCAGGATGACGGCTGCATTGTCCGGGTCTACAGGGCCGACGAACACTTCGAAGTCACGCTGCCAGTCCAAACCAGGCACGGAGGGCGTGGCCAACGGCGCCTGGCCGGCCACCTCCAGCCAGACCAGAAAACGCTCGGGCGTCAACGGCTCGCCCACATGGGCGGGATCTGCGGTCGTCGGCCGAATGATGTTGACGGCGACGGTGCTGCACGCCAGGGTGTAGCTATAGCCGTAGCCGGCGTCGAGTCCGGCTACGACCGCGGCCACATGGTCCACGGCGCCGCTGCCAGTCCACACGGAGGCCGTGAAGTCCTGGCCGACTGTTCGCAGCAGGCGGCTGGCCTCTTTGCGACCGTCGCCGTTGCTGTCCGGGCCAACGACCAGGAAGGCAAAGGCCAGGCGGCCGCCCTCGTCGCCTGTGATGTTGACGCCAGCAACCTGGCATGCGGTGGGGGTGGCGCCGCGGTAGTAGCGTGCACCCCAGGCGGGTATGGCCCAGGTGGGAGCGACGTCGGCCTCGTCGGCATCTTCGGCATGGGCGCTGACGACGCCCTGCTGCGGGTTGCCGGGCAGCGTCACATCAACGTCGAACCTGGGGGTGTTGTAGACCGTGGGATTGACGCCGGCGCGATCCTCGTCGCGATATTGCAGCGCCAATACCGGGTCGCGACCGCCCAGGTCGGACAAGGGAATGCCAGAGACGTCGAGCTCCTTGGCGTAATTGGCGATCACGAAGTCGCGGAAAGCCTCTTCCATTGTATCCACGTCGCTGGTCGTCTCGGCGGCGATGGCGGCATCCAGCGCGCTGAGGCCGTAGAGACCGCTGTCTGCCTGTTCCACGAAGGTGCGCCAGGCGTCCATGCCCGCGCCGGCCGTGGCCAGATCGTTATCGCCAAACTGCTCGGCGTAGTAGGTCCACCACAGGGCGGCGTCGTAATCGGCGCCTCGCAATCCTTCGGCCTGGCTCCATTCGGGGACGCCGTCGCCATCGCGATCTTCCTGCTGGGTGTAAGTGGGGTTGCCCAAGAGGTTGTTGTTCGCGCCGTGGTTGCTGGTCTCCAGGTCGTCGAAAACCTTGTCCTGCACGCTGCGCGCCTGGCCCTCGTGCACCCAGGTAGGCTGGCGGCTGCGTTCGTAGTAACCGTGCTGGATCTTGTGCCAGGACTCGTGCGTGACCAGGGCGCGCGGGCTGGCCGTCAGCAGGTTGTTCACATCCAGCTTGATGTGGGTCAACGCCGCGCCGCCATTGATGTCCAGGTCGTAGACGTGCAGCGGCCGGTTGGCGATGACCACCTGGCCGGCGTCGTCCTCCCACCAGGGCGACTGGAAGTCCCAGTCGTTGACGTAGCGGTTGATCGAGTCCACCAGGCGCAGAGCCACGCTCTCACGCACGCCGGCGCCGCGCGCGGCGTAATCGGTGTCGAGCAGATCGGGTATGCCGTCGCCATCGCCATCGGCGGCCTGATCCAACACGCCGTCGCCGTTGCTGTCAACGGTGGCGATGCAGTCGTTGCCGTTGATGTTGAGGTCGCACTCGCACGGCTGGTTGCTGATCAGGCTTGGGCAGGTGAGGGTATACCAGAAGGCGTAGGTATGGCCGTCGGCGGGATCGCCGGCCGCGATCCCACCCACGGACGTGTCGAGGAAGGGGGGCGGGGCATGGCTGGCCGTGACGATCACGGCTGTCGCCATCAGAATCAAGGCGCTCAGCAGCGCGATCTGCTGTTCCTGTCGAGGGCTTTGCATGGCAACACCTCCTTTGCGTCAGAACATCGCGGGATCGCCGCACCAGTCAGCCTGGCAGAACGATGTCAATCGTTTTGTCATCCGCGGAGACATGGGGGGACATGGTTTTTCTATGCGTGCTCCGTGCTCGGACAGCGTCAGGCGCCGTTGGCTGAGCGGCCCCCTGAGCCTGTCGGAGGGCTTGTCCAAGCCAACGACGCCAGGAGCAGCAATGTGTCTTGACTTGACTGACGCAGCAACCCGACGCAGTGTTACCGGAAATGTGCTACAACGTCATTGGTCTCCGACAACTGTTCAGCCATGCGCCGCCGGAAAAAATCGGCGGCTGGCACACATCGAGTCGTCTCGAACAGATTGAAAATGGCGCAATGCGGTGGACGTCGTTCTTCTGCGACTGCTTGATTGCCCGTCGCAACCAAATTCGTCTTGAATTGCTCGATGCGCGCCGTCTCGCAGCCGCGGCGCAGGCCGACGATACGGTAGTCGAAGGTGATGCTGCATGGCTGACCGCCCAGGGCGCGCACCGTGAAGCTGGCTGCGGCTTTCTCGGTCACGTACAGGGCGCAGTCGCCCAGGGGCGCCAGGAAGACGTGGTAGGCCCGCCCGGCGTTGATCGCCTCGGCGTAGGCTGTCTCCCCAACTCGATCACTGCCTGGCCAGCCCGTAACTGTCCGCTGCCGAAGTCCTCGATCCAGTTCTGCGAGCCGGTCAACGCATAGGCCAGGCGCTGGCCCTGGCTGCCGGCATCCACCTGGACGGCGCTGGGGCCGGCAGCCGCCGCCGCGCCCGACTCTGCCACCGACCAGACGGTGGCTTTGGCGTCTTTCAAGATAGCGACACTGCTGGCACTGTTGTTATCCTCGTCCAGATGGATTGGCGCCTCGTCGTTGCTGAAGACTACGAAATCGCTTTCGCTCAGCGAAGGCTCAGAGTTGGTGAGGAGAAAGACATCTCCAAAATCAGCAGTCCAAAAAAGGCCATCGGCCGCACCGTGCCGGGAACGGTTGCGTCTTTGCGCTACGCTTCCGCAATCGTATTCTCATGCGCCAGCGCGGGGTGGACGATACCGATCAGCCCAGGGATGGCGATGATGAACGCCAGCGCCACGATTGTCGCCGAGACTCCGAAGCCAGCCAACAGATGAGAGCAAAGCAACGCGCCGAGCGGCGGCGCGGCCTGCATCAGCGTCCGCAACAGGCTGATGACCCGCCCGCGCAACGGCGCGGGGATGAGGCGCAGGCGGATGGTCTGCGCCCAGATCGTCAGCGGCGCGCTGAAGAAGTGGGCGACGCCCAGAAAGGCGGCGGAGAGAGCGAAGCCCGGCAGCGCCAGCAGGCCGAGGAAACTGGCGCCCACCGCCGCCTGGGCGGAGGCGATGGAACGTCCAAGCGTCCAGCGCCAGACGAGCATGCCGACGAGCAGCGCGCCGAGCAACTCGCCAGCGGTCGCGGCGCTCAGCAGGCTGCCATAAGTGGTTGCGTCGCCGCCCAGGGTTTCGCGCGCATAGATCGGCAGGAAGACCGAAAGCATCCCCATCCCCACATTGACGCCCATGAACATGAGGGTGATGAACCAGAGGGCGGGCGCGCTGCGGATGAAGCGCAGCGCCGGTCGCAGATCTCTGGCGGGCGTGGCGCCCTGCGCGTGGGCGACAGGCAGGGGCGGCAGGAAGAACAGGCAGGCGGCAAAGACGAAATAGGAGAGCGCATCGAGCGCAATGGTGTTGGCGCCGCCGATCAGGCCGATCAGCACGCCGCCCAGGGCCGGGCCGATCACCCCGCCGACGCCGAAACTGAGAGATTCCAGGGCGTTGGCGGTGGTCAGCTTTTCTGCGGGCAGGATCGAAGGGAAGACGGTGGGGATGCCCGCCAGGCTGATCATCTTGAACAGGCCGTAGACGCCCGCCGCGGCGTACAGGTGCCAGGTCTGGAGTTGATCCAGCCAATGCAGGAGCGGAATGCACGCCATGAGCGCGCCGCGGATCAGGTTGTCGGCCAGCAGGACTTTGCGGCGGTCGCAGCGATCGAGCAGGTAGCCGGCCAGCGGGCCGCCCGCGATGACGGGCGCGGTGTAGATGACGACCAGCGCGCCGATGTCCCTGGCCGAGCCGGTCAGTTCGTAGATGAGCCAGACGAGCGCCGTCCAGGTGAGGCCGTCGCCCAGAATCGAAATGGTGGCGCCCAGCCAGAGCAGGCCGAATGTCTTGTCACGCAGGAGAGAGAGGTACTGTTTCATGTTCCCGGTTTTCCTTTCGCCAAGAGCATACAGGAAGACCGGGCGTCAGGCTTCTAAAATCTTGCGCATCTGGCGAAAGAGTGGGTCGCGGAACTCGGAGGGACTGATCCCGAACAGCTTGCGGAAGGCGGTGGTGAAGTGGCCATGGTTGGCAAAGCCGAAATCGAGCGCCAGCGCATCGAGGCGCGTGACGGGGTTTTCCACCATGCGCTGGGCGGCGTTGAACAGGCGCAGGCGGTTGACATACTGGTGGAGGGTCATGCCGGCCTCTTGCTTGAAGACGCGACACAGGTGGAACGGCGAGAGATAGACGGCGGCGGCAATGTCTTCGAGCTGCAGCTCAGCGCCAACGTTGGCATTGAGAAAGGTCTTGACGGCCTGCGCCTGTTCGGCATGGGCGCGCAGGGTGCCGGCGGCATGGCGTGGCGGCGCCGACGTCGGTGCGTGTAGGGCGCGCAAAATTTCATCCACCGCTGAGATGACTTCTTCTTCGATTGCGAGCGCGCCCGCGGGAGCGGCATCCCGCAGCAGACGGTACTGCACAACCTGCAGGCGAGAGTCGAGCGTCAGGTGGCTGCGCGGGAAGGGCCGCTGGCCGTCTGCCGCCGCGAGGTTGTGCGCCGCCGCGATCTCCCGCAGCAGGGCCGGGACGAGGACGAACACGGTGGAAGCATCCCCGCCTTGGATGGGGTGGCTGATGTCGTAGGGTTCGCCCTGGTTGAAGAACACGACCTGGTTGGGATCGGCCAGAAAGGCGCCGTGGGCGTCCCGGCGCTGGTAGGCGCCCGCCCGCGGCAGGACGATCTCGAACTCTGTCGGGATTTCACCGCGCGCATCGTCACGTCCCGCACAGCGGTGGTCTATGACGCGCAGCAGGTCGCTCTGGAAGATGGTGTGAATCGGATTGTGTCTCGGCGTCGGATAGATCATCACAGCTCCCATGCTTCGAGATCGAGCGCGGGCGTCCGCAAGCGGATTCGCCACGCGCGGTTCTTTGTCAGAGTCGGACGCACCCAGGTCGAAAGGCTTTCACGTTCATCAATGAAGACTTCCACTACAGAGCGGTCAATGAAAACATGCAGATGCAGGGTCTGCGCTGGATCGAACCTTTCCAGTCTCGTTCGTTCATCGAGAACGCACAGTTCACCACTGACCGTATCAATGGTGACCGGGTACGCCCGCTCGTCATCTTCCAGGATCAGTCCAACGGGTGACTTCGCATCGGTTGGGAAAGTCATCTTGACTTCAAGCGCATTGCCGGCGATAGTCTCACGCCAATCAATCCGATTCTTTCGCAATGATTGCAGACCTGCCGCGGGGGCGATGCGTAGGCCATTCTCCGCAACCGTGATGTGCCGGGGCAAACTCGAACATCCCTGCCAGGCGCCGTTGCCGCGGACTTTGATCCAGCCGACCATTTTGTATCCGTCGTCGTTGTCAATGAACGTATTGGTTGCGTAAAAATCTTTGCCGTGATCGAGCGTCAGCCATCGCTCTGTCTCGAACCTGTCGTTTTCGAGTTTGCCCATCGCGTACTGGACTTGCGCATAGGGCGAGACGATCAGCGCGACGCGTTCGCCAAATTCGAGCAGGTTGGGACATTCCACGCCCCTCGTCTTGTGCTTGAAAATTGCTCCGTGGAATTTCCATGCTTCGAGATCGGGAGATGAGTACATGAAGACACTGCCGCCCTTATCGCCGAGGTATTTTCCGGCCAGTACCATGCGCCATTCATGGTTGTTCCGCCAAATGTAAGGATCGCGCCAGTGATAGACCTTGCGCGGGTGAAGTGCTTGGCTGACGAAGGGGTTGTTTTGCGCGCGCTGCCAATGGATCAGCGCCGAATCGCCCCGCGCCTTCCATTGTTGTGCGCCGCGCCAGACATTGGCCAACCCCAAGCGCCCGCCGATGCTGGTGTAGAAAATCGTCGGTGTGCCGTTGTCGTTGACGCAGCAGCCCGAAAAACAATGCTGCTCGCCCTGCTCATACGCTGGCGTGAGCGCAATGGGCAGGTGTTCCCAATGCGCCAGGTCGGAACTCTTGCTATGTCCCCAGTGGATTTGACCCCAGCGCGGCGCGTACGGGTTGAATTGATAGAAGAGGTGATACTCGCCGTCAATGAAGATCGTGCCGTTGGGATCGTTCATCCATTGCGCAGGCGCGGCGAAGTGATAACGTGGGCGCAGCGGATCGGACTGTGCGGCAG